>CAWBBP010000005.1:0-337359 GCA_963787055.1 uncultured Actinomycetota bacterium
CGCGACGTATTGCTGGAGCTGTCGTGTCCGTCGTGCCCGGATGGGGTGCTGGCCGGGTGGGGTTTCGCGCGGTCACGCCGGGTGATGGGGCTGGCCGATCCGGTGCGGCCTCGCCAGTCTCGCGGCCGCGGGTGCGCGGTGACGCATGTGTTGTTGCCGGTGTCGTTGTTGCTGCGCAGAGCCTATTCCGCGGAGCTGATCTGGGCGGTGCTGAAGGCCAAGGCCGCCGGTGAGGGTCACCGGCGCATCGCTACTGCGGTGGGTATTCCGGGGTGCACGGTCCGGCGCTGGTTGCGGGTGTTGGGCAGTCGGGCCGAGGCGGTGCGCCAGTGGTTCCTTTCGGTCGCGGTGAACCACCCCGGCTTTGATGTACACCTTCTTTTGTGGGAAGGATGGCACGATGCCAAGCAAATACACCCCGGAGATCAGGGCCAAGGCGGTCCGGTTGGTTCGGGAGCATCGCGATGAGTACGACACCGAATGGGCGGCGATGAAGGCAATCTCCGCCCGGTTGGGAATGAAGTCGCTGAGACCCTGCGGGTCAACCAGGACGAGGTTGACAGCGGCCAGGCCCCCGGGCTGTCGACCGGGGAAAGCAAGGAGTTGCGGGAGCTCGAAAGAAGAACCGCGAACTGGAGCAGACCGTCGAAATCCTCAAGGCGGCGACAGTTTCTTCGCGCGGGAGAGGTGCGCCACGAGGCGCTGGGTGAATCGAGAGGTGGTGAGAGACCGTCTCCGTCGGGCCGTCGCAGCGGCCTGATGAAGCGTCGGGGCAGCCGATCGTCGGGAACGACGACGGTTGGCGGCAAGCGGCCCCGAGAAGGCGAGCCGTGCTGGGACTGCCAGACGGTGCGGGCTCGTCGAGCGAGGTCAGAAGGTACAGCGCAAGCGAACCAGTGGTAGAAGCTCCGTAACCGCGAAGCCGGCTCCAACCTGGTGGATATGGGCCGGTTTGCAGTGCACGTCACCCCCGGTGGGGTGTCGACTCCGAAGCCGTCTTTCTCCAGCGGTGAGGAGGCCACGGTGAAGGTCTGTGGCGTAGCCGTGGCGATGCTGCCGGAGTAGAGCTGGGTGCCTCCCTGGCCGATCGATGACCTGGTGAACGTGGGAACCACCTGTGCGGGACCGTTCGTCCGACCCGACATCCAGTCGGGCGGGATGAGAAGACTCAAACGTTCAGAGTCGATGGGACCGCTATCGGGTGGGGCGGAGACCCCGTAGTAGTCGCGGGCGGTGACGTGCCCGCCGCTGGAGACCGAGAGAGGCGGTCACAGGGCCAAGGGGGTCAGCAAGACATGCAGCAGAAGTACGGGAATGTCAGGAGGGTGGTGTTGTCGGCGGTGAATACCGACGAACTCGAGGCGGCGCTGATACTGGCGCGCCAACGGGTACTGAAGATCCAAACCAAGCTGCACCGTTGGGCTGTCGATGATCCTCGTCGCCGGTTCGATGATCTGTTCAACCTCGTTGCCGATCCTGCGTTCTTGCTGGTGGCGTGGGATCGGGTGCAGCGGAAACAAGGGTGCCGCCACGGCGCGGGGTGGATCGGCGCAGCGCGTCGTCCATCGCCGCCGGGCAGGGCGTCGAGGTGTTCCTCGACGAGCTGCGGTCGCAGTTGAAGGACCGCAGTTTCCGCCCGTTACCGGTGCGTGAGCGGATGATCCCCAAGAGCGGCGGCAAGTTGCGCCGGTTGGGGATTCCGACCGTGGCCGACCGGGTGGTCCAGGCATCATTGAAGTTGGTGCTGGAGCCGATTTTCGAGGCGGATTTCCTGCCGTGTTCCTACGGTTTCCGCCCGAATCGCCGGGCTCATGACGCGGTGGCCGAGGTGCGTTACCTCGCGACGCGTCCCAGGTGTTATGACTGGGTCGTCGAGGGTGACATCAAGGCCTGCTTCGACGAGATCGACCACACTGCCCTGATGGAGCGGGTGCGTCGTCGCGTCGGGGACAACCGGGTGCTGGGACTGGTCAAGGCGTTCCTGAAGGCGGGCATCCTCAACGAGGCAGGCTTGCTGGAAGACAGCACCGCGGGAACTCCGCAGGGTGGAATCCTCTCGCCGTTGTTGGCCAATGTGGCGTTGTCGGTGCTCGATGAGCACATCGCCGGACTGCCGGGTGGCCCGGCGACCGGCATCTACGAGCGCGCCAGACGACTTCGCCGTGGACAGCCGAACTTTCGGCTGATCCGTTACGCCGACGACTGGTGTCTGATGGTGCGCGGCACTCAAGCCCACGCCGAAGCACTACGGGAGGGCATCGCCGCCGTGCTGGCGACGATGGGGCTTGCGTCTGTCACCGGAGAAGACGCTGATCACCCATATCGACGAGGGGCTGGACTTCCTCGGGTGGCGCATCCAACGCCACCGCAAGACGGGGCACCAGCCGCTACTACGTCTACGTCTATCCGAGTACCAAGGCCGTGCTGGCGGCTAAACGGAAGATCAAGACGCTGCGCCGAGCAGTCGAACCGAACCAGCCGCTCGATGACCTGCTGCGCCGGATCAATTCGACGCTGCGGGGCTGGGCGGGCTACTTCCGGGCCGGGGTGTCCTCGGCGACCTTCTCCTACCTCAGCCACTACACGTGGCAGACGGTATGGCGATGGATGCGCCGTAAACACCGCAAGTCGACCTGGGAAGCAGCTGCGCCGCCGCTACTGCGGCGGCGGCTGGTGGCCAGCCACCGAGGAACGGGTGCTGATCGACCTCGCGAAGATCGGCACCACCCGCTACCGCTACCGCGGTTCGGTCATCCCCTCGCCCTGGCCACTCACCGAGGAGACACACCACAGCAGCCTGACCGGGTCCTGTGGAGAGCCCGGTGCATTGAAAGGTGCACGCCGGGTTCGGGTCAAGTCCAGGGGCGTGGTGTACGAGTTCGTCGCGTGATTCTTCGACGGGTTGGTTCAGGCGGTCAGTGCCGCCGCGGTGGCCTCCTGTTCTGTTGGGGTGCCGGTAACGGCACGTGATTTGCTGAGGACTTCCAGGCCGAGGTAGCGGCGGGACTCTGCCCACTCGTCGTGTTGTTCGGCCAGCACCGCCCCGACGAGGCGGATCAGGGAGTTGCGGTCGGGGAAGATGCCGACGACGTCGGTGCGGCGACGGATTTCCCGGTTCAAACGTTCCTGGGGATTGTTGGACCAGATCTGGCGCCAGATCTGCTTGGGGAACGCGGTGAAGGCCAGCAGGTCCGCACGGGCATTCTCCAGGTGCTCGGCGACCTTGGGGAGCTTGTCGGACAAGGCGTCGATGATGCGATCATATTGCGCGGCAACGGATTCGGCGTCAGGCTGGTCGAACACCGAGTGCAGCAGCGTGCGCACCCACGGCCAGGAGGCTTTGGGCGTGATGGCCATCAGATTGGTCGTGTAGTGCGTTCTGCAGCGCTGCCAGGCCGCCCCGGGCAGCGTGGCCCCGATCGCGGCGACCAGCCCGGCGTGGGCGTCGCTGGTGACCAGTTTGACCCCGGACAGGCCGCGGGCGGTCAGCGACCGCCAGAACGCCAGCCAGCCCGCCCCGTCCTCACCGGTGGACACGTCGATGCCGAGGATCTCGCGGTGGCCTTCGGCGTTGACCCCGGTGGCGATCAGCGCGTGCACGCCGACCACCCGCCCACCCTCGCGGACCTTGAGCACCAGGGCGTCGGCGGCGACGAAGGTGTACGGGCCGGCATCCAGCGGCCGGCTGCGGAAGGCCTCCACGGCGGCGTCGAGTTCCTTGGCCATCACCGAGACCTGCGACTTCGACAGACCGGTGATGCCCAGGGTCTCGACCAGCTTGTCCATCCGGCGGGTGGACACCCCGAGCAGGTAGCAGGTGGCCACCACCGTGGTCAGCGCCCGCTCGGCACGTTTGCGGCGTTCCAGCAGCCAGTCCGGGAAATACGAGCCCGTCCGCAGCTTGGGGATCGCCAGCTCCAAAGTGCCTGCGCGGGTGTCGAACTGGCGCTGCCGGTAGCCATTGCGGGAGTTGGTGCGCTCGCTGCTGCGCTCGCCGTAGCCGGCCCCACACAGCGCATCGGCTTCAGCACCCATCAGGGCGTGGATGAACGTGGACAGCAGTTCGCGCAGCACGTCGGGATGGGCCGTGGCGAGTCGATCGGCCAGCACAGCGGACAGGTCGATATTGTGGGCGTTGGTCATCGCGTTGATTCCTTTGCTCGAGTGACTTTGACGGGTCTCTCGAAGAATCACGCGATGACCTTCAATCACTCGGCTACGACACGCCGGTGACTGCGATCAGCTCCGACTCGTACACCACTCTGCTGGACACAACCCGGGTTCGGGAAGCGGCCCGGGAAAACGGAACAACCCCCAACAGTTGTCACCGCGTCCCGGGCCGACTTTCACCGACCCGCGACTGCGTTGATCTGTGGGTTCATCGATGAGCACCGCGCTCGTTTCGGAGTCGCTCCGATCTGCCGCACCCTGTCTGAGCACGGGTGTGCGATCGCTCCGAGAACCTATTACGGGCTCTTCACAGATGGGGGTGTAGGACTGATCGGCGCGTCATTGCCGGGGTAGGTGTCGAGGTCTTCCGATGATGGGGGTTCCTACACGCCCTATCTGAAAGACCTCGACGTGCCTGAGGCTACCTTCGCTTGCCCTGACCTGACGACGTTCTGCCGCCTCGATGAGCTCGGGCTGGAGGTGACCGGCCAACGCCTGCTGGATATTACGGCTGGTGAGGGCCGTCGTTCCGGGGTTGGGTGAGCCACTGTTCCGTTGCGGGGTGAGCCGTTGCGGTGCTGTCGGGTGAGCCGTGGCGCCGCTGTTGGTGTTGGGGGTGGGACCGTTCGTCGGTCCGCGTCATTGGGGCGTGGACGTGATGAAAGGGGTCGCCTTCGATGGTCGACTACAAACAGATCCTTCGGTTGCGGGCGGAGGGGGTGAGTCAGCGCGGGATCGCCGAGGTGCTGGGTTGCTCGCGGAACACGGTGGCGGCGGTGTTCGCTGCGGCGAATGCGGCCGGGGTGGGTTTCGGGGAGGTGGCGGACCTCGCTGCTGACGAGGTCCGCCACCGGTTGTTGCCTGCCCCGATCAAGGCGGATTCCGATCGTGTGCAGCCGGATTTCGAGTATGTGCACCGCGAGCTCGGGCGGCCGTCGGTGACGTTGCTGTTGTTGTGGAATGAGTACGTCGCGGCGTGCCGGGCCGCCGGTGGGGTGCCGTATCGGTACTCGTTCTTCAACGAACAGTACCGTCGCTGGGTGGCCGTGACGGGGGCCTCGATGCGGATCGTGCGCACCCCGGGTGAGTCCGTGGAGGTCGACTGGGCCGGTGATGCGATGAGCTTCGCCGATCCGCTGACCGGTGCGGCGACCCCGGCGTGGTTGTTCGTGGCCGCCCTGTCGTTTTCGGCCTTCACCTACGTGGAGGCGTTCACCGATATGACGCTGGTGTCGTGGATCGATGCCCATGTGCACGCCTTTGAGGCCTTTGGCGGTGTGGCCCGGTTGTTGGTCCCGGACAATCTGCGCACCGGCGTCTCACGGGCCGACCGGTATGAACCGGTGCTCAACCCTGCCTATGCCGGCCTGGCTGAGCATTACGGCACTGCGATCGTTCCGGCCAGGGTCAAGCGGCCGCGTGACAAGCCGGTCGTGGAGGGCAGCGTGCGTTTCGTGGCCAACCAGGTCGCTGCGGTGCTGCGTGATCGGCGGTTCGTGGGTCTGGCCGAGTTGAACGAGGCCATCGTTGACGTGGTCGAGCAGATCAATGCGCGTCCGTTTCAGAAGCGGGAGGACTCCAGGCAGATCGTGTTCCTGCGCGACGAGGCGCCCCTGCTGCATCCGTTGCCGCCGGTGCGGTTCGAGTTGGCGGATCTACGAAAAGCCAAGCCAGGACCGAACTATCACATTCAGGTGGACCGAAATTTTTACTCCGTGCCCTCGGCGCTGATCGGGCAGAGTCTGGATGTGCGGGTGGCCTCGGGCACCGTGGAGGTCTTCGCCGGCGCCGACCGCGTGGCCAGCCATGTCCGGTTCACTGGTGTCCGAGGCCGGTATTCCACCGTGGCCGAGCACATGCCTGCCGGGCATCGGCACCGACTGGCCGATTGGAACCCGGCCCGCTTCGAGCAGTGGGCGGCCACTATCGGTGCGAACACCGTGGCGGCGATCCAGGCGATTCTGGCCTCCCACACGATCGTCGAGCAGTCCTACCGCTCGTGTTTGGGGGTGATGTCGCTGGCCAAACGCCACGGCGGTGCCACCCGACTCGAAGACACCTGCGCCCGGGCGCTTCAGGCGACACCGGCGCCGTCCTACACGCTGATCAAGAAACTCTGGGCCGGATGGCAACCCAGCGATCCGCCACCGGTGGCCTCCCTCGGTGATGCCGGCTTCGTGCGCGGCGCCGGCTACTACGGCCAGAGCGGGGAGCACTCATGATCGACGTGCAGACCCTGGACAGGCTCAAGGCGATGCGCCTGTCGGGCATGGCCGAGTACTTCGAGAACCTCGCCGCGGTCGCCGGTGGGCGAACGCCCACCGGCCCGGAGATGGTCAAGATGGCCGTGGACTGGGAATACGAACGCCGGCGCAACAGCAAGCTGCAACGACTACGCCGACACGCAGCACTGGCCCAACCCGCCGCCGACATCGCTGACATCACCGCCATGCCCGGCCGCAGCGTGGACAACGAGTTGATCGCCCGCCTCGCGGTCGGCAACTACCTGCAAAACCGCCAAGACGTCATCCTGCAGGGCCCGACCGGCGCCGGGAAGACCTACGTGGCCTGCGCGCTGGGCAACAAGGCCTGCCAGCAATACCGCAGCGTGCTCTACCTGCCGGCCGGTGAACTGTTCGACCGACTCACCATCGCCGAACGCACCGGGGAGCGCAAACGCTGCCTGGACACCCTGGTCAAGGTCGAGTTGTTGATCATCGATGACTGGTTCCTCACCACGCCGAGCCGCCAGCAGATCCAACAGCTGCACACCCTGATCGACCGCCGGCATAAAACGGCATCGACGATCTACTGCACCCAGCTCCCACCGGGCCAGTGGCACGACCGCATGGAGGAGAAGATCCTCGCCGACGCGATCATCGACCGCATCACCACCAACGCCCATGCCACCGTGCTGAGCTGCGACGAATCAATGCGCAAGCACTTCGGCCTGCCCAGCTGACCAGCTGCCGGTGGGGCGGTCCAGTTGGTCATCCGCCCCACCGGCCATACAGCCACCGAGCCCACGCGGCTCACCCACCGGCACAACGGCTCACCCACCGGCACAACGGCTCACCCCTCAACGGAACGGTGGCTCACCCAGAACCGGAACGACGGCCCCCACTGAGCGTGATATCCACCCGACCCGAGCTGTCAAATCCTGTCCGCCTACATCGCCAAAGAGGAACTGCGCCAACTCTTGGCGGCTGCCCGCGACCGCGCCGACGACACCGAGATCCGCACCCGGCTCCACCGCTTCTACAGCTGGTGCGCCGACACCAACATCCCCGAACTGCACCGCCTGGCCACCACGATCGAGACCTGGTGGCCGGCCATCCTGGCGTTCCTGCACACCGGACTGACCAACGCCCGAACCGAAGGTCTCAACCGGCTCGTCAAGCAGGTCAAATCACAGATGCCACTTGCCCGCTACGTACCGTCTGGGATCAAATTCTTGTAGAACGTGACTAGTTGTTGACGAGAAAGGTCCCAGAGACAGCTGCTCCTCCAAGCGCGTCCGCCCGAATTGCCCCATCTCGGTCCGCCGTGTGGGCTCGTCGAGGAGATCGCTGATCGCTTGCGCGAAGCCATTTCGTCGTTGGCCGGCGCGTAGACTGCACTCTCGCCTGCTGAGTGGCGTGTCTCAGTGAGCTCGAAGGACACAATCGGTCGTGCCATTGCCATATATTCGACAACCTTGTTCATAGACGAAACGTCGTTTAGGGGGTTTCGGGGGTCCGGAGACAGGCAGACGTCGGCGGTCGAGAGACAGGGTTGGATGTATTCGTCAGAAACCCAGCCAGGGAACTCGACAACATCATCGACGCCCAACTTTTTGCTGAGCGCGACCATGTCGTCATAGCTGTCGCCGGCACCCATAAAAATGCAGTAGAAATCCTCCCGGCCGAGGTTGTCGCGCAGCAGTTTCAGCGCCCGCAATGCATAGTCGACGCAATCCTGCCGTCCCATCACGCCAAGGTACGCGAGCAGATATCGCTTGCCACGGCGCAGGCTGTCGTCGGCCGGCCATTGGGTGAAACGGCTTAAATCGGGCGCGCTGCGGACAACGGTCACTCGATCGGGACGCACCTTCCCGCGCTCAATAGCTACTCGCCGGTAGCTCTCATTAGTAGAAATCACCCCGTCAGCGGCGGCGAAGGTCAGCCGCTCAACGAGCCTGGTCGCTCGATACAACATCACCGAGGAACGCGGGAACCGCGCCTGAAACAGCTCCGGCACTAAATCATGGTGGTCGAAGACGAAACGCGCACCGAACGGGCGCAGGGCCAAGCCGACAAGGAACAGGAGATCGGGCGGATTGCACGCATGCACGGCATCGATCGGACCCTGCCTTCGGACCTTAAACGCGAGCCTCAACGTATGCCACAGCGCTAGGCCGTACTCGCGGAGATACCCAATCGGCCCACCCGCGGCAGGGCGCAGCGGATAGCGCAGGATTCGGACCCCGTCGATGACTTCCTCGCGGAGATTGTCTTGGTGACCTCCGGTGGGACAGATCACCGTGACCGCAAATCCAGCATCAGTCAACGCCCGACTCTCTTGCCACACCCGGCGGTCAAAAGGCACTGAGAGATTCTCGACCAGTACGAGAACATGCGGTCTCCGACCGGAATGCGCCCGATCCATAGTTCCCCTCCGCGGCTGATGCTAGTGGCTCGTGCTTGAAATCATTTGACGATTGGCCTTTTTGAGTATCTCGTCGGCGGTTTTGGTCCAGACGAAGGGGTGGGAGCGTTTGTTCCAGCCGTTGATGAAGGCGCGGATGGCGGTGGTCAGTTCGCGGACGCTGCCGAAGGTGCCGCGGTGGATGGCTTGGCGTTCGATGATGCCGAACCAGACTTCGACGAGGTTGAGCCAGGATGCCGAGGTGGGGGTGAAGTGGACGTGGATGCGGGGGTTGTCGGCCAGCCAGTTGCGGACCTCGAGTCGCTTGTGGGTGGCGTAGTTGTCCATCACCAGGTGCAGTTCCTGGTCGGGGTAGGCGCGGGCGAGGTGCTTGAGGAAGCGCAGGAACTCCTGGTGGCGGTGGCGGTCCTGGCACAGGCCGGTGACCTGGCCGGTCGCGACTTCCAGGGCGGCGAACAGCGTCGTGGTGCCGTGGCGGACGTAGTCATGGGTGCGCCGCTCGGCCCGGCCGGGTTGCATCGGCAGCATCGGCTGGGTGCGGTCGAGGGCTTGGATCTGGGACTTCTCGTCCACGCACAGCACAATGGCGTTCTCGGGCGGGTCGAGGTAGAGCCCGACCACGTCGGTGACCTTGGCGATCAATTCGGGGTCGGTGGAGAACTTGAAGGTTTCCGTGCGCCAGGGCTGGATCCCGTACTCCCGCCACGCTTTGGCCACCGCCGAGAAGCTGATCTTGAGGTGCTTGGCTAGAAGCCGTGAACTCCAATGCGTGACAGCGAATTTCGCTGGCGGAGGCACCAGCGTGGCGGACACGATCGCCTGATGATCGAGCTCGCGGGGCCGGCCTGACCGGGGAAGGTCAGACAGGCCCTCCAGTCCCGATTCGGCGTACCGTACCCCGCCAGGAGATCACCGTCGGACGCGAAACCCCCGTCCGCGAGGCGATCTCGGTGTTGGAGACCCCGTCGGCGGCCAGCAGCACAATCCTGGCCCGCTGGGCCAGGCCTGCTGCCACCGTGGAGGACCGGGTCAGTGACACCAGAGTCTCCCGGTCACCCTCACGCAATGCCAGAGGCGCAATTCGCATACATGATTATCCCAAACCCCCGCCGTCAAATGACTTTAGACACGCTCCACTAAGGACAGGGATTGTCGCTTGCCGGAGGTGGGCAAAAGGGTGGTCATCCCACCGCGAAAGGGTGGTCATCCACCATGGAAGTGATGTGACTCGGGAGCCGCGACCGGGATCGGTCAGGGACCGGGTGCGGTCAGGGTCTCGACGGCCGACGGCGGGGGCGGCGACGCATGGGTGGGTGACAGCGCGCTGCCCTTGACCCAGTCGTTCCACGGAACCGACCAGTCCCCGCCCTGGGCCACCGTCAGCGGCGGACCGCCGGTGTAGCGGATCTCGACCGATCACCGGGCTGGACGAAGTCGAAGTACCACTTGGCGTTCTCGGTGTTGAGGTTCAGGCAACCGTGCGAGAGGTTGGTGTTGCCCTGCGCCCAGATCGTGTCGTTGAGTTGGTGCAGGTAGACGCCGTCGGTGCTGATCCGGGTGGCCCAGCCGATCTTGCGGTTGTAGCTGTCGCGGAACCCACCGGAATCCCGTAGGTCGCCGAGTCCATGGTCACGACCTCGCCCTTGTCCAGGACGGTGTAGATCCCCGGCGGGGTCCACCAGTGGAACTTCTTGCCGCCGATGATCGACGTGCCGCCACGGCCCATCGAGGTCGGCATGGTGCGCACCAGCCGGCCGTTGTCGAAAACGCTGACCTGCTTGGTGATGTCGTTGGCGACGGCGAGGTGCGCAGCGCCGATGGTCAGGTTCGCCTGCGCGTCGGTTTGACCGTAGAGGCCGTCGCCGAGTTTGAGGCCGAACACGTTGAGGTCGACATCGATCCGGGTGCCCGCAGGGTAGTAGTTCTCCGGTCGCCAGTGCGCGACGGAGTCGCTGATCCAGTTCCACGAGCCCTGCACCGGCGGATCGGTGCGCACGATCATGTTCTTCTCGGCCAGGACCTTGTCGCCGATCGCCTCGTCGAAATGCGCCACGACGATGGTGGCCACGCCATAGCGCACGTCGGGGTTGGGCGCGAAACCGCCCTGCACCTCGATGTAGGGGTGCACGTAGTTGTTCGGCACGATGGTGTCGAACGTGGTGGTCCGGGACAGCGGCACCCCGCTGGTGCTCTTGCTGTTGACCGTCATCGTGTAGGACCGCGCGAAGTTCAGCCGCTGGGTCGGCGCCCAGGACGTGCGGTCCTGCGACAGCTTGCCGTCGACCGAGTTACCCCAGTCGTCATACAACGAGACCTCGGTGATGGTGCCGTCGAGGACATCGACCACCGGCTTGTCCAGCGGGTTGATCTTCTCGGCACCGTCGAACGGCGACACCCCGAGCACCGGGGGACGGGGCTTGGCCGGCGGCACTTAGCCGCCGCCGCAGTCGCGGTGGGCGTATTGCAGCCGCCCCGGCAGCCGGGTAACCCCGCTACGTCGCTGACCAGCACGCCCGCCAGCAAGGTCACCACGACCACGGACTTGCTGTCCGCGCACGGCGGGGAAGGATCACCGAATCACTCCAGGCAGTTGTCCAAGGGGTCACACGTCACCGTTGACCCTCGAATCATAATCACATTCCGGGACCGTTCAGAACAGCGCCGCCGGACCTGCGGGAAGCGGATTTGGCAAACCGCCGACCAGGGGTTCGGCACCGGCGGCGAGTCCGGGATGTGAGGCATCGCACCCGCCGCGGAACAGTCCGGGGTGTTAGGCTCACCCCAAGTCGGAAGCACACCAGTGCCGCCGACACGTCGTGGAACATTCATTCCACCGGCACCGGCCTACAGGCCGGAGTGCCGAGTTCGATTGATGAGTGCGCACCAGCGCAACACGTCTCGCGGCGATCGATATTGCCCACCGGCAATCTCGCCACCCCATGTGCTTGGCAGCCGACCATCGTCGTGCGCCCTGGCACACCCGATGCCTGAAAGGCACCAATCCCATGACCACCGAAAATACCTTCGCCGACCTCGGCGTGCCCGCACCACTGGTGCAGGCGCTCACCGCGGCCGGTCTCACCCATGCTTTCCCGATCCAGGTCGAGACGCTGCCCGACACCCTGGCCGGACGCGACGTCCTGGGCCGCGGCAAGACCGGCAGCGGCAAGACGCTGGCCTTCGCGATCCCGCTGGTCGCACGCCTGGCCGAGCACAAGCGCCAGCCCAACCGGCCGGCCGGTCTGGTGCTGGCCCCCACCCGGGAGCTGGCCACCCAGATCACCGCGACGCTGACCCCTCTGGCGAGCGCCTACGGGCTGAAGGTCACCACGATCTTCGGCGGGGTGTCCGCAGAGCCGTCAGGAGTCGGCACTGCGCTCCGGCGTCGACATCGTCGTCGCCTGCCCCGGCCGCCTCGAGGACCTGATGCGCCAACGGCTGATCAGCCTCGACGACGTCGCGATCACCGTGATCGACGAGGCCGACCACATGGCCGACCTCGGCTTCCTGCCCGGCGTCACCCGGATCCTGGCGGCCACCCCGGCCGGCGGGCAGCGCATGCTGTTCTCCGCGACCCTGGACAACGGGGTCGACAAGCTGGTCACCCGGTTCCTGCGCAACGAGGTCTCGCATTCGGTCGACAGCCAGAACTCCCCCGTCGCGGCGATGACCCACCACGTCTTCCACGTCGACGGCGTCGACGCCAAGCGCAAGCTGGTACAGATCCTGGCCTCCGGCACCGGACGGCGAATCCTGTTCCTGCGCACCAAACATCAGGCCCGCAAGCTCGCCAGGCAGCTGACCGACGCGGGTATCCCGTCGGTGGACCTGCACGGCAACCTGTCCCAGCCGGCCCGCGACCGCAACCTGGCGGCGTTCACCGCGGGCACCGCGCGCGTGCTGGTCGCCACCGACATCGCCGCCCGCGGTGTCCACGTCGACGACGTCGAACTCGTGGTGCACTGCGACCCGCCCGCCGAGCACAAGGCCTACCTGCACCGCTCCGGGCGGACCGCACGCGCCGGCCGCGCCGGCGACGTCGTGACCGTGGTGCTGCCCGAGCAGCGCAGGGACACCCAGGTGCTGCTGCGCAAGGCCGGCATCAAGGCCGCCCCGCAGCCGGTGAGGGCCGACTCGGCCGCGGTGCTGGATCTGGTCGGCGAGTTGGCGCCCTATCAGATCGCCGGCCCCGCAGCCGGTGCAGCAGCGCACCGCCACCCCGCCGGTCCGGCGGCGGCAACGGTACGGCCGCAGCGCCGTCGCGGTTCCCGGGTTCGCCGCAGGCCCGCCCGGCCCGATCGGCCCACCGGCGCAGGTCGTCCCGCGAAGCGGGATCGGCTGCGGTCTAGACCTTTTCGGGATTCGCCGACGAGCCGGCCACACTGTGTTCGGCTCGCTCGGCGATCCAGGCGACGCTGTCGGCCTGCGCGGCCCGCATGACCCGGTCGGCGGCGTCATATGCCGGCGTCCCGAATCACTCGGGGATGTGCCGGGCGGCCGCCTGCCGCAGCACCATCATGGCCAGCGCGCCGGACGTCATCGACGGCACCACCAGAGCGGGCGATGCACCACTGCCCACCAGCACCATCAGTCGGTGATGCGGTGCGGTCCGGCCGATCTTCGCCGCGGTCGCCGGCGACATGGTGCTCAGGACCGGGGTGACGATCCGCCGACCAGTTGATGTCGATCTCGACGACATCACCGAGGGCCGGAAACAACGCCTCGACCAGATCGGGAAGTTCGCGCACCATCGACGCGGTCCTCGGCCACCAGGCTCCGTCGATCTCCCCGCCCAGAACGCCGGCCAGCGAAACCCGGACCGGACTGGCCGTCCCGGCCGCGAGGCCCGTTTACTGGAGCCGTTCGGTGGGCTCCATGCCAGTCCTTCGTGTCAGGCAGCCGGGCACACGATTGAGGAACCGCAGGCATTTCGACACTACACCCGGTTACCCGGCGGCTTCCCGCCCAGCGGCTACCGGCGGATGCCCAGCCGCCGGGCCAGATCCGGCCCGCCGTCCTCGCGATGAAGTCCGGGTCCCCGCACACCACGAGTTGGTCGCGGGCCCGAGAAAGCCCGACGTACAAGCGTTCTCGCGCACGCTCGAGGGCGTAGCGGTCGTTGACCACCAGCACGACGGCTCGCCGCTCCAGCCCCTTGAAACCGAGCACGTGACCGTAGAACACCTGCTCGGCGTCCCAGAAGCTGTCCCAGTAGGCCTGGTTGCCGTCGGCCTGCCGGTTCACCTGTTCCGGGTGGCGGCTGCCGGTGGTCAGCAGCGCGACATCCTGCGGGCGCCAGCCCTCGTCGAGCAGGGCGTCGACCTGGTCGTCGCCGACAGCGGTCGCCTCGTCGGAGTCGCACGCCACGAACCGCACCTCCGGGCCGTCGCCGCCGAGGAATCGCATCGGATGGTCGACCAGGGGCTGGAA
This sequence comes from uncultured Actinomycetota bacterium, assembly GCA_963787055.1. Taxonomy (GTDB): domain Bacteria; phylum Actinomycetota; class Actinomycetes; order Mycobacteriales; family Mycobacteriaceae; genus Mycobacterium. The sequence goes on from CAWBBP010000005.1 coordinate 14,248, forward strand.
GGCGTTGGCGATCTGGCGGGTGTTGCGGATGTTCTGGTCGAGGATCAGCGGCACCAGCGGCACCGGCGGGGTGCCCTGGCGGTCGAAGACCCGCTGTCCCTCGTCGATGAAGACGTACAGCCCACCGGTCTCCGGGTCGCGCAGCGCGGCCAGTATCGGCTCCCACCAGCTGTCGGCGAAGTCCTGCGCCTCGTCGATGACGATGGAGTCGAACTTCTGTCCGTCGGGCAGGGCGGCCGCCAGGTCCAGCATCTGGGCGGGCAGGTCGTGTTCGAAGAACTGACTGGTCTGCATGCTGCGCTCGTTCTTCGGCGGCCCCTCGGGGGCGCCCCACTGGATGCCGAGGTTGTGGAACTCCCCGACGTAGCCGGGCTGCTGGCGCCGCTGCCAGGCGGCGGTGATGCGCTTGAGGTAGGAGGCCAGGCCGTGGGAGTAGCAGATCAGCGCCACCCGCTGGCCGGCGTTGGCCAGCCGGCGGGCCTGTTCCATGGCCATGAAGGTCTTGCCGCTGCCGGCGCCGCCGCGGATCTCCACCCGGTGCAGCAACTGGACGGCGCTGAGGATGACGGCCTGCTGGTCGGTGAGGATGTCGGCGGCGTCCTCGTTCTCCAGCGCGCGGGCGACGACGTCGCGCTGCGGCAGGCCGCGTCCGCTCAGCGCGGTCTGCAGCTGCTCGATACCGTCGGCGGTCAGCAGCGGGCGGTCCAATTCCTGTTGGGTCAGAACGTCTTTGAGCCGGGTGGCCAGCGAGTCCAGCTCGTCGCGGTCGACGACCTTCCAGCGCGGGCAGTCCGGCAGATCGAAGTCCTGCGGCAGCGCGACATTGGGCAGCACGACGACGTGGTCCCACCGCAGCCGGCCCTGGGTCCAGCGCGGGTCGGACTCGACGAAGTCCCGCAGCGCGTAGCAGGCCTCGCGGGCCTGGCGCACCGGTTCGATGGTGTGACTCGCGCCCGCCGCGCTTCTGGCGCCATTCGGTGCCGTCATGCCAGACCTCGCCGCCCTTGACCTCGACGCTGACGATGCCCGCGCCCTCGATGGCGACGACGAAGTCGATCTCGTGGTCCTTGAGGTGGTCGGTGACCCGCTGGCCGGCGACGATGAGGTCGCCGTCGGCCAGTTGATCGACCAGGGCATCGCAGACCCGGCGTTCGGCGGCATTGGCCAGCCGCGGGTGCTCGGGAAGCAGGATCGCCATCGTCAGCTCCTCCCCTGGGCCGGCTGTTCCTGGCGGCCCGGCTGTTCCTGGTCGCATCGTAAGGGCGCTGACCGGCCGAATCGCGGTAATCCGCCCGGTACGCGAGCCCCGGCGGGGGGCCGTGTAGGGTTGAAGTCAAGGTCGGATCGCCCCGAAACATCATTGGATTCACGCGCGATGCGATCGCACCCTGACCCCCAACTCTTGTGTGGTCGGGCCTCGACATGAAAGAACACCATGGAAGACAATCTCTTTTCCCATCCCGCAGAGTCCGAGCACGTCGCGACCAAGCAGGACCACAACGCCGAACCGGTTCAGAACCCGGTGTTCTCCGACCAGCAGAAGTAACACCGGCATTGGCGCACAGCGCATTTCGCACAGGTGATTCTTTTTCCGACGCGAGCATGTACGCTTAGCGCAGGGTGCCCGATTTCGACGCCCGTTCGAAGAAAATGAAAGAAGTACAAGAATGGCACAGGGAACTGTGAAGTGGTTCAACAGCGAAAAAGGCTTCGGCTTCATCGCGCCCGACGGTGGAGCTGAGGACGTTTTCGTCCACTACTCCGAGATCTCCGGAAGCGGCTACCGGTCGCTGGAGGAGAACCAGCGGGTGACCTTCGATATCGGTCAGGGCGCCAAGGGCCCCCAGGCCACCGGAGTTCGCCCCGAGTAGGCGTCATCCGAGCGAGAGTATGGGTCGGCAGGGAAACCTGCCGGCCCATATTTCGTTTGTGGGCTCCAACATCCCTGCAGCAGAAGCGATCCGGCGGCGAAACCGGTCTCAGTCACACCAGCGGCACACGGCCTACTCGAATCACACTCGCTCCGGGGTCTTCTCGAACAGGTAGTGGAACACCATCCACTCGTTGCCGTCGCGGTAGCCGAAGACCTCCGAGCAGAACAACAGGAACATCCGCCAGCGTTCCAGCGCGACCGATGCCGACGTCGGGCCGCCCTCGAGTGCCTGCAGGCATTCGGCCTTGTTGTCGTCCAGGCGCTGCAGCCAGGCGTCCAGGGTGCGTGCTGTACTGGCGTCCGTCGACGTCCCAGACCCTGCTCTGGGTCAGATCGGCCGGCAGGAAGTACTCGAACAGGTCCCGGCTGGGCATGGTGCCGCCGGCGAAGAAGTACTTGCCCATCCAGTCGGTGGTCTTGAAGTCGTAGGCGAAGCGCCGGTTGCCCAGGATCTGCACCATCATCCGGCCGTCGGGGGTGAGCCACGAGCTGACCTTGCTTCAGAACCATGTCGTAGTTCTTCATGTGCTCGAGCATCTCGCAGGACACGATCACGTCGTACGCCGCGGCGAACTCCGGCGGGTCATAGCTGCTGGCGTCGGCCTTCACGCAGGTGAACCGGCCCTCGTGCTTGGAGTTCTTGGACCTGATGAAGTCCTGCTGGGTGGAACTGTTGGACAGGAACGTGACGTGCACGTCGTCGTAGTTGTCCAGCACGTAGCTGCCGTGCGAGCCCCAGCCGCAACCGAGGTCGAGCAGCCGGATCGGTCCCGCGGCTCTTGAGCAGTTCACCGAGTTGGAGCCGTTGCTCGATGAAGGTGTGCAACATCGCCACCTCGGCCTCGGCCAGGGTGGTGGAGTCCCGCTCGAACAGGCAGCACGAGTACTTCAGGTAGGGCCCCAGCATGAGGTGGAAGAACCGGGTGGGCACCTCGTAGTGCTGGATATTGGCGTCCTCCTGGTGCAGCGCCCCGGCGCTGGCCCGCAGTTTCTCGAAGTACTTCTTCTTGTAGAAGGCCTGCTTCTGGACGTCGCCGCCGCATTCGAAGGTCCTGACCCACTGGGCGCACATCAGCCGGACCAGGGCCCGCATCACCGCATCCGGCAGCAGACCGCGTTCCTTGAGGGCCAGGACGGTGTTGAAGAGGCGTTCCACGGGGATGATCCAAACACAGATGCCCGGCCCCGGGTGAGGGCGGCCGATCAGGCGCATGATGGGCGTGTGCACACCACACGTCCGGACCCGGTTGCCCGACTGCTGTCGGTGAATGTGACCGCAGACCTGCACCGCGGCGAGAAGTGGACCGGAAGAGATGGGCGCAGCGGGATCGACAAGCGCCCGGTTGCCGGACCGCGTCTGCTCGCCGACCATGCGGTGCAGGGCGACTCGGTGATCAACCGGGTGCACCACGGCGGGCCGTGGCAGGCGGTCTATGCCTACGCCCGCGAGGACGCGCGATGGTGGGAGCAGGAATTGGGCATTCCGATCGGCAACGGCCGGTTCGGCGAGAACCTCACCACCGAGGGCCTCGACATCACCAACGCCGTCATCGGGGAACGGTGGCGCATCGGTTCGGCCACCCTCCAGGTGAGCGTGCCGCGGATTCCCTGCCGGACCTTCGCCGCCTTCTGGGAACGGCCGGGCCTGATCAAGGCCTTCACCGCGGCCCGCCGGCCCGGCGCCTACCTGAGCATCGTCGAGGAGGGCCACGTCAGCGCGGGCGAGGCGATCGAGGTCATCGAGCGGCCGGCCGGGGCGGCGACCATCGTGCAGGCGTTCGCCTGTAAGACCGGCGACCGGCAGTATCTGGATCTGCTCCGGAGCACGCCCGACCTTGCGCCGCAGTGGCGGGATTGGCTGGGGTCGATCGGGTCGTGAGGGGCCGGTGATGGCTCGCGCTGGCCGTCACCCCCTCCCGATAGCGTTCCGCCCATGCAAGGAGGGGCGATTGCTGACCTGACGGATACAGCGCTGTCACGCATCCAAGTGGTTGCCCACGGAACCTGCTCGGGTGCGTGCAATAAGGCATGACTGTTCGCCACATTTTTGTCGACGAGACCAAGCGACGCGATTACGTCATGGTGGCCGCCTCTGTGCTCAGCGATGATTTGGCCGCGGCTCGCGCTGTCGTCAAGGAACTCCTCAAGCCGGGCCAACATCGCCTCCACATGAAAGATGAATCCGATGGCCGCAAGGAGACCATCGCCAAGGCTCTCGTCGCCGCCAACCTTCGAGCGACGGTCTATGACGCGGGCCGTCGGCACGGCAGTCAATTGCTCGCTCGCACAGCGTGTTTATCCGCGCTCATCGGTGACGCCGCCGCCAGCGACGTCGAAACCTTGATTGTGTTGGATCAGGACGAGACCCTCGTGCAGTTCGATCGCCGACTGCTCTACCGATCCATCCATGCTGTGGGCCGCGAGCATGCATTCCACTATGCGCACCGCCGTTCAAACACAGAACAGCTACTCGGCATCCCCGATGCGTTCGCTTGGTGCTGGGCGAAGGGTGGACAATGGCGGTCCTTGATTCTGCCCGCTGTCGCAGTGAGAACGGTCTAGAGAAAGCGCGAAGCCCGAGCGCCACGGTCGTCCGGCCGGGTCTCGGGCTCACTTTCCACAGCTATTGCCGCAGACAGCTCGATGATAGCCGAGCGACCCCACAATACGACCCCGCGCGGCCAACGCCCCCAAAAGGCCCGCAGAAGCTGGCGCACAATGGACTTGATGGAAAGGAAGTGGACATGGCTCGCTACGTGACGACGGTGAGGACCGCGAAGACTCCGCAGGAAGCGTTCGACTACATGGCCGATCTACGAAACTTCGCCGACGTGGGATCCCGGTGTGAAGGCCGTCAAGCAGGTGGAGGGCTCAGGCGGCGGCTCAGACGCGGTGTTCGACGTCACCGTCGCCGGTCCGGTCTTGGACCTGACATTGCGGTACGTGACCGAGGAGTACGACGCTCCCCGAAACCTGCTTGTGGTGGCCCGCAGCCTCATCTTCACCTCGATCGACCGGATCACCGTCGAGCCCGACGGCAAGGGATCGGTCGTCACCTACGACGCAGACCTGCGCCTGAACGGCCCGCTGCGCATCGGCGATCTGGGCCTGCGGCTGGTCTTCGGCAGGATCGGCGACCGGGCTGCCGCCGGACTGCGCCGGGTGCTCGGGGGGCAGGTGGCCTGATCACCCCACCCAACCCGGCTGAGCTGGGGTAACGCTGGTGGCAGGTACAGGATTCGAACCTGTGTAGGCTTTCGCCGACGGATTTACAGTCCGCTCCCATTGGCCGCTCGGGCAACCTGCCTGGGTCAAACCGGGTAACCCGGCTTGATGCGTCTAGCAGGGTACAACGAGGATGTACCCCGGACACAAACCGGCCGATCACGAGGGAGGCAACCCCAGTGGCTGATTCCAGCTTCGACATCGTCAGCAAGGTCGACCGCCAAGAGGCCGACAACGCGTTGAACCAGGCGGCCAAGGAACTGAGCACCCGTTTCGACTTCCGCGGCACCGACACCACCATCGCCTGGAAGGGCGACGAGGTCATCGAGATCGTCTCCTCCACCGAGGAGCGCGCCAAGGCCGCCGTGGATGTGTTCAAGGAGAAACTCATCCGCCGCGATATCTCGATGAAGGCCTTCGACGCCGGCGAACCGCAGGCCAGCGGCAAGATCTACAAGGTCAGCGGGACCATCAAAGAGGGCATCAGCAGCGAGCATGCCAAGAAGATCACCAAGCTGATCCGCGATGAGGGCCCCAAGGGCGTCAAGGCCCAGATCCAGGGCGAGGAGATCCGGGTCAGTTCCAAAAAGCGCGACGACCTCCAACAGGTCATCGCGCTACTCAAAGGCGCCGACCTCGAGGTGGCACTGCAGTTCGTCAACTACCGGTAGGGACCAAAGGCGCTGGCCGACCAACCGGTGGAGTGCCTACTGTGGTCTATGTCACCCCAACGCACTCAGCGAGGACCACGATGACCGTCACCCCGACCGAAGACGCCCGCCCCGCCGAGACCGATGGCGGCGACTACGACGTCGTCATCATCGGTGCCGGCATCTCCGGGATCGGCGCGGCCTACCGGCTGGCCGAGGCCGATCCGTCCACCCGCTACGTCATCCTGGAGCGACGCGACCGGGTCGGCGGCACCTGGGACCTGTTCCGCTATCCCGGTGTGCGCTCGGACTCCTCGATCTTCAGCCTGAGTTGGCCGTGGGAGCCGTGGACCGGCAGGGAGTACGTGGCCGACGGCGACGCCATCCGCGACTACATGGAGGACGCCGCCCGCAAGCACGGCATCTTCGGCCACATCCGCTTCAACACCACAGTGGTCTCCGCGGACTGGGATTCGGCGACGGACACCTGGACGGTCCACGCCGAAGAGAACGGGGTACCCACGTCCTACCGCGGCCGCTTCGTGTTCTTCGGCTCCGGCTACTACGACTACGACGAGCCCTACAGCCCCGACTTCCCCGGCATCGACACCTACCAGGGCGCCGTCGTGCACGCCCAGCACTGGCCAGAGGACCTGGATTACACCGATAAGAAGGTGGTGGTCATCGGATCCGGGGCCACCGCCGTCTCGCTGGTTCCCGCGCTGGCCCGCAAAGCCGCCAAGGTGACCATGCTGCAGCGCTCCCCCGGCTACCTGTTCTCCATGCCCAGGGTTGCCCCCTGGATGCAACCCCTCCGGAAACTGTTGCCCAACAGGGTTTCCTACAAGATCGTTCGCGCCATCTCGTTGGCGTTCGAGAAGATCGTCTGGGTGTTCGCCCGCGGCCTGCCGACCGGCATGAAGAAATTGGTGCGCTGGCAGAACACCAAGCTGCTGCCCGCCGGCTATCCGGTGGACCGGGACTTCAAACCCCGCTACAACCCGTGGGACCAGCGCTTGTGCGTGGTGGCCGACGGCGACATGTTCGAAGCCATCAACCAGGGCACCCTCGAGGTCGTCACCGACCACATCGACCACGTCGACCCGACCGGCATCGTGTTGACGTCGGGCGGCCACCTCGACGCCGATGTCATCGTCAAGGCCACCGGCCTGAACCTGCTGGCTTTGGGCGGGGTGCGGATCAGCGTCGACGGCGTGGAAGTCAAACCGCAGGACCGGTTCTCCTACAAGGCGCACATGCTCGAGGACGTGCCGAACCTGATCTGGTGCATCGGCTACACCAATGCCTCCTGGACCCTGCGCGCCGACATCACCGCCCGCGCCACCGCCAAACTGCTCGACTACATGAAGGCCCACGGCTACACCCACGCCTACCCGCACCCGCCGGCCGGGCCGATGCCGGAGAAGCCGACGTGGGACCTGCAGGCCGGCTACGTCAAGCGCAACGCCCACACGCTGCCGAAGTCGGGCACCCAGCGGCCGTGGGTGGTCCGTCAGGACTTCTTCGCCGACGCCTTCGACTACCGCTTCCTGGACAAGATCGACGAAGACATGGTGTTCGGCCGGGTGCGCAAACCCGCCGAGCTCGTCAGTTAGGAATTGCCGCCAGGCTGAGCGGGGTTCATGGGTTTTTGCCCACCTTCGAGCGACACCGAACGGTGGCAGCGGCGACTTGTCGCGCGAAGGTGGGCAAAAGTGGTGCCGGTTCCTGAGCGCCGGGCTGCCCGCCCCGACACCGCCGCATGTTGCGACGCCAAACCTCCGGTAAACGCGCACCGTCGGCACTACGTTTGTCGGCATGACATCTCATCGTCGCCAACCGAAGGTCGTCGTGCTCGGCGGCGGCTCCTGGGGGACCACCGTCGCGTCCATCTGCGCCCGGCGCGGGCCGACGCTGCAGTGGGTGCGCTCAGCCGACACCGCCGAGGACATCAACACCAACCACCGCAACAGCGAGTACCTCGGCGACGAGGTGGTGCTGCCCGAAAGTCTGCGCGCCACCAACGATTTCAACGAGGCCGCGCACTGCGCCGACGTCATCGTGATGGGAGTTCCCTCGCACGGGTTCCGCAGCGTGCTCACCGAACTGGCCAAGGAACTGCGCCCGTGGGTGCCGGTGGTCAGCCTGGTCAAAGGCCTCGAGCAGGGCACGAATATGCGGATGAGCCAGATCGTCGAAGAGGTGCTGCCGGGCCACCCGGCAGGCATCCTGGCCGGCCCGAACATCGCCAAGGAGGTGGCCGAGGGCTACGCCGCCGCCGCGGTGCTGGCCATGCCGGACCGCAACCTGGCCGGAAACCTGGCCAGTATGTTCCGCACCAAGCGGTTTCGCACCTACACCACCGACGACGTCGCCGGTGTCGAGATCGCCGGGGCGCTGAAGAACGTCTACGCCATCGCCACCGGAATGGGCTACGCGATGGGCATCGGCGAGAACACCCGCGCCATGGTGATGACCCGCGCGGTCCGTGAGATGTCCAAACTCGGCGAGGCCATCGGCGGCCAACGCGACACCTTCTCCGGCCTGGCCGGCATGGGCGACCTGATCGTGACCTGCACCTCCAAGCGCAGCCGCAACCGCCACGTCGGCGAGGAACTGGGCTCGGGCAAGACGATCCAGGAGATCATCGCCGGCATGAACCAGGTCGCCGAGGGCGTCAAGGCTGCCAGCGTCATCATGGAATTCGCTGAGAAGTACGGCCTGCACATGCCGATCGCCCGCGAGGTCGACGCGGTGGTCAACCACGGCGCGACGGTCGAGGACGCCTACCGAGGCCTGATGGCCGAGAAACCCGGCCACGAGGTCGACGGCACCCGCTTCTGAGCGGGGTCAGCCCGGCGGCATCGCCGGCATCGCCGGCGGCAGCCCCGGAAGCACCGCGGTGCCTTCCGGGCGTTCCAGCAGTGGACTGATGGCGTTGATGTAGCTGCCGTTGGGCCCGACCACGAACCCGACCTGATCACGGCTGTTGAAACAGGCCACCGTACCGATGTCGTCCACTCCGCAACTGACCTGACGGAAACTCAGCCGGGTGTTCGGCGGCATCGCCTTGACCTCGCCGGCCGCGGCGAAGATCGGCCGATCGGTGGTGGAGAACGTCGGCGCACCCACCGGTCCCCCGCTGACCAGGTTCACCCCGGCCGGCGCCCCGGGCAGCGGTCCGGAGCAGCCGTAGTCGCCGTTGAGATTGTCCAGAATGCAGACCACCCCGGGCGGTCCGGCAAAGGCGTACCACTTGCCACCGTTGGCCGCATAGTCCGCGGGATTCAACGGCGTGTAGGCGTTGACGTTGGGAATCGGCGGCGGCGGAGGGGCGTCGGGATCAGCCCAGGATGTTGCTGAACCCGCCACACCGGCACCTACAGCCACAGCGGTACCGACCAGAAACCTGAGTAACATCACATAACCGTACCGAACGTGAACTGACGGCAGCCAGTGGCTTTCAAACTCCCACGGATGGCCTAAACTTAGGCTTAACTTGGCGCAAGCTGAGAAAACGGAAGGATGGATACCGTGGACCGGCGCATCGGGCACGCATTGCGCGCAGGCGCAGCGGCCGTCGGCGTGTCCGCAGGTTTCCTGATCCTGGCCACCACCGCACAGACCCCGGACGGTTTCATCCACGCCAGCCTCGGCGGGCCACTGGACTTTTTCAGCAGTTCCCCGACCGACGTGCTGTCCATCGGCGACGGACCCAATGACGCCACCGAACTGGCCGCCCTGCTCCAGACCCAGGTCAAGGACGTGTCCGGTAGCCTCAACTCGCCCTACCGGGTGGCCTTCGAGGCCGGCACCACACCGGACACCTCGGCACTCAACGTTTTCCCGGCCGCCGAAGCACCCGGTGCCCTGACCACCAAACAGTCGCTGGAGCAGATCTCCAAGCCCATCATCGACTCGCAGGGCCGGGTGGACTGCACCGGATCGGTGCGCTGCGATTTCGACCCGACCACCAAAGTCACGACGGTGACCTACCCGGACGGCGTCATCGCGCTGGTCCAGAAGGTCAATGATATGACCGTCGTCGCCTATAAGACGGTGGCCGAGAGTCTTCGCAGCCAGGTCCAGGCGTTCCTGCCGCCGTCACCGGCCCCGGCGCCCCTGCCGATGGCTGCGGCGGCCGCCCCCAAACCCGTTCCCACCGCCGCCCCGGTCCTGCCGCCTCCCGCGGTCGAGACGGCGGCCCCCGCCGTCAACCCCGGCCCCCCGGCGCCCGAACCGGTGATCACCGACCTGCCCGACGAGGACTCCGGCCCGCGGGTCAATGTGACGCGGCCTCCGATGGACTTCACCCCCGGGCGCGGCACGATTCCGGGCCCGCCCAACGGCATCGACCGCACCCCCAGCCTGCCCAACCTTGACAAGGTCAAGGAAGCGTTCGACTCGGTTGCCGATGCGGTCAACGATGCTGTCGACAAGGTCGGCAAAGCGATCGGTGCCGGCGCGTCTGACAAGCCCGCGACCGAGAAGCCCGCGTCCGAGAAGCCGGCCGACAAGCCGGCGTCGTAACGCCCGGCCGGACCTAGTGCCCGGCCATCTTCTCCAACCGAGCGATCCGGTCCTCGATCGGCGGATGCGTCGAGAACAACTTGCCCATCCGCTCCCCTGCGCGGAACGGGCTGGCGATCATCAGGTGCGCCTGGTCGGCGATCTTCGGCGACGGCGGCAGCGGAGCCTGCTCCACACCGCCGCTGATCTTGCGCAGGGCCGAGGCCAGGGCCAGCGGATCACCGGACAACTCGGCTCCGGACTCATCGGCCTGGTACTCGCGGGACCGCGACACCGCCATCCTGATCACCGTCGCGGCCATCGGGGCCAGCATCGAAACCAGTAGCATCGCAAGCGGATTCACTCCACCTTGGCGGCCGCCGCGCATACCGGTGAACATCGCCATCTGGGCCAGACCGGTGACCACCGAGGCCATCGCACCCGCCACGCACGAGATCAGGATGTCGCGGTTGTAGACATGGGACAGTTCATGGCCGAGCACCGCGCGTAGTTCACGCTCGTTGAGGATGTTCAGGATCCCGGTGGTGCAGCACACCGCGGCGTTACGCGGATTGCGGCCGGTGGCAAACGCATTGGGGTTGGCCGTGTCGCTGATGTAGAGCCGCGGCATCGGCTGATGCGCCGTCGTCGCGAGCTCCCGGACGATCCGGTGGATCTCCGGGGCCTGCACCTCGGTGATCGGCTGGGCCTTCATCGCCCGCAACGCCAGCTTGTCGCTGTTGAAGTAGACGTAGATGTTCATTCCGACCGCCATCAGGACCGACAACCAGAGCACCGAGCGGTTCTGGAACAGTCCGCCGATGAAGACGATCAGCGCCGACATGCCGACGAGCAGCATGAACGTCTTCATCCGGTTGGCGGTGGGATGCCAGGTCATCGAGGTCCTCCTGTGGACGGTTCTCCGGCAGAGTAACGCCTGCACGGCACGGGGGAGTTCCGGATCGGATTAGCCGTGCCGGTTAACCGTGTAGTCCACCAGCGAAGCCAGCGCCCGGGTGCCCGGCACATCGGGCAGCGCGGCCAACTCGGCGCGGGCCTGCGCGGCGTATTGCGCGACGGTGTCCTTGGCTGCCGCGATCCCGCCGGAGGCGCGCAGCAGCGCCAGCGCCTCGGCCACGTCGGCATCGTCGGTCACCGGACCGGTGAGCAGTTCGCGCAGCCGGTCGGCATCCGGGCCGGTCTCGCGCAGCGCGTAGAGCACCGGCAGGGTGTGCACGCCCTCGCGAAGGTCGGTGCCGGGCAGCTTGCCGGACTCGTCGGGATCGCTCGCGATATCGATGATGTCGTCGGAGATCTGGAAGACGGTGCCGACGATCCCGCCGATGCGGCCCAACCGCTCGGTCTGGTCATCGGTGGCCCCCGAATAGGTGCCGCCGAAGCGGCCCGCCGCCGCGATCAGACAGGCCGTCTTCTCCGACACCACCTTCAGGTAGTGCGACACGGCATCGTCGTCGTCCGGGGTGCCCTTGGTCTCGCGCATCTGGCCGGTGACCAACTGGGCGAACGTCTCGGCCACGATCCGGACGGCGTCCGGGCCCAGCCTCGAGACCAGCCGCGACGCGGTGGCGAACAGGTAATCCCCGGCCAGGATCGCGATGTTGTTACCCCAGCGGGCGTTCGCCGACGGGGCGCCGCGGCGCATCTGGGCCTCATCCATCACATCGTCGTGGTAAAGCGTGGCCAGGTGCACCAGCTCGATCACCGCGCCGGCGACGGTGACCTCCCAGTTCTCCGGGTCGGGACCGACATGGGCGGACAAAACGGTGAACAGCGGGCGGAACCGCTTGCCTCCCGCCTCGAAAAGGTGCAGAACGGCCTCGGTCATCAGGTCGTCGGCGCCCCGCAGTTCCGAGGAGATGCACTCCTCGACGCGGCCGACTCCGTCGCGGACGCGCTGGGCGAAAATCGGGTCTCCGAAGTCCACTCCCGCCACCACACTCGCCGGTGTATTCACCCTGCCAACATACTGGGAAGCGTGCAATCGTTGTCAGCAGAGGTCATCGTCGTAGGAGCCGGGCCGGCGGGCTCGGCGGCCGCCGCGTGGGCGGCCCGCACCGGGCGTGAGGTACTGGTGATCGACGCCGCCGAATTCCCGCGCGACAAGGCCTGCGGGGACGGCCTGACGCCGCGGGCGGTCGCGGAGCTACACCAACTCGGACTGGCCGATTGGCTTGACGGCCGGGTCCGCCACCACGGTCTGCGGCTGGCCGGGTTCGGGTCCGCGGTACAGGTGCGGTGGCCGGGACGATCGTTTCCGGAGTGGAGTTCGGCGGTGCCGCGCACCGAGTTGGACGACCGGGTTCGCAAGACCGCCGAGGAGTCCGGGGCCTCGATGCTGTTGGGCTGCAAAGCCGTTGACGTCTCCCGGGATTCCGCCGGCCGGGTGGACGAGGTGGTGCTGGCCGACGGCCGGCGGGTGTCCTGCCGGTATCTGATCGTCGCCGACGGGGCGCGCTCGACGCTGAGCCGGGTGCTCGGCCGGCAGTGGCATCAGCAGACCGTCTACGGGGTGGCCGCCCGGGCGTACCTGCGCTCACCGCGGGCCGACGAACCGTGGATCTCCTCGGACCTGGAGTTGCGGTCCACCGAGGGCAAGGTACTGCCGGGCTACGGCTGGATCTTCCCGCTGGGCAACGGCGAGGTGAACCTCGGGGTGGGGGCACTGGCCACCGCCAAGCGGCCCGCCGAGGTGGCACTTCGCCCCCTTCTCGCGCACTACGCGTCACTGAAAAGTCAGCAGTGGGGCTTCGACGGGCCGCCGCGGGCGGTGTCCTCGGCACTGCTGCCGATGGGCGGCGCGGTATCCGGGGTGGCCGGGCCGAACTGGATGCTGGTCGGCGACGCCGCGGCCTGCGTGAACCCGCTCAACGGCGAGGGTATCGACTACGGCCTGGAGACCGGGCGGCTGGCGGCGGAGATGCTGGGCACCGGGGATTTGCCCGCCGCGTGGCCGGCGCTGCTGCAGGCGCACTACGGCCGCGGCTTCTCAGTGGCCCGCCGACTGGGCCTGCTGCTGACCATGCCGCGGTTCCTGCCGACGACCGGGCCGCTGGCGATGCGATCCACCCGGATCATGGACCTCGCCGTGCGGGTGATGGGAAATCTGGTGACCGATGCCGACACCGACCTGGTGGCGCGGATGTGGCGGCTGGCCGGGGCCGGGTCACGGCTGGCGGACCGGCGCAAACCCTTCAGCTGACGCCACGTCGGCGCGGTTTCCTGCGGCCAGCGCTGGCTTGCGCGCCGAAATGCTCAGGGCTTGACGGCCACGTGCACGGCGACGATACCGCCGGTGAGGTTGCGCCAGCGCACCCCGCTCCAACCGGCCTGCTCGATCCGGCGGGCCAGGGCCGGCTGGTCCGGCCAGGCCCGGATGGACTCGGCCAGGTAGACGTAGGCCTCCGGGTTGCTGGAGACCGCCTGGGCCACCCGCGGCAGCGCCCGCATCAGGTACTCCTTGTAGACGCCGGCGAACACCGGCACCGTCGGCGTGGAGAACTCGCACACCACCAGCCGCCCGCCGGGCCGGGTGACCCGCGCCATCTCGCGCAGGCCGGCGACCGTGTCGACGACGTTGCGCAGGCCGAAGCTGATGGTCACCGCATCGAAGCTGTGGTCGCCGAACGGCAATCGGGTGGCATCGGCGCCGACCTTGGGCACCGGACGTCCGGCACCGGCCCGCAACATGCCCACCGAGAAGTCCGCAGCCACGCACCAGGCTCCGGACTTGGCCAGTTCGACCGTCGAGACCGCGGTTCCGGCGGCCAGGTCCAGCACCGCGTCCCCGGGTTTGACGTCCAGTGCCGCACGGGTGGCCCGACGCCAGTACCGATCTTGACCCGCCGAGAGAACGGTGTTGGTGATGTCGTAGCGCCGGGCGACGCCGTCGAACATCGACGCCACATCACGGGGATCTTTGTCCAGCGATGCGCGGCTCACCCGCCTGACGCTATCAAGCGCCGAGCGACCCCCGGTCCAGGTGCTGCCGGGAGTGCGCGGCCATCCGTTCGGCGAGGTGGATCAACCGGTCCTCATGACCGGCCGGCATGGTGTAGGCCAGTTGCCGCAGTTCAACGGCGAATCGGTGCAGGTCCTGGTGGAATACAGCGTCACCCATCAGAGCAGGCCCTCCTCCGTTTGTCATGCCAAGTTGCGAAAGCACTTGAGCCGATTGTTTTTTGTTCCCCGAACCAATACCCATATTGTGACTGCGGCTAACGTCGCCGGGAAAGTCAGATTCGCGAAATGACTGGTGAATTCTGTGTTTCACGCCGGTATCGCGGCTGGCAGCATTTGCTCGCGGCGCGCCAGGACGGCGAGCACCGCGGCACCGATAATCCACCCCACCACGGCAACAGAGCCGGCCGGGATGATCGCCAGGCTCGCGTTACGATTTTGCACGCGAACAAGATTCGGGTCGCTTCGGTCGTATTCGACGTAGATCCGCATACCGGTCGCCAACTCCGACGGGTACAGCACGCCGAGTTCCGGGCGGTAGGTGACCCGGTCGGGTGTGACGAACTCGATGGTCGACCGGCGTGGTCCCGCGGAGAGCACCTCGGCCTCGGCCACTCCCCGGTTCCCCTCGATCTGACGGTCGTTGCGCCAGGCCCCGGCGACCAACAGAATCGACTGCAGAGTCACCACTGCGATGACGATCCAGACGGTGATCTTGGCCCAACGCAACAGTTTCCGTTCAATGGTGTCCGTCACACCGGGATCACGGATGGGCAGAGCCGACCGGATTACCGTCCGTAGCGGTGGAAGCGCAGTGGCTAACTTCATGCAGTGACGAACTTCATAGTGCCGTTTGCACGGCCGCCCGGATGTCGGCATGTAACTGCCGCAGCGACGAGCGGTCGGCCTTGACCTCCAGCACCCGCATCCCCTCGTGGGGTTCGGCCAGGCTCGGGCCCAGTTCATCGACCTCGATCTGGCGGGAGTCGACATGGTAGGCCCGGCACAGCGCGCCGACGTCGACATCGTGCGGGGTGCCGAAGATCCGGGATGCCACGTCGGCGAACCGCGGATCGCCCTGTTCGAGCAGTTCGAAGATGCCGCCGCCGTTGTCGTTGGACACCACGATGGTGAGGTCGCGCGGCGTCGGTTCGGTGGGCCCGATCAGCAGACCGGAGGCGTCGTGGACGAACGTCAGGTCGCCGAGCAGGGCGATGGTCCTGCGCTGCCCGGTGTCGCCGGACGGGCGGCTGCGGTCATGCCCCAGGGCGGCGCCGATCGCCGTCGACACCGTCCCGTCGATACCGGCCACCCCGCGGTTGGACCGCACCAGGATGCCGTCGGTGTTCAGGCCGACCAGTGCGGCGTCGCGGACCGGGTTTGAGGCGCCGAGCACCAGTTGGTCACCCGGGCGGACGGCGGCGGCGACCGCGGCGGCCACGTGCAGGCCGGTGGTCAGCGGGTGGGCGGCCAACTGTTCACGGACCACGGCCAGGGTGTCGCGGTTGGCCTGCGCACAGCGCCGCAGCCAGTCCGGGTCCGGGGTGCCGAAGGTTTCGGCACGGGTTCCGGTGGCCGCCGAGTTGCCGGAGACGTCCGGCCAGCGCGGGCCGGTGGTCAGCGCGAACACCGGAACCCCGGGATCGGCCAGCAGCGCCGAGACCGGCCGGTGCAGGGTGGGCCGGCCGACCATGATGACCTGCCGGGGCCGCAGCGCCGACAGCGCCAGCGGGTGCAATGGGGTCACCGCGTGCGGGGCGGTCGGCTCGGCGACGGTCGGCAACTGCGCCAGATTCGGATGCACGCCGGCGCCGTGGCCGGCGATGACGACGGTGTCCTCGGTGAGGTCGATGGGAAGTGGCTGGTCGAAGGACACCACCGGGCTGTAGGTCCAGGGTCTGCCGTCCGGCCGCCCGGACGGGAAATCGTCGGGGTCCGAATCCGGTTCGGGCACAAGCGGTTCGCGCAGCGGGATATCGAACTGGACCGGGCCCGCGTTGGCGGTGCGGGCGCCGGTGGCCGCGGCCAGCACCCGGCAGGTCGCCGAACGCCACTGGGCGTTGAGCGCCTCGAGCCGGTCGGCTCCGCCCTCGGAGAGCCCCAGGCTGACCGCGGCGCGTACCTGCGATCCGAAGTAGCCCAGCTGTTCCATGGTCTGGTTGGCGCCGGTACCGAGCAGCTCATAGGGCCGGTTGGCGGACAGCACGATCAGCGGGATCCGGGCGTAGTTGGCTTCCACCACCGCCGGGCCCAGGTTGGCCACCGCGGTGCCCGAGGTCATCGCGATCGGCACCGGCCGTCCACTACCGGCCGCCAGGCCGACGGCCAGGAAACCGGCGGTGCGCTCGTCGATGCGGACGTGCAGCCGAATCCGGCCGGCCCGGTCGGCGTCGGCCAGCGCGAAGGCCAGCGGGGCGTTGCGGCTGCCGGGGCAGAGCACCACGTCACGAACGCCGCCGCGAACGAGTTCGTCGACGACGACCCGCGCCTGAGCCGTCGAGGGGTTAACCACCCCTACAGGGTGTCACACCGGCTAGATGAGCCGTCCGGCGAAGAAGTCCAGCATCGCCGCGTTCACCGCATCCGGCCGCTCCAGGAAACCGAGGTGGCCCGCGTTGGCGATCTGCACGTAACGGCCTCTCGGCAGGGCCTCGCCCACCTCCCGGCCCAGCGCGGGCGGGGTGATCACATCATCGGCGAAGCCGATCACCAGCGCCTCGGTGGGGATGGCCCGATAGGCGGGCAGCCGGTTCTCCGTCGGTGCGACGGTCAGTTGGGCCCGCCAACCCGGGGTTCGCTTGATCGGGAACACGGTGAACATCTCCAGCCACTCCCCGATCGCCTTCTCGTCGTTGATGGTCCGCGGCGAGAAGTTCTCCAGCACCCGGACCTTGGCCGCATACGCCGCCGGGAGTTCGGCACCGGACTCGGCCAGCGCCAGATCGGCGGCGCGGAAGGCCTTGCGGGTGGCATCGATCCGGCCCCGGGTACCCATCAGCACCGCCTGGGTGACCAGATCCGGGCGGGACAGCATGAGTTCCTGGGCGATGAACGCACCCATCGACATGGCCACGATGCGGGCCGGACCGCCGACCGCCTTCTCGATCAGTTCGACGGTGTCGGCGACCATCTGCCGGGTGGAGAACCCGTCGGCGTTCTCGGTCTCGCCGATCCCGCGGTTGTCGAAGGTGATGCAGCGATAGCCGGCCGCCAGGAACGCCGGCACCTGGTGGATATGCCAGGTGCGGCCCGCCCCACCCGTGCCCGCGATGAACAGCACCGGATCCCCGGCCCCGCTGTCGTTGTAGGCGAGGGTGGTCACCCGCCTAGCCCGCGGCGGCCTGTGCGGCGGCCAGTGCGGCGTCGTAGTCGGGCTCGTCGGCGATCTCGGGCACCAGTTCGGTGTAGGTGACGGTGCCGTCGGCCCCGACCACCACCACCGCACGCCCCAGCAGTCCGGCCATCCGGCCGTCGGCGAGCGTGAGGCCGTAATCCTCGCCGAAGCCGCTGCGGAAGGCCGAGGCCGACTTCACGTTCTCGATGCCCTCCGCCCCGCAGAACCTCGCCAGCGCGAACGGCAGGTCCTTGGAGACGCACAGCACCGACACCCCGCCCTCGGCGGCCCGCTCATTGAACTTCCGGACGCTGTTGGCGCATACCGGGGTGTCGACCGACGGGAAGATGTTGAGCACCAGCACCTTTCCGCGATACTCGTCGCTGGTGACGGTCCCGAGGTCGGGGTCGGTCAGGGAGAACGACGGGGCCGCGGTGGCGACTGCGGGCAATTCTCCGACGGTGTGCACGGGCTTTCCGCCCAGGGTGATCTCAGCCATGACCACCAGTGTGTCAGAGAAGCGGGAAGCACTCCCGCACCCGGGCGATCCAGAAGTCCCGCCGGGCCGGCGGGGCGGCCATCTCGGCCAGCCGGGCCGGGTCGGGGACGATGTCGACCACCGGCAGGTAGCCGGCCACCGGGGTCAGGTCGGCAACATCGGTGACGAACAGCCCGCCGGTGCCCAGGCCGCAGGCATGCTCCAGGCGGGGCAGCGCGGCCGCCGCGGCCAGGCCGGCGGCGATGCCGACCGCGGAGTCCAGCGCGCTGGAGATCACCACCGGGATGTCGATCGCCGCGGCGATATCGAGCAGTGCGGTGATCCCGCCGAGTGGGGCGACCTTGAGCACCGCGATATCGGCGGCCCCGGCCCGCACCACGGCCAGTGGGTCGGCGGCCCGGCGGATGCTCTCGTCGGCGGCCACCGGGACGTCGACCAGTCGCCGCACCTGCGCCAGTTCGGCCACCGTGCGACAGGGCTGCTCCAGGTACTCCAACGGCCCGTCGGCGGTAAGCGCCCGGGCCGCCGTCACCGCCTCGTCGACACTCCAGCCGCCGTTGGCGTCCACCCGCACCCGGGGCACCGCCGCCCGCACCGCGTTCACCCGGGCGACGTCCTCGGCCAGGGTCTGCCCGGGCTCGGCGACCTTCACCTTGGCCGTGCTCGCACCGGGGAAACGGGCCAGCACACCGGGCACCTCCCCGGGTGCCACGGCCGGCACCGTGGCGTTGACCGGGATGCGGCTGCGCAGCGCCGCAGGCTTTGGCCGGTAGGCGGATTCGATGGCCGCGGCCAGCCAGTGCGCGGCTTCGGCCGGCTCGTACTCGGTGAAGGCACCGAATTCACCCCAGCCGGCCGGGCCGTCGATGAGGGCGACCTCACGCACCGTGATCCCCCGGAAGCGCACCCGCATCGGCAGTGCGATGACGTGCAGACGCTCCAGCAGATCCTCGACGTGCATCAGGACTAGATCGCGCGGTCGCGGTTCTCCCAGTACGGCTTACGCAGATCCTTCTTGAGCAGCTTGCCGGTGGGGTTGCGCGGCAGTTCCGTCATGATCTCGACGCTGCGCGGGCATTTGTAGTGCGCCAGTTTCTCCCGGCACCAGGCGACGAGTTCCTCCGGCGAGGTCTGCTGGCCGCCGGACAGTTCGACGACGGCCTTGACCGACTCGCCCCACTTGTCGTCGGGGATGCCGAACACCGCGGCGTCGAGCACCGCCGGGTGGTCGGTGAGCGCCCGCTCGACCTCGACGGAGTAGATGTTCTCCCCGCCGGAGATGATCATGTCCTTGAGCCGGTCCTCGACGAAGATGAAGCCACCGTCGTCGACCCGGCCGATATCGCCGGTGCGGAACCAGCCGTCGGCGGTGATCACCTCGGCGGTGGCCTCCGGCTTGTTGTGGTAGCCCTGCATCAACTGCGGTGTGCGGAACCACAATTCGCCGGGCTGGCCGAGCGGGACCTCCTCCAGGGTGTCCGGGTTGACCACCTTGACCTCGACCTCGTCGGCCGGCTGGCCCGCGCTGGTGAGCCGCTCCGGGTGGGCGGTGTCGCGGTGCGCCTCCGGGGAGAGCTGGGTGACCGCGCCGCACACCTCGGTCAGGCCGTACACCTGGACGAATTCGGTGTCGGGGAATTCCTCCAGGGCCTTGGCCAGCAGCGCCGGCGGCATCGGGGAGGCGCCGTAGACGAAGGTGCGCAACCGTTTGAACAGGGCGATGGCGTCCGGCCCCATCTCCATCACCTTGCCGAGCACCGCGGGCACCAGGAAGGTGCGGGTGGCGCCGGCCAGCAACGCCCCCGCCATCGACACCCCGTCCACCTCACGGGTCATCAGGCTGGACACACCGTGATGAATGGGGAACTGCGCGAAGGACGTTCCGCCGACGTGGAACAGCGGCATCGACACCATCACCTTGTCGTCCGGTTCGAACTCGAAGGTCGCGGCGTTCATGGTGTGGGCGAGCAGGGCGGCCTGGCTCAACCGAACACCCTTGGGGTTTCCGGTGGTACCGGAGGAGTACATGATCACGCAGACGTCGTCAGGGCTGACGTCCTCGCCGCGCCCGCGCGGGGTGGCGGCGGCCAGCATGTCCTCGTATTCGTCACCGGCACCGCCCTGCGGGGTGACCTCGATGACGTGCTCGACGCCCGGCAGCTGGTCGCGGATCTTGTCGATACCGTCCTTGAGTTCGGCGCCGACGATCAGCAGCCTGGCACCGGAGTCGTTGAGGACGTAGTCCATCTCGCTGGCGGCCAGCCGGAAGTTGACGATCGCCGTGGCGGCCCCCAGCGAGGCGGCGGCCAGGGTGGTCTCGATACAGGCCGGGTGGTTCTTGTCCAGGAAGCCGATCACGTCGCCGCGACCGACACCGCGCTCGGCCAGCGCACCGGCCAATCGGCGGACCCGGTCGTTGAACTGCGCCCAGGTGAAGGTGCGATCCAGGAAGGTGATCGCCACCTCGTCGGGTTTGGCCTGCGCCCAGTAGGCCAGGCGGTCGTCGAGGAAGCGTGGTTGCGGGGGTTGCTCCATACCGGACAGGGTGCCACCCGGGACGGTCCGGATCGACCGATTTCCGTCAATCGGCGGTTTGGGCAAACGGCCGGCTCTTCTGCGGCCGCAGCAGCACCCAGGCCGCGACGATCGCCACCGCCGGCACCACCGCCATGATCAGGCTCAGGTCGTGAATGGCGCCCAGCCAACTCTCGGTGTTCTCCGAGATCACCCATCGGGCCTGCTCGGGGTCGAGAAGCTCACCGCCGGCCGCGGAATTCGGCGCGCCGCCGTGGGCCACCCGCAGCGCCTCGCGGGCCTGTTCCTCGGTGATGCCGGAACCCTCCAACTTGCGGCGGGCGTCCTGCAGGAACAGCGTGGTGCCGACGAGGGCGAACAAGGCCGGGCCCAGTGAGTAGGCGGCCTGCCCGACGGCAGGCTTGACCGCCGAGACCACGCCGCCGAGTTCCGGCGGGGCGCTGGACATCATGATCGTCGACTGCGGGGTCTGCACCACCGCTCCGCCGATCGCGTTGAGCGCGACCGCGATACCGAGCACCGCAACCGGGGTCTGGGCGTCGAGCACGACCAGCATCAGCATGCTGACGAGCAGGATCGACAGTCCGGCCACCAGCACCGCCCGTTCGCCGAAGCGGGCGACCGCCCGCCCGGCCGCGACCGCGGCCGCCGAGGCGATCAGCATGGCCGGGATGAGCAGCAGGCCGAGCACCTCCGGCGACTTCCCGCGGATGGTCACCAGGTAGTAGGCGAACAGGATGGTCCCGCCGCCGCCGAGGAAGTTGAAGGTGGCCCCGGCGGTCAGCGCGGCGTTGAACCGTCCGGACCGGAAGATCCGCATATCCAGGGCGGGGGCGTCGGTACGCATCTCCCACAGCACGAAGGCCACCCCCAGCGCCAACCCGGCTCCGATCAGCACCACCGCCCCGGCGTTGAACCCGCCCTGCAGTTCGGTCAGTCCGTAGATGACGGTGATCATCGCCGCGGCGACCAGCAGGATGCCGGGGATGTCGAGTTTGCGTTGGTCGCGAACGGTTTCCGGCACGTAGCGCAGCGTGATCACCAGGGTCAGCACGGCCAGCGCCGGGGTCACCAGCAGGCAGGCGCGCCAGCCGAAGTGGCTGGCCAGCCAACCACCCAGCGCGGGCTGGAACACCGCCAGCGCATGGCCCGCCCCGAGGTAGGCGGCGATGGCACCGGCGCGGCGGCCGGGCGGGAAGACGGCGTTGACGATGGCCAGCGACAGCCCGAGCAGGAATGCGAACGCCACGCCCAGTCCGGCGCGCGCCACGATGAGGACGCTGACATGCGGGGCCAGCGCGCCGAGCACACCGAAGCCGATCGACCCGTAGATGCCCATGACGAACATCCGCTTCATCCCGTGCAGGTCACCGAGCGCGCCGGCGCCGAGCACCGCGGCGGCCAGCGTCAAGGTGCACAGGCTGGCCAGGAAACTGGCTGTGGCAGGGGTGAATTCGAGCCCGCGTTGCACCTCGGCGAGGTTCGCCGACAAGGTGGTGGGATCGGCGGCGGTGATGCTGTAGCCCAGGCCCATGGCGACGGTGGTCATGGTGGCCGCCCGGCCGGTGACGTGCGGTTGCTCCGTCATCGGGCTGATGCTAGCCCTACTGTGGAGCCCATGAGTCAGGTTGACCTGCTGCGCCACCCGATCCACACCGGCCACCTGCTCGTCGGTGCACTCAAGCGCAATCGGGACCGGCCGGTGCTGTTCCTCGGCGACACCACGCTGACCGGCGGGGAGCTGGCTGAGCGGGTCAGCCAGTACATCCAGGCCTTCGAGGCTCTCGGTGCGGGCACCGACGCGACGGTCGGGCTGCTTTCGCTCAACCGCCCGGAGGTGCTGATGATCATCGCCGCCGGCCAGACCCAGGGTTACCGGCGCACCGCCCTGCACCCGCTGGGTTCGCTCGACGACCACGCCTATGTGCTCGCCGACGCCGGGGCGACCGCGTTGATCATCGACCCGAACCCGATGTTCGTCGAGCGGGCGGTGGGGCTGCTGGCGAAGGTGCCGTCGCTGCGGCGGGTGCTGACGCTGGGCCCGGTGCCGGCCGAACTGGCCGAGGTGGGGGTGGACCTGATCGCCGAGGCGGCCACCTACCCGCCGGGACCGCTGGCGGCGGCCGACCTGGCCCCCGACCACATCGGCGGACTGACCTACACCGGCGGCACCACCGGCAAGCCCAAGGGGGTGATGGGCACCGTGGGCTCGATCCTGACGATGACGACGAGCCAACTCGCCGAGTGGGAGTGGCCGCAGCAGCCGCGGTTCCTGATGTGCACGCCGCTGTCGCATGCCGGGGCGGCGTTCTTCGTGCCGGTGGTCGTCAAGGGCGGCGAGATGATCGTGCTGCCGAAGTTCGACCCGGCCGAGGTGCTGCGGGTCATCGAGGAACGGCGCATCACCGCGACCATGCTGGTGCCGTCGATGATCTACGCGCTGATGGACCACCCGGACTCGCACACCCGCGACCTGTCGTCGCTGGAGACGGTCTACTACGGCGCCTCGGCGATGAACCCGGTGCGCCTGGCCGAGGCGATCCGGCGGTTCGGCCCGATCTTCGCGCAGTACTACGGCCAGTCCGAGGCCCCGATGGTGATCACCTACCTGGCCAAGGGCGAGCACGACGAGAAGCGGCTGACCTCCTGCGGCCGGCCGACGCTGTTCTCCCGGACCGCGCTGCTGGACCCCGACGGCCATCCGGTCGCCCGGGGCGAGGTCGGTGAGATCTGTGTCTCCGGGCCACTGCTCAGCGGCGGGTACTGGAACCTGCCGGAGGAGACCGCCAAGACCTTCGCCGGG
This sequence comes from uncultured Actinomycetota bacterium, assembly GCA_963787055.1. Classification (GTDB taxonomy): domain Bacteria; phylum Actinomycetota; class Actinomycetes; order Mycobacteriales; family Mycobacteriaceae; genus Mycobacterium. The sequence continues at coordinate 37,714 of CAWBBP010000005.1, forward strand.
GGCTGGCTGCGCACCGGGGATATGGCCCGGGAGGACGACGACGGCTTCTGGTTCATCGTCGACCGGGTCAAGGACATGATCGTCACCGGCGGATTCAATGTGTTTCCCCGCGAGGTGGAGGATGTCGTCGCCGAGCATCCGGCCGTCGCGCAGGTGTGTGTGATCGGCACCCCCGACGAGAAGTGGGGCGAGGCGGTCACGGCGGTGATCGTGCTGCGCCCCGATCAGCCGGCCGACCCCGAGTCGGTCGCGGCGCTGACCCGGGAGATCCAGGAGGCGGTCAAGCAGCGCAAGGGCTCGGTGCAGTCGCCCAAGCAGGTGATCGTGGTGGACTCGGTTCCGGTGACCGCACTGGGCAAGCCGGATAAGAAAGCCGTCCGGGCCCGGTTCTGGGCCGAGGCCGGTCGGGCCGTCGGATGAAGGCGGTGCTGTTCGACTTCTCCGGCACCCTGGCCCGCCTCGAGGAGCATGACGGCTGGTTCACCGGCATGGGCCTGGACGCCGCGCAGCGGGCCGAGGTGATGGACCGGATGACCCACCCCACCGCCAGCGTCGACCACCACGCCTGGGCGCACCGCGACCTCGACGCGCGGATGCACCGGGAGGCCTATTTACATGCGCTCACCCAGGCGGGACTGCCGGATGCGCACGCCGAGTCGCTGTACCGGCGATGCATCGACCCCGCCGAGTGGACGTTGTACCCGGACACCGTGCCGGTTCTGAATCATCTGCGCGACAAGGGAATCCGGACCGCGGTGGTGTCCAACATCGCCTGGGACATTCGCACCGTGCTGGACCCGGCCGGAGCGCACACCGACGCGGTGGTGCTGTCGTTCGAGGCCGGTGTGGCCAAACCCGACCGGCAGATCTTCGAGATCGCGCTGGATCGACTCGGGGTCGACGCCGCCGACGCCGTCATGGTGGGCGACAGTGCGGAGAATGACGGTGCGGCCCGGGAGGTGGGCTGCGGGTTCGTCCTGGTGGATCCGCTGCCCATCGCACAGCGGCCCACCGGCCTGCGCGACGGCCTGCGCGGGCTGGGGATGCCGCTCTGAGCGGTGTCCACCCGCAGTAGTTTCGCCCACCTTCGAGCGACAAATTCCTACTGAGGTTCCCGGCTAGGGCCGGCTAGGGCACCCCTTGTCGCTCGAAGGTGGGCGCACATGTGGCCCAACGGGCGGAGCTTCCCCGGCACCTCCATAGACTCGGAAGCCGTGAATCCCCTGCGCCGCCGGTTGACCGAAGCGATCGCGATGGCCGGGCTGCGCCCGCCACTCCGGTTGCCCACCACGACCCGAATCACCCTTCGCGGCAAGCGGGTGCTGATCACCGGGGCGTCCTCGGGTATCGGCGAGGTCGGCGCCGAGCGGTTCGCCGCCGAGGGTGCCGAGGTCATCGTGGTGGCGCGGCGCGCCGACCTGCTGGACGCGCTGACCCAGCGGATCGCCGACGCGGGCGGAACAGCCGACGCGATCCCGTGCGATCTGTCCGACCTCGACGCCGTCGACGACCTCGCCGCCACTGTGGACCGCCGCTTCGGCGGGGTCGACATCCTGGTCAACAACGCCGGCCGGTCGATCCGTCGGCCGCTGGCCGAATCCCTGGACCGCTGGCATGACGTCGAACGCACCATGACGCTGAACTACTACTCCCCGCTGCGACTGATCCGCGGCCTGGCGCCGGGCATGATCGAACGCGGCGACGGCCACATCATCAATGTCGCGACCTGGGGTGTGCTCAGTGAGGCCTCGCCGCTGTTCGGCGTCTACAACGCCTCCAAGGCGGCGCTGAGCGCGGTGAGCCGGGTGATCGAAACCGAGTGGTCGCGCAACGGGGTGCACTCCACCACGCTGTACTACCCGCTGGTGTCCACCCCGATGATCGCCCCGACCAAGGCCTATCGGGGCGTGCCCGCGCTGAGCACCGGGGAGGCCGCCGGGTGGATGATCGACGCCGCCCGGCACCGACCGGTGCGTATCGTGCCGCGCTTCGGGATCGGCGCCCGCGCCCTGGACGTCATCGCCCCCGGCGCGCTCAACGCGCTGCTCAAGCATCAGCGGATGCAGCCGAACTGAGGTAGACACGAACCCATGGAGATACTCGCCAGCCGGATGCTGCTGCGGCCCGCCGACTACCCGGCCTCGCTGGCGTTCTACCGCGACAGCCTGGGGTTGGCGATCGCGCGCGAATACCCTGGTGGCACAGTCTTTTACGCTGGCCAGTCGCTGATCGAAGTGGCCGGCCACGGCGGACCGCAGACCACCTCGGCAGCGCTGTGGCTGCAGGTGCGCGATGTCTACGCCACCCAGCAGGATTTGACCGAGCGCGGCGTCCGGATCACCCGCGAGGCCCGCCAGGAACCGTGGGGTCTGCACGAGTTGCACATCACCGACCCCGACGGCGTCACACTGATCTTCGTGCAGATCCCGGGCAACCACCCGTTGCGACGCGACGGACGGGTCCAACCGGGTTAGTGCCGGCCGTTCTCCAACGGCCAGCCCACCGAGGCCAGTCGCGCCGCCACCTGGTGGATCTCCTCGGGATTGGGTTCCTTCTCGGTGACCTCGTGGATCGCGGCACGGATCTGCTCGGCGCTCACCGGGGTGTCGACATCGGTCTGCCTGACGATCGTCCGGGCCGCCTTGACCACCTCGTCCTCGGTCAGCGTCCGCATCAACAGGGCCAGCAGCGGAAAGTAGTCCTTCGGCGGCACGCCGTGCGGATACCCCTCATGCAGCCAGCCGACGACGTTGTCGACGAAGCCGTCATGCTGCTCGACCGCCATCGCTACCTCACTTCTTGGGGAACATCGGGAACAGGTCGATACCGAAGTGGTGCATGATCGTCGCCCTGGTGATCCAGGCGACCGCGGTGATGATCACCGCGGCGACGACAACGAACAGCAGGATGCCGAGATACTTCACTGGCGGATTGGGCTTGTGCATCAGGTGGTCGGCCTCCTCGCCGCCGGCCCCGTGGGAGTAGGCCAGCATGCCGACCGAGAAGATGGCCGGGAGGCCGGCGCCCAAGATCAACCCCACCGCGAGCACCGTGAGGATGCTTTCCAGATAGTGCATATCGAGTCCTTCCGGTCAGGCAGGCGGGTCTTGGTCTTCGGGGTCTTCGGGGCTTTCGCGGTGCCGTTGCCCCCGTTGGCCTCCCGCACCTCGGCGGGCACCACCGAGTTGGTCGAGGAGTCCCAGTCGGCGTTGACATTGCTGCTGTCGACCTTCTGCTGCTGGGCCCGCCACCACATGTAGAACGACAGACCGATCAGGATCAGGAAGATCAGTCCGTCGCCGGCCAGTGCCGACCCGGTGAGGCCCTTGACGCCGTGCGACAGCCAGAACGACAGCGCGCCGACCAGCGCGGCGGCCGGCAGGGTGACCAGCCAGGCCACCGCCATCCGGCCGGCCACCGCCCAGCGCACCTCGGCGCCGGGCTTGCCGACGCCGCTGCCCAGGATCGACCCGGTCGCGACGTGGGTGGTGGACAACGCCATGCCGGCAGCACTCGAACTCAGGATGATCGCCGCAGACGACGCCTCGGCGGCCAGGCCCTGCGGCGACTCGATCTCGACCAGCCCCTTGCCCAGGGTGCGGATCACCCGCCAGCCGCCGAGGTAGGTGCCCAGGCCGATCGCCACCGCGCAACTGAAGATGACCCAGAACGGCAGACCGTCCTCCTTCACGTCACCGGTCAGGTGCCCGGTGGTGATCAGGGCCAGGGCGATGACCCCCATCGTCTTCTGGGCGTCGTTGGTGCCGTGCGCCAACGCGACAAGCGACGCGGTGGCGATCTGGCCCCAGCGGAACCCCTCCTCGCGGCGGCGCGGCAGCACCTTGCGGGTGATCCGGTAGACCAGCCAGGTGCCGCAGGCGGCGACGGCGCCCGCGATCACCGGGGCGGCGACGGCGGGAATGAGCACCTTCGCGGTCACCCCGCTCCAGTTGACGCCGGCCAATCCCAACGCGGCCAGTCCGGCTCCGATCAGGCCGCCGAACAATGCGTGCGAGGAACTTGACGGGATGCCGAACAGCCACGTCAGCAGGTTCCACAGGATGCCGCCGATCAACCCGGCGAAGATGATGGTCAGACCGGTGGAGGGATCGATCCCCGGAAGCAGTTGACCGGTCTTGGAGTCCTGGACCCGCAGCACGGCGGTGGTCACGGTGATGGCGACCTCGACCGACAGGAAGGCACCGACGAGGTTCAGCACACCGGCCAGCACGACCGCGGTCTTGGGCTTGAGGGCACGGGTCGCGATCGAGGTCGCCATGGCGTTTCCGGTGTCATGAAAACCATTGGTGAAGTCGAACGCCAGGGCGGTGGCGATCAGGAGAATCAGGATGATCATCTCAGTGCCCATGCCGGTAATTGTGCTGCGCCGTAGAGTTTTTTGGCTAATTTCCGCAAAGCCCATTCGGGCCGCCGACCTGGATGTTTGCCGAACATCCGGAGGTATTCATCCGGCGTTAACCGAAACTACGCCGCGGGTTCGCCCACCGGGGTCATCGGCAGCGCTTAGCTCAGACCAGGCCCGGAGCGCTTTGAACGTTCTAGAATCCCGAACCATGGGGCCCCGCCGACGGCCCCGTCCGGAGGAGGCGCAGGTGAACCGATTCCTCTCCGGCATCGTGTCCTGGCTGCGCTCGGGCTATCCGAACGGCGTTCCGGAGAACGACTACCTGCCGATCCTGGCCTTACTGGCCCGCCGGTTGTCCAGTGACGAGGTGATCGAGGTCGCCCGCCAACTCAAGCATCTGCCCGAACCCGGCTTCGTCGACATCGGCTCGGAGATCCTCCGGATCACCGATCAGTTGCCCGCCCCGGCCGATGTCGAACGGGTCCGCGCGAAGCTGGCCGCACACGGCTGGCCGCTGGATGATCCCCGAGACGGCGAGGCAACGGGATAGCCACCCTCCGCGCCCTCTCGATACCACCGTGCCCCTCGGCGCTGTCACTGCTGCCCGCCCTGCAGGGGATCCTCGACGGCCGTGTCTCCCCGCTGGTCCCCATTGCGGCCGGAAACCTGCGCGAAAGCGCCGCCCTGAGCGCCGCGCTACGGATCGGCCAGCAGATCGATGACGAGGTCGCCCTGGTGGTCACCACCTCCGGGACCACCGGAACGCCGAAGGGCGCCATGCTGACCCCGTCGGCGTTGATTGCGAGCGCCTCGGCCACCCACGATCGCCTCGGCGGACCGGGCCGGTGGTTGCTGGCCCTGCCGGCTCATCACATCGCCGGGATCCAGGTGTTGGTACGCAGTCTGCTGGCCGGCACCGTCCCGGTGGAACTCGACGTCTCATCCGGATTCGACCCCGCTGAAGTGCCCGGCGCGGTCGAGGAAATGGGGTCCGGGCGGCGCTACACCTCGCTGGTGGCCACCCAGCTGGCCAAGGCGCTGGCCGACCCGGCCGCCGCCACCGCACTGGCCGAACTCGACGCGGTTCTCCTCGGCGGCGGACCGGCCCCGCGTCCGGTGCTCGACGGCGCGGCCGATGCCGGCATCACCGTGGTGCGCAGCTACGGCTCCAGCGAGACCGCCGGCGGCTGTATCTACGACGGGCTGCCGCTGGCCGGGGTGCGGGTGCGCCTCGACGGTGCTGACGCTGACGGCGTCGGCGTCGTGGTGATCGGCGGCGCCACCCTGGCCATCGGATACCGCAACCCGCCGGACCCCGACCCGTTCGGCGAACCAGGCTGGTTCCGCACCGACGACATTGGGCGCCTGGATGATTCGGGCCGGCTGGTGGTGCTGGGCCGGGCCGATGAGGCGATCAGCACCGGCGGTTTGACGATCATGCCCGCTGAGGTGGAGGCAGTGCTGGTCCGTCACCCCGCGGTTGCCGAGTGTGCGGTGTTCGGCGTACCCGACGACCGCCTCGGCGAGCGGGTGGTGGCCGCAGTGGTGCCCGTCACGGGCTGCGCCCCGGCCCTGGCCGAGGTGCGGGAGTTCGTGGCGCAGTCACTCGATGCGACCGCCGCGCCCCGGGAACTGCACCTTGTCGACGAACTGCCCCGCCGCGGGATCGGCAAACTGGATCGCCGACGACTGCGCGACGCTCTGACGAAACCGTGACAGCAGAGCGGTATCCCGGCTGCCGCAGCTAGGCTCGTCGTCATGCCTGCCCGCGTTCTGATCGCCGACGACGACGCCGTCGTTCGCGATGTCGTACGGCGCTACCTCGAACGGGACGGTCTCGAGGTGCGTATCGCTGGTGACGGCAACGAAGCCCTGCGGGTATTGGGAACCGAGCGCATCGACGTCGCAGTGCTCGACGTGATGATGCCCGGACCCAACGGTCTGTCGCTGTGCCGCACCCTGCGCCAGGGGGGCGACTACACCGTCCCGGTCATCCTGCTGACCGCCCTGAGCGAGGAGGACGACCGGATCGCCGGACTCGAGGCCGGCGCGGACGACTACCTGACCAAACCGTTCAGCCCGCGCGAACTCGCACTTCGGGTCCGGTCCGTGCTGCGCCGTGCCCCTGCCGCGCCCTCGACGGTCCCATTGGAGATCACCGTCGGCGCGCTGACCGTCGCCACCGCGTCCCGTTCGGTGACCGTCTCCGGTGAACCCGTCGGGCTGACCAACCGCGAGTTCGACCTGCTGATGTTCTTCCTGACCCACACCGACACCGTCTTCTCCCGCGAGGAACTTCTCAAACGGGTGTGGAACTGGGACTTCGGCGACCTGTCGACGGTCACCGTGCACGTCAAGAGGTTGCGGTCCAAACTCGGCGAGCACCACCGCGTCCAGACGGTGTGGGGCCGCGGCTACCTGTGGCGCGGCGACGTCGCCGGCAGCGGCGATGACCGTGGCTACTCATAACCTGACCGAGATCGCACTGCTGGCACTGGGTTGTTCACTGCCGGTGGTCTTGGCCGGCGTCGTGTTCATCCGGCTCGCCCGGTCCTGGTCCATCACGGTCAGCATGGTGGCCCTGGTGCTGATACCCACGCTGGCCACCTTCGCCGGGGTGTTCTGCGCGAGCGGTTTCATGGCCGACAGCACGTTCCGGACCATCGCCGTGGTACTGGCGGTGGTCGCGGTGGTCACCCTGCCCGCGGCCGTGATGCTGGCCCGCTATCTGGCCCGAAGAACGGTGTGGGAGCAGGAGATTCAAGACGCCGAGCGGGCCGCTGAGCAGTCCCGCCGGCAGTTGGTCGCATTCGTCAGCCACGACCTACGCACCCCGCTGGCCGGAATCCGGGCGCTGTCGGAGGCGATCGCCGACGGGGTGGTCGGCGATGACGAGGCGCGGACGGCCGCCAAGAACATCGAGCAGGAGAGCATCCGGCTCTCGGAGATGGTCGACGACCTGTTCGAGATGGCCAAGATCAACGCCGGTACCGTCACCGCCCCCTACGAGCGGGTAGCCCTCGACGAGGTCGTCGACGATGTGCTGGCCTCCCACCGGATCGCCGCCGACCGTGCCGGGGTGGCGCTGACGGTGAACCTGCCCGCCCATCCGGTGAGGGTGGTCGGCAGCGACCGGGCCCTGGTGCGGGTGCTGTCCAATCTCGTGGCCAACGCGATCGCGCACACCCCGGCCGGCGGCGCGGTCACCCTGTCGATCGGCACCGACCGGGACGGTGCCTGGGCGCGGGTGGACGACACCGGAGTCGGGATCGACGCCGCCGATCTGCCCCGGGTGTTCGACGTCGCATACCGCGGCTCCAACCACCGTGTGCCGCGCGCGGATTCGTCGTTGCCCAGCGGGTCGGGCCTCGGTCTGGCGATCGCAGCCGGGCTGGTGCGGGCGCATCGCGGCACACTGTCGGCGCACAACCTGGAACGTGGCGCGCGGTTCGAGGTGCGACTGCCGCTGGCGGCCGGTTGAGGCCTGCCGCCTCAGTCCTCCTCGAGCGTCCCGGCCAGCCGCTCCGCCGCGGCGACGTAATCCTCAATGAACTCCAGCACCACCTCGCGGGCGGGCTTGATCTTGTTCATCAGCCCCACCCCCTGGCCGACGAAATAAGTGGACAACGCCTGCGCACCGGGATGACCGGTCTCGGCAAGCTTGTCGATGCGGCGCAGAGCCGGTTCGGCGACCATCGCCTGCAGCGGCAACGGCAGCGGCTGGCGGCCCTTCGGGTTGGGTGCCCACGCGTCGGTCCAATCCGAACGCAGTTGACGCGACGGCTTGCCGGTGCGGCCGGCCGAACGGACGGTGTCCCGCGAGGACGCCGCGAGCATCTTCTGCTTGGTGTGGGTGGCGGTCTCGGCCTCCTCCGTCGTCAGCCAGACCGAACCGGTCCAGGCACCGGCGGCGCCCATCGCGACACAGGCCGCCATCTGTCGTCCGGTGACGATCCCGCCGGCCGCCAACACCGGCACGTCCTTGCCGCCGGGAACCTGTGAGATCGCTTCCAGCACTTCGGGAATGAGAACCAGGGTGGACACCTCCCCGCAGTGCCCACCGGCCTCGGTGCCCTGGACCACGATCAGGTCGACCCCGGCGTGCACCTGTTTGATGGCGTGCTCCTTGGCGCCGACCAACGCGGCGACCGGGATGCCGCGCTGCTTACCGGCCTCGATCATGTAGTCCGGCGGCACCCCGAGCGCATTGGCCATCAGCGTGATCGGATGGTTCAGCGAGACCTCGAGAAGGCTCTGACCGGTGTCGCCGGACAGCGCCGAGGAGGCCACCCGCAACTCCTCGGCCTCGATACCGTGCGCGGCGAGCAGCTCGTTGATGAAGTCACGGTGCTCGGCCGGGATACGTTCGGCGAGTTGGTCGCGAGTGAGGTTCTCGCCCTTGCCCTCGTACTTCGCGGGCACGATGATGTCGACGCCGTAGGGCTTGCCGTTGACATGCTCATCGATCCAGCACAGTTCCTGCTCGAGCTGATCGGGCCGGAAGGCGACCCCGCCCAGAACGCCCATGCCGCCGGCGTTGGTCACCGCGGCCACCACGTCGCGGCAGTGACTGAAGGCGAACAACGGGAACTCGATGCCGTACTGGTCACAGATCGGTGTCTTCACACTCCCAGTATGGACAGCCGCGGGATCGGCGCTCAGGGCAGGTCGAACGGAAGCTCCACACCCTCGTGGGCCAGGCAGTGCATGCACACCCGCTCGGAGGCGATCCGCTCGATGGTCCGGTGCACCAACTGCTTGAAGGGGCCGATGTTGCGCTCGAACTCGGCAAACACGTCGACCGCCCGGACGCCGGCACCAACGCTGACCCCGGCGTCCACATCGGTCACCAGAGCTATTGCCGCATAACACATTTCCAGTTCCCGGGCCAGAACCGCCTCCGGGTAACCGGTCATGTTCACCAGGGTGAATCCTTGCCGGGCGAACCACTGACTCTCCGCGCGGGTGGAGAACCGCGGACCCTGCACGACCACCATGGTGCCGCCGTCGACCACGCCGGGCAGGCCGGTGGCCGCGGCGCGAAGCGCCGGGCAGTACGGGTCGGCGAACCCGACGTGGATGCCGCCGGAGTCGAAGTAGGTGTCCGGCCGGCCGCGGGTCCGGTCGACGAGTTGGTCGGGGACGACGACGGCGCCCGGGCCGAGTTCGGTGGTCAGGCTGCCCACCGCGCACGGTGCCAGCACCCGCCGCACACCGAGTGCGCGCAGCGCCCACATGTTGGCGCGGTAGGGCACGGTGTGCGGCGAGAACTCGTGGCTGAGTCCGTGCCGGGGCAGGAACGCCACCTCATGGCCACCCACCCGGCCGATGGTGATCGGCGCGCCCGGATCCCCGTAGGGCGTCTCGACGACCACGCTGTGCGCGTCGGCGCCGAAGAAGGTGTAGAAGCCGCTGCCGCCGATGACCCCGATCACGGAAATCATTGTGCCCGGGTGGTTCACTCTCTGGTGTGATGGCGCGCTCTCCCCTGTTCCGGTTGGCGTTCGCAGTCCTGGTGGGTGCGGCCGCGGCGGTACTGGCCAGCCGGGCAGTGGGCGCGCACTACGTGCCGCCGATCGGGTGGATCACCGGCGCGACGGTTTTCCTGGGCTGGTCCTGGTGGCTGCTGCGCAGAATGGACGGCGCCGAAACCAGGAGCCACGCCACCGACTGGGATTCCAGCAGTCATGTGGCGCATCTGTCCGTGCTGACCGCAAGCCTGGCCAGCCTGGCAGGCGTCGGCTACCTGCTGAGCGGCAAGACCACCCACGATCTGGCCGCCGCCGCGGTGGGCGTGCTCAGCGTCGCCGCGTCCTGGTTCACCATCCACACCTTCTTCATGCTGCGCTACGCGCGGTTGTACTACCGGACTACCGACCCGCCGATCGACTTCAACCAGGACGGGCTGCAGCCGAGCTATCACGATTTCGCCTATCTGGCGTTCACCATCGGGATGACCTACCAGGTCTCCGATACCGAGATCAGCAGTACCGAGGTACGGCGCACAGTGCTGTCCCAGGCGCTGCTGTCCTTCTTCCTGGGCGCGATCATCATCGCGATCACGCTGAACCTGGTGGTGTCTCTGGCGGGCTGAGACCGCATGCGACGATTGCCCGATGGCCACCGTCGCACAGTGGGTCGAGGGCGCCCGTCCGCGCACCCTGCCCAATGCCGTCGCCCCGGTGATCGCCGGAACCGGGGCGGCCGCCTGGCTGGGATCGGCGGTCTGGTGGAAGGCGCTGCTGGCCCTGATGGTCTCGCTGGCGCTGATCGTCGGGGTCAATTACGCCAACGACTACTCCGACGGCATCCGCGGCACCGACGACGTGCGGGCCGGGCCGCTGCGACTAGTGGGCTCGAAGCTGGCCGCACCCCGCGCGGTACGCACCGCCGCGATGCTGAGCCTCGGCATCGGTGCGGTCGCCGGCCTGGTGCTGGCGCTGGTCAGCGCCCCCTGGCTGATCGCCCTCGGCGCGGTCTGCATCGCCGGCGCCTGGCTCTACACCGGCGGCTCGAAGCCCTACGGGTACGCAGGCCTCGGCGAGGTGGCGGTATTCGTCTTCTTCGGCCTCGTCGCGGTGCTGGGAACGCAGTACACCCAGGCGCTACGGGTGGACTGGGTCGGTCTGGCGCTGGCCGTCGCCATCGGTGCGATGTCATCGGCGGTGCTGGTGGCCAACAATCTGCGGGATATTCCGACCGACCGGGTCGCCGGCAAGATGACGCTGGCGGTACGACTGGGCGACCCGCGGACCCGGCTGCTGTACCAGGCGCTGCTCGCGGTGGCCGGTGTGCTGACCCTGGCGTTGATGGCGGCCACCCCGTGGTGCGCGGTAGGGCTCATCGCCGTACCACTGGCGCTGCGGGCGGCCGGGCCGGTGCGGGGCGGGGCTGGGGGCCGTGACCTCATCCCGGTACTGCGGGACACCGGTCTGACGATGCTGGTGTGGGCCCTCGCGGTGGCAGCGGCGTTGGCCTTAGCGGGCTGAACCTCGCATCGACACTGCGCACAGATCGAGATTCCGGGCGCAGGAACGCTCTGATCGCAGAGTCGATGCGCTCGATGCAGACTGGGCAGTCGCGTGCGGTGCGCTACTCAGACTCGTCCCCGCGCAACCGGGCCTGCAACTGCTCGCGGTCGCGGCGTCGCCGATCGTCGACATCGGCGATACCTGCGGTGGCCCGCCGGCGCAGCGGACCCAGCAGCCACACCCCCAACGGCATGGCCAGCACGATGGCGAACAACATCGCCACCACCAGCGGAACCTCGACGTTGACGAGCCGCCCAATCCCCACGATGGCCACCGTCAGCACGCCCACGGTGAGCAGCCTCGCCAGCGTGTAGACCACGACGTCGAGCATCATCCGGCCACGGGTGCCGCCTGCCTGTTTGTCCGTCACGGCACCGAGCCTACCGACGCGCGTATATTCGGACCAAGGAGGTTTCCGGCGTGCATTACCTGCTGCTCATCCTGGTTCTCGTGGCACTCGGCTATATCGTGCTGCGAGTGGTCCGGGCCAACACCCAGCGCACCACCACCCGGGTCATCGGTCCCGACGATGACCCGGATTTCCTGTGGAAGCTCGGCCACGGGGACAACAAGCCCCGCTGACCCGGCGTCGCGCGCTCAGACTCCGGCGTAGGAGTGCAGCCCGACGGTCACCAGGTTGATGAAGAACAGGTTGAACACCATCGCGGCGAACCCGACGATGTTGATCCACGCCGCCTTCTTGTCCCGCCAGCCCGCCGTCGAGCGGGCGTGCAGATACGCCGCGTAGATCACCCAGGCGATGAACGACACCGTCTCCTTGGGGTCCCAGCCCCAGTAGCGGCCCCACGCCTCCTCGGCCCAGATGGCACCGAAGATCACCCCGAAGCCGAACACCGGGAAGGCGAAGATGGTGGTGCGGTAGGCGATCCGGTCCAGGGTGCGGGCGTCGGGCAGTCGAGAGACGATCCGGGCCAGCAGGCCATGGCCCTCCGGCGAACCGTACTTCGACATCTTCAGCAGGAACAGGATGCTGGCCACCCCGGCGACCAGGAACACCCCGGAGCCAAGGCTGACCACCGAGACGTGGATCGGCAGCCAGTAGGACTGCAGCGCCGGCATCACCGGTGCGGCATGGGTGTAGAGCCATTTGCCCGACACCGTCAGCAGCACCAGCACCGGAACCAGGACGAACACCCACAACGCCCGGAACTGCGGTTTGCGCAACACCACGGCCGCGGCGAGCAGACCGCAGAAGCTGGTCAGGTTGATGAACTCGTACATATTGCCCCACGGTGCCCGCGAGGTGGCCATCCCGCGCAGCACGATGCAGGCGAACAACAGCGCGATGCCGAGGTAGACCAGACCCAGCCCGGCCTTGCCGACGCGTTCGGCCAGCGGGGTCACCGGCGCCTGCACCACCACACCGGGCCGATCGAGATCCGCAGACCCCAGGCTCGCCGGCCCGGCCGCGACCAGTTCGCGCTCCTCGACCCGGCGCACCCGGCTCGACGCCAGCTCGACGGCCAGCATGAGCATGGCCAGCAGCAGCACGATGACCGACCAGGTGAATGCCAGGTCCGAGTAGCGGGACAGGCCGAGATCTACCTCGGTATTCATGAAGCCTCCGTCAGGAACCGCCTGCTGAGCTTGTCGAACTCCCCGCCCCACCCGGAGTTGTCGGTGCGCGCGAGTCCGCCCAGTTCGACGCTAACCGTACCCGGGCCGGCATCGGTGATGCGGGCCCACACCCGCCGCCGGCGCACGATCAGCGAGACCATCAGCCCGGCCATCATGGTCATCGAGGACACCAGCACCCACAGCTGGCCAGGATCATGGGAGACCTGCAGGTTGACGAACGGGGTGGCGCCGTCGAAGCGCACCACGGTGCCGTCGTCGAGCCTCGCCTCCTGACCGACGTTGAGGTTGACCCGCTTGAGCTTGGTCAGCCGCTTCTGCTCGATGAGCCGGTGGTCGAGGTTGAACAGCGACTGCGGCCGGCCGGTGTCCAGCCCGGCGTCGCCGCGGTAGATGTCGATCGCGACCGCGGGGTCCTCCATGGCCGGGAACTTCGAGGACAGCAGTTTGCCGTCCATCTGCTGGGTGGGTGCGAACAGTCCGGTGATCGCGATCTGATGCTTGCGCCGCTCATCGGCCGAATACATGCCGGCCGGCGGGTCGAAGCGCAGCGTGCCGGAGGACAGCAGGCTCTGCGGGTCATCCGGCTGGAACTGGATGGTCTGGGTTCGCTGCTGGCCGTTCGGGAAGGTCACGGTGAAGGTGGGCGCGTAGCCGTGGCCCTGCAGGTAGACCCGGTCACCGCCGACCCGCAACGGATGGTTGACCTCCAACCGGTAGGGCTTCCAGGTTCCGGTCTGCAGATCGTCGCCGGCCTGGTAGTCGATATTCGAGGCGAATGACGTGGCCTGCCCGGTCGGCAGGTACTGGGCCTGGAAGTCGTTGACCCGAATGCACATCGGGTACAGCCCGGTGCCGTCGACGCTGTTGCCGGCCCGGAACGAGTCGTAGGCCGCCGGTGATGCCGAGCAGAAACCGGGTCCGCCGTTGGCGATGACGATGACGTTGCCCTCGTAGCCGAAAATCTTGCCGACCGCGACGGCGGCCAGCAGTCCGAGCAGCGAGAAGTGGAAAACGATATTGCCGAACTCGCGCAGATAGCCCTTCTCCGCGGAGATCTCGGTGACGTTGCCTTCGGTGCGGGTGACCTGCCGCCAGCCGCGCAACTGCCCGGAGATCCGGGCCGCGACGGCCTCAGGCGAGCCGGCGAGGGTGGCTTCGGCGTACTTGGGCAGTCGGCTCAGGTTGCGCGGGACCGGAACCGGGGTGGCCCGCAGGCTGCGCAGGTGCTCGAGGATGCGCGGGGTCAGGCAGCCCACCAGCGAGATGAACAGCAGCACATAGATGGCGGTGAACCAGAAACTGGAGAACACGTCGAACAGTTGCAGCCGGTCCAGCCACGGCCCGAGGGTGGGATGCTGGCCCAGGTACTGCTGGACTTTGGACTCGTTGAGGCTGCGCTGCGGCAGCAGCGCACCGGGGACCGCGCCGAGTGCCAGCAGGAACAGCAGCACCAGGGCGGTGCCCATCGAGGTCAGCGCCCGCCACCCTTTCAGCGCGAGCAGACGCAAACGCCCCACACGCCTCGGCGTGTCGGGGCCGTTTGCGTCTGCTCGCGGGGGGGCGGCGATGGTCATATCGGCAACCTCACGTCACTGACCAGCCCGTCGCGCACGAGCGAGACGAAGTCGTTCCACAGCCCGGTCAGCAGTGCCACCCCGACGGCGATCAGCAGGACGCCGCCGAACACCTGGATGGCCCGGGTGTGGCGGCGCAGCCAGCCGAATGCGCCGACCGCCCAACCGGATCCGAGCGCCAACAAGACGAACGGGATGCCCAGACCGAGACAGTAGGCGATCACCAGGACCACCCCGCGGGCCACGCTCGCCCCGTCGGTGGCCGATGCCACCGCGATCACACCGGTCAGCGTCGGCCCCAGGCACGGCGTCCAGCCCAGCGCGAAGACCGCCCCCAGCAGTGGGGCGCCGGCCAGCCCGGCCAGCATCCGCGGGGTGAACCGGGCCTGACGCTGCAGCGCCGGAATGAAGCCGATGAACACCAGCCCCATGACGATGGTCACCACACCGCCGATGCGTTGCAGCGCAAGCTGGTTGGTGATCAGCGCGGTGGTCATACCCAGCACCGCGACGGTGCCGAGCACGAAGACGGCAGTGAATCCGGCGACGAACAGCGCGGCCGAACCCACCACCCGCCAACGTCGCGAGGCGGCACCGGTGTCGTCGACACCGACGACGGTCGCCAGATAGGACAGGTAGCCGGGCACCAACGGCACCACACAGGGCGAGGCGAACGACACCAGGCCCGCGAGCACGCACAACCCCAGCGCCAGAAGGAGTGGGCCGGCCGCGGCGGTCTCGGCCAGACCGGTCACGGCATGCCCGGATTCGGTTCGGCGGCCAGGCGCTGCACCACCGGCAGCAGGTCCTGCGCCAGCAGTTCGCGCAGGAACACCGCCGCCACCCGGTGTTCGCGGTCGAGGACCACCGTCGACGGGATGACCGTCGCAGGGTAGCGGCCACCGAAGGCGATCATGGTGCGCATGGCCGGGTCGTAGATGGACGGGAAGGTGATCTTGCGGTCGGTGATGAAATCGCGGGGCGCCTGGATATCGTTGTCGCGGACGTCGATTCCCAGGAATGCCACACCCTCGTCGCGGGTGGCGTCATAGACCTTCTGTAACTCGGTGATCTCGGCGCGGCACGGGCCGCACCATTGGCCCCAGACGTTGATCACCACCACCTTGCCGGCGAAATCATCGAGAGAGATGGTGCGGGAGGTGTCCATCAGGTCGGGCCCGGACAGCGGCCCCGGGGTGCCGCGGGACGACGGCGGGTCATAGGTGATGTCGGTCTTGCCGCCGGGGGCCACGAACTCGAAAGTGCCGCCCTGGGCGACGGCGTCGTCGCCGGTGGAGCAACCGGCGAGCAGGACCGCCGCCATCACTGCCAGCAGCCACCTCACCGTCCGGCGAGCTCCGCGTATCCCCAGCCCACATAGTCGGAGCCGTCGAAGTAGAACGACGTCACCGAGGCCAGGTTGCACATCCGCCTGGTGGGGAAATGATGCAGGGGTTCGGAGTTCATCGCCCGCCGCAGGGTCTCGACCGGCAACTGGTGGCTGACGCACACCGCTTCGTGGCCCTCGCCCTTGATCCGGGCTCGCTCGAGTGCCCCCCGCATGCGCACCGCGATCTCGGTGTAGTGCTCACCCCAGGAGGGTGAGCGCGGGTTGCGGAGGTGCCACCAGTTCCGCGGGTCGCGCAGCGCCCCGTCGCCCGGCGAGACCCGCTGACCCTGAAAGACGTTGTGCGACTCGATGAGTGCCTCGTCGACGTCGACGGGCAGTCCGTGACCGGCGGCGATCGGAGCGGCGGTCTCCTGGGCCCGTTCCAGCGGCGAGGCCACCACGTAGACGATGTCGCGCAGCGCCAGCCAGTCGGCGACGGCCCGCGCCTGGGCCTGACCACGCTCGGAGAGGTGGTAGTCGGGCAGTCGCCCGTAGAGAAGCCCCTCCGGGTTGTACACCTCGCCGTGCCGCATGACATGAACGATGGTGCGTTTCCGGGCGGTCATTCGGGTCTCGCTTCCGCGGCGGCACGGGCGGCGGCCGGCAGGGCCGTCGCGATCCGGTCAAAGGCGTCGTCGTCGAGAGCGGCTGAGACGAACCAGGTTTCGAAAGGACTCGGCGGGATGTAGACACCGGCGTCGAGCATGGCGTGGAAGAACGGCGGGAACCTGAAGGTCTCGCCGGCCCGGGCCGCCGCGAAGTCGTGCACCGGCGCCTCGGTGAAGAACACCGACAGGAAGTTGCCGGCCCGGGCGACCCGGTGGACCACCCCGGCATCGCTCAGCGCCTCCGTCAGCAGTCCGGCCAACCGGTCGGCGTTGGAATTCAGCGCGGCATACACCGCGGCATCGGCGTGCCGCAGGGTGGCCAGTCCGGCGGCGACCGCGACCGGGTTTCCCGACAACGTGCCGGCCTGATAGACCGGCCCGAGCGGGGCCAGTCGTTCCATCACCTCGGTCCGGCCGCCGAAGGCCGCGGCCGGAAGGCCGCCGCTCATCACCTTTCCGAAGGTGAACAGGTCGGCGTCGACGGGATCGATTCCATACCAACCGGATCGACTGATCCGGAATCCTGTCATCACCTCGTCGATGATGAGCAGGGCGCCGTGCTCGGCGGTGATCCGGCGCAGTGCCGCGTTGAAGCCCGGCAGCGGGGCCACCGCCCCCATATTGCCCGCTGCGGCCTCGGTGATGACGGCGGCGATCCCGTCGCCGAACCGGGCGAAGGACTCCTCGACGGCTGCAACGTCGTTGTACGGCAACACGATCGTGTCGGCTGCGGTGGCCCCGGTGACCCCGGGCGAGGATGGCAGGCCGAGGGTGGCCACCCCGGAGCCGGCATCCGCCAGCAGCGCGTCGACGTGACCGTGGTAGCAGCCGGAGAACTTGATCACCTTGGAGCGGCCGGTGAATCCCCGGGCCAGTCGCACGGCACTCATGGTGGCCTCGGTACCGGAGTTCACCAGCCGGACCCGTTGCACCGGCTTGACCCGCGCGATGATCTCGGCCGCCAGTTCCGTCTCGCCGGGCGTCGGTGCGCCGAACGACAGTCCGTCGGCCGCCGCCCGTTGTACCGCCTCGACGACGGCCGGGTGGGCATGGCCGAGAATCATCGGGCCCCAGGAGCAGACCAGATCGATGAAGGTGTTGCCGTCGGCGTCGGTCAGCCGGCATCCGCGCGCCGAGGTGATGTAGCGCGGTGTGCCGCCGACGGAGTTGAAGGCTCGCACCGGCGAGTTCACCCCACCGGGGATCACCGCACAGGCGTCGGCGAACAGTCTGGCCGAGGCGGTCGGGGGGGCCACCTGCTCGGTGCTGCTCATGGTCACCAGTGTTGCAGCCCGGCGAGTCGGCCGTTAGTTAGCATACCCTTACTTAGTTGTTCTTCGTTTCCGGTCGCTGCTCGCCGCCGTTTGGGTCAGCGGGCACCGCCCTGGCGGCCGTTGCCGACGGTGACGCGTGGGTTTGCGCCATTTCCGGCCAGTCCGGCGCTACCGGTTCCGAGACGGTTCGGGGTCGGCACGACCACTCTCGGCGGGGAAGGCGGCTCCGGCACCGTCACAGCAACGATATTTCCGGCCGGCCCCGGCCCGGCGCCGGGGTTTCGGATGGTCGCTCCACCCGCACCGGCGTTACCACCGGCCCGGTTGCCCACCATGGGACCGGTGCCGTACGACCGAGCCGGGCCGGTCATCGACGGTAGATTGACCGGCGGTACGCCGGTGGCGTATGCGGTGGCCCAACCGAGCACGTTCAGGGTGTAGGCCATCGAGTTGTTGTAGCGCAACACGGCGGTGATCAGCTGGGACCGATCACGCAGGTCCAGTGCGCCGTCGCACAGATAGCGGGCCGCAGCCAAGCTTGCGTCGAACAGATTCTGGGGATCGGCGCGGCCGTCGCCGTCGGCATCGGCGGTGTAGAGACGCCAGGTGTCCGGAAGGAACTGCATGGGACCCATCGCCCGGGCGTAGACGGCGCGACCGTCGGAATGGCCCTCGACGATGATCTCGTTGCCGGGCAGGGTGCCGTCCAGTGCCGGACCATGAATCGGTTCGACCGCATTGCCGCTCGAGTCCGTGGCGCCGCCGAAGGCGTGCGTCGACTCGACGTACCCGATACCGGCCAGCAGATTCCAACTCACCCCACAACCGGGAGTGGACGCGGCCATCAGACGCTCCGCGTGGATGTAGGCCTTCAGCGCCACCGGCGGAATCTCCAGCGGGCCGGGCGAACTCACACCGGCCGGTGGCGGCGGACCGAGGGCGGGCGGCGCAATCTCGGTGAGTCCAGGCGGTCTTGCCAACGGGTGGCCGTCTCGGTCGGTGATCCGCGGCGGCACCGAAGCCAACGCGACGAGCGCCGGGCCGCGGGCTGACGATTGCGCTGTCACGATCGGAGTCGGCGGGACCGTCAGCGCGCAGACCAGGAACAACCGCGTGACAATCCGCCCCCGCCCGATAGCCTGCCGGGCTCGTGAGCCTCCCCGCATGGGTCTGCGACACCGTCCTTGTTCACCCGCCGACCTGGTCCGTCCACCGTCCGCGGTCTTCCAGTGACTCACGTCACGATACAGAACGCCTCGATACAGACCGTGCCATCCCGGGCCGTCGGGATCACGGCAACCCGGGTGACGCAGCCCGGACCCGCAGCTCCTCGGGCAGACTGGGCAGGAAGTGCCGGGTGGCGAAGGCCCGGATGTCCTCGGCGGTGTCGAGCGGGTCGGCCATCGGCAGTAGCAGCGCCATCATTGCGTAGCGCCAGGTCGTATCGGCCAGTTCGCTGACCGCCCGCGGACCGATCCGGTCGGCGAAACCGGGCGGGAAGACAGCCTGCAAGGCCTGCTCGATTCGAGTGACCGCGGCCCGATAGTGCCGACGGGCGAGATCGAGAGTCAACGCGGGCTCGTCGGTGATCATCCGGTTGAGCACCCGGTGCCGACGGCTGCGCAGGATGGCTGAGGTGAACGCCTCGACATAGTAATTCGATTGCGGGCGAGCTTCTTTGAGCTCATCGGCGATATCGGTGAACAGCCGGGCGTTCTCCCGGTCCATCACCGCGGCGACAAGCTCCTCGCGGTTGGCGAACCGCCGGTAGATGGTGGTGCGACTCACCCCGGCGCGGCGCGCGACGTCCTCCAGCGACACCCGGCGGATGCCATGCCGATCGAACTCGGCGAGCGCGGCGTCGAGGATGGCCTGGGCGGCCGCATCAGGCATACCGGGCGAAACCCTCCCGGGCGTAGGGCACGTAGCGGTATTTCATCGGAACCCGCTCCCAGAGCCAATTGACCCCGCGGGTCCGGCACAGCGCGGCGAAGCGCTGATACCGGCGCTCCTGGCGATCATCCCAGGGCAGGCCGAGGATCTCGCGCGTGCGCGGGGGCATCCCCCCGGTGGTGAGGAAGGCGGCCAGCGGGTTGAACACCGGGGCGATGAGTCTCCAGACCAGCGGCGAGACGCCCTTGGGCCGGGGGAAGCCCTTGGTGACGTACCCGACGCCGTACTTGGCACTGCGGTGCGCGACGAGCACGTCGTTGATCATGTGGTCCCAGTACCGCTCGAAGGCGGCGTAGTCGGCAGGCATCGGCCGGTCGCTGACTCCGTAGCGGCGGTACCAGGTCTTGGATTCGGCATACATCTGCTGCTTCTCGGCACGGGAGAGCCGCTTGACGAAGGTGTCGGTGAAGTAGAGGACCTGGTCGAAGAAGGTGGCGTGCGCCCAGAAATAGGTCTCGGGATCCAGAGCGTGGTAGCGACCGCCGCCGAACTCGGCCGGCAGGTCACCTTTGATGTTGGTGTGGAACTCGCGCACCCGGGGGCCGGCGTTGTCCTCGTCGCTGCCGTAGACGGTCCGGTAGATCGGCGGCAGCGAGCGCCGGATCCGGGCTGCGGTGTCGGCGAAGAACACCGAGTGGTCGATGACGCCCTGACCGAGCGCGGCGAGCATGTTCTGCAGCACTGCCGGACGCGGTCCGATCAGCGCGATCCGGCGGTCGCCGAAGTACTTCCACACCAGGGAGTCCGGGCCGAGCGGAAGTGCGTCGGGGAGCGCGGTACCGGTTGGTCTCGGGGTCTGGTCGAGCTCAGTCATGTGCAACAGTGTTACAGATTTCGCACTTTGTACCAACCACGCGCCACTCGGCGCGGGCCCGTCTTTCCGGGAGTGTGTGTTGCGCCCACCTCCGAGCGACAATCCTGGCCTTAGGGTGCCCTTTGTCGCTCGGAGGTGGGCAAAAAGCCCGGTGGTCCCCACGCAGTGGTTGGCGGGATGGGCGGGGCTAGTGGCTGCGGGCTGCGGACTGCGGACTCAACTAATCGGCGGTCAGCGGAACCGCTTGAGCCGCAGGCTGTTTGTCACCACCAGCACTGAGGACACGGCCATCGCGGCACCGGCGATCATCGGGTTCAGCAGCCCCAGCGCAGCCAGTGGAATCGCGGCGGCGTTGTACCCGAAGGCCCAGAAAAGGTTCTGCTTGATGGTCCGGAGGGTCCGCGACGACAGCCGCAGCGCGGTCGGGACCGTCCGCAGATCACCACGCACCAGGGTGATGTCGCCGGCCTCGATCGCGGCATCGGTTCCGGTGCCCATCGCCATCCCGATATCGGCGGTGGCGAGCGCCACCGAGTCGTTGACCCCGTCGCCGACCATCGCGACCCGACGGCCCCCGGACCGCAGGGCGGCAACGGCCTCGGCCTTCTCTGCCGGCAGCACCCCGGCGATGACGTCCTCGGCGGCGATACCCACCTCGGTGGCCACCCGGTCCGCGACCGCTCGGTTGTCGCCGGTGAGCAGGATCGGGGTGATGCCCATGGCCTTCAGTTCGGCGATCGCCGCGGCACTGGTCGGCTTGACGGCATCGACCAGTCGGATCACCCCACGCTCGCGGCCGTCCCAGCTCACCGCCACGCTGGTACGCCCGTCGCTGTCCTGCGCACGCGCCACCCGGACGGCCACTCCGTCGACCGTGCCGTGCACCCCGGTGCCGGGTTCGCTGACGAAATCGGTGACCGCCGGGATGTCCAACCCGCGCCCACGGGCGGCATCAACGATCGCCGCCGCCACCGGATGCTCGGAGGCCGACTCCACTGCGGCCGCCCGTGCCAGCACGGTGTCGGCATCCCCTGCAGCCTCCACGCCCGCGACGCTCATCGCGCCGGTCGTCACGGTACCGGTCTTGTCCAGCACCACGGTGTCGATGCCGCGGACGGTTTCCAGCACCCGGGGTTCCTTGATCAGCACGCCGAGTTGAGCCCCCCGCCCGGTGCCGACCAGGATGGCCGTCGGCGTGGCCAGGCCCAGCGCACACGGGCAGGCGATGATCAGCACCGCGACGGCGGCGGTGAAGGCCGCCGCGACCGAGTGCCCGGTGAGCAACCAGGCCGCCAGCGTCACCGCCGCGATCACCAGGACCGTGGGGACGAACACCGCCGAGACCCGGTCGGCGAGTCGCTGGATCGAGGCCTTTCCGCCCTGCGCGTCGGCCACCATCCGGGCCATCCGGGCCAGCTGGGTGTCGGCACCGACCTTGCCGGCCCGAACCAGAATCCGGCCGTAGGTATTGACCGCGCCGCCGAGCACCGCGTCACCGGCACGCACATCGGCAGGCACCGACTCGCCGGTCATCGCCGAGGTGTCCAGGGCGGAGACACCCTCGAGCACCACCCCGTCGGTGGCCACCCGCTCCCCCGGGCGCACCACGACGACATCGCCCACCGCGAGTGCGTCGGCCGGGATCCGGACCTCCTCGCCATCCCGGAGCACGGTGGCGTCCTTGGCGCCGAGTGACAGCAGGGCCCGCAGCGCCGAACCGGCGGACCGCTTGGCCCGGGCCTCGGCGAACCGACCGGCCAACAGGAACACCGTCACGGCAGCGGCCACCTCGAAGTACACGTGACCCGCAACGCCGGAAACCACCACGACCGTCGACCACAGGTAGGCGGCCAGCGTTCCGATGGACACCAGGGTGTCCATGGTCGACGATCCGTGCCGGGCGCTGTTCAGCGCGGCCTTGTGGAACGGGTAACCGCCCCAGACCACGATCGGCGTGGTCAGGACGAGCACCCACCACTGCCATCCCGGAAACTGCCAGGCCATCACCATCGACAGCAGCAGAACCGGGACGGCCAACACCGTCGAACCGATCAGCCGGGACCGCAACTGCTCCTCCGGCACGTCATGGCTCATGTGGTCCTGGTGCCCACCATGCCGGGTGTGGTCGATGACCGCCGCGTGGTAGCCGGTGGACTCCACAGCCCGCAGGAGATCCTCGGCGGTGATCTCCGGGTCGTGCTCGACATGGGCCTGCTCGACCGCGAAATTCACCGATGCCGCCACGCCGTCGAGCTTGTTGAGGCTGCTCTCGACCTTGGCCGCGCAGGATGCGCAACTCATCCCGGTCAGCCTGAGGTCAGTCGTAGTCATGACCCCGATGATACCCCTAGGGGGTATGGGCAGCAAGGGCGCTCCGGCGGCGGCGCAGACCGGCCACCCCCAGCACCGCCAGCACACCGGCGAGAGTCGCCAGCAGCCACGCGAGCATCATCAACGGCGGGTCGTACGCCACTGAGACGGTGGCGGGCTGACCGTCGATGATCGGCGGCACGTCGACCAGACTGCGGACTCCCGACCAGGACAGCCCCGCGCCAGCCGCGGCCACGAACGCCAGCACCAGGTACACCCGGTACCTCAACGCGACTCCACCAGCCGGCTCAGGGCAGCCCGCAGACCCTCGTGATCTCGCGCCCAAGCCTGGGCGTAGCTACCGCCGGCAAGCTTGACCCCCACCGGTTTACGTCCGCGCGGCACCCCGTTGATCTCGCCGAGAGAGCGAGAGGTCTGCCACTTCTCCAGCGGACCGGTGGAACTCACGCCCAGCGCACGGCCCTGCCACTTGTCCATCAAGCCGGCGGTTCTCACGGTGTAGTCCGGCTCGGGGAACACCGCCACGATGTCGTCCACGGCCAGGCTCTCCGTCCCCTCGCGCAAGGTTTCGGCGGTGAGTTCGACACTGGTGTGAGTGCGCGCAGCCTTGATCTGCAGCGCCATGAACCCGCCCACCATCACCAGGAACAGCATCGGGACGAAGGCCCGGAAACCGAGGCCGGCCCGGTATTGGACGAACACCATGGTCAGAGCGGCCGCGGGTGCGGCCAGCAGCCAGTACCAGCTGGCGCCGCGCTCGAAGAACAGCGGTTCGGAAGGCTCAGGCACCGGCGTACCACCCCTGGACCGCAGGACGGCCCAGCATCAGCGTGCCGACGATGATCGGCAGCAGGCTCAGCAGGGCCAGGATATGGGTGCCCGCGAACACCGCGGCGAGCGCCACGACCACGATGATGGCCAGCGCCAGTGCGACGGTGGCCCGCCGGGAGCGGGGGTCGCGGGCACGGGCGCGCACCGCGAATGCGATCAGGGCGGCGGCCGCCACGCAGAACAGGATTCCGGCGCCGCGGTACAACCGCGCGTATTCGCGAACGGCGTCATCCGACACCGTGGCCGGGGCCGCCTGGCGCAGCGCGTCGACGCTCACGGTGGCTGCCATCAACCCGCCCAACATCAGCATCACCGCGCCGACCACCAGCAGCCAGAAGGCGGTGTTGACGCCGCGGGGTCGGGGATCGTTCGCAGCCATGTCCGGGTCAGCTTAGGTCAGCGGGAGAAGAACCGGGTCGAGTCGGCCCGGTGCAGTGCGAAGATGCCGCCGCCGATGAGCACCGAACCCACGATGCCGGTGACGGCGTAGGTCACCGCGGCCACCGGTGGGCGCGGAGTGCCGAACAGGCTCATCAGGGTGTAAATAATGGTCGCGGTCCCGCCGGCGGTCAGCAGCGTACGGGTCCAGCGGTACCCGGACCGCAGCAGCAGCAGGAACGTCAGGACCACCCCGCCGATCAGGATGGTCAGCACCGCGGTGGTGGTGAAGATGAGGAACGAGTCGGCGGCCTCCGCGGCGGCGTAGGCGTCGGCGAATTGGCCGATCAGCATCAGCGGCAGCGCCGCCAGCCACAGCCAGAAACCGGTGTCGACATCGGCCGGCCGGGGCGGCAGCCCGGTCGGCGGTTGGGCGGTCACGACAGCCACCTCGCCGCGTCGGCGGCCCAGTAGGTCAGCACGATATCCGCGCCCGCACGGCGGATGCAGGTCAACGACTCCAACGCTGCGGCCCGGCCGTCCACCCATCCGTTGGCCGCCGCGGCGGCGATCATCGCGTACTCCCCGGAGACCTGATAGGCGGCCACCGGCACCGGCGAAATCTCGGCCGCCGCCGCCACGATGTCCAGATAGGCCATCGCGGGTTTGACCATCACGATGTCGGCGCCCTCCTCCAGGTCCAGGGTGATCTCCCGCAGCGCCTCGCGCGCATTGCCGCCGTCCTGCTGATAGGTGCGACGGTCACCGAGCAGGCTGGAACCCACCGCTTCCCGGAACGGGCCGTAAAACGACGAGGCGAACTTCGCCGCGTAGGCCAGGATCGCCACGTCCGGGTACCCGGCGGCGTCCAGGCCGTCCCGGATGGCGGCCACCTGACCGTCCATCATCCCGCTCGGCCCGACCACGGCGGCACCCGACCGCGCCTGTGCAACAGCAAGTTTCACGTACTGTTCGTTAGTCGCATCGTTGTCGACCCGGCCGGCGGAGTCCACGATCCCGCAGTGTCCGTGGTCGGTGAACTCGTCCAGACAGGTATCGGCCATCAGCACGGTGGCATCCCCGAGGTCGGCGGCGAGGTCACCGAGGGCCACATTCAGGATTCCGTCGGGATCCAGTCCGCACGACCCGGATGCGTCCTTGTCCTGCTCGCGCGGCACACCGAAGAGCATCAGCCCGCCCACCCCGACCTCCACGGCGGCCGCGGCGGCCGCGCGCAGCGAGTCGCGGGTGTGCTGGACGACGCCGGGCATCGAGGAGATCGGCTGGGGCTCGGAGATTCCGTCGGCGACGAACATCGGCAGCACCAGATGCCGTGGCTCCAGCGAGGTCTGGGCCACCAACCGGCGCAATGCCGGGGTGGCCCTCAGCCGGCGGGGACGCTGCCTGGGGAACGCCATCGAGAGAACCGAACCTACCGGCGCCGGCTCTTCTTGCGCGGCGGCGGCAGCGCTCCTTCGGCGCGCAGCCGGGCGGCGTGCTCGGCCAGCGCATCGACCAGCGGGCCGACGGCGGCGGTCTCGGGCTGCACATCGACCCGAAGCCCGAATTCGGCAGCGGTCTCGGCGGTCTTGGGCCCGATGCAGGCGACGATGGTGCGGGCGTGCGGCTTACCCGCGATGCCGACCAGGTTGCGGACCGTGGAACTGGAGGTGAAGCAGACCGCGTCGAAACCGCCGGTCTTGATCATCTCCCGGGTCTCAGCCGGCGGCGGTGCCGCCCGCACGGTGCGGTAGGCCGTGACGTCCTCGATCTCCCAGCCGCGTTCCCGCAGGCCCTCGGCCAGCGTTTCGGTAGCGATGTCGGCCCGCGGCAGCAGCACCCGGTTGACCGGGTCGAAAATGTTGTCGTAGTCCGGGAATTCATCGAGCAGGCCCAGGGAGGACTGCTCACCGGAGGGCACCAGTTCGGGGCTGATCCCGAAGGCACGCACCCGGTCCGCGGTCGCCTCGCCGACGCAGGCGATCTTCACCCCGGAGAATGCCCGAGCATCCAGACCGAATTCGGCGAACTTCTCCCACACCGCACGCACCGCGTTGGTGGAGGTGAACACCACCCACTGGTAGCGGCCGTCGACCAGACCCTTGACGGCGCGCTCCATCTGGGCCGGGCTGCGCGGGGGTTCCACGGCGATGGTCGGCACCTCGATCGGCAGCGCGCCGTGGGCGATCAGCCGATCGCTCATATCGCCGGCCTGCTCCTTGGTGCGTGGCACCAACACGGTCCAGCCGTACAGGGCACGGCTCTCCCACCAGTTGAGCTTGGCCCGGGAGGTGACGGTCCGCCCGATGGTGACCACCAGCGGTCCGGCCAGCGGGCCGGCCGGGTCACCGGTGCCCAGCGGGGTCCGGTCGGTCAACCCGGACAGGGTCGATTCGACCGAGCGCTGAGCGCAGGTGGTGCCCTGGGCGGTCACCACGCACGGCGTCGACTCGGAAAGGCCGTACTCGACCAGGGTGCGGGCGGCGTCGGCCAGATGCGAGGCCGTCGCCGTCAGGATCAACGGGCCCGGCGCGGCGGCCAGCGCCGCCCAGTCCACCTCGCCGCGCACATCGGCGACGGTGTGGGTGGACCCCAGTGGCAGACCGGCGTAGCTCGGGACCGCCACCGTGGCCGGCAGACCGGGAACGATCTCGAACTGCAGATGCGAGCGGGTGACGGCGTGGACCTCGGTGATCACCGAGTCGACCGACATCGGATCGCCGGCGACCAGACGGACCACGTCGGCGCCGGCCTTGGCCTCGGCCACCAGCGTCTTGGCCACCTCGGCCGGCTCACCGAGTGCGGGCCGGACGTCCGGTCCCGCCGAGACCACCGAGGGCGCGGTCTGGTCCCCGGCCGCGGGCACGGCGCCCTCCGGTGCGGGCCCGGCGGCCGGCGGCAGGTCCACTCCGACCAGCTTCAGCACCGCCTCGGGCACATCCGGGTCGGTGAACACACAGGCGGCGTTGGCCAGCACGGTCCGGGCCCGGGTGGTCAACAGTCCGGGATCGCCGGGACCGGAACCCACGAACGTGATGCGCCCCGGCTTCGCCTTGCGTCCGCGGCCGCCCACGTGACCAGTCATCTTCACTCCCGCTCTACCGCTCATCGCGGAGTCGTATCGACATGACCTCGCGCGCGCCGAGTTCGAACAACTCCGCAGCGACCGCGAGCCCCAGCTCTGCGGCCCGGTCGGGGTTGCCGATACCGGACGCACGGATCACATCGGATCCGTCCACTGCCGCCACGCATGCGCGCAGCGACAGTTCCTCGAAGACGCGGCCGTCGTCATCGATGGACTCGACCACCTCGGCGATCGCGCCCACCGGTGCGGAGCAACCCGCCTCCAGGTCGGCCAGCAGGGCTCGCTCGGCGGTGACCGCGGCGCGGGTGTCGGGATCGTCCAACTCCGACAACAGCGCCGCAAGAGCGGTATCACCCGAACGGCATTCCACCGCAAGGGCACCTTGAGCCGGCGCCGGCAACATCTGCACCGGCTCCAGCGTCTCAGTGACATCACCGAGTCTTCCCAGACGGGCCAGGCCCGCCCGGGCGACGACGATGGCGTCTAGATCACCACTGCTTACCCTGTTCAACCTGGTGTCAAGGTTGCCCCTTAGGGGGCGGATTTCCAAACCGAGACCCAGTGCTCTAAGCTGCGCCGCCCTCCGGACGGACGAGGTTCCGATCACCGAGCCGGCCGGCAACTCCCCCAGCACCAGACCATCCCGGGCCACCAGGGCGTCGCGCGCATCGGCGCGCGGCGGTATCGCCGCGATGACGAAACGGTCGTCGGCCGCCGTCGGCAGATCCTTGTAGGAGTGCACGGCCATGTCGACCCGGCCGTCGGCGATCGCCTCCCGCAAAGCGGCGGTGAAAACCCCGACGCCGATCTCGGCGACCGGTTTGGCCGACCTGTCGCCCTCGGTACTGATGATGACCAACTCGGCGGCGTGGCCGCGCTCGATCAACTGGTCCCGGATGGTTCCGGCCTGGGTGGTGGCCAACAGGCTGCCCCGGGTACCGATCCGGATCAAGCGTCGGATTCCGTTGCAGGGACGGCGATCTCGCTCGCCGCCACCGCGTCGACGGCCTGCGGGTCGAGTTCGAACAGCTCGCGCAGCGCCTCGGCGTAGGTGTTGGCGCCGGGCGCCCCGGCCAGTTGCTTGACCCGCACGGTCGGGGCGTGCAGCAGTTTGTCGACCACCCGGCGCACGGTGCGGACGACCTCCTCGCGGTGGGTCACGTCCAGGTCCGGCAGCCGGTTGTCCAGCCGCATCAGCTCGGCGGCGACCACCTCGGCGGCCCGCTGGCGCAGGGCGGTGACGGTCGGGGTGACCTCGGCCACCCGCTGGCTGGCCAGGTAGGCGGCGACCTCGGCGGCGACGATGCGCCGGGCGGCCTCGGCGTCGGCGGCGGCGGCCCGCGCCGACGGCTCGCGCTGCACCCGGTCCATGTCGACGACCGAGACCCCGGGCAGCCCGGCAACTGCGGGGTCGATATCGCGCGGCATGCCCAGATCGCAGAACACCATCGGCTCGGCCAGTTCGTCGCGCTGTGCGGCGGCCAGGGCGTGGTGGACGTCGGCCAGCGTGACCACCGGCCGCACCGCGCCGGTGCAGCTGACCACCAGATCGGAGCCGGCCAGCGCTTCGGTCAGCTGATCCAGCGTCATCGCCCGGGTGCCGATCCCGTGCTCGCTGAGGTTCGCGGCGAGGCGTTGCGCCCGGGGCATCGACCGGTTGACGACATTGACGTGGCCGATGCCGGCGCGAACCAGGTGGGCGCCGGTCAGAGCGCCCATCGACCCGGCACCGATGACGGTGGCGGTCCGGCCGGCCAGCGCGGTGTAGGAGGGGCCCAGCTCGGGCCGGTACAGCCGCTCGGCGGCGACGTGCAGCGCAACGGACACCACACTGCCGCCGGCGGCGTCGATGCACGTCTCGGAGTGCACCCGCTTGCCGACCGCCAGGGCCCGCTGGGACAGATCGTGCAGGACCCGTCCGACGGTCCGGTTGGCTTCGGCGGTCGCGTAGGCGCGGCGGACCTGGCCGAGCACCTGCTGTTCGCCGACCACCGCGCTGTCCAGACCGCTGGCCACCGAAAAGAGATGTTCGACGGCGGCCTCGCTGTAGCGGACGTAGGCGTGTTTGGTCAGATCGCCCATCGCCAGGCCGGAATGGTCGGCCAGCACCTGCCCGATCGCCGACAGCCCGCCGTGGAAAGCGTCCACGACGGCGTAGACCTCGACCCGGTTGCAGGTGGACAGAATCATCGCCTCGGTCACCACACCGGACTGCAGCAGCTGATCGATGATCTTGGCCTGATCCGGCTCACCGGTGGAGAGTTGCTCGAGAACCGAGACCGGAGCGCTGCGGTGAGACACCCCGAACAACAGGACGCTCACGGCACGATCACCTGGCGACTCCCTTGCAGCGGCGGATGCTCCGGACTGTTGGTTTCCGGGAGAGAAACTACTCGCAACGGTAATCGGTTCGCAGCGGCCTGGCCAAATTGCATTTCGGCGTCACCGCTTCGTGATGTCGGCCCGCAATCTGGGTTCGTCGACATCCCAGTAGCTGTGCTCGCGGCCATCGAGCAGAACCACGGGAAGTCTGTCGCCGAACTCGGCCCGCAGCGCGCTGTCACCGGCGGCCGCCGCGGCGTCGACATCGGTCTCCGACAGCTCGAAGTCGAGTTCGGCGGCCAGCTCGGCCAGCCGATCGTGGACCCGCTGGCAGAGACCGCATCCCGCGCGGGTCAGCAGTCGCACCTGTGCGCGGGGCCGTGACATGTTGCTCATCGCCGTCAGTGTCGCATCCGGAGATAAGGTGATCAGCATGGGTTCCGGGGACGACGAGCTGGCGCTCAACGGGGATATCAGCGCCGAGGTCGCGGTCGAAGCCCTGGCAGCGGCCGGGGAGCCGCCGCCGCTGGATCTGACCGCGGCGGCCTTCTTCGATGTCGACAACACCCTGGTGCAGGGCTCCTCACTGGTGCATTTCGGCCGCGGCCTGGCCGCCCGCAAGTACTTCCGGTACAGCGAGGTGTGGAAGTTCATCTATGCCCAGGCCAAGTTCCAGCTGACCGGCAGGGAGAACAGCGACGACGTCGCCGAGGGCCGCCGCAAGGCGCTGGCCTTCATCGAGGGCCGCAGCACCACCGAACTGTCGGAGCTGGGCGAGGAGATCTACGACGAGATCATCGCCGACAAGATCTGGGCCGGAACCCGGGCGCTGGCCCAGCTGCACCTCGACGCCGGCCAGCAGGTGTGGCTGGTGACCGCCACCCCCTACGAGTTGGCCGAGGTCATCGCCAAGCGGCTCGGGTTCACCGGCGCGATGGGCACCGTCGCCGAGTCGGTCGACGGGGTCTTCACCGGCCGGCTGGTCGGCGACATCCTGCACGGTCTGGGCAAAGCCCACGCGGTGCGGGCGCTGGCGGCCCGGGAGGGACTGAACCTCAAGCGTTGCACCGCCTACTCCGACAGCATCAACGATGTGCCGATGCTCTCACTGGTGGGCACTGCAGTGGCCATCAACCCGGACTCCGATCTACGCGATGTCGCCCGCGAACGCGGCTGGGAGATCCGGGATTTCCGCACCGCCCGCAAGGCCGCCAAGATCGGCGTGCCCTCGGCGCTGGCCGCGGCCGCGGTTGGTGGCGCGGTCGCGGCGGCGGTGTCGCGGCGCCACGAGCAGGGTTAGCACCCGGCCCGTTCCCCGTTCCCCGTTCCCCGTTCCCCGTTCCCCGTTCCCCGCGACGGTGCGTGTCGGCACACCGACTCGCCGGGCTGGCGTGCGGTTTGCGCACGCTCGGCGGTCATTCCAGGTAGCGGATCGCAACCTGTAGCGCCTCGGGCGAGGTCGCGATATCGCCGAGGTAGGGATAGGACAGGTCAAGGATCAGGAACAGGTTGGCCGCCACCAGGGCCCCGACGGTCAGCACCACCACGTAGTGCATGCGCGGACTCTCCACGCCGAAGGCGATCGCCGAGCCGAGCACCAGCCCGCTGGTCAGGAAGATGACCGCCCACAGCGGCCAGCTGGGTCCGGCATTGACGTCGGCCTGGATGAGCCGTTCGGTCCGACCCTGACTGATCTTCTCCAGATTGCCCACCGCCGTAGTGAGGAACGTCTTCTGGATGTCGGTGCGGGGCGCAACGTCCTGGACTGATCGGTAGAGCCGCTGCAGAGCCTGGTCGGCCTGCGCCGATGACCCGCCCCGGGCTGCGACCGGCCATTCCGCGGCGGCCGTGTCCAGGTATTCCACCAGGCTGGCCCGCACCCGGTCGGCGTCGGCGCTATCGAAAGCGGTGCTGTCTCGGGCCAGCTGCACCGCCGCCGCCCCCTCGGCCCGCGCCAATGCGTCGGCAGCATTGATCTGGCCCCACATCGAGGAGACGACGAACCCGACGAAGAAGGCGTAGACGAAGGCGATCACGCCATAACCGAACCGCAGGGCATCGTTGTGATCGCCGGTCCGCAAGCCCGGGAAGGCTCTTCGTAGGACCACACCGATGGACACCGCCCCACCGGCGACCACCACGATCAGAACGCCCAACAGCAGCCAGGAGGGCAGGGTGGTGACCAACCAGGCGCCCACGCTCATGTCCGGAAGACTGTCAGTTCCGCTGACCAGCGATGGCCGCGCTGGTCTCTGGATCGCCGGCGTCGCACTGGCGAGGAACAACCCCGTCCAGATAGCCGATGCCGACATTCCAATTCGTACCGGCGGCATTGCGCTCCGAACCGCTGGCGACGCAGCTCTGCAGGCGTGACCTGGCGATGGCCTCGATGCATCGCCACAGCGCATAACGCGGGTCGGTCTTGTCGGCCTCGGTGTTGAGCCACTTGGTGTAGTCGTCGAGGTCGGTGAACAGTCGATCGTCGATCAAAGTGCCGTACATTTCGAACCCCTTTGCGCACACCAGGGTGTTCTCGAACGCATCCGGGTTGTTGGCACCGGGAAAGCCCTTGACTGTGGTTTGGATGTCCTGGTACTCGGTTGAGCCCGGAAAGTACTGCGCCAGTTCATTAACGGTGATGGGCCGTCCATCAGGGCTGTCGGGTTTCTGGATGGTCAGAGTGTTGGTGAACAGTTGCCAGCGCCAGATGAAGTCGTTGATCTGCGCCACCTGCTTGTCGTCGGCAGCGAGGTCCCCGGCGGCAATGGCGGCCGGCAGGAACTCGTCCTTGAAGAGTTGCTGCGGAACCGAATAGGTCGATCTGTAGTCGGCATAGGACAGTTCGAGAGTGACGGTCTGCTTGTCGTTGTCCAGGGTGTACTTGGCCTGAACCGAAGCATCCGGCGCCGCCATGTCGTCAGCGACCCCGGGGGTGCGAACGGCGTAGCCAGCCGGCGGTCCACCTGCCCCGTTACCCAGCGCCATCAACGGATACGCCGTCCAGCCGTCATAAACCGGATCGTTGAATCCGGATTGCCACGGCGAGTTCCAGGGCACCACCTCTCGCGCGTCGCCTACATCGAATCCCGTGCTGCCCGCGGTCAACTCGAAGTTGAATCCGCCGTTGGCCCAAAGGGTTTTGGAGCCGCCGAAACCGCAGTAAGTCGGAGCAACGTCGGAGAACACCGGCAGCGGCTGCAGAATCGACATTTGGTCCCACAAACTCTGGCTGTTGCGAATTTCCGGCAATGCACTCCGGGTCACCGGCATACTGAACGAAATTTCCTCAAAGTTGTTTTTTGCCAGCATGTTCGGGCCATCGTAGTAGCGCAGCCACACTGGCGGCTTACCGTCGGCCGGACACTTGCGCGGTGCCACCTCGAATACGTCCGACTTGCGCGTAGTGGTCAATGTTCGATCGCCCACCAGAGAGATCGCATCACCTTCGGCGGTCACGCAGACCGCGGACTGCTGCGCGTTCCGCACCTCCAGTCGCGGCTCGCCACACAACTTGGCCAGATACTCGCCATCGGTGGCCAAGGGGCCTACCGCCGGTTGCGTTGGTGGCGAAGAGCAACTCACCAGCGATACGAACATTATTGGGACAGCACAGAGAGCAACATTCCGGAATAGGGCTAACCTACGCGGCACACGAATCCTCCTCATTAGGGAGCATTCTCCTCATTAGGGAACCGCCTCCGAGTTAAAGGTAGCGGTACCGACTCGCTGCGGCCTCGACAATGACGAAAGGTCGTCCACGACCCGAGCCTGCGAGCGCAATGCCCGCCCACACCCCTTGCTGACTATCGCCCTCGCAGTGGTCCGGTGCTGGCCGGCCCAGGGTGCGCAAGAGCCGATACGACGCCCAACTGCATCTGATCCGGATGGGCCTTGCCTATATGTCAACAATGAACAGCAACCGCTTCCAGCTGCGGCGTTCGGCCGCCAGCCTCGCGACTGCCGCGCTGTTTCATTCATCGGCGTTGCCCTCGCGCCTAGCAGCCTTGCCGCAACCCCGACTCCAACGAAACCGGTCCCTGCGCGTTTGACCCGGGCTCGATGGCGTGTGTGGAGTGGGAATCGGGTGGGGCTGGCCCCGATGGCCCGTGCGGGTTCAACCCGGGTTCATTGGGGTGCGATGAGGCTGAAGCCGCAGCCAGCGGAAACGGCCCGGTGCCGCCTTCAGCCCCGTAACGACGCCAGAGTCGGCGCGTAGACCCGAACGTAGTCGATCATCATCTGCTGCGGGAATTTTGTTGTCCCATCTGGGCTTCCGGGCCACTGACCGCCAACGGCGGAGTTGAGGATGAGATAGAAGGGGTGGTCGAACACCCAGGGGGTGCCAGCGGGAAGATCAGCGCGGGTACGGGTCTGATACCAGGCGCCGTCGACATACCAACGGATCTCATCCGGTTCCCATTCGACGGCGAAGGTGTGGAAGTCGTCCGAGAACACCTGCCCGGCCGGCAGCGTGTAAGACCCGGTGATCGCGCTTCCGCCGGAGTAGCCGGGGCCATGCAGTGAGCCGTGGACCGTCGACGGCTCCCGGCCGATGTTCTCCATGATGTCGAGTTCCCCGCGGTAGGGCCAGGCGGTGCCCGCCGAGCCGGTGGCATCTCCCTGCATCCAGAATGCCGGCCACATCCCCTGTCCGGCAGGTAGTTTGATGGATGCCTCGAATCGCCCGTACTCCTGGGTGAACTTGTTCTTGGTCAGAATCCGTCCCGAGGTGTATTGGCATGCGCCGTACCAGCAACTCGATCCCGGGAGGTTCTCCTTGATCGCGGTGATGACCAGGCGGCCGTCGGCATCGGTCACGACGTTCTCGGGCCGATTGGTGTAGTACTGCAGTTCGGCGTTGCCGAACCCACCGCCACCGAGGTCATAGCCCCACTGATTCTGGTCCGGCTGCGCTCCCGGGACAGCGAACTCATCGGACCACGTCAGGGTCCACACGTTCGGATCGACGCCGGCAGTCGGTGCCGTCGGCGGCACCGATGTCGGGGCCGCACCGATGATGCCATCCCCGTTGACGTCGACACCGAACAGCACCTCAGCGCCGGGCACCGTGGCGGTGTCGTATTGATCCTCGCCGGTGAAGCGACCGCTTTCGTCGAGGATCCAACCGTACTGGCCGTAGCTGCTGGAGTCGAGGATTCGCAGACGACCCGCCGAATCGCGCTCGGCGGCAATCATTGTCGCCCCTTCTCGGGTCACCGGCACCGGACCATTCCAGTAGGAATCGGCACGGGTAACCGCAACCGCCGATGAACCCGCGGACTGCACGTAGGCCAGCCCGGTCGCCGGATCCCGCAGCAGCGACACCGTGCCCTGATTGTCGATCGACACCAACGCGGGGGACGGCGCCGGAGCGGGATCCGTGGGACTCCCGCCCGCCAGCACAGCGATGGTGAGCCGGCTCGGCGGCTGGGCATTGCCGAGGATCTGGACCGAACTCTGACTGTTGACATCGTCGTAGGGGAAGCCGTAGGCGAAATTGCCCACCCCGATCTCGTGGAAGAACTTCGCGTAGGCGTTCCACCGCTGCCCCGCGGGATAGTAGGCGGCCACGTTGTCCCATTGGGCCGGCGTGGTGGCCACGCCCCGGTTGAACGCGGCGGCCAGTTCGGCAAGGAACGCGCCCTGTGGTCCGGTGCCGACGAACGGACCGTTGTTGGCGAAGATCTCCGTCGTCGTGGGCTGTTCCATCGTGTATGCGTTGGTGCCCCCCGCAGTAGCCACGGTGTAGGCGAACCGGGAGTTTGCGTCGATCCGACCGGTCACCGTGTAGCCCGGTCCGGCGTAGCTGAACGTCTCAGTGCGGTAAGTGGTCCAGAAGTCGCTGACCGGCCGTTCAAACCACGCCGATAGCGCGGCCGGCTGCTTGCTGCGCGGGGCCAGGATCCGCAATGGGTCGCCCGCGTCGTCGGTGATGACCAGTGATTGAAATTCCGACGGGACGGTTTGAGCGAACCGGACGAACACCTCATCGCGCGTCAACGTCAGACCGCGGGTCTCGGCAAAGCCGGTGGCCGCCTGTTCCAGGGTGATCGTGAGCGGCAGCCCGAACTGATCGACCTGGGTGGTGTTACCGCCGAAGGCGGTGCGGCCGTAGGCGTAGCTCATTTCGTACCAGTCGTAGGCCGTGGCGTAGTTCGGGTCCGACGGGTTGGCCGGATCCGGTGCGGCCCAACCTCTGTCGTCCGGGCTGACGCCGATGTAGACGGGTTGGCCGACGGAGATGTACATCCGCGCGCTGAGCAGTTCGGTCGGGAAGGACAGCCCGGCGGCCTGGGCCAGGGTGAAGGACATGTCGGGATAGTTCACCCCGTCCTTGGTTAGATGGCCCGGCGCGTCGGCTGCGGTGTGATCGAGTGGACGGACGGTTCCGGTGGCATCGACCCACGACCAAACCCCGGGCGTGCTCTGGCCCAGAATCGTGACGTGGATCTGATCGTCGCGCCAGACCCCGCCGGTGTTGTTGACCAGCGCCACCGGAAAGGTTCCGGCCTCGGCAACCGGGCCGCTCACGGACCCGACGGGGACGGTGACCGTCGTGGTGACACTACGCACCCCGTTGCTCGCGGTGACGGTGAAGGTGTCGGTGCCGACATCGGCCAGACGCTGCGCCGCAGTCGGGGTGTAGGCGAAAACCCCGGTGGCACTGTCGATGACGAGGCTGCCCCCACCCGCGCTGGAAACCGGGGCACTGTAACTCAGCACCCGCCCCGCGGTATCGGTGAACACCGCAGCGCCACTGACACCACCGGTCGAGGACTCCGGACTTCCCAGCGTCGCCGTACCGGCGACCGGGGTACCGGGATCAACCGGCACCGAGACGGTGACGGCATCGGTGGCGATCCCATCACCGACGGTCACCGTGAACGCATCCGCCGTCGACTCGGTGGCACCCTGGCGCGCAGCCTGCGTCGGGGTGTAGCTGAAGCTGCCATCCGGGTTGACCACCACGCTGCCCCGCGCGGTCACCGCCGAACCGCCGTAGGTGAGCGGATCGCCGTCGGCATCAACCGCCGACACCGATCCGGTCACGACCCCCGTGATGACATTCGCCGAACCCACCACCACAGCGCCCATCACCGGAGCGGAGTTCACCGGAGACTCGCTCGTCCCGACGATGGTGACCGCGACGGTCGTGGTGATTGCGTCGGGTGCGCGCAGACCGAGCAGCTGCGCGACGGATGCCAGAACGCCCTGGATGACTCCGGCGATCCCGGTCAGCCGGTAGGCACCGCCATCGTCGATGGTGACGCTGAAGGCGTCCCGTCCGCCAGTGAGCGCAAAGCTGGAGTCCGGCGTGTACACGTAGCTGCCATCCTGGCCGAGGTCGACACTGCCGCTCGCGGGGCTGCCGGCCAAGACATAGGTCATCGGAGCGCCGGTATCGCTAAAGGCGTTGAGATTGCCTGTCACAGCGGCGGCGGGCGACTGTCCCTCCGCTTGCACAGGGTTGGCGGTCGGAGACCGGTGGCCGAAGGTGTACCGCAGAATGTCGTCGAATGACGGTGCCGGCGCGGATTCGCCCGCCACCGCCGTGGAGGCGGCTGTCGAGACTGCGGCCGCCGGCGCCGCGACATCCTGGCCTTCGCCGACCTCGCGTCGTGCGGCGGCCAGCATCACCCAGGACACCGGCGACTGAACAGGCAGGTCCGAGTCTGAGCCCAGCAGCGCGGCCGACGCCGAGGCGACGATTGCGCCGGCACTGGCCCGGGCCGGTGTCACCACCGGTGCGGCCGCGAACGGTCCTGCGGCCTTCGGCACCCCAACCACCGGCGCGGGTGTCACGATGGCGATAACCGGTTGCGACACAGGGAAATCGGGGATCCGACCGGTGACGGTAATGGCCGGTCCGAGCAACCCCACCGGCTCCGAAGCGACCGGCTGCGGTGGCGTGATCACCGTCGGAGCGGGGATCCCGACCAGTCCTCTGACCTTGGGCGTGTGATCGGAACTCGGCAATGCGGCCACACCGGCTCGCACTTGGGGCTGCGCCGAGGCAAGGCGCACGCCGGCCGAACCAACGCCGGCAACTGCTCCCAGCGCGCGCCGCGCGGTGCTGCGAGCACCCGCAGCCGCCCTGCCCGGTCTCGCGGGAGTGGACCCGGGTGCCTGCCCGGTGGTCGAGTCGGCGCTGTCCGAGGCCGCCGAGGAATCCGTCGGGGTGGCCACGGCCGTGCCCGACCCTGCGACGGCCACTGACGCCCCGAACCCCAATGCAACGAGGCAGCCCTTACCGAAATTCGCGCTGATCCTGATGATGGTCACGGCGACCCTTGCCTTCCGGCGATCTGGAGGTCGAAACCTGCTGCTGGTCCGACCGCGCAGAACTGAGCGTACTCTCGTTATTGTTTTGTTATAAGAGTGGACATTGGCCGCTCAGCGGTAAAAGCGTCCGCATAGGCGATGCCAAATCGATTCCGCTGCCGGGTGCGATCACGACGGTGTGCTTCGCGCGAGCGCTACAACGGGACAGTGATGCGTCTGCCGAACCCGCGCATTGTGCGACGGGTCGTTCAGGGGTTCGAACTTGTCGCCATGCGACAGGACCCACGGCGCTTGAAGGCCAGGGGTCATACTCTCTAGCCATGCGTTCCGGGCGAAGTGGCTACGGCTTTGCCCTACTGGCCTATGCCTTCGCCGCCATCATGCTCGGCACCACGATGCCCAGTCCGATGTACGCCTTGTATTCCGAACACCTGCACTTCGCGGTGGCCGAGACCACGGTGATCTATGCGACCTACGCCGGGGGCGTGCTGACGGCGCTGCTGGTCTTCGGCAGTTGGTCAGACGCCATCGGGCGCCGCCCCGTGCTGTTGGCCGGCACATTGTGCGCACTGGCCAGCGCGGTGGTCTTCCTCAACGCCGATACGGTGGACCAACTTTTGGTCGGCCGGGTGCTGTCCGGATTGTCGGCCGGGCTGTTCACCGGAACCGCCACGGCCGCGGTCATCGAAGCCGCGCCGCCGAACTGGCACACCCACGCCCCCGCGGTGGCCACCATCGCCAATATGGGTGGGCTGAGCAGCGGACCGATCCTGGCCGGACTGTTGGTTCAGTACGCACCGGAGCCGCTACGGCTGCCGTTCGTGGTGCACATCGTCCTGACGGTGCTAGCCGCGATCGCCATCCTGGTCGTCCCGGAAACATCACCTCGCACCGGAACGCTCCGACTGCAGCGACTTTCGGTGCCACCGCCGGTGCGACCGATCTTCATCATTGCCGGGTTGGCCGCCTTTGCCGGCTTCGCCGTCACCGGTTTGTTCGCCGCGGTGGCCCCGGCATTCGTCGCCGAGATCATCGGCATCGGCAACCATGCATTGGCCGGGCTGATCGCCGGCTCGATCTTCGCGGCGTCGGCGGCAGCGCAGATCGTGGCGGTGCGCATCGAACCCCGGCGCGCAGTCGCCCTGGGGTCCGCGATCCTGATCATCGGAATGGCTATTCTCGCTGCAGCACTGCACTTTTCGTCCCTTTCAGCGCTGATCGCGGCATCCTTGATCTCCGGCCTCGGTCAGGGCATCAGCTTCAGCCGCGGACTGGCGGCCGTCGCCGAGGGCACGCCGGCCGACGCCCGCGCCGCGGTCAACTCCGCCTACTTCGTCGTGGCCTACATCGCACTCTCGATACCGGTGGTGGGTGCGGGTCTGGCCGCGCAGGCCTGGGGCTTGCGCACCGGGGGAACGGTGTTCGCACTGGCCGTCGGCGCACTGGCCGCAGTCTGCCTCGTCGCGATCCTGCGACAGGAGTCGCGCACCCCGGGGTCCGCCACGGGGTCAACCGAAAACCGCACGCCCGCCTAAGTCGTACGTCACGAAGTCCTCGGACTGCCGAAACCGCTGCGCCGCATCCCCAGCCAGTACAGAACCGCGGCCATGAAGAACCCGGTGAACCATGCGTAGGGGTAGATGGCATCCCAGCCATCCGGCCCGCCGTCGAGCACCTGAACGCTTCGCAGGAACCCGGGCACATTGGGCGCCACGCCCACCACGAGTGCCACCAGCGCAACCGGATTCACCCCGGCGTAGCGGCCTCTGACCCGGTACAGATCGGGCACATCGAGTTGCCTGCGCCGGATCAGCCAGTAGTCGACCACCATGATGCCGGCGATCGGGCCGAGCAGTGCGCTGTAGCCGACCAGCCAGTTGAAGATGTAGGCGTCGGCATCGGCGAGCAACTTCCACGGCATGATCAGGATCCCGATCACGCCGGTGATCAACCCGCCGGTCCGGAAGCTGATCAGACGGGGCGCACAGTTGGCGAAATCGTTTGCCGGACTGATGACATTGGCCGCGATATTGGTGCTGATGGTGGCTACCGCCACCCCGAGCAGGCTGAGCACGGCCACCAGCAACCGTGTTCCGTCGCCGGCCAGCAATGGCGCGTCCAGACCCGGCGGTGCATTGCTGCTGGTGATCTGGCTCAGCAGCACCACCGGGTCCCACAGCGTCTTCGGGTCGCTGCCGGTCAAGATCGTCTGCGACGCACTGGTGATGACCACCGCCATCGCGCTGAAACCGATCATGGCGGTCGGCAGCCCCAACGTCTGGCCCAGCATCTGCTCGCGTTGACCGCGGCCGAATCGGGTGAAGTCCGGGATGTTCAGGCTCAGAGTCGCCCAGAAGCCGACCATCGCGGTGAGACTGGGCACGAACACTCTCCAGAAATCGGCCTGGGTGGCGAAGGTGCTGGGCCGGTCGAACATCGCCCCGAACCCGCCCGCCCGCATGACCACCCACACCGTCAGCCACGCGCCCAGCACCAGAATCAGCGGTGCGCTCCAGTTCTCGAACACCCGCACCGCGTTCATGCCGAACACGATGATGCCGATGTTGACCAGCCAGAAGATGCCGAAGGTGATGGCACTGGGGACGCTCAAACCCGCAACGCTGGCACCATCGCCGATCCGGTCAAAGGCCGGCCACACGGTAACCAGGAAGGTGCGCATCGCCTCCCCACCGATGAAGGTTTGGATGCCGAACCAGCCGCAGGCCACGATCGCCCGCAGGATGGCGGGAACATTCGCTCCAACGGTGCCGAAACTGCTGCGCGCCAGCACCGGAAAGGGAATGCCGTACTTGGTTCCCGGATGGGCATTGAGCAGGATCGGCACCAACACGATCATGTTGCCCAGCGCGATGGTCAGCAGCGCCTGCCACCAGTTCATGCCCAACGCGATCAGACCGCCCGCCAGCATGTAGGTGGGAAGACAGTGCGCCATGGCGATCCACAGCGCAGCGAAGTTGTAGGTGGTCCAGGTGCGGCGACTGGGTGGAGTAGGTGCCAGGTCGTCGTTGAACAGCGGACTGGTCGCAATGTCGGGTGGCAGCCCCTCCGGGGCCTTTCCGGTCACGGCGGCATCGCGCATGGGACTCCTTATCCGCGGAAGCAGCACCATGCGGCTGACGCGGGCTAGAAACTACACCCCGATCGCTTCGGGCAAGGCTTGCGGGAATGACCTGCAGCGACGAGCTGCCGGGAAACGGCACCGGATAAACTCGCCCAATGTCTTTCGCCAGCGACATCATCGGCACCCACTACCGCTACCCCGACTACTACCTGGTCGGGCGGGAGAAGATCCGCGAGTACGCGATGGCGATCCAGTCCGATGACCCGCTGCACTTCAGCGAGGAGGCGGCCAAGGCGGCCGGCTACCCCAACGTCGTCGCACCGCTGACCTTCATCGCGATCCCCGGCCGTCAGGTGCAACTGGACATCTTCCGCAACTTCGATGTCGGCATCAACCTGGCCCGGGTCATCCACCGCGACCAGAAGATCACCTACCACCGGCCGATCGTCGCCGGCGACAAACTGTACTTCGACTCCTGGCTGGAATCGGTGGTGGAGTCGTTCGGAGCGGTCATCAGCACTCTTCGCACCGAGGTGACCGACGAGGACGGTAAGCCGGTGATGACGACCCTGGTCACGATGTTCGGCGAGTCGGCCGGCTCGGAGGAGGACAACGCCCAGGTGGCCGCGATCGCGGCGGCGGCACTGGGCCGGCAGCGCTAACCCAGGAAGGTGTTGCGGCGCTGGGTCAGCAGGCTGAACAGGGTCTGCTGGATCGTCTCGCGCACCTGGTCTGTGAGCTCGAACGTCACCATCGGATCATCGGCGGCGGTCTCGTCGTAACCGCTGGTGTCGATGGGTGCACCGAAGGCGATATGCCACTTGGACGGCAGCGGCACCAGCCCGGCGGGGCCCATCAGCGGGAACAACGGCGTGATCGGGAAGTACGGTACGCCGAGCACCCGGGCCAGAACCTTGACGTCGGCCAGCATCGGATAGATCTCCTCCGAGCCGACGATCGAGCACGGAATGATCGGGGCCTTGGCACGCAACGCCGCCGCGACGAAGCCGCCCCTGCCGAACCGCTGCAATTTGTAGCGGTCGCGGAACGGCTTTCCCAGGCCCTTGTAGCCCTCGGGGAACACCGCGGTCAGCTCACCGCCGGACAGCAGCCGGTTGGCGTCGACATTGCAGGCCATGGTGTGGCCGGCCTTGCGGGCGATCGGACCCAGCACCGGCATGTCGAACACCATGTCGGCGGCCAGTAGGCGCAGGTTGCGGTGCGCCGGGTGGTGGTCATGGACCGCCACAGCCAGCATCGGGCCGTCGAACGGTAGCGTGCCGGCATGGTTGGCGACCACCAGACCGGCCCCACTGTCGGGGAGATTCTCGATGCCGCTGACTTCGACGCGGAACCACTTGTCGTAGAAGAACCGCATGGCGGGCAGTACCACGGCTTCGTTGTACTGGGGGTCGAAGCCGAACTCGTCGACGCTGTAGTCGCCGGTCAGCCGTTTGCGCAAGAAGTCGGCCAGTCCGGCGATACGCGCAACCAGATCACCAGGACCGGAATCGACGCCGGTCCGGCCTGGGTCGAACTCCCGGATGATGGCGTCGAGTTGCTCATTGGCACCCGCGGTCGAGGCGCCTGCCGAGGGATGCCGGTGCGCGGCACCGGTGCGCTGCGAGTTCCGCGTCCCGCCACGCTTCGGATCAGCATGCAGCGGAATGACTTTCGCCTTTTCGCCGGTCACTGCTACCTCCCCTGCCCCACGGATGTGGACCCCCACCGCTGGGCGACCGCCATTGCCCGACCCTCGAGCAAGCGTACCCAGTCAGGATTGATGATCGGCGTGAGGCCCCGGCCCCGCACGAAGTCGTCAAAGGCCTCCAGCGTCGTCCACTTCGGCTCGAAACCCAGTTCCGTGCGCATCCGGGTGGTGTCCATCACCCGGCCGTAATTGAGGTAGTCGATCTGCTCCTGGGTGACCTCACTGCTCAGCCTGCCCTTGCCCACCGAGTCCGCCGCCCGCACCACGAAGGTCGGGACCGGAACCGGCAACCGGCCGGCCCGGCGGATCGCCTGCGACATCATGATCACGCCGTCGGCACCGACGTTGAACGTTCCGGCCCGACCGACCATCGTGGCCCGTTCCAGGGCGCCCAGCGCGTCCTGTTCGTGCAACAGTTGCAGCCGGGCGTCGTGACCCACCACCGTCAGTACCAGCGGCCCGGACAGGTAGCGGGCCAGCGCGGTGTCCATGGCCGGTCCGATCATATTGGCCAGGCGCAGGATGGTGACCGCGATATCGGGACGGCGACGGCCCAGGCCGCGGGCGTAACCCTCGATGTCGAGGCTGTCGTGGGCGAAACCCTCGCCGAGCGGCCGACGGCTGCTGCTGTCCTCGGTGTGCACCACCGGATCGTGCGGATCCGATCCGTAGACCTCTGAGGTGGACTTCAGGATGACCCGCCGCACCGTCGGGGCCTTCTGACAGGCCGCGAACAGCTGCATCGCCCCCATCACGTTGAGTTCCTTGAGGGTGGCCCGGCCGCCGGACCGCGGCGCGTAGGAGGCCGCCGCGGCGTGCACCACGGTGTCGACATCGCTGTTGCGAATCACCTTGGCGATGAAGGGATTCCGGATATCGGCCCGCACGAATTCGGCGCGCCCCATCCGGCGCTGCAGATCCTTGCTCGGAGACACCGCGTCAACCGCGATGACCTTCTCGATCATCGGGTTCTGCGCCAGCCGCGAGGTCAGATACGCACCCAGGAAACGACAGGCACCGGTAACCAGCACAACCCTGGGGTGGTGCGGCACGTCAGTGCCGGGTCCGCCTGATTCCATATCCGAGAGCTTATCCGCCGTGCCGAAAACCGGCGCGGCGGCACGGGTTACTTACCGAGTTTTCTGCGCTGGACCCGGGTGCGTCGGAGCAGCTTGCGATGCTTCTTCTTGGACATTCGCTTGCGCCGCTTCTTGATGACTGAACCCATGAACTCCGCTACCTAAGTACCCGCCCTGTCGGGCCTGCCTGTGTCGGGGACTCACCTTACCCAAGCGGGCGCGATGAACGAAAACCGCGTCGCGGTCTCAGCCGGCGTCGAAGTACGAGGTCTCCAGCAGATCGTGGACGGCCTTGGCGTGAACGCGGAACGACCGGCCCACCCGGACAGCCGGCAACTCGCCGTTATGGACCAGTCGGTAGACGGTCATCTTGCTGACCCGCATCAGCGCAGCCACCTCGGCGACGGTGAGAAATTGCGTTTTAGTGACCGGCGATCCCTC
Source organism: uncultured Actinomycetota bacterium (assembly GCA_963787055.1). Lineage (GTDB taxonomy): Bacteria > Actinomycetota > Actinomycetes > Mycobacteriales > Mycobacteriaceae > Mycobacterium. The sequence continues at coordinate 81,866 of CAWBBP010000005.1, forward strand.
GCCTGCGCCGGCATCGCGTGCCGCTTTGCCGCTGGCGGAATCCCGCGCCGATGGCCCGTTCATAGACGTCATCGCAACCCAATCCGTCGGGCACGAGCAGTGCCAGCGGCTTCCCCACCGCTGGCCCCACTCGTGCTTACAGGAGGACAATAGCGTGGCCAATGGGGTTACTGCGACGGGTGTTTGTTGATCTGCCAGAGAATTCTAAAACTACTCCGATGTAGTTCCGAGCAGCTCAGAGCGCATCTTGGCGGCCTCCACCGCAGCGGCGACCGCGGTCCGGAGCCCACCCCGCTCGAGTTCGCGCAGGCCAGCGGCAGTTGTCCCGCCCGGCGAGGTGACCTGCGCGCGCAATTCGGCCGCCGTCGTGTCCGGGCGGTCGCCGGGCGAGGATTCCAGGCGCTCCATCAGCATCTCAGCCGAGCCGGCCATCGTCTGCACCGCCAGATCGGTGGCCACCGCCCGGGTGAGGCCGCTGGCCACCCCCGCGTCGACCAGCGCCTCGATGAACAGGAAGAAGTAGGCCGGACCGGATCCCGACACCGCGGTGACGGCGTCCATCTGGTCCTCCGGGATCGTCAGCGTCTTTCCCACGCAACGGAACAGCTCGGCGGCCTCGGCGAGTTGCGCCGGGGTGGCGAACCGGCCGGCGGCCAACGCACTGATGCCGAACCCCACCAGAGCCGGGGTATTGGGCATCACCCGGATCACCGGCGACCCGGCGGTCAGACGCGTCTCGTAGTGGCCGGTGGTCACGCCCGCGACAGCGCTGACCAGAACCTGCTCGACACTGTCCCGCTCGGCGTCGGCCGCGGCCTCGGCCAGTTCGACGATGACCGAATCGACATCGGCGGGCTTGACCGCCAGGATGACGAAGCCGGCGTTCTCCACCGCATCCGGAACGGACCCGACCCGCACCGAGTAGGTCTGCGCCAGATACTCGGCGCGACTGGCGGACCTCTCCGACACCACCAGGTCCTTGACCGGATGTCCGGCCCGGAGGAGTCCGGACAGTAGTGCCTCACCCATGTTGCCGCCGCCGACGATCGCGATTCTGGCCATGGACGAACCCTACCCAGGGCAACGCTATTCGGGCGGAACCAGTGCGAGCTGGCGGGTTTGGACGACGATGCGCCCGGTGCTGTCGACGACGGTGTGATCCTCGTCGAACCAGTCCTGTCCGATCTGGGCGGCGGTGCACAACACCCGCAGCCAGCCATCGGCGGGCAGGCCGCGCAGGTAGGCGGTGAGCTGGACGGTCGGCGCCCACCCGCGGCGGCCCACCGCGTACGGAACAGGGAGCGAGATGTCACCGCACATCAGCGCAAACAGTTCGTCGACCACGCCCGCCCTCGGACGGACCCAGACCTGGAAGGCCGGGGCCCGGCCGTTGTCGAGCGCCTCGACCACCAGAGGGCGGATATCGCAGCCGCGGGCTAGATGGTTGATCTCGGCGGCGGAATGGCCGGGTCCGATCGCCAGCACGTCGGCCGGCGGCTCCGGACTCATCAGTTGGGCCACCGAGGTATCGGTATAGAGCGGACGCCTACCTGCCTCGCCATCATGTTCCGGTTCGCCGAGGGTCACCACCGCGCGCACGCACGCCCGGTCCCCCTGGACCAGTTCGACGTCGACCAGGCCGATCCGACGGCCGCGCTTGCGGACGGCGGTGACCAGTCGCACCTCGCCGGGATCCGGCGCGGACAGGAAATTCGCCGAGACCGCCACCGGCTGTCCGGCGGGATCTCCGTAGGCCTCGCGGGCTGCCTTGGCGCACAGCGCGATCATCACCCCGCCGTGCACCTTCGGCCCGATCGTCCAGTGCTCGTTGAGATGGCCGTCGAATTCACCGGGACGACCCTCGACGGACCGCAGCACCATCGCGTCGGAGAACAACGGCGTGGCCGCCGAAGCCACCGCCCGTTCAGTCATGGTGAGTCCTTCGTGCTTACCGGAGCAGGTGGGTGCGGGCGAACTGGAGCGACTCGCTGAGCAGCCCGTCACGCTCGGCCTTGGTGACCGCGCCCGACGTGGTCACTTCGAGGACCACGTGGCCGGTGAAGTCGCTGCCGGCGAGCATCTGGCAGATCTCGACGGTGGGCTGAGTGCCCCGGCCCGGCACCAGGTGCTCGTCGGTGGATGCGCCGTTGCCGTCGCACAGGTGCAGATGGACCAGTCCCGACCCCATCCGGCTGGCCATGTCCAGGGCGTCGGTGCCCGCGGTCGCAGTGTGCGACAGATCCAGCGTGTAGTGGGCGTGATCGCCGTCCAACGGGTCATAGGACGGCGCGAAGGCAGAGACCGCGGCACCGGGACGGCCGCCGCGCCGGCGCATCCGCTCGATGGAGGACTGGCCGGAGCCGAAGAACCGGTCCGCCCGGAACGGGAACATGTTCTCCACCGCGACCATCACGTCGCTGCGTTCCTCCAGTGCGGCCACCTGGTCGCTGAAACCCTCGGCGTACCGACGCTGCCAGCGAAACGGTGGGTGCACCACCACGGTCTGCGCACCCAGCCGCTCGGCCGTCTGCACACTGCGGTCGAGTTTGAGGACCGGGTCCGAGCCCCAGACCCGCTGCGAGATCAGCAGGCAGGGTGCGTGCACAGACAGCACCGGCATGCCGTAGCGGCGGGACAGCTGTGAGATCGTGCCGATGTCCTGGCTGGCCGGCTCGGCCCAGACCATCAGCTCGACGCCGTCATAGCCCAGTTCGGCCGCGCACTCGAAGGCCGCCTCGGTCCGCAGGGGGTAGACCGAAGCCGTCGACAGACCGACCTTGATCGCGGGGCGCACCGGATCAGGTCGACTGCAGCAGGGCCAACGGTCCGAGGGTCACCAGAGCACCGACCGCCACCGCGATCAAGGTACTCGCGATATCCTCAGTCCTGCGGACCACCCGGACGGCGACTACCAGACTGAGGATCACCAGAACCGAAAGTGCCAGTGCCACAATGTTGTTCCAGCGCCACAGCTGATCGAAGGCGATGAACAACCCGGCACCGAACACCACCGCGAGCAGGGACTGCAGCACCGCGATCAGGCCGTGCCCCAGCAGGCTCAGCACCCCGCGGGGCCGGGCCGGCGGGACGGCGGTCACCTCGACTTCGTCGGTGGTCTCGGCCTCCACGCCGCGACGGGCCAGGTCATCGACGACGGACTCCCCGGAGAACAGCGGACCGCCCGGTGAGCGCAGATAGGAACGGATCTCCTCGGTATCGCCGGTGTGCTCGTCAACGAGTTCCGCCAGGTCCACCGACTGATCGACCGGATCGAATGCCATCTGCTCGGCACCCGACACCCGCCGCGCCGGTCGTGGATCGTAACTGCGCTGCAGGCCGCGCCAGCGGCTCGGCACCGGTTTCCGGGACAGCGGCGGCGGGGTCTCCACCCGCTCGGCCGCCGGGGTGACCTCGGCCTGGTCGGTCACCTCATCGGCTACCTCATCGAGGACTTCGTCCTCGGTGGTGGCGGCCTCATCGACGACTTCGTTCTCGGTGGCCTCATCGAGGACCTCCTCCTCGGCGACCTCATCGAGGACCTCCTCCTCGGTGGCCTCATCGAGGACCTCCTCCTCGGTGGCCTCATGAATCACCGCCTCGGCCGACTCCGTGACATTGGCGTACAAACCGGTCTCGGCGGTCTGCGCTTCCTCAGCTTCGGCGGCACCGGATTCGGCTTCGGCCACTTCGGTTTCAGCTTCGGCCACGTGGGCTTCAGCCACTTCGGCCACAGAGGGGTCGGTCTCGATCACTTCCGGCGCTTCGGCCACCTCAACCCCGGCCACCTCAACCTCGGCCACCTCAACCTCGGCCACCTCATCGACCGGCGGCTCATCACGGACGACCGCGATCTCGCCGGTCAGTTCGGCCACGCTGACGGTCTCGCTCTTGCGGCGCCGGCGGCGGCGGTGGCCGCCGACCGGCGGGGCGCCGATGGTTCCGTTGCGGGCAAGCAGCTCAGCCACCGAGATGGGTCGGGTGCTGTCCTCTGATCCGCTCATCGTGTCTCGCCTCTCGATCGGCCCGCGCGGGCGCCCACCTGGGCGGTTCCCTCAACCACATTGTCCAGCCGGCGAAGGATGATGCCCTCGCGCAGTGCCCACGGGCAGATCTCCACCACTTCCAACGACAGTGCTCGCATGCTCGCCTCCGCCACCAGGGCGCCGGCCACGATCTGCGGCGCCCGCTCGGCACTGACCCCTTCCAGTTCGGCACGGTCTGCTGTGGTCATCCTAGAGATGAATGCAATGAGTTGACGCAGACCGTTGGCGGTGAGGACACGTTGGACCCGCGGTCCGGCAGCCGAGGGCGCCGCGCCGGTGAGCCGGGCCAGCGACCGGAACGTCTTCGAGGAGCCCACCGCGAGGTCCGGCGCCCCTGCCTCCAGCACCGCTTTGGCGGTATCGGCGATCTCGCTGTCCAGCCAGTCCCGCAGCATCGCCACCCGCCGACGGCCGGGCGGATCGTCGGAGAGCCACTCCCGGGTCAGCCGGCCGGCCCCTAGTGGGAGCGACAGCGCCACATCGGGCTCCTCGTCGACGCCGTTGGACAGCTCCAGCGATCCGCCGCCGATGTCCACGTTGATGATCCGACCGGCACTCCAGCCGTACCAGCGGCGCACAGCCAGAAAAGTCAGTCTGGACTCTTCGGGGCCAGTTAGCACCTGCAGGTCGACACCGGTCTCGGCCCGGACCTTGGCCAGCACCTCATCGGAGTTACGCGCATCCCGGACGGCGGAGGTGGCGAACGCCATCAGGTCGGCGCAGCCCGAACTGCGGGCGATCTTGGCGAACTCGCCGACCGTGGCGATCAGCCTCTCCGCACCCCGGCGGGTCAGCTTGCCGTCGTCGTCGATCGCCTCGGCCAACCGCAGCGGCGCCTTGGTAGAACTCATCGGCGTCGGATGCCCGCCCCGATGGGCGTCCACCACGAGCAGATGAACGGTGTTGCTGCCCACGTCAAGCACGCCCAATCGCACGTGCACCAACCTAGCGGGCGATGAGCGTCTACCGTTGCAACCCGTGACAAGCAGGCACCCCGGCGAAGTCGGGATGGACTTCCCACGCGAGTGGGTGGAGTTCTATGACCCGGACAATCCCGAGCATCTGATCGCCGCCGATCTGACCTGGCTGTTGTCGAACTGGACATGTGTTTTCGGCACCCCGGCCTGCCAGGGCACCGTCGAGGGCCGCCCCGACGACGGGTGCTGTTCGCACGGCGCGTTCCTGTCCGACGACGACGACCGCGCCCACCTCGATGACGCCGTATCCGCGCTGACCGACGCGGACTGGCAGTTCCGGGACAAGGGCCTGGGGCCCAAGGGGTATCTGGAGATGGACTCCTACGAGGACAAGCCCAACCTGCGCACCCGCAAGTACAAGGGCGCCTGCATCTTCCTCAACCGCCCGGGGTTCCCGGGCGGGGTGGGTTGCGCGCTGCACAGTAAGGCGCTGGAGCTCGGGGTCGAACCGCTGACCATGAAACCGGAAGTCTGCTGGCAGCTCCCGATCAGGCGCACCCAGGAATGGGTGACCCGGCCCGACGGCAGCGAGATCCTGAAGACCACCATCACCGAATATGACCGGCGCGGCTGGGGCGAGGGCGGCGAGGACCTGCACTGGTACTGCACCGGCGACCCGGCCGCGCATGTCGGCGCCAAGCCGGTATGGAAGTCCTACGCCGCGGAACTCACCGAACTGCTGGGCGCGAAGGTCTACGCCGAACTGGCCGAGATGTGCCGGCGGCGCGCCGGTTTCCCGTTGATCGCGGTGCACCCCGCGACCCGGTCAGCGGCAGGTGGCGGCCAGTAGGTCGGACAGCGTCGACATCGAGGCCGCGAGGTCGAACTCCCGGGTCACCAACAGCCGTCCTGCCTCGCCGAAACCTACTGTGTCGCCGGCGATCATGGCGGCCATGGTGCCGTTGAGGCTGGCGGCGTCCCCGGGTACCGCCAGCAGCCCGGTCACGCCGTCCACCACGATCTCGGGGATGCCGGACAGCGCCGTGGAGACCGTCGGCACCCCGCAGGCCAAAGACTCCATCAGCGCCACCGGAAGCCCTTCCATCTGGCCGTCGTCGGCAACCACGCTGGGCAGCACGAACATGTCCGCACCGTCGAGGGCGGCCCGGACTTCATCCTCGCTGCGGCTACCGAGAAACCGGACCCGCCCGGTCAATCCGAGTGCGGCGGTGAGCGATTCAAGCTCGCCGCGCAGCACGCCGTCCCCGATCAGGTCCAGGCTGATCCGGTCGATGACGGGGCCGCCGAGGGCCAGTGCCCGCAGTAACACGGCGTGCCCCTTGTAAGCCTGCAGCGAGGCCACCGTCAGTGTGCGGACAGGTCCGTCCGGCGGCATGCGGCGGGGCCGGAATGGGTAGGCCGCGGTATCGATACCGGCATGGATGACGTGAATCGGCTTGTCCGGCGATGCGATCCGCCGCAACAGCGCGCGGTTGTACTCCGAGATGGTGATCACGAAGCGGGCGTCGGCGATCTTGCGTTCCAGCATCGAGGTGTCGACGTAGAGATCGTGGGCGTGTGCAGTGAAACTGTAGGACAACCCGATCAAGTGGTGGCACACCCAAGCGGCCAGTGCGGGGTAAGTGGCGTAGTGGGCGTGCAGGTGCGGTGCCGACGGCCGGTGCGCCAGATCACGGGCGTGCGCACAGGCCAGCACCACGGTGATCATGGCTCGCGCCAGCAGTTGCGGACGCCGCCGGTAGCCGGCGAACACTGCGGCGAGTACCGCGCCCAGCCGACGCGGACGGGTCGCCGCGGCCCAACCGAATCCCGCGACCCCGGCCGCCCAGGACGGCCGAATGAGCCGTCGCATCCATCCCCGGGCCGCCTCGTGCACCGGTTGGTCCGGCGCCGGGAACAGCGAACGCAATCCGATGTCGAAGCGCCCAGTCCCCTCGAGTGCGTCGATCTCGCGCAAGATGAACGTTTCCGAGGTGACCGGAAACCGGGACACCAGGTAGACGATCTCGCACCGCGTCATCGGCGGCCGCCGATGACTTCGAGGTAGGTGGACCGCAGTCGGGCAAGCCAGGCCGCCGCAGTGAATTCCCGGATGGCCCGCTCCCGGGCGGCTCCCCCGAGCCGTCCGCGCAGCCCGGCGTCCGCCAGCAGTCGGCAGACCGCGTCGGCCGCCATCTCCGGCGAGCCCGGTTCGAAGAGCAACCCGGTCTCGCCGTCGATGACGATGTCCGGGATGCCGCCGACACGCGATGCCGCGATCGCGCAGCCGGTCGCGGATGCCTCGATCAGCACTGTCGGAAGGTTCTCGCCGAAGATCGACGCCGACAGCACGACGTCGGCGACGCGGTAGACCTCCGGCATGTCGGTGCGGACCCCGGCGAACACCACCGCCTCATTGAGGCCCAGATCGGCTACCAGCCGCCGCAATTCGGGCTCCGAGTCGCCCCCTCCGACCAACGCCAGAACCGCGTCGGGGAAGCGCTCCCGCACAGCCGGCCAGGCGCGGATCGCGACCGGGATGCCCTTGAAGTCGCGGAAGGCCGCGGGGAGTACGACAAGATGTTCCGCCGAGCCGCCCAACTGGCGGCGAAGTTCCGGATCGGGCTGTCCCGGATGGTAATTCGTGATGTCGATACCGTTGTGCATGACCTCCCAGTTCGCCGGCATCCGCTTCGGCCGATACACCTGCTGGAAAGACAGCCGGGACGCCTCGGAGACGAACAGCGCCCGGCTGGACCGGGTGGCCGCCTCCACAGCCAGCCGCTCCCGCCAGGCGGCGCGCCCCTGCAGTGGGCGGGCCACGTGGTGGAACGTACACACCGCGGGCCGGCGGGCCAGGGCCGCGGCGGGAACAGCCAGCGTCATCGCGTACTCCAGATGGGCATGCACAACGTCATAGCCGCCAGCGCGGATGAACCGGGTCAACCGGGGCACCGCGACCGGATCCAGCAGGCGACGTATCCCCAACGACCGCACCGGAATGTCGGCGTCGGCGAGGATTTCCAGGGTCTTGGTCGAGTTGGTCTCCTCCGGCAGCACACTCACCACGTCCATGGCGACGTCGGTGTCCCTGGATGCCACGATCATCGGCGCCAACAGGGTTTCCGCCCCACCCATCCGGAACGCGTCGATGAGCACCAGCGCCTTGATCGGCCGGCTCATGCCAGGACCCTCAACTTGTCCCACGGAATCTTCTCCATCGCGTCGTAGTCCCACCGGAATCCCGCGGCGCGGTAACTCTCGCTGAGCGAGTCCCGCGGCGCGGTGGTGTCGAGTTCGAAACTGACGCTCAGCGCCGTCGCGGCCACATCCATGACGTAGCCGCCGTAGCGTTGCATCGCCGTGGCCACCGCCAGTTCGCCCGGGGCAAGATCCAGGTCGGCCAGATCCAGTTGCGGGTCAAGTTGAAGCAGGGTGCCCTGCGGGATGCAGTCCGGGCGCACCGAGGTGCCGTCACTCTTCAACGCGGGCGGCTGGAACGTCGTACAGGCGTTATTGGACTGCAGTGCCAGGGCGTGCGGGATCACGCCGGCCTCGATCTCCTTGACCCGGATGACGCCGCCGAGCCGGGATGCTCCCGATCCGGTCGCTTCCCCGCCCCATCCCGATCCGCGCAGGCTGTTGACCGCACCCCAACTCGCCGACCACTGCCCGTCACTGTTGGCAGCCCGCCAGAACTCGAAGGATGTTCCGGCGGCCTCGTCGACGGTGACCATCGCGCCGTCCGACCCCGAATGTGGAGCCGCACCGTCCGGGATCGGCACCGGCCAGCCGGCGAACGGGCAGATGCCCCATTGCGCGGTGCAGACCACCGGGTGCACCGGAGTGTCGGCATTCACCGGGTAGATCGGGATGGCGAACTCGACGAGGTTGGCGTTCAGGGCGGGCGGCGAGGCGACCGCCGCGATCATGTCGGCGCTGCCGGGATTCAGCGGCGGGTCCGCCGGAATGGTCTGCCGCCACGGACTGTCCGAGGCGAACGGGGTGGGCATCGCGCCGGAGTCGTCCGCAGTCCAGACCGCGCGCCCGGCCAGGATGGCGGCCACCGCCAGGACGACCGTCAGCACCACCGCCGCACCGCGTCGGAGCCCCCGGGACAGCCGGCCCTCCGATCGGGCGCGGTCCGCGGAGTCCAGTGCGGAACTGACCCGGGCGGCCGCGTCGGCCCAGCCCTGCGCAGCCCGGCGGTGGCCGGCCTCGCCGAGCCTGGCGGCCAGCATGGGATCCCGCAGCAGCGTCAGGACGGCGGCGGCCAGCGCCCCGGGGTCTCCCGGTGGCACCAGCAGGCCGGTCACCCCGTTGTCGACGGCTTGCGGAAGGTCGCCGATCGCGCTGGCGATGGCCGGCCGGGCGAAGGTGTAGGCCAGATGCACCACACCGCTCTGGGTGGCCCGGGTGTAGGGCGTGACCACCACCCGCGCCGCATCGAGAAGCCTGGTGACATCGCCGGTGGGCACGTATCCCGGCCGGGCGTCCACATGACCGATCGCCGCGGCCCGTCGCAGCACCTGCTCGACGTCGATATCCGCACCGGGGGCGCCGGCCAGCACCAGTTGGGCCTCCGGCAGCTGCCGACGCACCTCGGCGAAGGCATCCAGCAACACCTCGATTCCCTTGTAACGGGACCAGACTCCGAAGAACAGGACCACCGGCGGGGTGTCCGACGCCGACCGGACCGGGACGGCGGGGTCGCGCAGCGCGGTCTCGAATCCGTGCGGGATGACGACGACCGGGCAGCGGGGCCGCCAGTGAGTGATCGCGAGATCCCGGGTGGCGGGGCCCAGAACGAAGGCGATGTCCAGTCGCCGCCACGCCGCGGCGAAGGCGCGGTTGAGCAGCCTGCCGCTCTTGGGGGTGCTGGTGTCCTTCGCGTCGGATCGGGGTACCGGCTCGTGGGCGATGATCCCCAGCGTCGTGTTGGGCAGCAGCGCTGACACCAGCACGACGAAGAGCGGCTCGAAGATGAACCTCCACTGCGACCACAGCACCGCGCCGGGACGGGCCAGCACCAGCCGAAACGTCAGGACGATCCAGGCGAATACCAGTTGACCGGCGCGCAGCCCGCGCCGGAGCAGCCGGAACCAGCGGGACCGCACCTCGGCATCGGCCGGATGCCAGGTCGGCAGCACCGCTCGGACGGTGAATCCGGGCACCGAGGACTGCATTTCGGGTCGGGGCCCGGTCCAGAGTTCCACCCGCCGCCCCTGGGCGGCCAGCGCATTGCCGAGTTCGACGGCGAACTGGAACAGGCCCCCCGACGGGGAGAACTCCACGAGGACGATCGGCTTGCGGCTCATACGGCGGCTCCCTCGGCGACGACCCGTTCGGCTACAACCTCGTCCTCAGATCGGGAGAGTAGACGGCGGGCGAAGAACATCCCGCCGATCAGGGCGGCTGCGCCACCGGCGACCGCCGCCAAGGCGACGTTATGACCCGACGTCTCCAGCCTGGATTCGACCCGCACGCCGCCCACCGACTGCAGCACATAGTCGTCGTGTCCGATCGCCGAATCCAGCAGTGGCACAGCACGATCGACGGCGGCCCTGAGGTGATCGCGGGCCTGCGCCTCGGTAACGTCGGTGGCGGTGAAACTCAGCAGACCGCGCACCGCATCAGCTTCCACGGCCACATCCGGCTGGTCGGCGTCGACAAGTCTGGCGATGGTGGGCAGCAGTTCGACCCGGGACCGGATGTCCAGCGCGTAGGCGTACCACCCGTCGACCGGTCCGACCGGTTTGAGCGTGACGTACTGGGTGGCGGCCACCAACCGCTGCGTACCGGTCGCCCACCATGCGGTGAACACGCCTGCGCCGATGACCGCCGCCACCGCGCAGACTGCCACCGTATCGAGGTAGCGGCGCATCGCCCGAGCGGGCACCGGCCACGCCGGTGCCATTCCACCGGCCAGCGCGAGAATGAGCCCGAAGGTGCGGAAGTACGCCAGGTGCAGCGCCAGGCTGGCCACCGACCAGCCGACGATGGCACCGAAGACCGCCGCGGCCAACACCCGGTCCGGCGACCGTGGCCCGGCCGCGATCCGCAGTCCGAGGACGGTCAGGAATCCCCCGATGACCACGAGCCAACTCAGCACCCCCAACGTGCCGGATTCGGCGGCGAGTTCGAAATAAATATTGTGCGGGGCGTTGGTGGGCTCCCGGACGGCGGTCGGCACCCGGCCCGCGAACGCGTCGACCAGTCCGGGAAAGGAACCCGGGCCGAAACCGAACAACGGCCGCTCCTGCCACATCATCGCCGCCTGCTGCTGGGCGGCAAGTCGGCCGAGCAGCGACGGGTCGACATACCCGGCGCCCTGCCCCCGGCTGAGTTCGAACACCGCCTGGGTGAGCCGGTTGCCCACGCCGGGGATCATTGCGAGGCCGATCGCGAACGGCAGGATCACCGGTGCGCTGCGCCAGACCGGCCGCCCGGCGGCGACGAACCAGACCAGGACCGCGATGGCGGCCGAGACGAACGTGCCGCGCGACTGGGTGAGGTAGATGCCGACGAAAATGGCCAGCAGTGCCACCATCCATCCCACCTCGACCAGATGCCGGTCGGCACGGATCGCTTTTGTCAACAGCGCGGCCGTCAGGGGCACGCCCAGCACCAGGTGCCGGCCCCAGAAATTCGAGTCCGGCAGCGGGCCGCCGTAGCGCAGGGTGGTGATGAGGTCACCGGAAGCCGTTGTGACGGTCGAGAATCCGCCGAATGACATGGTGCCGCCGAAGAACACCTGGTTGACCGCGGTGAGGGCGGACAACACCGCCAGCGGGATGGCGATGGCGGCCGCCACCTCCCACTGCCGCCGGGTGATCTGGATCAGGACGAACACGATGATCGCGAACAGGCAGTCCAGCGTGGTGCGGCGGATCGAGCCGAGCGATGCCGAAAGGTCGGCGCTGACCAGAACGGCCAGACTTTGCACGACGATATAGAAACCCAGCAATCCGATGCAGATGATGGTCCAGGCGTTGAGCCGTTGCCGCGCCTGCGGATCCCGAAGGGCCAGGGCGATGGCGACCGCACCCAGCACCATGGAGGCCTGAAACAGCGGAAGGCCGCCGCGCGGGGCCAGCACCCCGGACAGGTTGGTCACCTCGACGATGACCATGACGTTGAGAGCCAGCAGCGGACGGCGTGCCGCCAGCACCACCACCACCGCGCCGATCGGCGCCAGCACCAACAGCCACTGGGTGCGCGTACCCAGGATGACAATCGACCCGAACAGCCCGAGCCCGGCGGCCAGAGCCAGGCCGGCGAACCGGTCAGCGGGTCGCGTCGTCCGGGTCGCGCCGGTCATGGTTGAGGCGGTGCCACGTCGCCCCGCGCCCCACCGGATCGCCGGATGACGGCCCAGCCGACGGCCCCGCCGACCAGCAGGCCGGCCAACCCACCGGCAGCCATGACCTGGGTGCGACCGGGCAGGCCAGCCGGTACGGCGCTGCCCTCCGGCGGCCACAGCACCCGGACCGAATACGGCGCGGCCAGCGAGGCCACCTCCGGGGTGGCGGTGGTCAGGACGTCATTGAGTGCGGCCTCGGCGGCGGCCGCGGACGTCGCCTGAACGGTCACCTCGACGATAGTGGTCTCCGGCACCGCCGCGGCGCTGAGTGTCAACTCGCCCACCGGGACCTTGGCGGTGTTGGCCGCCGAGGCCAGCCAGCGTGGCTCCTCGTAGACCACGGCCGCGGTTCGGCTGACCTGGCCGCGGGTGAGGACCTCCCAGAAATTGGAGGCCTCCACGGTGGTGAGGTTGGGGGCGGGCAGGAAGGCCACATCTGCGGTGGCCTTGTAGTTCCCGGCATCGGGGGTGAGCAGGAAACCGAGCGCGGCCCCCACCAGGGCTCCGATCATCGCAAGCACCGGGATGGCGAAGCGGAAAATCCTCATGGTCCTTCTCTCCGGGGGTTCGCCGCTTGCGGCCGAAGCCGGCGCCGCACCATCGCGACGCCGGCGGCGAACAGGTGCGGGGCGGTGAATCGCAGCATCGCAACGTACAACACGAGGCCTAATACAGCTAACATCCCCAACTCCAATGGGGCAACAAATCCGGCGGTGAGTCGGGTTACCGGGAACAGGAGCAGTCCCATCACCGCAGCGGCGGCCACCGGACCGGCCAGCGCACGGGCGACCGCCGACCAGCGCACCCCGGTCGTGTGGTGCAAGACCGCCATCCGGATGACGAAGTGAACGGCCTCGGTGGCCAACAACGCGACAGCGACCATCGTGGGGCTGTACCCGGCCGCCCACCAGACCGGTCCGATCAGCAGGACGAGTTTCGCGGCATTCACGGCGGTCAGCACCCCGGGCCGCCCGATCGCCTTGAACACATCGCCGGCGTGGAAAGACGCGGAGTACACCACGGTGTAGATCGCCAACACCGCCAGGATCGGTGCCGACCCGGCGTACTGATCGCCGTAAAGGGTCTCCACCAGCGGCCCCGCGGCGATCGCCATACCGACCCCGAGGGGAGCCGTCAACGCCATCACCACCGGGAGTGCCCGCAGGTAGTGGCCGCCCAAGCCCGCGCGGTCATGCTGCAGCCCGGACAGGGCGCTGAACAACACGTCGCTGACCACGACGCACAGGTTGAGCACCAGAAGTTCGGGCAGGCGATAGGCCAGTGTGTACAGCCCCAGATCGTCGGCACCCAGTCGGGTGCCGACCGCGAGGTAATCGACGTTGTAGATCGCGTAGGCCAGCAGGGTCACTGCCGTCACCGGCATCCCGAATCGCAGGAGTTCGCCTCCGAGCGGACGGTCCAGTCCGAATCGCGGAGCCCGCCCGGCCGCCAGCCAGTACAGCGGCGTCATCACCGCGGTAGCCGCCAATTGGCCATACACGAGGCTCCACACACCGAACCCGCCGAACGCCAGACCGATGGTGAGACCGGTCTTGGCGATCGCACCGGCGAACTCGGGCAGGATCCGGGCGCGGAAGTTCATCGACCGGCGAAGCCACGCCGCCGGCACGGTGCTCAATGCGTTGAGCGCCAACGCGATCGCCAGCACCCGGATCATCGGCGCAAGATCCGGATTCTTCAGCGCACCCGCGGTCAGATCCGCGGTCGCTGCCAACACAGCACTGGCGAGTACACCGAAGATCACCGACAACGTCAGACCGGTGGGAGCCAGCGTGGACCAGTCCCGGCGGTTCTGCACCAGTGCCGCCCCGACGCCGAGATCCTTGACGTACTCGAAGAGGTTGACCACCAGCAGTGCCAGTGCGAAGAGTCCGAACTCCGTTGGATCCAGGATGCGCGCAACTACCACCGTCATCAGCAGGGTGCTGCTCTTACTCAGCGCGAAGACGAGGTAGTTCCAGGCCGCCTGACGCCCGGTCGAGGGGTGTGTCGAGGGGGGTTCGGTAGCGGCCACGGCACTCCCCCCGACTCGCGATCGACCCGCATCCGGTCGTCCAGGCCGACAGAGTACCGCCGGGTGGCTACCATCGCCCAGTGTCCGTCGCGCTGATCAGTGCCGTTGATCCCTACCCGACGGATGCCGGGAAAAAGGTCGTGCTGGCCGGATTCATCGACTATCTGACCAGCCGGTACGGCGCCGACAACGTCCATTACATCAGGATCGGCGGGCCGCCGTCACCGGATTTCCCAGTGGTGCTGCACAGCGTTCCCGGCCCCAGCCGATCCGACCTGCTGCGCGCCACGGCGACCCGGGTTTGCACCGGCCGGTCGAGCCTGCAGGAGGCGTTCCTGTGGTCGCCGAAGACGGCCCGCGCCATCGCCGACGTGCTCGGTGCCGTCGCCCCCCGACTGCAGATCTACGACACCGTGCGCACCGCGCAGTACGCCGACGACGATGTCGCGGCCCGGCAGATCTGCTATCTCGACGACCTGTTCTCCGAGCGCTACGACCGCATGCTGGCCGCCGCGCGGCGCTACCGCGGTATCGATATCAACCCGCTGGGCAATTTCGCCGTGCATATCCCCCCTGCGCTGCGCCCGATCGCCGAAAACCGGCTCAGCCAGACCGCGCTGCTGCGCCTCGAACGATCACTGGTCCGGCGCAGTGAGGACCGGACCGCCCGCCGTTTCCGGCGCTGCCTGCTGGTCAACTCCGGCGAGGCCGAATCGCTGAGCCGCCGGACCGGGGTGCCGGCCGGGCGCATCATGGCGGTGGCGCCACTGGTCGCGACACCACCGTCGTCGGCGCGCCGGTACGCCGGGGCACCGGAGTTCGTGTTCCTGGGCCTGCTGTCCCTGCCGCACAACGACGACGGCCTGTGGTGGTTCCTCAGCACCGTCTGGCCGGTGCTGCTGCGGAGGCTGCCGGCTGCGCGGCTGCGGGTGATCGGCCGGAAGGTCCGGCCCGGTGTCATGGCGCTGGCCGAATCGCTGGGACCGAGCGTGTCCGTCGACGGCTACGTCGCGGACCTCTCCGCGGCCCTCGCCGGGGCGGCCGGGCTGGTCAACCCGCTGCGCTTCGGATCCGGGGTCAAGCTCAAGGTGATCGACGCGCTGGGCCGCCACCTCCCGGTGGTCTCCACCGCGGTGGGGGCGGAGGGGATCGCCAGCGGGCCGGGAACCGGGGTGCTGGTGGCCGACGAGCCGGCCGGTTTCGCCGAGTTGCTCTGCCAGCTCACGGACCCGGCTCGCAATGCCGAGCTCTCCGACCAAGCCGCCCGCCATTTCCAGCGAACCTATTCGCGGTCGGCCGTCTTCGACCAGTATGACCTGGCCTTTTCCCTTGATCAGCCGTAGCCGCGGAGTGGCGGTCTAGATCCCGGATCGCTCCGGCGGTTCATGCGGTCCGCGTGGACACGCTGGGATCATCAAAACGTCGTTCTTCCTGCGTCGATTCAAAGGGTGTATTTGCTGTGGTGATCAACCTTCCCCAACGGGACAGGACACCCACGCCCCTTGCGCCGGAAAGCCTTAGCCGCAGTCCAACCCGCCCGGGAGTCCCGGCTTTTCCGGGAAACGTGTCGTCATCCGTCGGCCGGGAATCACGGACCCAGGAGTTGCACAGCCGGCACGCCCGCCGGCTTCTCTCCAGCGATGCCCTGGTCATCGGCGCCGCGGTGGTCGCGGCCGACCTGGTCCGCTTCCATCGGCCTGACGAGGCCGGCCGGTCCGCCGACTTCCCGTGGACCAGTTCCGCGCCACTCGGCTACTCGGTGGTGTCGGTGACGCTGCTACTGGCCTGGATGGCCTTCCTCGGTCTGAGCGGAGCCCGGTCGCGCCGGGTGGTCGGCCAGGGCGTCGAGGAGTACACCAACGTCACACTCGCCACCCTGCAGCTGTTCGGTCTGATCGCGATCGCCGGTCAACTGCTGCCCTTCGAACCCACCAACATCTACCTGGCCATCGCGCTCCCACTAGGACTGGTGGGACTGCTGGCCAGCCGGATGATCTGGCGCCGGGTGACCGACCGTCAGCGCCGCCGCGGTGACGGCGTGGTCACCACCCTGGTGGTCGGCAACGATCATTCCGCCGCCGAGTTGGCGACGATGTTCGCCAACGAACCGGAGGCCGGCTATCACGTGGTCGGCATCTGCACCCCGGCCGGCGCCGCTGCGGCATCGATCTCGATCCCCGTCGGGGGACGCGATATTCCGATCGTGGGCGTCGATAGCGCCATCATGGACGCGGTGCGCAGCACCGGAGCCAGCACCGTGGTGCTGGCCGCGACGGATGACCTTCCGCCAATGGAGGTCCGACGGCTGATCTGGGAGTTGGATGCACTCGGCGTGGAACTGATGGTGGCACCCGGGCTGATCGACGTCGCCGATCGCCGGCTGCGGACCCGCCTCATCGGCGGGATGGCGGTCCTTGAGGTGGATACGCCGCGATATCACGGTGCCAACTCCGCGGCCAAACGCATCTTCGACGTGATCTTCGCCACGGTCGCCCTGATCGTGACCCTGCCGGTGATGATCGCGACCGCCATCGCGGTCAAGGTGTCCAGCCGCGGCCCGGTCTTCTACCACGCGGAACGCATCGGGCTCAACGGCCGGCGGTTCATCATGTGCAAGTTCCGCACCATGTACCAGGGCGCTGATGTGATGGTGGCCGACATGATCGCCGCCAACGGCGGCAACCCGCTGTTCTTCAAAGCCAAGGAAGATCCGCGGATCACCCGGGTGGGCCGGTTGCTGCGCAAGTTCAGCATCGATGAGCTTCCCCAGCTGTTCAACGTCCTGATCGACGATATGAGCGTCGTGGGTCCGCGCCCGCAGGTTCAGCGCGAGGTCGACTCGTATGACGAACTACTGCGCAACCGGCTGGCGGTCAAGCCAGGCCTGACCGGGCTGTGGCAGATCGGCGGGCGGTCGGACCTGCGTGTCGAGGATGCCGTCCGCCTTGACCTCGACTATGTCGAGAACTGGTCGCTGCTGCGCGATCTGATGATCATCGCCAAGACAGTCAAGACCGTGCTGACCGCCAACGGCGCCTACTGAGCCACGCTCAGCCCTCCAGCTTGTAACCGAGCCCGCGGACGGTGACCAGGCGCACTGGATGGGCCGGATCGGCCTCGATCTTGGACCGCAGTCTTTTAACGTGAACGTCGAGGGTCTTGGTGTCGCCCACGTAGTCCGCCCCCCAGACCCGGTCGATCAGCTGACCCCGGGTCAGTACCCGGCCCTTATTGCGCATCAGGTACTCCAACAGATCGAACTCCTTGAGCGGCAGCGCGATCCGCTCGCCGTGCACGCTGACGACATGGCGGTCGATATCCATCCGGACCGGGCCGGACTCCAGGATCAGGTCACCGGATTCCTCGACGTCCCCGCCGCGGCGCAGCACCGCGCGGATACGGGCGATCAACTCGCGCGCCGAATACGGCTTGGTGACGTAGTCGTCGGCACCCAGTTCCAAGCCGAGGACCTTGTCGATCTCGCTGTCGCGGGCGGTGACCATGATCACCGGAACGCTCGAACGGGCCCGCAACTGCTTGCACACATCGGTACCGCTCATACCGGGCAGCATCAGGTCGAGCAGCACGATATCGGAGCCGGAGCGATCGAACTCGGCCAATGCAGCCGGACCGTCGGTCACCACGGTGGCGTCGAAACCCTCCTTGCGAAGCAAGTAGGCCAACGGGTCGGCGAGAGATTCCTCATCCTCGACGATCAGCACCCTGATCACTGCGTCTCCTCTTCGTCGATATCGGGTTCGGTACCGGAATCCGGTCCGTGATAGACCGGGATGGACAGCGTGAAGGTCGACCCGGTCCCAGGCCGGCTCCACAATCGGATGGCGCCGTTGTGATTGGCGGCGACATGCTTGACGATCGCCAGCCCGAGACCCGTCCCCCCGGTCGCGCGGGATCGGGCCTTGTCCGCCCGGAAGAACCGCTCGAACACCCTCTCCTGGTCGGCGAGTGCGATCCCGATGCCCCGGTCGGTGACGGCGATCTCCACCGCGTCGCCCCGATGCCGGCGGCTGACCGAGACCGTCGAACCGTTCGGCGAGTATGCGATCGCGTTCGAGATCAAATTGGCCAGCGCGGTCACCAGCAGCGGCTGGTCGCCCAACACCTGCAAGCCGCTCGGCGAGTCGGTGCCGATGGTGATGTCGGCATTGTCCGCCGCCACCTTGTGGCGCGAAATCGCCTCCTGCACAACACTGTCCACGTCGACCGCCACCAGATCGGGCAACCGTTCAGCACCCTGCAGACGGGACAGTTCGATCAACTCGCCGACCATGCCGGCCAGCCGCTGGGACTCGGCATGAATCTTGCCGGCGAACCGCCGTACGTTCTCCGGCTCCCCGGTGGACTCCAGCAGCGCCTCGGCCAGCACACCCATCGCCGCGACCGGGGTCTTCAGTTCGTGGCTGACGTTGGCCACGAAATCGCGCCGGCTGGCCTCCATCCGGGCCTGCTCGGACTGGTCGACGAGATAGATGACCGCGAGCCGCGGATTCTCGGCGTTCAGCAGCCTGACGTGGCATTGCACCGACATTCCCGAGCGGCGGTCGGCGGCCCCGCGTGGCGCCGACAGGTCGACCTCGACATCCTCGCCGTCGGCCAGCGTGCACTGGGTGGCCTCCCACACCCGGTCGTCGAGAAGTCCGTCGCGCACCGCGCTGAGTTCCCCCGCCCGGCGGTTACTGACCACCACATCGCGGAACTGGTCGACGACCACCACGCCCAGCGGTGCCGCCGAAACCACCGCCTGCAACACCTTCGACACCGTCACGACACCGGCCGCGTCGGGTCCGCGCGGGGTGCGCTCGACGCGCCGCCGCATCACCAGCGCGGCGATCGCGAACCCGCCACCGAGGCCCACCAGCACTGCGGCGGCGATCCACGGTGCCACCGCACCAACACTCACCCCGAAAGCGTACGCACCGAACCGCCGTCACCAGAACCGCGGACGTGCAGCGGCTGGCGAGTTCAACCGCTGTTCATCGGACGTTCTACTTGCCGCCCTGGTTGGCCACCGCCGCGGCGCCGGCAGCGGCCGCATCGGGATCGAGGTAGGTACCGCCGGCCAGTACCGGTTTGAGCTGCTCGTCCAAGTCGTAGCGCAACGGGATCCCGGTCGGGATATTGAGCCCCACCACGTCCCCGTCGGACATGCCGTCGAGGTATTTCACCAGCGCGCGCAGCGAATTGCCGTGGGCGGCGATCAGGACCGTCTTCCCGGCCCGCAGATCCGGGACGATGATCTCCTCGAAGTACGGCACGAAACGGGCCACCACGTCGGCCAGGCACTCGGTCAGCGGACCGCCGCCGATTGCGGCGTAGCGCGGGTCGCCGTCCTGGCTGTAGGTGCTGCCCCGCTCGATCGGCGGCGGCGGGGTGTCGTAGCTGCGCCGCCACTTCATGAACTGCTCTTCGCCGTATTTGGCCTTGGTCTCCGCCTTGTCCAGACCCTGCAGGGCGCCGTAGTGGCGCTCGTTGAGCCGCCAGTCCCGGTGCACCGGGATCCAGTGCCGGTCGGCCTTGTCCAACGCGATGTTGGCGGTCGTAATGGCGCGGCGCAAAAGCGAGGTGTAGACGACATCGGGTTGGCGGTCCAGGCCGGCGATCAACTCGCCGGCCCGGACCGCTTCGGCGCGGCCCTTGTCGGTGAGATCGACGTCCACCCAGCCGGTGAACAGGTTCAGCGCATTCCACTGGCTTTCACCGTGGCGCAGCAGGATCAGCGTGCAATCACCCATGCTGGAAGTCTCTCACGGAGCCCCTTCGCCGTGGTCCCGTTCGTCATGCTCCCCTTCGTCATCGATGAGGTGCTCGAAGGCCTTCAGGTTCTTCAGCGACTCGCCGCGGGCCACCCGCCAGGCCCACTCCTTGCGGATCGAGGTGGCGAACCCGAGTTCGAGCAGCGTGTTGAAATCGTTGTTGACCGCCTCGAGCACCTGACCCAGGATCCGGTCGATCTCCTCCGAGCTGACGATGTCCAGGCCGACCCGCCCGATCAGATAGACGTCGCCGATATTGTCCAGGGTGTAGGCCACCCCGTAGAGCCGCCGGTTGCGCTTGAGCAGGAACCGGTACACCCCCTCGTGGTTCTCGTCGGGCCGACGGCAGACGAACGCCTCCACCCGCACCGAATGCTCGCCGATGCTCAGCAGGGTGTTGGTGATGAGCTTTCGCTCACCGGGAAGTTCGATGAGCAGCCCGGGCAGTCCGCCATGGGCACCCTCGTAACGGGTGAAATTCAGCTCGTGCTCGCGCAGCGTCTCCTCGATCAGCCGCTGCACCCGGATGGCATCGAACCTCGGCTCGGCACTCACGCGCGCACCCCCCGCCGCATGCTCCAGCGCCGGCCGCTGCGACGGACCAGAAGGTCCCGGGCGGCGCTGCGCTGATGGGTGCGACCGTAGTCGGCGATCGCCCGGCCGTAGCTGGCCAGCAGGGCGTCGACGGTGTGGTCCCAGGAGAATCGGCCGGCGTGCTCGATCGCACCCCTGCGCAGCGCATCGGCGTCGGCATCGAGCAGACCGGCTATCGCCGTCGCCCACTCCGGTGCGCCGTGGCCGTCGACCAGTGCGCCACTGCGGCCGTCGGCAACCGCCACCGGCAGCCCGCCGACCGCCGCGGCCACCACCGGGGTGCCACAGGCCTGCGCCTCGACGGCGACAAGACCGAAGGACTCCGAGTAGCTCGGGACGGCCACCAGATCAGCCGCCCGGTAGACGTTGACCAATTGATCGCGCGGTTGTGGCGGCAGGAAGGTCACCCGGTCGGAGATCCCGAGTTCGGCGGCAAGCCGGACCAGGGCATCCGGTGCGGCCAGTCCGCTGCCGGAGGGCCCGCCGGCCACCAGTACCCGGATGTCGGGCAGCAGGGCGGCGGCCCGCAACAGCACATCCGGCGCCTTGAGCGGCTGAATGCGGCCGACGAACGCCACGATCCGTTCCTCGGCGGGGAGGCCGAGAGCCGCGCGGGCGGCCATCCGATCGCCGGGCGAAAAGGCCTGCAGATCCACACCCGGATGTACGACATCGATCCGGCGCGGGTCGGCATTGTGCAGCGAAACAAGTTGGCGGGCTTCGGACTCGGTGTTGACAATCAACCGGTCGGCTTCGTCGACGACCTGCTGTTCACCGACGGCGCGCAACGGCGGCTCCGGGTCGTCGCCCTCGGCGAGTGCGGCATTCTTGACCGCGGCCAGCGTGTGCGCCGTATGCACCAGCGGTACCGCCCAGCGGTCGCGGGCCAGCCAGCCCACCTGGCCGGAGAGCCAGTAGTGCGAATGCACGATGTCGTAGTGCCCGGGCTCGTGGTTAGCCTCGGCGCGCAACACCCCGGCGGTGAACGCGCACAGCTGGGTTGGCAGGTCGTATTTGTCGAGGCCCTCGAACGGCCCGGCGGCGATATTGCGGACCAGCACGCCGGGGGCAACCCGCACCGCCGGCGGGTCGGCCGAGGACGTGGCCCGGGTGAAGATCTCGACCTCGACGCCGCGACGGGCCAGATGCAGTGCGGTCTGCAGCACGTAGACATTCAGCCCGCCGGCGTCGCCGGTGCCGGGCTGCGACAGCGGCGAGGTGTGCACCGACAGCACCGCCACCCGGCCGGGCAGCACGGCTCCGTCGGTCAGATCCCGGGGGTGCCGCACCCTTATATGTTTACACCGCCGTCGACGGGCCGTGCCGCTGACTACAGTTCAACCGGTGACAGCACACCCGGATGCCCACTCACGGGTCGCGGTGATCACCGGTGCCAGTTCGGGTATCGGTGCTGCGACGGCCCGAACACTCGCCGGCCTGGGGTTCCATGTGGTCGCGGTGGCCCGCCGGACCGATCGGATCCAGCGACTGGCCAACGAGATCGGCGGGACCGCCGTCACCGCGGACGTCACCGACGACGCCGCGGTGCAGTCGCTGGCCGCGCAACTCGGACGGGTCGACGTGCTGGTGAACAACGCCGGCGGGGCCAAAGGCCTGCAGACCGTGGCCGAGGCCGATCTCGACGACTGGCGCTGGATGTGGGAGACCAACGTGATGGGCACCCTGCGGGTCACCCGGGCGCTGCTACCGAAGCTCATCGACTCCGGCGACGGCCTGATCGTCACGGTGACCTCGATCGCCGCCCTGGAGGTGTACGACGGCGGGTCTGGATACACCTCTGCCAAACACGCCCAGGGTGCGCTGCACCGCACCCTGCGGGGTGAGTTGCTGGGAAAGCCGGTGCGGCTCACCGAGATCGCACCCGGCGCGGTCCAGACCGAGTTCTCGCTGGTGCGGTTCGGCGGCGACGACCAGCGGGCCGAAGCGGTCTACGCCGGCATCACCCCGCTGGTGGCCGACGATGTGGCCGAGGTGATCGGGTTCGTCGCCTCCCGGCCCGCACACGTCAATATCGACCAGATCGTCATCCGGCCGCGCGATCAGGCCAGCGCGGGCCGGTTCAACCGCCGCTGACGATCACAGCGTGCAGCCCACCAGGACCGGTTCCGGAACGAGTCTCACCCCGAAGGCCGCCTGCACCCCGTCACGTACGGTTCGGGCCAGCGCCAGCACATCGGCGGTGGTGGCCCCGCCGCGATTGGTCAGGGCAAGCGCGTGTTTGGTGGACAGCCGGCACGGCCCGCTGCCCGGGAAACCCTTACCGAAGCCGGCCCGCTCGACCAGCCAGCCTGCCGCGAGCTTGACCCCGTCGGGCGCCGGGTAGTGCGGCACGGCCACCTCTGATCCACCGCGGATGCGCTCGAACCGCTCGGCGCTCACCACCGGATTGGTGAAGAACGAGCCCACACTCCAGGTGTCGTGGTCCCCGGCGTCGAGCACCATGCCCTTGGCGGCGCGCAGTGCCAGCACTGCGGTGCGCACCCGGGCCGCATCGACCTGGTCCGCAATCGGGACATCAAGAGCGGCAGCGAGTTCGGCGTACCGCAGCGGGGCGGATCGGCCGGCCGGGTCGAGGGCGAATTCCACCTCCAGCACAGTCGCCGCCGCGGATCCCTTCAGGACGCTGTGCCGGTATCCGAATCCGAGTTCGTCGGCCGGCACCCAGCGCACCTGCCCGGTGCCGCGGTCCAACAGCCTGACCCGGGTCAGCAAGTCGGCCACCTCGACACCGTAGGCGCCGACGTTCTGCACCGGGGTGGCGCCGGCCGAGCCCGGAATTCCCGAAAGGCATTCCAGGCCGCCGAGGTTCGCCGCAACGGCATTGGCCACCACCGCGTCCCAGTCGGCCCCGGCCCCGGCTCGCAGAAACGGCGGGTCCACCCGCACCGCGGTGTCGGCCAGTAGTACCACGGTCAGGTCCGAGAGGTCGTCGGCGACCACCACATTGGATCCGCCGCCGAGCACCAGGACCGGTCCGCCACCGCGGTCCAGCGTACCCAGGGTGGCGACGACCTGATCAGCCGTGGCACAGGTGATCACCCGGCGGGCGACCGGTCCGACCCGCAGGGTCGTCAGCGACGCCAGTGGTACGTCCCGGTCGACGCGCGCTCCGCCGAAATCCGCCCTCAGTACCACGGACGGTAACGGTAGCCTCGTCTGCTATGCCGCGTTCGTTCGACATGGCCACCGAGTACGCGGGGACTCCCGCCCAGGTGCATGCCGCCTTCTGCGACGAGCGGTACTGGCGGGCCCGGCTGGCGGCATCTGGCGCCGACGACGCCAGCCTGGAGGCCTTCCGGGTGGGCCACGACGGGGGCGTCGATGTGGTCAGCACGCAGGTGCTGCGGGCCGAACGGCTGCCCGGGATCGTCCACCAGTTCCACCACGGCGACCTGGAGATCCGGCGGGCGGAGACCTGGACCGGCCTGGCCGACGGCGGTTCGGAGGCCAGCGTCGCCGGCTCCATCGTGCGGGCTCCGGTGGCCCTCAGCGGCGACGCCCGGCTCAGCTGTCTTGACGAGCGCGCGCGGCTGACCTTCCGGGCCACCGTCGAGGTCCGCATCCCGCTGGTCGGAGGCAAGATGGAGAAGTTCATCGGAACTCAACTGGTGAACCTGCTCAGCGCCGAGCAGCAGTTCACCACCCGATGGATCGCCGAGAACCTCTGAATGCCGCGCCGCATGGTCTATGACGTCGACGTGCTGGTTCCGGCCGCCGAGATGTACCGGAATTTCACCACCATCGACTACTGGCATGACCTGGTGGAGTTCTACCTGGAGAACGCGGCGCGCACCGAGATCGCGCACTTCCACTCCGATGAGACCGGCACCGATATCGCCTTCTCGCACATCCTGTCCGCCGACGACCTTCCGGCGATCGCCCGGGCGGTGGTGCAGGGACGTTTCGTCATCACCCGCGAACAACATTTCGAGCCGTTCCACGTAGCCGCCAACGAAGCCCGCGGCCGCTACAGCGCCCAGATCCCGGCGCCGGTCGATGTCACCGGCGACTACGTGCTGTCGGACACTGAACGGGGCAGCCGGATGCGGATGGAGACGGTCTGTCGGGCCCGGGTGCCCATCATCGGCGGACAGATCGAGCAGTTGCTGATGAACGGCCTGCAGACGTTGTTCGCCAAGGAGGGCGAGTTCACCGCGGACTGGGTCGCCCGCCATCGCTAGGCCGCCGCGGCCGGTCGGCATGCCGACCCGGGGAACCACCGCGACCAACCGGCTGCGCCGGGCCGACCGCTGGATGACGCACTCCCCACGAGTTCGCGCCGCCTTGCAGTCCGGCGATCAACCGGTGGTGGTCGACCTCGGTTACGGGCGGGTGCCGGTCACCACCCTCGAACTTGCCGCCCGGCTGCGTTCCGTGCGTCCCGACATCCGGGTGGTCGGCCTGGAGATCGACCCCGACCGGGTCGCGGCGGCGCGCGAGGCCCGCAGCGACACCGTCGAATTCGCCCTCGGCGGATTCGAACTCGCCGGCCTGCAACCGATGCTGGTGCGCGCCTTCAACGTGCTGCGCCAGTATCCCGAGGACGCCGTGGCCGACGCCTGGGCCACCATGCGTTCCCGGCTGGCGCCGGGAGGGCTGATCGTCGATGGCACCTGCGATGAGGTGGGCCGGCGCAGTTGCTGGGTGCTGCTCGACCGCGACGGCCCGGTGAGCCTGACCCTGGCCTGCGACCCGAGGGCCATCGAGCGGCCCTCGGACCTCGCCGAGCGATTGCCGAAAATCCTTATCCACCAGAATGTTCCGGGCCGTCCGATCCACACCCTGCTGACTGCTGCCGATCGGGCGTGGGCGGCGGCGGCGGGTCAGTCGGTGTTCGGCCCGCGAGCCCGGTGGCGAGCGATGCTCGCCGCGCTGACCGCGGACGGGATGGCGATCGAGTCCCAGCGCCGCAGCCCGCGCGATGCGGTGCTCACGGTGCCGTGGGATGCCGTGGCACCGCCGCCGGCCTGAGCAGCGCCGCGGCTACCCTCAACAGCATGCGGATCGCTTTGGCGCAGATCCTTTCCGGCACCGACCCGACCGCGAATCTGGCACTGGTGGACGAGCACACCCGCCGGGCCGCCGACGCCGGTGCCCGGCTGGTGGTGTTCCCGGAGGCCACCATGTGCCGGTTCGGTGTTCCACCGGCTACCGTCGCCGAGCCCCTCGACGGCCGGTGGGCCGACGGGGTGCGCGGGATCGCCGCCGCAACCGGGGTCACGGTATTCGCCGGCATGTTCACCCCGGCGCCGGATGGCAGGGTCAGCAACACCCTGCTGGCCACCGGCGGCGGAGTGGAGGCCCACTACGACAAGATCCACCTGTACGACGCGTTCGGTTTCACCGAGTCGCAGACCGTCGCACCGGGCCGCGAACCGCTGGTCGTCACCGTGGACGGCGTCGGGGTCGGGGTGACGCTGTGCTACGACGTCCGCTTCCCGTACCTGTACACCGAGCTGGCCGACCGGGGCGCGTCGATCATCACGGTCAGCGCATCCTGGGGAGCCGGGCCGGGCAAATTGGAGCAGTGGACGCTGCTGGCCCGGGCCAGGGCGATGGATTCAACCTGTTTCCTCGCAGCGGCCGACCAGGCCTATCCTGGTCCGGAGTTGGCGGCGAAGGCACCGACCGGGGTGGGCGGGAGTCTGGTGGCGTCCCCGACCGGCGAGGTGCTCGCCGACGCCGGCGCCGACCCGGAGTTGGTGGTCTGCGACCTCGACGTGGACAGCCTGACCACGGTCCGCGACACGGTCGGTGTGCTGCGCAATCGCATTAGACTCCGCTCAGATTCGTAGGGCACAATCGCCCGGGTGACATTGCCGCCGCAGGACCCGCCTCCGGGGCCCATCCAGCCGCCGTTCGGGTACGAGCCGCCGACCCAGCAGATCCCGCCACAGGTCCCCCAGCCGCCGTTCGGGTACGACCCACCCACCCAGCAGATCCCGCCACAGGTCCCCCAGCCCCCGGAGCCGGCCGAACCCGTCCGGCGCGGCCTGTTTGGCGATCCGCTCTCCGCGGTGCTGGTGCTCGTCATCGTGGTGGCGGTGGCGTTGGCCGGCCTGCTGGGCGCGGAACTGTTCGCACGGAACAAGGCCGACTCGATCGTGGCCAAAGCCGTCAGCTGCGTCGTGCGGGACAGCGCGACCGCATCCTTCGGCCCGCGGCCATTCCTGCTCCAGCATTTCACCCACAGCTACCGCAACATGACCGTGGAGACGGCCGGCAACCAGATCCGTGAGGCCAAGGGCATGAGGCTGAAACTCCTCCTCGATGATGTCCGGATCAACCCGACGGCCGAATCGGCGGGCACCCTCGGCGTCCTGGATGCCGACATCACGTGGTCCGCCGAGGGCATCAAGGAGACCGTGCAGGGCGTGATCCCGGTGCTGGGCAACCTGGTCAGCGGGGTGACGCCGGAGCCCTCCTCCGGAACCCTGGAACTGCAGGGCCCACTCGGCACCGTGACGATCCGGCCGCAGGTCGCCGACGGCGGGCTTAACCTCGAGGTGATGAAGGTGACCGGCCTGGGCTTCACGCTGCCCCGGGAGAGCGTGCAACCGGCACTCGATGCATTCACCGGTACGCTGACCGACAACCTGCCGATGGGCATTCGCGCCGATAGCGTGGAGGTGACCGACACCGGGATCACCGCCCGGTTCATCACCCGCGATGCGACGATTCCCAACGGTCAGCAGGACCCCTGCTTCGCCGGGATCTGACCCGGGGCCTCGTCAGGAACCCTTCTCGGCACCGCCGGGGTTACAGCCGGCCAGCAGCATGGTGGCCTCGTCGACGTCGGGCCGCCACGGCTCCAGATCCCAACTGGGTTTGTTGGGCTGGGCGAATTCAGCGAAGCGCCAGTGGCACAGGAATTGGGAGCGCATCCCCGGGGTGTCGGCGTCCGGCGCCAGCGCCAGTACCTCGCCCCATGCGTCGTCGGTCTGGGCGTCGGTCTTGGCGAACTCACCGGCCACGTCGCGCCCGGCACCGGTGAGGTAGACCCGCAATGTGGGCAGCCCGCTGTAGCTGACCCAGGTCGTGTGGTCGATATAGGGTGGATCGGGTGCCGGGTCGGCTGCCGCGGCGGGCGAGGCGAACAGCGCGAACCCTGCCGCCGCCAGAGCGGACGGTAACCAGGTGTTCAGCGGGACTTCCCCTGGACCTCCAACAACCTGGGCCGCACGTCCACCAGGTACACGCCGGCCGCCACTGCGGCGATGACCGCGCCGAGGGTGCCCCCCAGGACGAGGGTCAGCAGCGCCGAAACGCCCAGAATCACCAGCCATACCGGCTTGGTCAACTTATCGGCCGCGGTGTAGGCGTCCGGCCGTTGCAGGGCCGCGTGCACGAACGCGTACACCGTCACAGCCAGGACAGCCCAACTGAGGACCACAAGCACGGAACCCGCCACACCTTGAAGCATCACGCTTCAAGGGTAGGCGGGTCCCGTTCGGTTCGGCGAACCGATTGCTTACTTCTGGGTGACCTTCTTGGCCGGAGCCTTCTTGGCCGGGGCCTTCTTGGCAGCAGCCTTGGCCGGAGCCTTCTTGGCGGCGACCTTCTTGGCCGGGGCCTTCTTGGCCGGGGCCTTGGCCGGAGCCGGCAGGTCGACACCCACCAGCTTGGCCGCACGCTCACCAACGGCGCGGGTCTGTGCCGACACGTTGCCCAGCGCCTCCTGGGTCAGCTCGACGGCCGACTCGACATAGGTCTCGACGCGGTCAGCGGCCTCCTTGAACTCCGGCTGGCCCTTGATCCGCTCCAGGGCGGCCTCGCCACGAGCGACCAGGGTGTTGTAGGTCTCGGTGGCGTCCACGAAGAATTCGTCGGCGGCCTTGCGCAGCTCTTCGCTGGTCAGCTTGCCGCGCAGTTCCTCGGTGCGCTTGGGCAGTTCCTCCTGCAGGCGGGTCAGCGCGGCACGGCGATCGTCCATCCGGTCGCCGGCGACCTCGGCCCGCTCACGCAGGGTGTTGAGGATCTCGTTGACGGTGGCCAGCGCCAGGTCGGCAGCACCGACCGCGGCGAGCAGCGGAGCCTTGAGGTCCTCGATGGTGGTCTCGTTCTTGTCTTTCTTAGCCATGTGACTAGTTCCTTTCGGATGTTCGGTAGAGATGTTCAGCTGTGCTGCAGTGGTGTCTTACTCAGTCGGCGGCTCCTGGTGAAACCGCCTCGTTCTGCTGGCAGAACGACGTGTAGATATCCAGCAGAACCCGCTTTTGACGCTCGGTGATCACGGTGTCGGCGATGATGGCGTCCTGCACCTGGCTCGGCTGCCCGGGTTCGAGAATCCCGGCCCGGACATAGAGCACTTCGGCCGACAACCGCAACGCCTTGGCGATCTGACTGAGCACCTCGGCCGAGGGCTTACGCAGCCCCCGTTCGATCTGGCTGAGGTACGGATTGCTCACCCCGGCCCGCTCAGCGAGCTGTCGCACCGACACCTCCGCAGCTTCCCGCTGGGTGCGGATGAAGCCACCGATGTCCTGCGCGGCGTTGCTCACCACAGCGGCAAGGTCTGATTCCTGTGCCATGGCTCGCCCCTTTGCGCGTACGAGTGTCGTTTGCATTACGACCGCTACATTACGCGCTAGTGCTAACAATTGCAAGCACTAGCTAGCGCAGGTCAGAACAGTATTTGCGCGATGGTGTAGATCACAAGGCCAGCCAGTGCACCCACCACGGTGCCGTTGATCCGGATGAACTGGAGGTCGCGGCCGACGTGCAACTCGATGCGGCGACTGGCCTCACCGGCGTCCCAGCGCTGGATGGTCTCGGAGATGATGGTGGTGGCCTCAGAGCCGTACCGGGTGACCACATGCTGCGCTCCGCGCACGATCCAGTTGTCCACCTTGTCGCGCAACTCGGCATCGTCGCGCAGCGACTCCCCGATCCGCACCACCGAATCGGCGATCCGGCCGCGCAGCGCGCTGGACGGATCATCGACACCGTCAAGTACCAACCGCTTGAGCGTCTTCCACGCCGTCTCGGCCGCCCGGGTCACCTCGTCGCGGGCCATCAACTGCTCCTTGACCGTCTCGGCCTTGGAGATCGTCGACGGATCGTTCTGCAGGTCGCTGGCGAACTCGAACAGGAACCGGGTCGCCGACTGCCGCAGCTCATGATTGGGATCGCGGCGCACCTTGTCGGTGAAGTCCATCAGTTCGCGGTGGATGCGGTCACCCACCAACTGATCGACGAACTTAGGCGACCAGGTGGGCGAGTCCCGCAACACCACTCGCTCGATGGTCGGGCCGGCGTTCAACGCCCATTCGAAGGCCCGGTCGCAGAGCAGCTGGATCAGCGCCTCCTGGCGGTTCTCCGCGAGCATTTGGGACAGCACCCGGCCGGCCGGCGGACCCCACTGCGGCTCGGCCAGGCGCTTGACGATGGTCCGGTCGATGGCCTGCTGGATGTCCTCGTCGTTGAGCAGTTCCACCCCGGCCCGCAGCACCGCCGCGGCCTCGTCGGCGACCCGGGCGGCGTGCACCGGCTCGGAGAGCCACTTGCCCAGCCGGCTACCGATCTCGGCGTCGCGCAGCTTGGTCTCGATCACGTCCGGGGACAGGAAGTTCTCCCGCACGAAAGTCCCGAGACCCTCCCCAAGCTGGTCTTTCTTGCGCGGAATGATGGCCGTATGCGGAATCTTCAGACCCAGCGGATGACGGAACAGGGCGGTGACCGCGAACCAGTCGGCCAGCGCACCAATCATGCCGGCCTCCGCGGCGGCTCCGACATACCCCAGCCAGCCCGGTCCGCCTTCGGCCTGCCACCAGCGGCTGAGGAGGAAAATCACCGTCGCGCCGAGCAGAAACCCCAGCGCGACGACTTTCATCTTGCGCAGGTTCGCAAGACGCTCGGCGTCGGCGTCGGGATCCGCCCCGGCGAAGGACTCAGCAAAGGAGAACCCGGTTCCCGCCGGTGTCTCCGGAAGCCGATGTTTGGCAGCCACGCCACCATCATGCGCTACTTCGGATCGGGGTGGCGCAACGCTTTAGTGTGACCGACCGTCACAACTTTCTCGGGTTACGCCGGTAGAGTACGAAACAGTGACACAGCACATCATCCCCAGCGCGGCCAAGGCCGACCGGATCCCGAACGCGGCCAAGGCCGACCGGGTCCCCGCGGCGGCCAAGACCGACGGCCGCAAACGCCGCTGGCACCAGCACAAGGTGGAGCGCCGGACCGAATTGGTCGACGGCGCTCTCGACGCCATCCGCCGCCGGGGCCGCGACATCAGCATGGATGAGATCGCGGCCGAGATCGGCGTGTCCAAGACCGTGCTCTACCGCTACTTCGTCGACAAGAACGACCTGACCACCGCGGTCATGATGCGCTTCGCCCAGACCACGCTGATCCCGAATATGGCCGCAGCACTGTCCTCGAACCTCGACGGTTTCGACCTGACCCGCGAAGTCATCCGGGTCTACGTCGAGACCGTGGCCGCCGAACCGGAGCCCTACCGGTTCGTGATGGCGAACTCGTCGGCCAGCAAGAACAAGGTGGTCGCCAACTCCGAGCAGATCATCGCCCGGATGCTGGCGGTGATGCTGCGCCGGCGCATGCAGGTGGCCGGTATGGATACCGCCGGGGTGGAGCCATGGGCCTTCCTGATCGTCGGCGGCGTTCAGCAGGCCACCCATTCGTGGATGTCGAACCCCCGCATGAGCAGCGACGAGCTCATCGACTACCTGACGATGCTCTGCTGGAGCGCACTATGCGGGATCGTCGAAGTGGGCGGATCGCTGGACCGGTTCCGGTCCCAGCCGCATCCGGCGCCGGTGCTGCCCGCCGGTCTGCAGCAGACGCGATAAGGCCCGCGGAAGAGCCGCCAGCCAAGGCCGGGCCCCGTCGTAGACTTCACCGGTGAACGATCTGCCGTCGCTCTGGACGCATGTACCCCACAACATTCTGCGGTTCCGCGCCGGCGACAGGGTCGCCGATATCGATGCCGACTCCAGTCCCGGCTTCACCGGCGACAAGAACGACGCCCCGAAGATCCTGGCTGAACGCAGCGGACGGTTCGCCGAACTGCAGGAGATGCTCTACGCCAACGGCAAGGAGGGCGACCACCGCTCGCTCCTGCTGGTGCTGCAGGGGATGGACACCGCCGGCAAAGGCGGCATCGTCACCCATGTCGTGGGGGCCGGCAACCCGATGGGAATCCGCTACACCAGCTTCGGCAAGCCCACCGCCGAGGAACTGGCACACCACTTCCTGTGGCGGATCAACAAAGCGCTGCCCGCAGCCGGACAGATCGGGGTGTTCGACCGATCGCACTACGAGGACGTCCTGGTGGTCCGGGTGCACGGACTGGTGCCGCCCGACGAGGTGGAGGCCCGGTACGCGGAGATCAACACCTTCGAGTCCGAACTCGTCGAATCCGGCGTCACGATCGTCAAGGTCGCGATGTTCGTCTCCCCCGACGAACAGAAGCGGCGGCTGGCCGAACGGCTGGACCGACCCGACAAATTCTGGAAATACAACCCGGGCGATCTCGATGAGCGCAAACTCTGGCCGGCCTACCAGGAGGCCTACCAACTGGTGCTGGACCGGACCTCCACCGACCACGCCCCGTGGTACGTGGTGCCGTGCAACAAGAAGTGGTACAGCCGACTGGCCGTAACCGAACTACTCATCGAGGCGCTCAAGGACATGAATTTGTCCTGGCCGCCGCCGGATTTCGATGTTGAGGCGGAGAAGCGGAGACTCGCCGAGGCCTGACCGGGACGGCCCCCGGACCTACCCCTTGACCAGGGTGAACTGGCCGATGTTGGTGATCCCCCGACGGAAGAAGTCGGCACAGCCGGTCAGGTACTTCATGTACCGGTCGTAGATCTCCTGGGAGGTGATCGCGACCGCCTGGTCACGATTGGCGGCCAGGTTATCCGCCCACATGTCCAGGGTGCGGGCGTAGTGGGGCTGCAACAGGTGGATCCGCTCCAAAGTGAAGCCCGCGCCGTCGGCCAACTCCTCGATGTCCTCGACGGCCGGCAACTGGCCACCGGGGAAGATCTCGGTGCCGATGAACCGCATGAACTTGAGGTCGCTGATGGTCAGCTTGACGCCGTTCTCGCGGAAGAACTTCTGGGTGTGCGCCAGGATGGTGTGCAACAACATCCGGCCGTCGCTGGGCAGGATCTTGTAGGCCCGTTCGAAGAAAAGCGGATAGCGTTCGGCCTTGAACGCCTCAAAAGCACCGATGCTGACGATCCGGTCGACCGGTTCGTCGAACTCCTCCCAACCCTGCAGCCGAACCTCCATCGAGCGGTCGGTGTCCAACTTGGCGAGCCGCTCGCGCGCGAACTCGGATTGGGCCTTGCTGAGGGTGATCCCGATGACGTTGACGTCGTAGCGTTGCACCGCGACTTCCATCGCCCCACCCCAGCCACAGCCCACGTCGAGCAGGGTCATGCCGGGTTCGAGGTTGAGCTTGCCCAGTGCGAGGTCGAACTTGGCCAGCTGGGACTCCTCGAGCGTCATATCGTCGCGCTCGTAGTAACCGCAGGTGTAGCCCATCGTCGGGCCGAGGAACAGGGCGAAGAAATCGTTGGAGATATCGTAGATGGACTGCGACTCCTCGTAGTACGGAGTCAGATCTGTATCGACGTCGGACATCTCCATTTAAACCCTTCAGCATCTCTCCCCGGCCCGGGCGGGCAGCCGCACGAGAATTCGCGGCTCCAACGGCTGGATTTACCGGCCCGGACCCGAAGGTCCACTCCGGGTCAGACTAGCCAATGAGAACGGCAATTGCACATATCCCGGGGTCAGTACGCGTAGAAACCCTGACCGGATTTTTTCCCGAGCCGCCCCGCCTCAACCATCCGCAACAGCAGCGGCGGCGGGCCATAGTGCGGCTCCTTGAACTCCTCGAACATCTTGTCGGCGATCAGCTTCAACGTGTCCAGGCCGATGAGGTCGGACAGGCGCAGCGGGCCCATCGGATGCGACAGCCCCGCGACGACCGCCTTGTCGACGTCCTCGATGCTGGCCAGCCCGGACTCCACCATCCGGACTGCTGAGAGCAGATAGGGCACCAGCAAGGCGTTGACCACGAAACCCGAGCGATCCGAACACCGGACCACTTGCTTGCCCAGCACGGTGCCGGCGAAGTGTTCGGTCCGGGCAGCCGCCGCCTCGGTGGTCGCCAGGGTGGTGACCAGCTCGACCAACGGCAGCACCGGAACCGGATTGAAGAAGTGCAGGCCGAGAACCCGGCCGGGGTTGCGAGTGGCCGCGCCGAGCTTCATCACCGGGATGCTGGACGTGTTCGAGGCCAGCACCGCGTCGGGGTCGGTGATGATCTCGTCAAGCTGGCTGAAGATCCCGGCCTTGATCCTCTCGTCCTCGATCACCGCCTCGATGACCAGCTGGCGGTCGGCCAGGTCGGACATCGCCGTGGTGAAACGCAGGTTGGCGACAGCGCCGTCGCGCTCGCGCTCGGTGATCTTCCCGGCGCTCACGCCGCGCTCCAGCGACTTCACGATGCGATTGCGGCCCGCGGCGACCAGCGCCTCGGTGGTCTCGAAGACCGTGACGTCGACACCGGCACGGGCGCACACCTCCGCGATGCCGCCACCCATCTGGCCGGCGCCGATGACGCCGACCCGCTCGATGGAATCTGAACTCATCGCCAACCTCTCTCCTGGATCTGCCAACCGCCACCCCCGGACACCCACCCACGAGCAGACGCAAACTCGCACTACCAGCGCGTCAAATGTGCGAGTTTGCGTCTGCTCGGCGGGTTAGCGGCTCAGTGGCCCCTACCCTTGGTTCCCCTTCGCCTGCGGCTCAGTGGCCCCTACCCTTGGTTCCCCTTCGCCTGCGGCTCAGTGGAACTGGCCCTCTTCGGTCGAACCCGCGAGTGCGGTGGTCGACGAGTTCGGGTCCACCGTGGTGGCGATCCGGTCGAAGTAGCCGGCGCCGACCTCGCGCTGATGCTTGGTCGCGGTGTAGCCACGTTCCTCGGCGGCGAACTCGCGCTCCTGCAGTTCGACGTAGGCCGACATCTGGTTGCGGGCGTAGCCGTAGGCCAGATCGAACATCGAGTAGTTCAACGCGTGGAAGCCGGCCAGCGTGATGAACTGGAACTTGAATCCCATTGCGCCGAGCTCCTTCTGGAACTTGGCGATGGTGGCGTCGTCCAGGTGCGCCTTCCAGTTGAACGACGGCGAGCAGTTGTAAGCCAGCATCTGGTCGGGGAATTCGGACTTGACCCCCTCGGCGAACTTGGCCGCGAGCTCCAGATCCGGTGTGCCGGTCTCCATCCAGATCAGGTCGGAGTACGGCGCGTAGGCCTTGGCGCGGGCGATGCAGGGCTCGAGGCCGTTCTTGACGTGGTAGAAGCCCTCAGCGGTGCGCTCACCGGTGACGAACGGCCGGTCGCGCTCGTCGACGTCGGAGGTGATCAGGGTGGCCGCCTCGGCGTCCGTGCGGGCGATGACGACGGTCGGGACGTCGCTGACGTCCGCCGCCAGCCGCGCCGACGTCAGCGTGCGGATGTGCTGCTGGGTGGGGATCAGCACCTTGCCGCCGAGGTGGCCGCACTTCTTCTCCGATGCCAGCTGGTCCTCCCAGTGCGAGCCGGCCACACCAGCGGCGATCATCGCCTTCTGCAGTTCGTAGACGTTCAGCGCGCCACCGAACCCGGCCTCACCGTCGGCGACGATCGGAACCAGCCAGTTGTCGATCGAGGTGTCACCCTCGACCGCGGCGATCTCGTCGGCGCGCAGCAGCGCGTTGTTGATCCGGCGGACGACCTGCGGCACCGAGTTGGCCGGGTACAGGCTCTGGTCGGGGTAGGTATGGCCGGACAGGTTCGCGTCACCGGCGACCTGCCACCCGGAAAGGTAGATGGCCTTGAGGCCACCGCGGACCTGCTGGACGGCCATGTTGCCGGTCAGCGCGCCGAGTGCGTTAACAAAGTCCATATCGTGCAGTTGGTTCCAGAGCACCTCCGCGCCGCGACGGGCCAGGGTCTGCTCCTCGACGACACTGCCCTGCAGTGCGACGACGTCCTCGGCGGAGTAGGTACGGGTGATGCCCTTCCAGCGGGGGTTGGTATCCCAGTCACGCTGGATATCTGCGGCGCTCTTGGGCTTTCCGACCTCGGACATGGAACGGGACATGGGGACTCTCCTTCGTTGTCACCGCCAGGCGCAGACTATGACAACCTCTGCTAACGCCCGGGACTCTTCGCTGATGTGCTAACACGACGATCCCATAGTCAATATGCGCAGGTCCAATCGTTCCCATTGCCAATTTTGGCAATGGATCAGCCCTTAACTTGCGAAGTTTGCGAAGTCACGACGGAGGTGGACGGAATTGTTACCGGCAGGTAACTTAATTTCGCAGGTCAATCGGGGTCCGGGCAAACCGGCAGCGGTCACAGAGCGAAGATCGCCGCGACGGCCTTGGTCTGGTCGCCGACCACGTATGTGAGCGTTCTCACCGTGCGGTCGGTCAACTCGGCGCCGAACTTGTCGGTGGAGCCGGCGGGATACACGTGCAGAAGCACCTCGAGCTTCTCCCCGTAGGCAACCGCGGCGTCGTGCTCGATCGCCACGCGTAGCGGAGCTTCGAGTAACTCCGGATGCGGGGCGAGGAACTCCTCAACGACCTTCCAGTAGACCGAATTGTTGACGTGGTCAAACAGGTCGATATCGCTGACCCGGATCGGGAACTCCCGGATCTCGTCGGCGTCAGCGCGGGAACCGGGTGACAGATAAGCCTTCCACCGCACCCGGTCGACGTCGGTGGTGCGCAACAGGGCTTCCATGAAGTCGTCGGCGATCCGGGCCGGCCCCTGGGTCTCTCGGTTGAAATTGATCCAGAACGCCTCGGACTCGATGAGACCGCCCTTGCGACCGTCGATTCGGACCCGCATCTCGCACCACCGGTTGGATGCACCGGAGCACCACCGTCGCAGCCGCAGCATGTCCTGGAACTCGATCGGCCCGACCATGTCGACCATCGTCCGGCGCACGATCCACAGCGGATGGGTGTCGTTGTGCCCCATCTCACGCAACTGGTCCTGCCCGATGTCCTGAATGTGACGCAGCGCCGCGTCCATGCGCAACCGGCCTAGCCGGTCGACATCGGCCGGCCGCAACGGCCACTGCCGATCGAACACATCGGGGTGCGGATCCGGAACAGGCATCAGCGTCTTCGCCAAACCGCCGACCGCCACCGGATTGCCGCTCGCCATGGTCCGGATCATGCCAAACGCCCGAATGCATGCCAACAGCCGGACCTTCGGCACGTCGCCTACGCTGACGGAATGCCGAAGACCTTCGTCGGGTCGCGGGTGCGTCAACTGCGCAGCGAACGCGGGTTCAGTCAGGCCGCGCTGGCCCAAATGCTCGAGATCTCGCCTAGCTACCTCAATCAGATCGAGCACGATGTCCGCCCCCTTACCGTGGCGGTGCTGCTGCGGATCACCGAGGTCTTCGGCGTCGATGCGACGTTCTTCGCCTCTCACGACGACACCCGCCTGGTGGCGGAATTGCGCGAGGTGATGGTCGACCGGGATCTCGACGCCGGAGTCGACCCGACCGAGGTCGCCGAGATGGTGAGCGATCACCCCGCGATCGCCCGCGCGGTGGTCAACCTGCACCGGCGCTACCGGATCACCACCGCGCAACTCGCCGAGGCCACCGAGGACAGGTTCACCGACGGCAGCGGAAGCGGTGCAATCACGATGCCGCACGAAGAGGTCCGAGACTACTTCTATCAGCGGCAGAACTACCTGCACGAACTCGACACCGCCGCAGAAGATCTCACCGTTCGCATGCGGATGCACCGCGGCGATCTGGCCGGTGAGTTGTCCCGCCGCCTGACCGAGGTGCACGGAGTGCACATCATCAGGCGCATCGACCTCGGCGACACCGTGCTGCACCGGTACCACCTCGAATCGAAGACGCTGGAGATTTCGACGCACCTGTCCTCAGGTCAACAGGTGTTCCGGATGGCCGCCGAACTGGCCTATCTCGAGTTCGGAAAGCTGATCGACACCATGGTCACCGACGGCAAGTTCACCAGCGATGAGTCGCGGCGACTGGCCCGCCTGGGCCTGGCCAACTACTTCGCCGCCGCGGCGGTGCTGCCGTACCAGCAGTTCCATGACGTCAGTGAGAATTTCGGCTATGACATCGAACGGCTCTCCGCGTTCTACCAGGTGAGCTACGAAACCGTCTGCCACCGGCTCTCGACGCTGCAGCGCCCGTCCATGCGTGGGGTGCCGTTTTCGTTCGTCCGGGTGGACAAGGCCGGCAACATGTCAAAGCGTCAGTCCGCCACCGGTTTCCATTTCTCATCCTCGGGCGGAACCTGCCCGCTGTGGAATGTCTACGAAACGTTCTCCAACCCAGGGAAAATCCTCGTGCAGATCGCCCAGATGCCGGACGGCCGCAATTACATGTGGGTGGCGCGGACCGTGGAGCGGCGTGCGCACCGCTACGGCCAGCCCGGCAAGACGTTTGCGATCGGCCTGGGATGCGAAGTGCGCCACGGCAACCGGCTGGTGTACTCGCGGGGACTGGACCTGTCCTCGGACAGCGCTACCCCGATCGGCGCCGGCTGCCGGGTCTGCGAGCGGGACAGCTGCCCGCAGCGGGCGTTCCCCGCACTGGGCCGGGCCCTGGACATCGACGAGCATCGCAGCACGGTCTCGCCCTACCTGGTCAAGGAGAACCCGTGAGTGGACTTCAGCGAATCCCGGCCGGCGGCCGCCGAGAACTCGGCCTGGTCAACTGGATCATCTCCCGACTGGCCGCCCGATCTATTCGCGCTCCGCAGATGCACCTGTTCACCACCTTGGGGCAGCATAAGCTGCTCTTCCTGTCCTTTCTGCCGTACTCGGGCATGCTGCTGAACTGGGGCAAGCTGCCCAAGCGGGACAAAGAACTGGTGATCCTGCGGGTAGGCCATCTGCGCGGTTCGGAGTACGAGTTACAGCAACACCGGCGACTGGCCCGCTCGCGCGGCCTGGATTCGGCGTTGCAGCAGCGAATCTTCGCCGGGCCGACCACGGAGGGTCTGACCGACCGGGAGAAGACCCTGCTCAAGGCGGTCGACGAATTCGTCAACGACCGGGATCTCTCCGACGACACCTTCTCGGCGCTATCACGACATCTCAATCGGCAGCAGGTCATCGAATTCTGCACTCTCGCAGGCCATTACGACGCGATCGCGGGGATACTCGCGGCGCTGCGGGTTCCGATGGACTTCCCGGACTGAGGAACTTTAGGTTAAGGAGATCGCTTCCCGGCTGCTCGGGCGGCGAGCACCCGCATCTGAGCCAGCGCGCCCGTAGTTGCGCGCAGGACGCGGGTCGGCTGCGGTCGACGGTTCGTGTCGGGCGACGCTGTCAGCGGTGCCCTGGTTCAACTGATTGGCAATCGCGGTCAATGCCTCGGCGGCATCCATGTAGCGGATCGACTTGCCTTCAGTGCAGATCGCGGACAGCCTGGCGGGCCCGGAGTGGCGACCGTACTGGTCAGCCAGGCCGAAGGTGTAGCTGCCCAGCACCACACCGAGAAACGTGAATCGGGTACCACCAAAGAAGCTGCTGCTGCGGGCAAAATTGGCGTAATCGGTTCGAACGTCGAAATAGCGGCCCGCCCGGTAACGCATGGCGTCGCTGCAGTTGTAACTCCAGAGCCGTCCATCGGGCAGCAACATTTGCAGGTTCGACGAATCCAGGACGAACCCTTTTGGGGATCTGCGCTTCAGCCATCTACCCAGCCGACTTCCGAACCGGACCTGCTTGGGGCGCAGCCGAGATCCGCATTGTGCGGCCAGTTCCTTAAGCAGATCGGCCAGTTCCTCGGCGGCCGCGGCCGCGGTGGTCATCGGCGGAGCCGATTCAGCGGCCGCGCAACGGACATGTGGAACGGTCGCGCTTCCTTGAGGCAGATCAATGCTCGCCAACGCTTTCCCCTTCCGCCACAGTGTTAACACAATGCTGCCACCAGGCCAGCATTGCCGTGGCGTTTCGGTCAATCAGAGGTAGGTCACCCCGAGCACGACCGTCGTGAAGATCATCGGCGCGACCGGGAGCGCAGCCAGGAGCGCAGCCCTGGTGAAGTCGCCACGCTGGTAGCGCTGCCAGGCCAGATAGATCGCCGCTGCCGCGCCGACAACGACCAGAGCCGACACCACCAGCACCCAGGTGCTGCGGGCGGCCGAGCGCGCCGCGAAGGTGATGCCGATCAGCCAGAGGATATGACCCAGCACCAACCCCCCGACGCCGGCTACGACAACCGGTCGCACGGCGGCCGCCTCAGAAATTGATCATGTGGCCGGCGAGGCCGTGGAAGCATTCCTGCAGCGCCTCCGACAACGTCGGGTGGATATGCACATTTCGGGCCAATTCGTTGGCGGTGAGATCCCACTTCTGCGCCAGAGTCAGTTCGGCCACCAGTTCCGAAACGTCCGGCCCGATCAGGTGGGCACCGAGCAACTCGCCGTACTTGGCGTCGGCGATCACCTTGACGAAACCGGTCGGGTCGGCCAATCCGTGCGCCTTGCCGTTGGCGGTGAACGGGAACTTGGCGACCTTGACGTCGTACCCCTCGTCGCGGGCCTGCTCCTCGGTCAGCCCGAAGCTGGCGACCTGCGGCTGGCAGAACGTCGCCCGCGGCATCATCCGGTAGTCGCCCAGGGTCATGGTCTCCGCGCCGCCGATGGTTTCGGCCGCGACCACACCCATCGCCTCCGCGACGTGGGCCAGTTGCAGCTTGGCGGTCACATCCCCGATGGCATAGATATGCGGCACATTGGTCCGCATGTAGTCGTCGATGGCGATGGCACCGCGATCGGTCAGCGCCACCCCCGTCGTCTCCAGCCCGAAGCCGTCGATATTGGGTGCGAAACCGATGGCCTGCATCACCTTGTCGGCCTTGAGTTCCTGGCTCGCCCCGTCCTTGCTCACCACGATAGAGACGGACCCGTCGGCCTCATTGTCCGCGATGGACTCCACCTTCGTCCCGGTCAGAATCTTGACGCCGAGTTTCTTGTACTGCTTCTCGATCTCCTTGGAGACCTCGGCATCCTCATTGGGCAGCGCGCGGGGCAGAAACTCGACGATCGTCACGTCGACGCCGTAGTTGACCATCACATAGGCGAACTCCATCCCGATCGCACCGGCACCGGCGATGACGATCGAGCGGGGCAGTTCCCGGTCGAGGATCTGCTCCTCGTAGGTGACGACGTTCGCCGACAACGCGGTCCCGGGGATCAACCGGGTGCTGCTGCCGGTGGCGATGATCGCGTTGGCGAAGGTGACCGTCTCGGTCCCGCCATCATTGAGTTGCACCGCGATGGTGTTGGCGTCGGTGAACCTGCCGTAGCCGTGGATCTCGGTGATCTTGTTCTTCTTCATCAGATAGTGCACCCCGGCGACGCGGCCGTCGGCCACCTTGCGGCTGCGGTCGAAGGCCGCGCCGAAGTCGGCGGTGATCTGCCCGGTGAAGCCAAACGTCGCGGCTTCCTTGGTCACGATATGGGTCAACTCGGCGTTGCGCAGCAGCGCCTTGGACGGGATGCAGCCCACGTTGAGGCACACACCGCCCCAGTACTTGGGTTCGATGATGGCGGTGTTCAGGCCGAGTTGGGCGCAGCGGATAGCCGCGACGTATCCGCCGGGGCCGGCACCGAGGACGACAACGTCAAAGTGGGTCACGTCGCTACCCTATTACTGGACGGGCGATCCATTCGAAGTAATAGGCACCGTGAAGTACAGCGGCCGCTGCCGTCGATGCCAGCGGTGCGGCCATCAGGGCGATCGCCAGGGCGCTCACCTGCGGTCGGTTGGGCACCATGGAGACGAGCAGGCTCGCCACCATGCAGATCACCATGAACACAAGGATGGCGAACACCGGCACGGTCTTGGTCAGCGACGTGTACCACCAGAAGTAGAAACCCAGGCCGGCCGCGGCGGCCAGCACCCAGACCCCGGCCACGATAAGCGCGAACTTCCAGCGTTTGACGAACTGGTAGGCACCTGGCACGACGACGGGCTGCGCGGGGACCACGGCGGGCATGTGCCCGGTGACCGAGCGCAGGAAGGCATCGGTGTCGTCGTCGTTCAGGGCGCTGAAGGCCTGGGACGCTTCGGGGGTGACCACCAACGGTTCCGGGGCGATCACGGGCTCAGCCTCGGACCCGGCCTGCGCCGCAGGGCCATGCTCGATTTCGTGGCCGGCCTCCGGTTCGGAGTCTGGGCCGCGGTCAGGGCCGGGGTCGACGGACTCACGCCCGCCCGGCACCACCGGCTCAGGCTCCACCGCAGGCTCGGACTGCACTGCCGGCTCAGGCTCCGCGACCCGCTCGGATTGCTTGCCCGCCAGCCGCAGCGGATCCGGATGGGGGCCGGTGTCGAAGATCGGCGCGTGATGCGGTTCGGTGTTCGGCGACATCTCCGGCTGGGCGCCGGTGGCGAACATCGGTGTCAGGTGCGGCTCGGTGATAGGTGACACCGTGTCAGTCATTGCGACACCACCTGCAGCAGCAACAACACCGACAGCCATCCGGGCGCCATCGCCAGGACGAACGCACCGGCTGCGGTGACCCAGCGTCGGCCGGCGACCAGAATCAGCATCAGCCCAATCACACTCGGCACCCCGATGACAAGTGCGACCACGAGATCCGGGCGAATGGTTGCATGAACAGTCAACTTGGCGATGACCGCGGCGATCTGACCTGCGACGCAGCCGAGGAGCAATGCGCTTGTGAGCAGCCATGCCCGAGGCAGGGGTATCACGATCATCGACGATACCCAGCGAACGGGCGCCAACCCCGCAGCCGCTTCGGCGTGCCGTACCGCTAATCCGTCAGGTCTGCGCCGGTGACCGGCGGCTCGGCCGCCAGCAGGGCATTCTCCGCCGGGGTGAAGGCCCGGCCCCGGATGAGAAACCGCACGCCCTCCGGGGCCTCGAGGCTGAACCCGCCACCGCGGCCGGGCACCACGTCGATGGTCACCTGGGTGTGCTTCCAGGTCTCGAATTGCGGGCCGGAGATCCACACCGCGGCACCCTCAAGTTCACCGAGCAGGACATCGCGGTCCCCGACGATGAACTCGCCGTCCGGGTAACACATCGGCGAGGAACCATCGCAGCAGCCACCGGACTGGTGGAACATCACCGGCCCATGCCGCTCCTGGAGGCGGCGCAACAAGTCTGCGGCAGCGGCGGTAATGAGCACCCGGGGCGGGGTGGACCCGGGATCGGTCAGGATCGGACCTTCTTCGCGCAAGCGCTCATCAGGATCGGACCTTCTTCGCGCGAGCGCTCATCAGAATCCAACCTTCTTCGCGCAAGCGCTCATCAGAATCCAACCTTCTTCGCGCAAGCGCTCATCAGAAAAACCCCTGGGCCTTGTTGCTGTAGGACACCAGCAGGTTCTTGGTCTGCTGATAGTGGCCGAGCATCATCTTGTGGTTCTCCCGGCCGATACCGGACTGCTTGTACCCGCCGAAGGCCGCGTGCGCGGGATACATGTGGTAGCAGTTCGTCCACACCCGGCCGGCCTTGATATCGCGTCCGGCCCGGTAGGCGACGTTGCCGTTGCGGCTCCACACCCCGGCACCCAGACCGTAGAGGGTGTCGTTGGCGATCCGGATTGCGTCGTCGTAGTCGGTGAACGACGTCACCGAGACCACCGGGCCGAAGATCTCCTCCTGGAATACCCTCATCGCGTTGTCCCCGGCGAAGATCGTCGGCTGCACGTAGTAGCCGCCGGCCAGATCCCCGCCGAGATCGGCGCGCTCACCACCGGAGATCACCGTCGCACCCTCACTGCGGCCGATCTCGATATAGGACAGGATCTTCTCCAGCTGATCGTTGGAGGCCTGCGCCCCGACCATCGTCTCAGTGTCCAGTGGGTCGCCCTGCCGGATCGCCTTGGTGCGGATCGCGGCCAGCGCCAGAAAATCGTCGTAGATATCGCCCTGGATCAGCGATCGGGACGGACACGTGCACACCTCGCCCTGGTTGAGGGCGAACATCGCAAAACCCTCCAGAGCCTTGTCTTGGAAGTCGTCGGCCGCGTCCATCACATCCGAGAAGAAGATATTGGGACTCTTGCCGCCGAGTTCCAGCGTGACCGGGATCAGGTTCTGACTGGCGTACTGCATGATCAGCCGTCCGGTCGTGGTCTCGCCGGTGAACGCGATCTTGGCGATCCGGTTGCTCGACGCCAGCGGCTTG
The DNA here is from genome assembly GCA_963787055.1 of uncultured Actinomycetota bacterium. Taxonomy (GTDB): domain Bacteria; phylum Actinomycetota; class Actinomycetes; order Mycobacteriales; family Mycobacteriaceae; genus Mycobacterium. The sequence goes on from CAWBBP010000005.1 coordinate 125,820, forward strand.
CCCGCCTCCACCCCGAAACCGTTGACGACGTTGACCACACCCGCCGGCAGCAGATCGGCGATCAACGAGATCAGGTAGAGCACCGAGGCCGGGGTCTGCTCGGCCGGTTTGAGCACCACCGCGTTACCGGCGGCCAGCGCCGGCGCCAGTTTCCACACCGCCATCAGGATCGGGAAGTTCCACGGGATGATCTGTCCCACCACCCCGAGCGGCTCGTGGAAGTGGTAGGCCACGGTGTCCTCGTCGATCTGGGACAGCGCACCCTCCTGGGCTCGGATCGCCCCCGCGAAGTAGCGGAAATGGTCTACCGCCAACGGGATATCGGCGTTGAGCGTCTCGCGGATCGGCTTACCGTTGTCCCACGACTCGGCCAGGGCGATCTTCTCCAGGTTCGCCTCGATGACATCGGCGATCTTGTTCAGGATCGCCGCCCGCTGCGCCGGCGAGGTTCTGCCCCAGGCCGGTGCGGCGGCGTGCGCGGCATCGAGTGCCTTATCGATATCGGCGGCCGACGACCGGGCCACCTCGCAGAACGGCTGCCCGTTGACCGGCGAGAGCGCCTCGAAGTACTGCCCGCCGACCGGCGGAACCCAATCACCCCCGATGAAATTCTGGTAGCGGCTCTGGAACGCCATCAGAGCGTCGGGGGCGCCCGGACGTGCGTAAACGGCCATCGGCGATTTCCTTCCATGGGGGCATGTAACGCAGCTCACACTACCGCTACGACAACAATGGCGGCATGTCCGACGACCCCTACCTGTGGCTGGAAGATATCGACGGTGACGACGCCCTGGATTGGGTGCGTGAGCGCAATCAGACCACTATCGCCGAGTTCAGCGACGAACGATTCGAACGGTTGCGGGCCGAGGCATTGGAAGTGCTCGACACCGACACCCGGATCCCCTACGTCCGGCGCCGCGGTGGTCACCTCTACAACTTCTGGCGCGACGCGGCCAACCCCAGGGGGCTGTGGCGGCGCACCACCCTGGAAAGCTACCGCCGTTCCGATCCGGACTGGGACGTGATCATCGACGTCGACGAGTTGGCCCGGCACGACGGGGAGAACTGGGTGTGGGCCGGCGCCGACGTCATCGAGCCCGACCACACGCTGGCGCTGGTTTCGGTGTCCCGCGGGGGTTCCGATGCGACGGTGGTCCGCGAATTCGACATGCGGACGCGCTCGTTCGTCCCGGGCGGCTTCGAACTGCCGGAGGCGAAGTCACGAGTGGCCTGGGAGGACCACGACACCCTCCTGGTCGGCACTGACTTCGGACCGGGATCGCTGACCGAGTCGGGCTATCCGCGGGTGGTCAAGCGCTGGCGGCGCGGCGAACCGCTCGCGGATGCGCCCACGCTGTTCTCCGGGTCACCGGAGGACGTCCTGGTCACGGCCGGGGTCGATCGCACTCCGGGCTACCAGCGCACCATGATCTACCGCGCGGTCGACTTCTTCAACGACCAGGTCTACCAACTGCGCTCCGGCGAACTGGTGCGCATCGACGCCCCCTCGGACGCCAGCGTCTCGGTACACCGGGACTGGCTGCTGATCGAGTTGCGCACCGACTGGAACCACCCGTCCGGTTTCTACCGGGCGGGTTCCCTGCTGGCCGCCGACTATGAGCAATTCCTGGACGGCACGGCTGAATTGAGCGTGGTCTTCGAGCCCGACGAGCACACCTGTCTACACCAGTACGCATGGACTCGGGACCGGATGGTGATGGTGACGTTGGCCGATGTGGCCAGCCGGGTCGAGATCGTGACCCCGGGCACCTGGGAACGCGAGCCGGTATCCGGACCGGAGGCCAGTGGCAACACCGTTATCGTGGCCACCGATGACACCGGTGACGAGATCTTCCTGGATTCCAGCGGCTTCCTCACCCCCTCGCAGTTACTGCACGGACGCGCCGGCCGCACACTTGAGGTGATCAAGACCGCGCCGTCGTTCTTCGACACGTCCGGCCTGTCGGTGACGCAGTATTTCGCAACCTCCGACGACGGCACCCGGATCCCGTATTTCGTTGTCGGGCCGCGCGATTGCACGTCCCCGCAACCGACACTGCTGGGCGGGTACGGCGGGTTCGAGGTGGCCCAGACACCCGGCTATGGCGGAGTCCTGGGCCGACTGTGGCTATCGCGCGGCGGAACCTATGTGCTGGCCAACATCCGCGGCGGCGGGGAATACGGTCCGGGCTGGCACACCCAGGCGATGCGCGAAGGCAGACACAAGGTGGCCGAGGATTTCGCTTCGGTGGCGCGCGATCTCGTCGCCCGGGGCATCACCACCGCGGATCTGCTTGGCGCACAGGGCGGTAGCAACGGCGGACTGCTGATGGGCATCATGATGACCCGCTACCCGGAGTTGTTCGGCGCCCTGGTGTGCCAGGTACCGCTGCTGGACATGAAGCGATTCCACCTCCTGCTGGCCGGCGCGTCGTGGGTGGCTGAGTACGGCGATCCGGACGATCCCGATGACTGGGCCTTCATCTCCGAGTACTCGCCGTATCAAAACATCCGTGCCGAAAAGGGTTGCCCCCCAGTGCTGATGACGACATCGACCCGCGACGACCGGGTGCACCCCGGGCACGCCCGGAAGATGACTGCGGCCCTGGAGGATGCCGGGAACACGATCTGGTACTACGAGAATATCGAGGGCGGTCACGCCGGTGCGGCCGATAATGCCCAGACCGCCTTCAAGAGTGCACTGTCATTCTCGTTCCTGCACCGGGCATTAGGCCGATCGCGCCAGGCCGCCCAGCAGTGAGACGATCACACCGACGATCACCAACCCACCGCCGACGACGAGGGTGACGTTGAGCCATTGATGCATGCTGTCCTGTGCGGTGGCCACCATCACGTCAGCGACCCGCCGGGTGGTTCCGGAGGTGTTGTTCAGTGCCTCGCGCAGATAGCGCTGCGCGAATTCGATTGCCGCCCACCCCGCGCCTCCGACGAGTAGCGCTGAAAACCCGAGTGCGGCCAGGGCTCGGCCGCGACTGCGGGCGGCGAACAGCGTCAACAGCGCGCCGGCCCCGGTCAACACGGCCAGCCCGATGCTGATCCACGGTCCCCACAGACCCACCGCACGCAACGCGCCGGGCCGCAGAAATGCCGGCGCCTCATCGGTCAGCGGAATGGGCAGGGAGTCCGGAACGGCGACGTTGTAGTCGTTCAGGGTCTGGACGAACGCCACATCGGACAGCATCGGCGCGAGATCGATCACCCAGCGCCCCTGCGGGTCCAGGGTGGAGGGAATCGCGGTGGTGAACAACCAGCGGTGGGCGAATCCATTGGCCTGGGCGAACTGTGCGGGGAATGCTGAACCGGAGGTGTAAGCGGCGGCGATCCGGCTCACGACGGATGAGTCCACCCCGCTGCCCAACCGACCGACCTGAGCGGTTAGTTCGCCCGCCATGGCCGCTTGCAGCTCGGGATCGGCCGCCGCCCGCTGCGCCAGAGCCGAATAGCCGTCACGATCGATGAGATGCTGCTGGGCCCAGACCGCCGGGACCGCCGTCGCCAGTAGCAGCGTGGTGATCAGCCACATCAGAACCGTTGCGGCGGAACGCACTGAGTCTCCTCACTGAGCCTCCTCACTGGCGCTCACAGGCGCAATCGTAGCCAGATACCGCGGGTTCCCCGATGGACCCGGCGCAGAATCAGTGCCGCGACGCAGACCAGGGAGGTACCCAGCAGGACCGACCCGACGGCGTCGGTGAAGTAGTGGTAGGTGACGGCCTGCCCGACGATGCCGAGCCCCGCGAAGACCGCGGCCGCCGCCAGGACCCAGGTCCGCACCCCGACGGCCAGTACCAGCATGCCCAGCACCACGATCATCACGGTGGTGTGCCCACTCGGGTAGGCCAGCGCATCGCCCTTCATCCGGCCGAACCACGGCTTGAGCGTCTGCGTCGCGAGAACCGCCAGCAACGGCACCGCCACGATCAGCGGCACCAGTGCCCACAGCCGTCTGGCCACCGCCACGGTCATCGCGACGATCATCAACGTCTTGGCAGTACCGGCGTCGGTGAACATCAGCAGCCAGCCCAGCGGCGATCCGCCACCCTGCTGGAACCACCCGTCCACCGGGGTGGCACCGTTGCGCACCCCCAGTCCGAGCAGCACCATCAGTGGCATGCCGACGAACGGCCAGCCCAGCAGTGCCCGGTCGAAGCTCAGGGCGCGATCCCCCGGACGTACTTCGCCTGGCCCAGATGCTGGGCGCAGTCGTCGATGATGCTGACCAGTCGCACGCTTGCGGTCACCGGCGGGCTCCAGTTCTCATCGACGACGCGGGCGAGTTCCTCCGCGGTGACGCTGGCGACGTACTCCAGCGACATCTTGTGCACCGCATGGTAATAGCCTGCCAGGAGATCGGCGGGAACCCGCACCTTCCCGACCTCCGTGGCGGTGTGGCCGTATCCGTGGGCGTCGCGCGGGAGATCCAATGCAAAGCGGTCCACCCACCCCCCTGCGAACCACACCTGCTCAATGCCGGCGATATCGGCCAGCTGGGCGTCCTGGATGCGCGCGCTGTGCCAGATCAGCCAGCAGATGCTGTTGGCGTCAGGGTTCGGCCGGAAGAAAGAGACCGTGTCGTCGAGGTCATCGGTGAGATCGTCGACATGCTCGATGATCCGGGTGAACGAATCGCGCAGAATCTCCCGGGCCGCGGCGGCTTCCGGAAAATGGTCGGCCATGGCTCAGACCCTACCGGCGACGTAACCTGCATTCATGGGCCATGACGTCGTGATCCGCAACGGAACCATCGTCGACGGACTGGGCGGCGAACCGTATCCCGGCGATATCGCGGTCGCCAACGGGGTCATCGTCGCCGTGGGTGCGATCGACGGGCAGGGCGCCCGGGAGATCGACGCCACCGGCATGATCGTCACCCCCGGATTCGTCGATCTGCACACCCACTACGACGGTCAGGCGATCTGGTCCGAGCGGATGTCGCCGTCGTCATCGCACGGTGTCACCACCGCACTGATGGGCAACTGCGGGGTCGGCTTCGCGCCGTGCCGGCCATCGGACCATGACGTGCTCGTCGATGTGATGGCCGGTGTCGAGGACATCCCGGGTGTGGTGATGACCGACGGATTGCCCTGGGACTGGGAGACATTCCCGCAATACCTGGACGCGCTGGACTCGCGGCGGCGCGATATCGACGTCGCCGCCTATCTCCCGCACTCGCCGCTTCGGGTGTACGTGATGGGCCGGCGTGGCGCCGACCGCGAACCGGCGACGGCCGAGGATCTGGCCCTGATGCGCAAACTCGCCGCGGAGGCCATCGAGGAGGGTGCGCTGGGGGTGTCCTCGTCGCGTTTCGCATTCCACAAGACCGGCAGCGGTGCGCCGATCCCGTCCTATGACGCAAGCTTCGATGAGATCACCGCGATCGCCTCCGGCGTGGCCGACGCCGGCGGTGGGTTGTTGCAGTTCATCCCGGACATCCCGGCGGGTGGATATGAGCGGGTGCTGGAACAGGTGTTCCAGGCCGCCACCGGCGCCGGCCTGCCGGTGACGTTCACGCTGACGACCGGTAACTCCGGCGAGCCGATCTGGCCGGGCGCGATCGAGTTGATCGAGCGGTTCAACGCATCCGGAGGCGATATCACCGCGCAGGTGTTCGCCCGCCCGATCGGCCTGGTGATCGGGCTCGAACTGACCGCCAACCCGTTCGTGCTGTACCCGAGCTACCAGGAGATCGCACACCTGCCGCTGCCGGAGCGGGTCGCGCAGATGCGCAGGCCGGAGGTGCGGGCCGCCATCCTCGCCGACACCCCGGGCGAGGGGCACCCGTTCATGTATTTCGCGCAGTCCTGGGAGTGGATGTTCCCGATGACCGAACCGGCGAACTACGAGCCGCCCGCTGGCGACAGCATCCTGGCGCGGGCGACCGCCCGCGGGGTGAGCCCGATGGAGGAGGCCTACGACCGACTGCTCGACGAGGACGGCCGGGCCATGATGCTGGTCGCGCTGGCCAACTTCGAGAACAACTCGCTGGATACCGTAGGCCAGCTGATCCGCCGTGATGACGTGGTGCTGGGCCTGGGCGACGGCGGCGCGCACTACGGGATGATCTGCGACGCCTCCTACCCGACGTTCGTGCTGGCGCACTGGGCCCGCGACCGCGCGTCGGGCCGGCTTTCGGTGGCCGAGGCGGTACGGCAGCTGACCTCGGTGCCGGCTCGGGTGGCGGGCCTGGCCGACCGCGGCCGGATCGCCGTCGGCCACAAGGCCGACCTCAATGTGATCGACCATGACCGGCTCACCCTGCACCGACCGGTGATCGCCTACGACCTGCCGGCCGGCGGACGCCGGCTGGACCAGACCGCAGACGGCTATGTCGCGACGCTCGTCTCCGGCGAGGTGATCGCCGAGAACGGCGTGCCGACATCAGCCCGGCCGGGGAAGCTGATCCGCGGCCGCCGGCCCGCCCCGGCGCTGTAGCCACCGCAGCCGTCCGCGGCTGTGCGATTTCATCCGCAACACGCCGCTATCGGTGTATCGGTTCACACAGTCACCACGTGCGGGGGCAGCCGCGGGCTATCAGGGCCGCGCCCACCCGGTCCAAGAACCTTCGGGGCGCGTTGTGCAACATCCCACTGTTGAGCCGGATGTCGATCCAGCCCAAATCCGGCAACAGCGCGTACCGCTCTAGGTCTCGGTTCCGCTGCAGCGGGTCCGTCCAGTGATGCGCGCCTTCGAAATCCACACCGACCCGCCACTGCCGCCACCCCATGTCCAGGCGGGCCACGACAACCCCGTGGTTGTCAAGCACCCGGATTTGAGTCTCTGGACGCGGAAAGCCATTCCGCACCAGCAGCATCCGAGTCATCGACTCGTACGGCGATTCGGCGCCGCCGTCGACCAGCGACAACGATTCGCCGAGGGCGCGCAGCCCTCGCACGCCCGGGTGGGTGGCCGCTATTGCGGCGATCGCCTCGACGGTGACTCCCGTGGCGTTCATCAGGGCGTCGATCCGCGGGACCGCGGCCCCGACCGTCAGTCGCCGTCCGAAGTCGAAAGCCGTCCGCGCGGCCGTGGTGACGGGCATCCCGTCGGCCCGTTCGGTCTCCCCGTCGAACAGTCGGTCGCCGCGGACGACGATGAGCCGGGGCGGTCGCCGGTTGCTGTGCACAAGCTCGGCCGGACTCCCGGGTTCGACCCACTTGGCTCCGTGCAGCGCGGAAGCAGATAGCCCGGCAAGTACACCGCGTCGGCCCGACCACAGCCAGGAAGCGCGAGCTCGGCTGACCGGGGAAAGTTCCACCCCGCGCGGCACCCATACCCCCGGGTACACGGCCTCATGGAACCGGCGCAATTCGCGGAAGGTCAGCATGCCGGCATCGAGGGCCTCGGCGGCGATGAAGGGCCACGCGATCGGCTGCATGAGCGCACAATGACAGCACCGGCGCGTCCGGGTTCACCGCTGCGAAGGCTTATGCACAGCCACGGTTGCCGAGTGCGCGAACCGATACGGCCGGGGCGGCGTGTCGCGGATGAAACCACACAGCCGAGTGGGTGGGGACAACGAAAAAGTGCCCGGCCCCTGTCCTGATCCGGAGGGGCCGGGCACTTTTTCGTGAAGGGACTTAGAAGTCCATGCCGCCCATGCCACCGGTCGGGTCGCCCGCGGGTGCGGCCGCCTTCTCCGGCTTGTCGGCGACGACGGCCTCGGTCGTCAGGAACAGCGCCGCGATGGACGCCGCGTTCTGCAGCGCCGAACGGGTGACCTTGACCGGGTCGGCGACGCCGGCCTTGAGCAGGTCCTCGTACTCGTTGGTCGCGGCGTTCAGGCCCGTTCCGGACGGGGAGTTGCGCACCTTCTCGGCGACAACGCCCGGCTCCAGGCCGGCATTGAAGGCGATCTGCTTCAGCGGAGCCTCGAGCGCGACGCGCACGATGTTGGCGCCGGTGGCCTCGTCACCGACGAGCGACAGCTCATCGAGCGCCGGGGCCGACTGCAGCAGGGCCACGCCGCCACCGGCGACGATGCCTTCCTCGACGGCGGCCTTGGCGTTGCGCACCGCGTCCTCGATGCGGTGCTTGCGCTCCTTGAGCTCCACCTCGGTGGCAGCTCCGGCCTTGATCACCGCAACACCGCCGGCCAGCTTGGCCAGACGCTCCTGCAGCTTCTCCCGGTCGTAGTCGGAGTCGCTGTTCTCGATCTCGCTGCGGATCTGGGCGACCCGGCCGGCGATGGCCTCGGGGTCACCGGCGCCCTCGACGATGGTGGTCTCGTCCTTGGTGACGACGACCTTGCGGGCCTGACCGAGCAGCGTGGTGTCGGCGGTCTCCAGCGACAGGCCGACCTCTTCGCTGACGACCTGACCACCGGTGAGGATGGCCATGTCCTGCAGCATCGCCTTGCGGCGGTCACCGAAGCCCGGGGCCTTGACGGCAACGGACTTGAAGGTGCCGCGGATCTTGTTGACGACCAGGGTGGACAGCGCCTCGCCCTCGACATCCTCGGCGATGATCAGCAGCGGCTTGCCGGACTGGATGACCTTCTCCAGCAGCGGCAGCAGATCCTTGACCGTCGAGATCTTGGAGCTGACCAGCAGGATGTAGGGATCCTCCAGGACGGCTTCCTGACGCTCGGCGTCGGTCACGAAGTAGCCCGAGATGTAGCCCTTGTCGAAGCGCATACCCTCGGTGAGCTCGAGCTGCAGGCCGAAGGTGTTGGACTCCTCGACGGTGATGACGCCCTCGTTGCCGACCTTGTCCATGGCCTCGGCGATCAGGTCGCCGATGGTCTGGTCACCGGCGGAGATGCCGGCGGTGGCAGCGATCTGCTCCTTGGTCTCGACCTCTTTGGCCGACTTGAGCAGCGTCTCGGTGATCTTGTCGACGGCCTTCTCGATGCCGCGCTTGAGGCCGAGCGGGTTGGCGCCGGCAGCCACGTTGCGCAGGCCTTCGCGAACCAGGGCCTGTGCCAGCACGGTGGCCGTGGTGGTGCCGTCGCCGGCGACGTCGTCGGTCTTCTTGGCGACCTCCTTGACCAGCTCGGCGCCGATCTTCTCGTAGGGATCCTCGAGCTCGATCTCCTTGGCGATGGACACGCCGTCATTGGTGATCGTGGGAGCGCCCCACTTCTTCTCCAGGACGACGTTGCGGCCCTTCGGGCCGAGGGTGACCTTCACCGCGTCGGCGAGGGCGTTGAGGCCCCGCTCGAGGCCGCGGCGGGCCTCTTCGTCGTACGCAATAATCTTGGACATTGCGGTGTGAATCCTCCGGTTGGGGGGTGACACGATTTCGGCCGGACGCAGTGCCCGCGACGGACGACCGCAGCTGTCAGAGGCTCCGGTCTCACCGTCCCGACCTAGCACTCACCGGTCGTGAGTGCCAATGTTCTTTTTAGCACTCGGGCATGCCGAGTGCAAGATTTGTTCACCCAGCGCGTAGGCCGCCACGGGCCGGGTGGCGGGAGCCGACCCGGTCGGGGTTGTTCCCGCTACCCTCCGACATCGCCTTCGGGTGCCGCACATCCGGGGCCGCACGGCGGTGGCCGTCTAACCCGCTCCTCGCGGGAGGCGCCGCCGGCGCCAACGGCACAGCCACAACGTTGTGGCGGATCATGCCTTCGGACAGGTACGGACGCGTGTCACCGGGGCGGTCGTGGCGGACATAGCCAGCATCGACGATAGGTCGAAGAAGTTGGTCGGCTCGGTCCATCACGCTGTCGGGGATGCCGATATCCCTGAACGGCTGGGTCAACGGGAGGTTGCTGGCTTGCACGAAATAGGTGGTGACCGTGCCGTCGACGGTCCTATTCGAGGCCGGAACGGCTGAGGGGTCGACACCCCAAATCGCCGGCCCGTGGGAGTAGACGACGCCCAGCATCGCGTTGGCGAGCGCAACCAGGTTCCACGGCCGATCCGGCGGATCCGCCCATCCGTCGTACTCCCCGACCACGATCGTCGTTAGGTACGGGGACTCCGGACCGCGGGTGACCCGGTAGTTCAACAGCGGGATGTAGGTGCCCTCCGCGAAGTACTTGGCCACACCTTCCTCCGGAGAGGCGATCAGGACGAACCTGATGTCATCGGGCGAGGGCGGATCCGGACTGTCGGCCAGTTCTTTCGCGAGTCTCGCCCCGACCATGGCGCCCATCGACTCGCCGATCACGACAACCTTGCCGTCGATCGCGCGGACGGCAAGTTCCCCTTGCCCAACCCCTTCCCGGAGCGCACGGTCGGAGGCGAGCGGATTCTGCGAGTAGTCGACCAGCTGCGGATCGACGTCATCGTGGAAGTTGACGCCGATCAGAGGATAGGCGCCGCGGATCAGCGGGTAGATCGGGTTGATCCGCTTGAACGGACTGGCCCCCGGGATCAACACGGCCTCTTCCGCGAGGGCGACCGGGGTGGCGACCACCGGGCTACCGAACAGCAGGGACATCGCCGCGATAGCGGGAAGCATCCACGCTAGCGATACCCGCATGCCGCCCCCCCAGACCTTCCCAACACAGGGTTTCACGGCGGCCGACACCGGCGCAACCGGCATCTGCGCCCAGACACGCCACCGGTCCGCCCGAAGGGGTGGATCCGCTTGCGTTAGAGTCCAACTCGGTCGGAAGGAGGCCCAGGGTGGGGGCAGTCGAGGCGCCCAGCACCCGGGCTTTGCGGGGCTGGCAGCGACGGGCACTGGTGCGGTATCTGACCGCCAAGCCCCGTGATTTCCTGGCGGTCGCGACCCCGGGTTCGGGTAAGACGACGTTCGCCCTGCGGATCGCCGCCGAACTGCTGGCCGAGGGAACCATCGAGACTGTCACGGTCGTCGTCCCCACCGAGCACCTCAAGACCCAGTGGGCGGCCGCCGCCGCCCAGCACGGCATCGCCCTGGACCCTAAGTTCTCCAACTCCAACTCCCAGACCTCCTCGGAGTACCACGGTGTTGTGGTGACCTACGCCCAGGTGGCCAGCCACCCGACCCGGCATCGGGTGCGCACCGAGAACCGCAAGACCCTCGTCGTCTTCGACGAGATCCACCACGGCGGCGACGCCAAGACCTGGGGCGAAGCCATCCGCGAGGCGTTCGACGACGCAACCCGGCGGCTCGCGCTGACCGGCACCCCGTTCCGAAGCGACGACTCCCCCATCCCGTTCGTCACCTACGAGACCGGGCCCGACGGCTTCGCCAGGTCACAGGCCGACCACACCTATGGCTACGCCGAGGCCCTGGCCGACGGGGTCGTGCGGCCGGTGATGTTCATGGCCTATTCCGGCGAGGCCCGCTGGCGCGACAGCGCGGGCGAGGAACACGCCGCGCGCCTGGGCGAACCGCTGACCGCCGAGCAGACCGCCCGGGCCTGGAAGACGGCGCTCAACCCGGCCGGCGAGTGGATGCCCGCCGTGATCGCCGCGGCCGACACCCGACTGCGCGGCCTTCGTCAACACGTGCCCGATGCCGGCGGGATGATCATCGCCTCCGACCAGACCGCGGCCCGCGCCTATGCCGATCTCCTGTTGAGGATCACCGGCGAGGCCCCCACAGTGGTGCTGTCCGACGACCCCGGTTCCTCGGAGCGCATCTCCCAGTTCTCCACCGGCACGTCACGCTGGCTGGTGGCGGTGCGGATGGTTTCCGAGGGTGTCGACGTGCCGCGACTGGCGGTCGGTGTCTACGCGACGAGTGCGTCGACCCCGTTGTTCTTCGCCCAGGCGATCGGCCGGTTCGTCCGGTCCCGCCGGCCCGGCGAGAGTGCCAGCATCTTCCTGCCGTCGGTGCCCAACCTGCTGCTGCTGGCCAGCGAGATGGAGGCCCAGCGCAACCATGTGCTGGGCAAACCGCACCGGGAGACCCTCGAGGATCCGCTCGACGCCGAACTGGCCGATCAGCGTCGCGACGAACCCGATCTGCAGGAGAAGGGGATCGAATACCTGGGCGCCGACGCCGAACTCGACCAGGTGATCTTCGACGGCTCCTCGTTCGGGACCTCGACCCCGGCGGGCAGCGACGAGGAGGCCGACTATCTCGGCATCCCCGGCCTGCTCGACGCCGCCTCCATGCGTGACCTGCTGCGGCGCAGACAGGAGGAACAGCTCACCAAGCGCACCGCAGCCGGGATCGAGGCGCCGCGTACCACCCACGGTCAACTCCGCGAACTGCGCCGCGAACTCAACGCACTGGTGGCGGCGACGCACCACCGGACCGGCCGGTCGCACGGCTGGATCCACAACGAACTGCGCCGGGTCTGCGGCGGACCGCCGGTCGCGGCGGCCAACAGCGAACAGATTCAGGCCCGGATCGAGGCCGTCCGCTCACTACAGACCTAACAGCGCGGGCAGGTCGGCGACCGAGTCCAGCACGTGGTTGGGCTGCATGGCGAACTCGTCGGCCGCCCACCGGTCCAGGGTGTCCTGACGGAACTTCCCGGTGCGGACCAGCACCCCGGTCATACCGACCACCTGGGCGGCCAGCACGTCGTTGTTGAGGTCGTCGCCGACCATGTACATCTCCTCCGGTTCCACCCCGAGCCGGGCGGCGGCCACCTGGAAGCCGGCCGGAGCGGGCTTGCCGACCGCGACCGCCTTGCGGCCGGAGGTCTGCTCCATCCCGATCAGATACATACCGGTGTCGATGCGCAGACCCTCCGCGGTGGTCCAGGCGGTGCTGCGGTGCATCGCGATCACCGGCACACCCTGGCTCATCAGGTCGTAGACCCGGCTCAGGGTCAGGTGGCAGAACTGCGGCCCGGCGCCGCCGAGCAGGATCACATCCGGTCTGGCGGACGAGTCGCCGAAGTCGGCGGAGTCGATGATCTCGATACCCGGCATGTCCTCGGTGATATCGCCATTGTTGACCAGCAGGCAGCGCGCACCCGGATGGTGTGTGCGGACGTAATCGGCGGTCAGGGCGGCGGCGGTGATCACCTCGTCGGGGCGCACACTCATACCGGCCGAGGTCAGTGCCGCGGCGATCCGGGCACGCGTCAGGGTGGTGGTGTTGGTCAGATACGAGCAGGCGATCTGATGCTCGGCGAGCACCTGCACCGTCTGGGCCGCTCCCGGGATCGGCTGCCAGGAAGTCACCAGGACGCCGTCGATATCAAACAGCACACCGCCGATGGCCATGGAAGGAAACAGTAGGCGCACCGTATGTTCTAAGCATGCGATGGACTGAGAACGACGTTCCCGATCAGAGTGGTCGCCTGGCGATCGTCACCGGTTCCAACACCGGACTGGGCTATGACACGGCACGGGTGCTGGCCGCACATGGTGCCGCCGTGGTGATGGCCGTGCGCGACACCGCAAAGGGCGAGGCGGCAGCAGCCCGGATCCGGCAACTCTCGCCGGGTGCCGACGTGACCGTCCGGAAACTGGATCTGGGCTCGCTGGACTCGGTGCGCTCCGCCGGCGCCGAGATGGCCGCCGCCTATCCCCGGATCGACCTGCTGATCAACAACGCCGGGGTGATGTATCCGCCGAAGCAGACCACCGCGGACGGTTTCGAGTTGCAGTTCGGCACCAACCATCTCGGCCATTTCGCACTGACCGGACTGCTGCTGCCCAACCTGCTCGACGTGGACGGGTCGCGGGTCGTGGTGGTGGCCAGCATCGCCCACAACATCAAGGCCCGGATCGACTTCGACGATCTGCAGTGGGAGCGGCGGCGTTATGACCGGGTGGCCTCCTACGGTCAGTCCAAGCTGGCCAACCTGATGTTCGCCTACGACCTGCAGCGCCGACTGGAAGCCGCGGAAGCGAAAACCATCGCAGTCGCGGCCCATCCGGGTGTGGCGGCCACCGAACTGGTCCGGCACCTGCCCGGGGCCGGGCTGCCAGGGGTGAACTGGCTGTCCGGCAAACTGCTCAACAGCTCCGAATTGGGTGCGCTGCCGACGCTGCGGGCGGCCACCGATCCGGCAGTGCGGGGCGGTCAGTACTACGGCCCGGACGGGTTCCGCGAACTGCGCGGCTATCCGAAGCTGGTCACCTCCACCAAGCAGTCCCACGATGTGGCTGTGCAGGAGCGGCTGTGGACAGTGTCCGAGGAACTCACCGGCGTCACCTATCCGGTCTGACACATTCTGATGCGCAGCGTCGATGAGCATCGCCGCGTCGTCGCCGGGCTGATCTCCGCGCGGCCGCCGTCGCCGGAACGGCTGCCCGAGGCGCTCGGCCTGGCGCTCGCCGAGGATGTCGTCGCGCCGCTGTCCCTGCCGGTGTTCGACAACTCCGCCATGGACGGTTACGCGGTGCGGGGCGAGGACGTCGCCGGCGCCGCTGTCGACAGTCCGGTGACTCTGCCGGTTGCCGAGGACATTCCGGCCGGACGCACCGACCCGCTCACCCTCTCCCCAGGTACCGCGCACCGGATCATGACCGGCGCGCCGATGCCCGCCGGGGCCACCGCCGTGGTGCCGGTGGAGGCCACCGACGCCGGGATGCCGACCGTGACGATCTCCAGCGCACCGCGGCCCGGCCAACACGTCCGGAGATCCGGTGAGGACGTCACCGCCGGGACGCGAGTGCTGCGTGCCGGGCAGACCGTCACACCGGCGGTTCTCGGCCTGGTCGCGGCGCTCGGCTTGGACCGGTTGACGGTCGTCCCCCGCCCGCGGGTGCTGGTGATCTCCACCGGTTCGGAACTGGTGGCGGCCGGTACGGCGCTGGCACCCGGGCAGATCTACGAATCCAACGCTGTCATGCTGGCGGCCGCCGTCCGGGAGGCGGGCGCCACCGTGCACGACACCGCCACCTGTGGTGACGACGCCGAGCAATTCCGCGCACTGCTCGAGGGCCGTGACGTCGATCTGGTGATCACCTCCGGCGGGGTCAGCGCCGGCGCCTATGAGGTGGTCAAGGACGCCTTTCCCACGGGCGCCGGCGGCGTGGAATTCGTCAAGGTGGCCATGCAACCCGGTATGCCGCAGGGCGCCGGCCGTACCGGCGGCGGGTGCCCGATCATCACCCTGCCCGGCAATCCGGTCAGCGCACTGGTGTCCTTCGAGGTGTTCATCCGTCCCGCGTTGCGCGCCGCCATGGGTATGCCCGATCCGGACCGGCCGCGGCGCACCGCGGTGCTCGCCGAGGCGCTGACCTCCCCGCGCGGCAAGCGGCAGTTCCGCCGGGGGATCTATGACCCTTGCGCGGGAACCGTCACCAGTTACGGCCCACCCGCATCCCATCACCTGCGCTGGCTGGCCTCGGCCAACTGCCTGCTCGACATCGCCGAGGACGTCACCGACCTCGCCGCCGGGCAGCAGGTTGAGATCTGGGACCTCTCTTAGCCCGGCACGACTAGACTCAGCGCGATGGCCAGACGCCCGAACGACATCTCGCAGTCCGGCCCGCAGCGGTTGGCCGAACTGGTGCGATCCACGGTTCCGCCGGTCCACCCTGCCGGCATTCCATTCATCGCGGCCGGTGCGGTGGTTGCCGCACTGGGCCGCAACCACCGCTGGGTACGCCGGGCCGGTCTGGCCACGGCCGCTGCCAATGCCGGATTCTTCCGGCACCCGAACCGCACCCCCCCGACCCGGCCCGGTGTCGTGGTCGCCCCTGCCGACGGGCAGGTGTGCCTGATCGACACCGTGTCGCCGCCCGCTGAACTGGGCCTGGCGCCCGACCCGGTGCCGAGGGTCAGCATCTTCCTGTCCCTGCTGGACGCGCATGTGCAGCGCACCCCCGTCGGCGGTGAGGTGCTGGCCGTGGAGTACCGGCCCGGGCGCTTCCATTCCGCGGATCTTCCGGCCGCCAGTGCGGACAATGAACGCAACAGCGTGCTGATCCGCACACCGGAAGGACATCAAGTGGCCGTCGTCCAGATCGCCGGGCTCATCGCCCGCCGCATCGTCTGCGATCTGAAGGCCGGCGACAGCGTGGCCATCGGTGACACCTACGGGCTGATCCGGTTCGGGTCCCGACTGGACACCTACCTGCCGGCCGGCTCCGAGGTGCTCATCGAGTCGGGTCAGCGCGCCCTGGCCGGCGAAACCGTGTTGGCCCGGCTGCCGTGACGAGCCCGCGGATCCCGATCCAATCCCGACGGGGGCTGCGCATCCTGCCCAGCGCGACCACTGTCCTGGCGATCTGCGCCGGGCTCACCTCGATCAAGTTCGCGCTCGACGGGCGGCCGCATATCGCTTTGGCCCTGATCGGTGCCGCCGCAGTGCTCGACGGTATCGACGGTGGTATCGCCCGTGCGCTGCACGCCCAGTCCCCGATGGGTGCCGAGATCGACTCGTTGGCCGATGCGGTGAACTTCGGTGTCGCGCCGGCCCTGGTCGTCTATGTGACCCTGCTGCCGCACTCACCGGTCGGCTGGATTTTCGTGCTGCTCTACGCGGTCTGCATCGTGTTGCGACTGGCCCGGTTCAATGCGCTGCTCGATGACGACACCCGGCCGGCCTACACCCGCGAGTATTTCGTCGGAATGCCGGCGCCGTGCGGAGCGGTCGGCTCGATCGGGCCGCTGGCGGCGATGCTGCAGTTCGGCCACGGTTGGTGGACCTCAACCTGGTTCGTCTGCGCATGGCTGGCGGCCAACTCGATCCTGCTGGTGAGCCGGGTCCCCACCCTGGCGCTGAAATCGGTGTCGGTACCGGCGAACGCCGCGCCGATCCTGCTCGGCCTGGTCGCTCTGGCCGCGGCCGGGCTGCTGCTGTTCCCGTACATCCTGGTGCTGCTGATCATCGGGGGCTATCTGCTGATCATGCCGTTCACGATCCGCAGCCAACGCTGGGTGGCGGCACGCCCGGAGACCTGGGACGTCAAACCGCGGCAGCGCCGGGAGGCCCGACGGGCCGCCCGGCGGGCCCAGCACCCGAACCGGCGGTCCACCGCCCGACTGGGTCTGCGCAAGCCGGGATCGGACCGATGAGTTCGAGTCTGACCCTGACCGCGCGTCTCAACACCGCGGCCCTGGACTCCCGCCGCGGCGTGGTCCGTCTGCACCCCGAGGTGATCGCCGCGCTGGGGATCCGGGAGTGGGACGCGGTTTCACTGATGGGCTCCCGCACCACCGCGGCGGTGGTGGGGATGGCCCCCGCCGGCACGCCGACGGGAACCGCACTGCTCGACGATGTGACACTGTCCAACGCCGGCGTGCGCGAGGACGCCACCGTGCTGGTGTCCCCGACAACCGTCTACGGCGCCCGTTCGGTGACACTGCGCGGCTCGGCACTGGCCACCATGTCGGTTTCCTCGACCGCGCTGCGCCAGGCCCTTCTGGGCAAGGTGCTGACGGTCGGCGACACCGTGTCGCTGCTGCCGCGGGACCTGGGCCCCGGCACCTCCACCTCGGCCGCCAGCACCGCGCTGGCCGCCTCGGTCGGCATCACCTGGACCTCGGAACTCCTGACCGTCACCGGTACCGATCCGGCCGGACCCGTTTCGGTACAACCAAATTCGTCGGTCACCTGGGGCGAGGGCAGTGCGGCGGTCACCGGGTCGACGCCGGCGGTCAGCCCGCCCACCGAATGGCCCGAGGAGCCTTCGGTCAGCATCGACGACCTCAAAGGTCAGCACCTGCAGGCCGGCCGGCTCACCGAGTGGCTCAAACTCGCTCTCGACGAACCGGAACTGTTGGAGAAGCTCGGCGCCAAACCCAATCTCGGCGTGCTGATCACCGGCCCGGCCGGGGTGGGCAAGGCCAGACTGGTCCGCGCCGTGTGCGCGGGCCGGCGGCTGGTCGAACTGGACGGACCGGACACCGGCGCGCTGGCGGCGACCGAACGCCACCAGGCCGTCGCACGCGCGGCCGCCGATGTCATCGCCGGCGGCGGCGTGCTGCTGGTGACCGATATCGACGCGCTGCTGCCCGACCCGCCCGAGCCGGTGGGCACCATGATTCTTGGCGAGTTGCGCAGGGCGGTGCTGGCACCCGGTGTCGCGCTGGTCGCGACCTCCCAGCAGCCGGACGCGCTGGACTCCCGGTTACGCGCCCCCGACCTGTGCGACCGGGAACTCGGCCTGAGCCTGCCCGACGGCGCCACCCGCAAGGCACTGCTGGAGGTGCTGCTGCGCGGTGTACCGGCCGAAGACCTCACGCTGGACGAGATAGCCGAGCGCACACCGGGATTCGTCCGGGCGGATCTGGCCGCACTGGTGCGCGAGGCGGCGCTGCGGGCGGCCGCGCGGGCCAGCGAGGACGGTAATCCACCGGCGCTGACCCAGCAGGATCTGACCGGTGCGCTGTCGGTCATCAGGCCTCTGTCGCGATCGAACACCCAGGAGGTGGCGGTCGGCTCGGTGACCCTCGACGATGTCGGCGACATGGTCGAGACCAAGCGGGCGCTCACCGAGGCGGTGCTGTGGCCGCTGCAGCATCCCGACACCTTCGCCCGACTCGGGGTCGACCCGCCGCGCGGCGTGCTGCTGTACGGCCCACCGGGGACCGGAAAGACGTTCGTCGTGCGAGCGTTGGCAAGCACCGGCCGGCTCAGCGTCCATGCCGTCAAGGGTTCGGAACTGATGGACAAATGGGTCGGGTCCTCGGAGAAGGCGGTACGCGAACTGTTCCGCCGGGCAAGGGATTCCGCGCCGTCCCTGGTATTCCTCGACGAGATCGACGCGCTCGCCCCACGGCGCGGTCAGAGCTTCGACTCGGGTGTCACCGACCGGGTGGTTGCCGCGCTGCTGACCGAACTGGACGGTATCGAGCCGCTGCGCGATGTGGTGGTGCTCGGTGCCACCAACCGCCCGGACCTGATCGACCCCGCCCTGCTGCGGCCGGGACGGCTGGAGCGGCTGGTGTTCGTCGAGCCGCCAGATGCCGATGCCCGCTATCAGATTCTGAAGACGGCGGGTAAGTCGGTTCCGCTCAGCGACGAGGTCGACCTGAAGACGCTGGCCGCCGGGTTGGAGGGTTACAGCGCGGCGGACTGTGTGGCACTGCTGCGCGAATCCGCGCTGACGGCGATGCGCCGTTCCATCGACGCCGCCGATGTCACCGCCGCCGATGTGGCCACGGCGAAGAACAATGTCCGGCCGTCGCTGGACCCGGCACAGGTGGAGTCGCTGCGGGTGTTCGCCGCCGACCGCTGATTTCCCTTCACTCCTCGGACAACTGGAATTCGACCATGGCAGTGACGGTTTCAATCGCGTCGGTGAGAACCCCGACCCGTTCGGCCAGGGTCGGGGCAGCCAGCACCGCGTAGCGGTCGGCCTGGCCGATCGGAACGCGGGCAGCCAGTGCATACAAGTGCGCCGACGGGTCATCGGCCGTCTCGGCGTCGACGGCCAGGGCGTCTGGCGGCAGTTCGATCCCGCGGGCCTGCGCCACCCGCTGGAACAGCCGGAGAATGCGATCGATGACATCGCCGATCTGCCCGGGCCCGACCGGCGGTCCCGGCTGGTCGGGCCAGGGTTCGACGATCGCACGCGGGTACGGGTCGTCCGGAAGCCAGCGGCGTACCCGGATCCGCTCCCCCACCGGCGCAAGCAGTTCGAACTGACCCATACCGAGATCGGCATGCTCGGCGATGCGGGCCAGCGCGCCGACATCGCTGCGGGAGTCGCCGCCGCCGACCTCGAGGCCGCGACTGATCAGAACGACACCGAACACCGGATCGTCACCGGCCAGGCAGTCCTGCACCAGCCGGGCGTAGCGCGGTTCGAAAATCCGCAGCGGCAGTGTCTCGCCCGGCAGCAGCGCGGACTGCAGCGGGAACATCGGTAGCCCGGCGGTACTCATCCGGCACTACCGGATTCCACCGGTAATGACATCCCGGACCGGCGCACTCGGGTCGGCGAAGGTGCACAGCGCGGCTCCGACCCCCACCCAGAGATCGGGGCTTCCGGCGACCAGTTGATTGCCGTCCTCGCCGATCGCCACGATCACGTCTCGGCGAGCCGAGGACCCCATGGCGACATATTCGCGGCAGGTGGTGTCCAGCAATGCCGCGCCACCGAGACCGATTCCGGCCTGGCCCGGGGTGGCGACCGGGGTGCCGTCCACCGCGCGGCTGCAGCCGCCGGTCGCCAGCACCGCCAGAACCGCCAGCAGCCCGGCGGTAACTCTGCGACCCATCACCCCTCCCACCCGTCCAACTCGCCGACGATGGAGTCGACCACCGCGCGGAGATCGCCGTCATGCTCCTCGGCCATCCGTCGCTGCCGCTGATACGACGCCCCGCGACGGGGAATCTCGGCGACGGCGGCCAGTTCGTCGGCGCACTGCAGCGAATCGGCCACGGGAGCCAGCCGGGTCAGCAGATCGTCGAGATCCTCGGTCACCAGCCGCTCATTGCTGTCCGCGTCGAGGATGATGATGGCGTCCAGTCCGTAGCGGGCGGCCCGCCACTTGTTCTCCTGCACATGCCACGGGGGCATCACCGGAAGCTGCTCACCGGCGTCGAGCCGACGATCCAGGTCGACGATCAGACAATGTGTCAACGCCACCAGGGCGGCGAGCTCTTGCAGGTTGGAGACACCGTCGAAGACCCGAACCTCGATGGTGCCCAGATCCGGCGAAGGCCTGATGTCCCAGCGGATCTCGTTGACGTCGTCGATGATCCCGGTGGTCTTCTGGTCGTGCACGAACTGCTCGAACTGGTGCCAGGTCTCGAACTGGAAGGGCAGGCCCGCGGTCGGCAGCTGCTGGAACATCATCGCCCGGTTACTGGCGTAACCGGTGTCCTCACCCGACCAGAACGGCGAGGAGGCCGACAGCGCCAGCAGATGCGGGTACTGATTGAGCAGCGAGGAGATGATCGGCATGACCTTGTGGGCGGATGAGATGCCGACATGTACGTGCACCCCCCAGATCAGCATCTGCCGGCCCCACCACTGGGTGCGCTTGATCAGTTCGGCATAGCGCGGGGCGTCGGTGAGCTTCTGGGCCGACCACTGCGCGAAGGGGTGCGTACCGGCGCAGAACAGTTCCATGCCGCGCTCACGCACCACCCCGCGGGTGGAGATCAAGGTGGAACGCAGGTCTGCCATCGCCTCCGGCACCGTGTCGCAGATTCCGGTGACGAGCTCAATGGTGTTGCGGAGCAGTTCCTTGTGCACGTGCGGGGTTTCGCCGATGTCGGTGATCACCGCTGCGGCCTCGTTGCTCAGGTCGCGGCTAGCGGGGTCGACGAGTGCGAACTCCCACTCGACGCCCAGCGTGGGTCGCGGGGAGCCCGCGAAGCCGAGCCTAGCCGGTTCCGACGACACCGCAGGCGACCCGCTTACCGGCGTCGCCCGTGGCCAGCGTGGTCTCGTCCGGCGGCGGTGCGCCGTCGATCTGCTGGTAGCGGTCGGCGGGGATATTGGCGAAGTTGTCCGGCCCGGCGTGGATGATGATCACGGCCCCGTCGCCGTCCAGAAGATCGGCCCTGTCGAAGGCGTTCGTGGTGGTGACCACCATGCCCGCGCCGTCTCCGCGGACCTGCAACGGCGACAGGTCACCGGAATGGTTCGGGTGACCGTCCTGCCCGGCCATCGCGAGGTGGCCGCCGGCGGAAAGGAAATCACCCGGAGCACCACCGTCGGGTGCCACCGAGTTCGCCTCACACTTGCCGATGGCATGGATATGCATGCCGTGGCTCCCGGGGGACAGTTTGCCCGACTGGGTGGTCTGCACGGTCACGGTGGCGAACCCGTCGGAGAACTCGATGGTGGCCGCCGCGATCTGGCTGCCGTCCGGGCCGTTGATCTGCGCGGTCAGCGTGTCGGCCGGCGACGTCACGGGCGCCGCCTTTGGAGCGCCGCCGTGGTCAGCGCCGTGTCCACCGCCGTGGCCGTCGTCCATTGATGCCGGGGGCGGGGAGCCGGTCCAGATCGCCGGCGTGGTGCCGGGCTGGGTGGCGATCGGCTCGTCGGGCGTGCACGCGCTCAGCAGAGCGACCGGAGCGGCGAACAGCAGGGCGGCATACTTTCGCATGGTCGCCAGCCTAACCCGTGACCAACACGATCACGCCCGGTGGCTGCTCGGCGATTTCGGGGATCCGCGGTGCCACCGGAGCCTCCAGCACCGCGGCGACTGCATCGGCCGCGGCCTGCTCGCCCTCCGCAGTGCCGAAGTACACCGTGGTGGCCATCACATCGGCCGCAGCAATAGTGGACGCCTCGGTGACGCTCCAGCCGGCCTCCCGCAGCCGGTCAGAGGTCCGGACGGCCGCCGCCTCGTCGTCGACGACGCTGTAGACGCGCACATCAGCCTTCGGCGCTGGGGGTTTCGTCGTGGTGGTCGTGGCGGTCAGGGCAGGGGTGTCGTCGTTGCTGTCGCTGCCGGAACCCATCGCCTGGAAGCCGACCAGAAGGAAGATCACGCCGAGAAACAGCAGCACCATCACCATGGCGCGCAGGGGAAGCCCGGCAGAGTCGGGAACGCGCTCGTTCATCGCAGTAACTGTAAACGGTTGCGTCAGGGGAACTCGAAGCCGAGCCGCCGAGCGGCCCGGGCCTTCTGCCGGCTGGCCCGCAACCGGCGCAGCCGCTTGACAAGCATCGGGTCGGCGGCGAGCGCCTCCGGGCGGTCGACGAGCGCGTTGAGAACCTGGTAGTACCGGGTGGCCGACATCGAGAAGAGGTCCTTGATGGCCTCTTCCTTGGCCCCGGCGTACTTCCACCATTGCCGCTCGAAGGCGAGGATGTCGAACTCGCGGCGGGTCAGCCCCTCGGGAAGGTCGGTATCGTCGATGGCCCGTTCGGCCCGTGCCATGGCGCCGTCCATTCGAGTTGGGGGCCCTTTCAACGATTCGGAAATGACATCTCTGTCGTTCGCTGGTCATTGAATCACGTCGGCGTTGATTGGGGCGGCACCGTACTCCGCGCGTCGGGCCATCTTTAAGCTTGCCGGTCATGGCCGTTCGACCCATCGTCATCCTCGGCGATCCCGTCCTGCACACCCCGACCACCCCGGTGCCCGTCGGCACCGACGGTTCGCTGCCACCGGAGGTCGCCGACCTGATCACCGACATGTACCAGACCATGGACGCCGCCAACGGGGTTGGGCTGGCGGCCAACCAGATCGGCGTGGGACTAAGGGTGTTCGTCTACGACTGCGCCGAGGACCGCGGCAAACCGACCCGCCGCCGCGGCGTGGTGATCAACCCCGTGCTGGAGACCTCTACGATTCCCGAGACCATGCCCGACCCGGAACTGGACGACGAGGGCTGCCTGTCGGTGCCCGGCGAGTCGTTCCCGTGCGGGCGCGCGGAATGGGCCAGGGTCACCGGCCTGGATGCCGAAGGCAAGCCGGTGACATGCGAGGGCTCCGGGTTGTTCGCCCGGATGCTCCAGCATGAGACCGGCCATCTCGACGGGTTCCTGTACGTGGACACGCTGATCGGCCGGCACGCCAGGGCCGCGAAGCGGGCGGTCAAATCGCACGGGTGGGGCGTGCCCGGACTGTCCTGGATGCCGGGCGACGTGCCCGACCCGTTCGGGCACTGAACCCGATGTCTGCCCTGCGGGTTGCCACCTGGAACGTGAATTCCATTCGCGCCCGGGTGGAACGGGTTGTGGACTGGATGCAACGGGCCGACGTCGACGTGCTGGCGATGCAGGAGACAAAGTGCTCCGATGACCAGTTTCCGGCCATGACGTTCCTGGGCGCGGGCTATGAGGTGGTGCACTGCGGACACAGCCAGTGGAACGGGGTGGCGATCGCATCCCGGGTCGGGCTGGAGAATGTGCAGAGAGGTTTCGAGGGCCAGCCGGCTTGGTCCGGCGGCAAGGACGGCCACACCGACGAGGCGCGGGCACTGGCCGCGACCTGCGGCGGTGTGCGGGTATGGAGTCTCTATGTCCCCAACGGGCGCACGGTGGAAGACCCGCACTACCGATACAAGC
Source organism: uncultured Actinomycetota bacterium (assembly GCA_963787055.1). Lineage (GTDB taxonomy): Bacteria > Actinomycetota > Actinomycetes > Mycobacteriales > Mycobacteriaceae > Mycobacterium. The sequence goes on from CAWBBP010000005.1 coordinate 149,558, forward strand.
TGGATTGGCTTGCCGCACTGCGGGATACCGCGCAATCCTGGCTACGCGAGGATCCCGGGGCCCAGATCGCGCTGTCCGGGGACTGGAACATCGCCCCGCGGGACGAGGATGTCTGGAGCATGGACTTCTTTCGCGGCAGTACCCATGTGACCGAGGCCGAGCGCGCGGCATTCCAGGCCATCGAGGCCTCGTTCACCGACGTGGTCCGGCCGTTCGCACCCGGCCCGGGGACCTACACCTACTGGGATTACACCCAATTGCGGTTTCCCCGCCGCGAGGGAATGCGTATCGACTTCATCCTGGCCTCGCAGGCGTTGGCGAGCCGGGTGGTGCATGCCGAGATCGCGCGGGACGAACGCAAGAGCGGCAAGAACCGGATAGGTTCGCCCAGTGACCACGCCCCGGTACTGATCGATATCAGTTAGGCGCGGCCGGCTCGCCGACTTTGACCAGCATCTTGCCGATGTTCGCGCCGGTGAACAGCCCGTTGAGGGCGTCCACACACGACTCGAGTCCGTCGAAGACGGTTTCGCGGTGCACCAGCCTGCCCTCCTGCCGCCAGCGTCGTAGGTCGGCGAAGGCCTCGTCGAAGCGGTCCCACATATCCAGCGCGTTGAACCCCTGCATGGACGCCGTCCGGGCCAGCAGGTTGACGTAGTTGGACGGTCCGGGATGCTCGCCGGTCAGATAGCTGGAGATCACCCCGCAGAGCACCACCCTGGCCCTGGGTGCCAGCCGGCCCAGTACCGCGTTGAGGATGTCGCCGCCGACGTTGTCGAAGTAGACGTCGACCCCCCTCGGACAGTGCCGCTTGAGCGCCGCGGGAACATCCTCGTTCTTGTAGTCGATACAGGCGTCGAAGCCGAAGTCTGCCACCACGGCCCGGCATTTTCGCTCACCGCCGGCGATTCCGACCGCCCGTGCCCCCGCGATCCGGGCGATCTGTCCGGCGATGGAACCAGTGGCCCCGGCTGCGGCGGACACCACCACCGTCTCCCCTGCCTGCGGCCGGCCGATCTCGGTCATCCCGAAATAGGCGGTGGCACCACTGGAGCCGTAGACGCTCATGATCGCCTGCTGATCGGTTTCACCGGGGATGGTCGTGCTGAACACGTCGTCGCGGATGATGACGTACTCCTGGAACCCGGTGAGCGTGGTGACGATGTCACCGACCCGGTAGGCGCCACAACGGGATTCGACCACTTCACCGACCCCGGCCGCGCGGATCACCTCCCCGAGACCGACCGGGGGCAGGTACCCGGGCTGATCGTTGAGCCAGGTGCGCACCGCGGCGTCCAGACCCACATAGGTGGTGCGCAGCAGCGCCTCGCCGTCGGCCGGTACCGGGGCCAGCGCGCTGACGAGTTCGGTATCGCCCGGACCGACCAGTCCGTGCGGGCGGCGGCGCAACACGATCTGCCGGTTGATCACACCCATAGCTGCTGAAACTACCCGCTGATAGCGTCAATCCGGTGAGTAGCACGTGTCCACCTTTCTGAGGCTGACCCCGCCGGGCCGGACCCCGCCGCGGGTGCTCACCATTGCCGGCTCGGACTCCGGCGGCGCGGCCGGTCTGCAGGCCGACCTACGCACCTTCACCCTGCTGGGCGTACATCCACTGGTTGCCGTGACGGCGGTGACGGTACAGAACTCGTTGGGAGTCAAAGGCTTTCACGCGATCCCGCCGGATGTCGTCGGTGGCCAGATCGAGGCGGTGGCCACCGACATCGGAGTCCAGGCCGCCAAGACCGGGATGCTGGCCTCCGCGGGAGATCATCGAGACCGTCGCGACGCGCTGGCGCGACCTCGGCCTGGCCGGGACGGTACCGTTCGTCGTCGATCCGGTCTGCGCCTCCATGCACGGCGACCCCTTGCTGCACCCGTCGGCGTTGGACACCCTGCGCACGGTGCTGTTCCCGCTGGCCAGTGTGATCACCCCCAACCTCGACGAGGTCCGCCTGCTGGTCGGTATCGACGTCACCGACGCCGGGACCCAGCGCGCCGCGGCGCGCGCACTGCACGATCTGGGACCGCAGTGGGTGCTGGTGAAGGGCGGCCACCTGCGGTCGTCGTCGCGCAGCGTCGACCTGCTCTACGACGGGACGGACTTCCACGAGTTCGACGCCCTCCGGGTGAACACCGCACACGACCACGGGGCCGGTGACACCCTGGCCGCGGCGACCGCCTGCGCGCTGGCGCACGGGTATCCGATGCCCGAGGCCATCGGGTTCGGCAAGGCCTGGGTGACCGAATCCCTGCGGGCGGCCTACCCACTGGGCGCCGGACACGGGCCGGTGTCGGCGTTGTTCCGACTGCAGTCATGACGATGAGCGCAAAGCTGGACGCTATCGCCGGACTGGCGCACCCGCCGACCGGGACTCCGGCAGGTGTCGTGCTGCTGACCCACGGTGCCGGTGGGAGCCGGGAATCCCCGCTGCTGATCCGGATCTGCCAAGAGTGGGCCGACCGCGGCTGGCTGGCCATCCGCTACGACCTGCCCTACCGGCGGCGCCGGCCGAAGGGCCCGCCGTCCGGATCGGCCGTCTCCGATCAGGCCGGGGTGGCCGAGGCGATCGCCGTGGCGGGCACCCTCACCGACGGGCCGGTGATCGCCGGCGGGCATTCCTACGGCGGGCGGCTGACCTCGATGGCGGTCGCCGAGGAGCCGACCGTGGCGGCGTTGACGCTGTTCTCCTATCCACTGCACCCCCCGGGCAAGCCGGACCGGCTGCGTACCGGGCACTTCGGCGCGATCACCGTGCCGACGGTGTTCACCCACGGCACCGCGGACCCGTTCGGCAGCATTGCCGAACTGGGCACCGCCGCGGCACTGATCCCGGCACCGACCGAGATCGTCGCCATCGCCGGAGCCCGCCACGATCTGGGGACCAAGGTCCTTGATGTCCCGGGGCTTGCCGTCGACGCCGCGCTGCGCCACTGCCAGCCCGGATAGGTCGGGTACCGTCGGCTCATGACCGAGCAACACGTCGACGTGATCATCGTCGGGGCCGGTTTCGGGGGTATCGGAGCGGCGATCCAGCTCAAGCGTCTGGGATACCAGAACTTCGTGCTCCTGGACCGGCAGCCGGACCTGGGCGGCACCTGGTACGTCAACCACTATCCCGGCCTGGCCTGCGATGTACCGACCACCACCTACTCCTATTTCTTCGAACCCAACCCGAACTGGTCTCGGCTGTTCTCCACCGGTGCCGAGATCAAGCAGTACGCCGACGATGTCGCCGACAAGTACGACATCCGCCGCCATATCCGGTTCAACACCGGCGTCGAGGGCGCCCGATGGGACCCCGAGGCAGCGTTGTGGCGGGTGACGCTCGCTGACGGCGAGACGCTCAGCGCCCGTTACCTGATCACCGCCACCGGCTTCCTCTCCCAGCCGCACACCCCGGAGATCCCGGGTATCCACGGTTTCCAGGGCACTGTCATCCACACCACCGCCTGGGATGACGATTTCGATCCGGCGGGCAAGCGGATCGGTCTGATCGGCACCGGGGCGACGGCCGTGCAGCTCATCCCGGAACTCGCCAAGAAGGCCGGCGACCTGACCGTCTACCAGCGCACCGCGATCTACGTGGTGCCCAAGCTCGACTTCCGCTACCCCGAGCGCGTCAAGCGGCTCTTCGCCCGAGTCCCGCTGGCCCAGCGCGCCGTGCGGGCCGTCACCGACGCGATCTACGAACTGTTCAACTTTGTGGTGCTGCACCATCGGCAGACGCTGTTCCGGCGGCTCAACATCGGGGCGGCGGACGTGTCCAAGCTGTACCGCTGGGCGGTGGTCCGCGATCCGGAGATGCGCCGCAAGCTCACCCCGGACTACGACTTCGGCTGCAAGCGGCCGACCTTCTCCAACAGCTACTACCGCACCTTCACCCAACCCAACGTGCACCTGCAGACCAGCGGTATCGACCATATCGAGCCGGATGCCATCGTGGCGGCCGACGGTACCCGCACCCCGATCGACACCCTGGTCCTGGCAACAGGTTTCGACCTCTGGGAGGCCAACATCCCGGCCATCGAAGTCATCGGCCGGGACGGCCGCAACCTCGGGAAGTGGTGGCGGGAGAACCGGTTCCAGGCCTATCAGGGCGTGTCGATTCCGTACTTCCCGAACTACCTCAGCCTGGCAAGTCCGTACGCGTTCATCGGCTTGAACTTCTTCAACGCGATGGAGTACCAGATGCGGATCATGGACAAGCTTTTCGGCGAGGTCAAGCGTCGCGGAGCGCACACCTTCGAGGTGACCGAGGAGGCGAACGCCCGTTTCCTCGATCAGATGACCACACAGGTCGGTGACACCGTGTTCGCCCTCGGGCACTGTGAGAGTGCCCGGTCCTACTACTTCAACCCGCACGGCGAGGCGACACTGCTGCGCCCGATGACGGCCCGGGCCGCAATCAAGCAGGCCACCGAGTTTCCGTTGAGCGACTATCACTTCGCCTGACCGAGAATCACCGACGATCACCCGACGAAAGGAACCTCCGTGTCCCGACTTCCCGTCATCGGGGCGGCACTGGCCGCCACCGGACTGGCCCACTTCGCGAAACCGCAACTGTTCGAGGCGATCACCGCACCGGCGTTCCCGACGAACACCCGGCGGCACGTCTACACCAACGGCGCCATCGAGACCGCCCTGGGTGTGGGACTGGTCGCCCCGCAGACCCGCAAGTTCGCCCTGGCGGGCGTGGCCGGCTACCTCGGCTACCTGATCCTGAGCGCAGTTCGCAGCCGTCGCTGAGGCGACCGCCGGTGAACCCGGCATGAACCGTCCCGAACTGCACCGGCGGCTGGGAACTCCCGACGCGGTGGTGATCGGACTCGGCTCGATGATCGGCGCCGGGGTGTTCGTGGTCTTCGGGCCCGCGGCTGCCGCCGCCGGGCCGGGTCTGCTGATCGCCCTGGCCGCCGCGGCGACGGTGGCCTACTGCAATGCCACCTCCTCGGCTCGGCTAGCGGCGCTCTATCCGCACTCCGGCGGGACCTACGTCTACGGCCGGGAGCGGCTCGGTCCGTTCTGGGGCTACCTGGCGGGCTGGAGCTTCGTGGTCGGCAAGCTGGCCTCCTGCGCCGCAATGGCATTGACGGTCGGGCTGTACGTGTGGCCGGCGCACGCCCACGCCGTCGCGGTCGGAGCCATCGTCGCAATCACGGCGGTGAACTATCGCGGCATCGCGAAGTCGGCGCTGGCCACCAGGGTGATCGTCGCGGTGGTGCTGGCGGTGCTGGCCGGGGTGGTCGCCGCGGTGATGATCAGCGGCCGCGCGGACCCGGTTCGGGTCACGCTGACCGGCGGCAGCCCGACAGGGGTGCTGCAGGCGGCCGGTCTGCTGTTCTTCGCCTTCGCCGGGTATGCGCGTATCGCCACCCTCGGCGAGGAGGTGCGCGACCCGGCCCGCACCATCCCGCGTGCGATCGGCATCGCGCTGACGGTCACATTCGCGGTGTACGCGGTGCTGGCGGTCACCCTGATGGCAATCCTCGGCCCCGGATTGGCCACTGCCACAGCGCCGTTGGCCGACGCCGTCCGAGCCGCCGGGGCGGGCGGACTCGAACCGGTGGTGCGCATCGGCGCGGCCGTGGCGGCGCTCGGTTCGCTGCTCTCGCTGATTCTCGGCGTGTCCCGCACCGGGCTGGCGATGGCGCGCGACGGGCACCTGCCGGCCGCCCTGGCCGCGGTGCATCCGCGCTACCGGGTGCCGCACCGGGCGGAGGTGGCGGTGGGCGTGGTGGTTGCGACGGTGGCCGCGGTGGCCGATATCCGCTCAGCGATCGGTTTCTCCTCGTTCGCGGTGCTGGTGTACTACGCCATCGCCAATGCCTCGGCCGCGACCCTGGGCGGGCGGCTGGTGCCGGCACTCGGACTGGCCGGTTGTCTGGTGTTGGTGGCCTGCCTGCCGATCGGCGCCGTGGTCATAGGATCGGCCGTCCTGATCCTGGGCGCACTGGTGTACGGCGCGGGCCGGTTGCGGTAGGCCCCACCGAACAGCCCTATTCCGCGGGAAGTTCGTGCCGGGTCCGGTCCTCGCGGGCCGGAATCCCGTTGCGACCGCTGAGATCCTGGGCGTAGAAGCCGACCGAGTACGCCACCCCGCCGCCGTTGACGTCCAGGGCGACCCGGTCGATGCGGTCCAGGGTGTCGGTGTCCTTGTGATAGTTCGGGTCGAACGGCTCGTTGGCGGTACCACCCCACAGGTCGGCCTGCTCTGGGCTCTTCTCCTCCTCGGCACCGGAGAACAGTCCGCCGGCCGGGATCCCGGCCCTGGTGAACCCGTCATAGTCGGAGCGGCCGTCGAAGAAGGTGTCCTCGGCCGGGATGCCTTCGGACTCGAGATAGTCGACGAAAGTGCGTTCGATACCCGCGGAACCCTCCGGCACCCGGGGCGGACTCTCGTTGCTGCCCAGCGCGGTCGACTGATCGCCGTCGTAGGTGAAGTAGCCGGGGTTGGGCGATCCCACCATGTCGAAGTTCAGATACAGCGCGATGTCCTTGAGGTCCTCGACATCGAGGGATTCGATGTACTTCTTGGATCCGACGATCCCGATCTCCTCGGCACCCCAGAAGCCGAACCGCACGGCGTTGTTCACCGACGGTGCGCTGCCGAGCAGCACCGCGGTCTCCAGCACGGCGGCGATCCCGGATCCGTTGTCGTTGATGCCGGGTCCCTCGCGAACGCTGTCGAGGTGCCCGCCGACCATCACGACATTGCGCGGGGAACCGGTTGTGGTCTGAGCGATGACATTGCGGGCCGATATATCCCGGGTGGTGGCGTCGAGGGCGAGCTTGGCCGGGCCGGGGGACTCCCGCAGGCGTGCGCCGTCGGCCTTGCTGATGCCGACCACCGGGATCGTGACATCGGTGTCCTGGCCCAGGGTGCCACCCATCTTCTCCTGGTCGACGTTATCGGCCACCACCATCGCCACCGCGCCCAACTTCGCCACGATGGACTCCTTCTGGGAGAACGGGCAGCTTCCCCGGTCGACCAGTACCACCGCCCCCTTGACCGGCAGGCCGGCGTAGTCGTCCGGGGCGCAACCGGGGGTCTCGTCGGCGGGCGCGGCGATGAGCGGGCCGCTCACCCCGGAGGTGCCGACGGTGAATTGCAGCGGATTGGCCTCGACCTCGGTGCCCCCGACTGTGAGCGCGGCGTCCCCGGATTCGAAATACCGGGTCTGGAATTCGGGGGTCTGCACATCGAATCCCTGGCCGCGCAAGACCTCGACGACGTAGTCGACGCTGGCGTCGTAGCCGGGGGTGCCGACCGCGCGATTGCCGCCGTGGGCATCGGCGATGTCCTGCAGTTTCGCGAGGTGGGCCACCATCGCCTCGACGGAGAGTCGGCCACGCAACTCGGCAGCGAACTCGAGGGCGGCCTTGTTCTCCATGATCGGCTGGGCGGTGTCGGCCGGGCGGCTGCAACCCGGCGCGAGGGCGACCAGGGCGGCGACCGGGACGACAAGCCACGGCGTCCGGGGTGTGTACTTCACCGCGCCCAGGCTAGCCGTTTGGAACGGCATTCCTGCGCCAGGCCGGCTCGCCAGCGGCTAGCGTCGCGGTGTGCGCGAACCCCGAGACCATCTCATCGAGAAGCTTTCCCGTGCACGGCTGTACCTGTGCACCGATGCCCGGCGCGAGCGTGGCGACCTCGCCGAGTTCGCCGACGCCGTCCTGGCCGGCGGCGTCGACATCATCCAGTTGCGGGATAAAGGCTCGCCGGGTGAGCAACGCTTCGGCGCCCTGGGGGCGAGCGCCGAGTTGGCGGCCCTGGAAATCCTCGCCGATGCCGCAGGCCGGCACGGCGCACTGGTGGGGGTCAACGACCGCGCCGATATCGCGCGGGCCGCCGGTGCCGATGTCCTGCACCTGGGTCAGGACGACCTGCCACTGGGGGTGGCCCGCGAGATCGTCGGACCCGACACCCTGATCGGGCGGTCCGCCCACGAGACCGGCGAGGCCGCCCGGGCGCTGATGGAGGACGTCGATTACTTCTGCGTGGGCGCGTGCTGGCCGACCCCCACCAAGCCGGGGCGCCCGGCCCCCGGCCTGGACCTGGTGCGCGCGGTGGCCACGATGAACGCCGACAAGCCCTGGTTCGCAGTGGGCGGGATCGACGAACAGCGACTCGGTGAGGTACTCGGGGCGGGCGCCCGGCGCATCGTGGTGGTCCGTGCCATCACCGATGCCCCCGACCCGGGTGCGGCGGCGCAACGGCTCAGTGCCGCGCTCAGGTCGGACTGATCCCGGCCCGGCACCAGGCGAAACCTACTTCGGTGATCTCCAGGGTGTGCGGCAGGTCCAGTCCGCAGGCATGGGGCGGCACCACCGCACCGGTGCGCAACCGACCCCAGCTGGCCGCGAAACCCGGATGCAGCGGCAGGTCGGCCACCTCGGCTTCGGGCACCCAGCGCAGTTCCGAACTCTCCCGGTTCGGGACGGTCTGAAGCAACGCCGGGGCGTCGGCGACGACGGTGGTGTAACGCCAGTAGGTGCCGTCCGGCCCGAAAACCTCCGACGTCGTGACCAGAGCGCGGACCCGCAGGTGCTCGCGCGCCAGGCCGGCTTCCTCCTGGGCCTCCCGCAGCGCCGCGTCTTCGGGCTCCTCATGGCTGTCCAGCGCGCCCCCCGGCAGACCCCAGGTACCGCCCTGATGACTCCAGGGTGCGCGGTGCTGCAACAGCACCGCCGGCTCGCCATCGGCCCGCGGCGCCCGCACCAACAGGCCCGCCGCACCGAACCGGCCCCAGTGATGGGTCCCGGCTTCGGAGACCATCCACCCGTCGCCGTCGCCCCGCACAATTCAAGGATAGGCCCGCCACGGCCGGGCCGAGGTGGACGATGCTGCGCCATTTCGCCGCCGGTGCTCTTAGACTTTGCTTATAGCGTGATGAGAGCAGCCCGAAGGGAGCGAGGTCCGCTGAGGTGACAGTCGAGCTGGCACATCCGTCGACTGAGCCGTTGGCACAAAGGACGCCGACCGAGCCCGCTCATCCTTGGTGGTGGTTCGCCAACACCACTCCGGGACGGATTCTGACCATCGGGGCGATCCTGGCCGCGTTGGGCATTCTCAGCGCGTTCGCGATCTCCACCACGATCAACGAGCGTCAGCTCCAGCTGACCGCCGTCCTGGACTACACCGAGCCGCTGGCGTTCACGTCGGGCCAGATTTACACCACGCTGTCGGTCGCCGACGCCGCCGCGTCCACCGCGTTCGTCGCCGGGGCCGAACCGCGGGCGGTGCGCCAGCGCTACGAACAGGCGATCACCCAGGCCGCCGTCGCGATCACCAGGGCTTCGAGCGGTCTGACCGATCCGGCGCTGGTGGACCTGCTCGCCCGGGTCAACGCGCAACTGGCCGTCTACACCGGACTGATCGAGACCGCCCGGACCAACAACCGGGTGGGCAACCCGGTCGGGTCGTCCTACCTGTCCGAAGCATCGGCTCTGATGCAGGACAAGATCCTGCCCGATGCCCAGAGCCTCTACCAGGTGACATCGGCCCGGGTCGACGCGGAGACGACCGCCTCGGCCAAGATCCCCGCACCGGTGATCATCGTGGTCACCGCGACGCTGGGATTCGGGGTGTTCGCCCACCGCTGGCTGGCGCGGCGGACCAAGCGACGGGTCAATGTCGGACTGGTCGCCGGCGGGCTGGCGATCGCCCTGATGATCGTGTGGGTCGGCACCGCCCTGGCCATCTCCACCGCGGGCAGTAGGGCCGCGAAGAACACCGCGGCGGACTCGCTGAGGACGGTGACAAACCTGGCCATCACCGCGCAGCAGGCCCGGGCAGACGAGACGTTGTCGCTGATCCGGCGCGGTGACGAGGATGTCCGCAAACGCTCCTACTACCAGCGCGTCGACACGATGCGCGAGCAACTGGGCGACTATCTGGCCCGCCGGGATTCGGTGGACAAAAGCGGACTGGCCCAAGCCGACCAACTGCTGGAAAAATGGCGGCAGGCCGATGAACGGATCAATAACTACATCACGGTGGGCAACTACCAGGCCGCCACCCAGGTGGCGCTGGGCACCGGCGAGGACGACTCCACGCCCGCCTTCGACAAACTCAATGACGCATTGGAGCAGGGTATTCAGGAGAGTCGCAAACAACTGCGCTACGACATCCTGTCTGCCCGGCGGGTGTTGTCGGGGACGACGGTGGGCGGGGCGATGCTGTCGGTAGGCGCCGCCCTCGCGGTCGCGCTGGGCCTGTGGCCGCGGATGAGCGAGTACCGGTGATGAGCGCTCGCGCGAAGAACAAACACGACGTGATGAGCGCTCGCGCGAAGAACAAACACGACGTGATGAGCGCTCGGAAGGCCCTGATCGCGGTGGTGGCAGCGATCACCCTGGTCGGCTGCGGACAGCCCGTGAACCCCGCCGACCCGCCGGTCCTCTCGCTGGCCCCGCCGACCCCCGCGGGCATGGAACAGTTGCCGGCCGATGCCCCTGAGTCGACCGACGCCAGTGAGGACGACTGCAATCGCACCGCGAGCCTGCGGCCCTTCCCCACCAAGGCCCAGGCCGACGCAGCGGTGTCCAAGATCCGCGAACGGGGACGGCTGCTGGTCGGCTTGGACATCGGCAGCAACCTGTTCTCCTTCCGCGATCCGATCACCGGCGTGATCACCGGGTTCGATGTCGACATCGCCGGGGAGGTGGCCCGAGACATCTTCGGCAGCCCGGCCGCGGTGGAGTACCGGATCCTGTCCTCGTCCGAACGGATCACGGCACTACAGAACAAAACCGTCGACATCGTGGTCAAGACGATGACCATCACCTGCGAACGCCGCAAAGAGATCAACTTCTCGACGGTGTATTTCACTGCTTTCCAACGGATCCTGGCACCGCGCGGCTCCGATATCTCCGGGCCGTCCGATCTGTCCGGCAAACGGGTGTGCGTTGCCCGCGGCACCACCTCGCTGAAACGGGTCCAGCAGATCGAGCCGCCGCCGACGATCGTGACGGTGGTCACCTGGGCCGACTGCCTGGTCGCACTGCAGCAACGCGAGGTAGACGCGGTAAGCACCGACGACGCCATTCTCGCCGGGCTGGTGGCACAGGATCCGTACCTGCGAATCGTCGGGCCCAGCATGGCCGAGGAGCCCTACGGGATCGGCATCCACCTCACCAACACCGGACTCGTCCGGTTCGTCAACGGCACCCTGGAGCGGATCCGCACCGACGGCACCTGGTACACCCTGTACCGACGGTGGTTGACGGTGCTCGGCCCGGCGCCGGCACCTCCCATTCCGAGGTACTCCGACTGATGAGCACCCTCCGATGAGCGCCGTGGAACCCTCCGATACCGACATCGGCACCCAACCTGCCGGCCTGGCCGACATGGGACTGGACTCGGTGTCGACGATGCGGCCGATGTCCACCCAGGCGGTGTACCGGCCCAGCTTCGACGACGACGAGGTGGATTCGGTCACCAGCGAGCCGGTCGAAGTCGAGGATCATTCGGCGACCATGGGCCGGACGGTGGCGATGACGCGCCGGCTCGGTGGTGGGCTGGTGGAGATCCCGCGGGTACCGGAGGTCGACCCGCTGGCCGCCCTGATGGTCAATCCCGTTGTGGCCGAGTCGAAGCGGTTCTGCTGGAATTGCGGCCGGCCGGTCGGGCGCTCCACCGACGATCACAAGGGCGTCTCGGAGGGACTGTGCCCGAACTGCGGCAGTGCGTTCTCGTTCCTGCCCCAGCTGAGCCCGGGCGACATGGTCGCCGACCAGTACGAGATCAAGGGCTGCGTGGCCCACGGTGGCCTGGGCTGGATCTATCTGGCGGTCGACCACAACGTCAACGAACGCCCAGTCGTGCTCAAGGGCCTGGTGCATTCCGGTGACGCCGAAGCCCAGGCCATCGCGATGGCCGAACGGCAGTTCCTGGCCGAGGTGGCCCACCCCTCGATCGTGAAGATCTTCAACTTCGTCGAGCATCCCGACTCACGCGGCGAGCCGGTCGGATACATCGTGATGGAGTACGTCGGCGGCAAATCGCTCAAACCGGGCCGGGGCCACAAGATGCCCGTGGTCGAGGCGATCGCCTACATGCTGGAGATCCTGCCCGCGCTCGGCTACCTGCACTCAATCGATTTGTGCTACAACGACCTCAAGCCGGAGAACATCATGGCGACCGAGGAGGAGCGTCCGGCGGTCAAGCTGATCGACTTGGGAGCGGTCTCCCGAATCAAATCCTTCGGCTACCTCTATGGCACCCCCGGCTATCAGGCGCCGGAGATCGTGCGGACAGGACCGACCGTCGCGACCGACATCTACACCGTCGGGCGCACCCTGGCCGCGCTGACCCTGAACCTGCGGACCCGCAACGGCCGCTATGTCGACGGCCTGCCCGAGGATGACCCGGTGCTGAAGGCGAACGACTCCTTCGCGCGACTCCTGCGCCGGGCGATCGACCCTGACCCGCGGCGGCGCTTCGTCAGCGCCGACGAAATGAGTTCTCAACTGCTCGGTGTATTGCGTGAGTTGGTGGCGGCCAACAGTGGGGTACCGAGGCCCGGCCTGTCGACGGTGTTCACCCGAACCCGCTCGACGTTCGGGGTGGAACTGCTGGTGGCCCACACTGACGTGTATCTCGACGGCCTGGTGCACGCCGAGCGACTCACCGCCCCGGAGATCGTGACGGCCCTGCCGGTCCCACTGGTCGACCCCACCGATGTCGCGGCGACGGTGCTGTCGGCGACCGTTCTCTCCCAGCCGGTCCAGACCCTGGACTCGCTACGGGCCGCCCGTCACGACAGCCTGGACTCCGACGGTGTGGATGTCGCGGAATCGGTCGAATTGCCGCTGATGGAGGTCCGCGCGCTTTTGGACCTGGGCGATGTCGCCAGAGCCGATCGCAAGCTGGAGGCGCTGGCCGAGCGGGTCGGGTGGCGCTGGCGGCTGGTCTGGTTCAAGGCGGTCTCGGAGCTGCTGACAGGTGACTACCACTCGGCGACAAAGCATTTCACCGAGGTGCTGAATACCTATCCCGGCGAGCTCGCGCCGAAGCTGGCATTGGCGGCCACCGCGGAATTGGCCGGAAACTCCGACGAGCGGTCGTTCTACGAGACGGTATGGCACACCGACAACAACATCATCTCGTCCAGTTTCGGGCTGGCCCGCGCGTTGTCGGTGGAGGGAGACCGCGAGGGCGCGGTCAAAACCCTCGATGAAGTACCGGTCGGCTCAAGGCATTTCACCACCGCACGACTGACCAGCGCAGTGACGCTGCTGTCCGGTCGCTCCGCGCATGAGCTCACCGAGGACCAGATCAGGGACGCCGCGCGCCGGGTTGAAGCGCTTCCCGACACCGAACCCCGGGTACTGCAGATCCGGGCGCTGGTTCTCGGCACCGCGATGGACTGGATCGCCGCCAACCAGGCCCGCCCCGAACCGATCCTGGGATTCCCGTTCACCGACCATGGTCTGCGACTCGGCGTGGAGGCCGCACTGCGCAGCCTGGCCCGGGTCGCCACCAGCCAGGCGCACCGCTACGCGCTCGTCGACCTGGCCAACGAGGTCCGACCGGTCACGACGTTGTGAAACCCGTTGCGCGACCGGTCAGAGCACTGTCATACAGGCCCGGGCGATCGCCAGTTCCTCGTCGGTCGGGATGACCAGCACAGTCGTCGGGGAGTCCGCGGCCGAAATGCGGCGCGGGCCACGTTCGGGACCGTCATTGAGTCGCTCGTCGAGTTCGATGCCCAGGCCGCCGAGTCCGGCCAGAGCGTCGCGGCGCACGGTGGCGTCGTTCTCCCCCACCCCGGCGGTGAAGGCGATGACATCGGTACGCCCCAGCAGCGCCAGGTAGGCCCCGATGTACTTGCGCAGTCGATGGATGTAGATCTGGTAGCCGAGTTCGGCATCGGCGTCGCCGGCCGCGATGCGCCGGTGCACCACCCGGAAGTCGATCTCCCCGGTCAGTCCCAGCATCCCGGACCGGCGGTTGAGCATCGACTCGATCTCGTCGACGCCCATATCGGCGGTCCGGTACAGATAGCCGATGATCCCCGGGTCGATATCGCCGGACCGGGTTCCCATCACCAGCCCCTCCAGCGGTGTCAGTCCCATCGTGGTGTCGACTGGGCGACCGCCGGCGATCGCTGAGGCCGAGGCGCCGTTGCCCAGGTGCAGAACGATCTGGTTCAGCGACTCCACCGGCGCTCCGAGGTAGGCCGCAGCCTGCCGGCTGACGAACTCGTGCGATGTGCCGTGGAAGCCGTACCGGCGGATGCGCCACTTGGCGGCGACCTCGCGGTCGATGGCGTAGGTCGCCGCGGCGGCCGGCAGGTCGTGGAAGAACGCGGTGTCGAAGACCGCGATATGGGGCAGATCGGGCAGCACCTTACGGGCCACCTCGATGCCGAGCACCGCCGGTGGGTTGTGCAGCGGTGCCAGCGGCGCCAACTCGCGAAGCTCGCCGATCAGGTGGTCATCAACGATCGTCGGCCGGTACAGGCTGGGCCCACCGTGCACCACCCGGTGCCCGACCGCGACCAGGCCGAGGTCCGACAGGGCCTGCCCGCCGGCGGCGATGACCTCGAACGCCGATCGCAGCGCGGCCTCGTGGTCGGCGACTCCGCCGTCCTCACCGATCCGTTCGACGATCCCGTCGACCAGCGACTCGCCGGTGTCAGGGCGGACCAGAGAATATTTCAGCGACGAGGATCCGGAGTTGAGAACGAGAACGGTATCGGGCATTAGGACCCCCTGCTCATGACGGACCCGGGCCGCTAAACCTGGGCTTGGATTGCGGTGATGGCGACGGTGTAGACGATGTCCTCGACGAGTGCGCCGCGGGACAGGTCGTTGACTGGCTTGTTGAGACCCTGCAGCACCGGGCCGATGGCGATCGCCCCGGCGCTGCGCTGCACCGCCTTGTAGGTGTTGTTACCGGTGTTGAGGTCGGGGAAGATCAGCACGGTGGCCCGGCCGGCCACCTCGGAGTGGGGCATCTTGGTGGCCGCGACGGTCGGATCGACCGCCGCGTCATACTGGATCGGCCCCTCAACCAACAGGTTCGGCTCCCGCTCGCGGACGAGTTCGGTTGCGGCCCTGACCTTGTCGACACCCGCGCCGGAACCGGATTCACCGGTCGAGTAGGACAGCATGGCCACCCGGGGATCGATCCCGAACTGGGCTGCGGTGCGCGCCGAACTGATCGCGATATCGGCCAGTTCCGCCGATGTCGGATCCGGGACGATGGCGCAGTCCCCGTAGGCGAGCACCTGGTCGGACAGGCACATCAGGAAGATGCTCGACACCGTCGAGACCCCCGGCTGGGTCTTGATGATCTCGAAGGCCGGTCGCACGGTGTGCGCGGTGGTGTGCGCCGCACCGGACACCATCCCGTCGACGATGTCGTTGTGCACCAGCATCGTCCCGAAATAGGACACGTCGTGGATGATCTCGCGGGCCTGCTCGAGCGTCACACCCTTGCGTTTGCGGATCTCGGCGTACTGCTCGGCGAACTGTTCGCACAGCTCGCTGGTACGCGGGTTGATCACCGCCGCCGCGCTGAGGTCGACCCCGAGTTCGGCTGCCCGCGAACGCACCTGGGCCTCATCGCCGAGGATGGTCAGCGCGGCGATGCCGCGGCGCAGCAGCCGGCCGGCGGCCTGCAGGATCCGGTCGTCGTCGCCCTCGGGAAGGACAATCCGCTTGTGGTCGGCGCGGGCCCGTTCCATCAGCTGGTAGGCGAACATCTGCGGTGTGGTGACGGTGGGAATCGGGATCGCCAGCCGTTCCAGCATGTCCGGGATGTCGACGTGGCGGTCCATCAGGTGCAGGGCGGTGTCGATTTTGCTCTCCGAGTTCGCCGTCACCCGGCCGCGGGCATTGGCCACCACGCTCGCGGTCTCGAAGGTGCCCAGTTCGGTGGCGATGATCGGCAGCCGCAGGCCGACCCCGGTGACCAGTCGGGCGATCTCCCGGTGCAGTGGCATCCCACCGTTGAGGATGATGGTTGACAGCGTCGGAAAGCCCTCGGCTGCATGGGCGCTGGCCACCGCGAGCACGACATCGGAACGGTCGCCCGGGGTGATGACGGCGGCGCCCTCGCGCAGCCGCTCCAGAACATGCTCGGCCGTCATCCCGGCCACCAGCACGCCCATCACCTCCCGGCCCAGCAGTGAGCCGTCGCCGTGCACCAGGGAACCGTCGACCGCGGTCAGCAACTCCCCGACGGTAGGCGCCACCAGCAACGGCTCCTCCGGGATGACGTAGACCGGTGCGCCGAGATCGCGGCAGGCCTGGGCGACGTCCTCCATCTGGTCGGGCCGGCAGCGGTTGGCGACCACCGCCGCGGTGTGCGCATGCTGCGCGGCGAGTTCGGCCATCGACAATTCGATGGTCTGGGCGATCTCGGTGGGGGATCGGTCGAAGCCGCGCACCGAGAGCACCACCGGAGCGCCGAGGTTGACCGCGATGCGCGCATTGACACTCAGTTCGGTGGGGGTGGCCACGTCGGTGTAGTCCGACCCGACGATCACCATGGCGTCGCAGCGGGAGGCCACGGCGTGGTAGCGATCCACGATGTCGGCGATCGCACCTTCGGTGTCTTCGTGCAGGCGTTGGTAGGTGACCCCGACGCACTCCTCGTAGGTCAGTCCGGCCTGGCTCTGGGACAGCAGCAGTTCCAGGATGTAGTCGCGGTCCTTGCGGCGGGTGATGGGGCGGAAGACCCCGACCCTCGGAAGTAACGCCGAAAGCCGGGATAGGACGCCCAGCGCGATGGTGGACTTGCCGGTTTCGCCTTCGGGGGAGGCGACGTAGATGGATGTCGCGGTGCGTCCTGTCGTCACTGCTCTAGCATTCATTCCGGAGTCGGCGGCCGCACGGTTTCCGGCTCGGAAGGCGCGGCCGTCGCGGCCCGTCGCCTCCGCGACCAGAGAACCGCCGTGAGAAGGGCAGCGATCACGGCCACCGCGGCCAGCCCGAGGCCGACGCCGATGGTGGCCTCCCGGCGCAAGCCTTCGGACTGCGCCACGAAGATATCGTCCGAGGCGCGTATCGCGAGGCTCGTCGGGTCGCCCGCCGGACCCGCGGCAACCACATCCCCGGTGAGCGCCGACCAGCCGCCATTGAGGCCGTCGATGTAGTCGAACAGTGGGCCGACCAAATTCCATTCGCCGGTCGTCGTCACCAGCACGACGGCTCGGTTACGCGGCCGATCGGCGAAGGCTTGCACAGAACCCAAGCCGCCGTCGATGGTGGCCAGAAGCTCGGCGGGCAGCTCAACCCTCATCGCCGCACCATCACCGCCGATGGGCGGATTCAGCGTGGACTGACGGATCGCGTCGGACTTGGCCACGATCAAAACGCCCGTCGTCGCATCCAGAGCCTCCTTCAGATCGACCACCTGGGGCATCAGTGGGCTGCCGGTAAGCTTCGCGATCGCTGCCACCACGCGGGCGGCGTAGTTCAGCTGATTGGGGCTGCTGCCGTCGAACGCCACCATGAACCCTGGGCTGAACTCAGAGGGAAATGCCGCGAATCCGTCGAGTGGCGGACCGCCCCGGTACACGGTGAGCGTGGATCGCGGGTCGATCTGGAAGGTCAGCGGAGCCGTCATCGCTCCGCACGGTTCGTTGGGGGTGTAGGTGAGCGCGAAATCGAGGTTGACCCATTGACCGAAGGTCTGCCGCTCCAAGTCGAAGGTCGCGTCAAGCAGACCGGTCTCGTTCAGGCGAGCCGCATGGACAACGACTCCTTTGGCACGGATCAGCACAGTCGCGTTGTCCTCCGGCGGCACCGGCGTGTACTCGGCCAGCAGGCGGACCTGCACTCTGTCGACACGGCCCGACCCCAGAGATGAACGATCGGCTGAGACCGAAAGGTTGGCAGCCCGCAGGGCGTTGGTCCTGGCGTTGATCTTCAGCTGACTGAACGTCAGGATGTCTCCACGGAGGGGTTCTGACGAGCCGGGTTGGTCGACCCGGGCGAACGTACTCTGCGCCAGAGACTGCAGTTGGTTGGCGAACAGCGAGAGTTGCGCGGCCAGGGCGTCGTCCTTGCCGGAGATCCGGAGAAAAGCCCCGGGCAGCCCAGGGTTCTCGACGGTGATGCCGGCGGGTCCGGTTTCGACGACGATCGCACGCATCAGTTGGGGGGCCGGCGGCGGTACCGCACCGCGCGGTTGGGCGACGACAGCGACGGCCAGTGACTGCAGCTTGTACAGCCGGGCCAGCGTGGACACCAACGTCAGCACCGCTTGTTTCTCCGCGTTGTCGGCATCCGTCGGCGTGTAGATCGTGACTCTCTGCAGCACCGGCGGGAAGAAGCTCGCGACCGACTTCGCAGTCGGCTCGGCGCCGGCGAACGCCACGGCCAGTTCACTGATGGTGACCTGCTGGTGTGGGCGGCAGGCGATATCACCTTGATCGACCGGAATCACGTTGAAAGACAAGTCGATCGAGGACGACCGTACCCGCGCCGAAGCGATATCGATATCCAGAGGCGCCGGGTCCCTGCCGTTCGCGGGTGGTAGCGGGACGGACGCGAGGAACTTGCCGTCCCCGTCACTGATCTCGAGGTTGCCCGCGCCGATGTTCATCGGCGGGCGGATCGCGCCGAGCAACCGCACGGCTTTCAGCCCGGCAGGCACCGGCACCGTGTACGTGACCGGGGTGACCGAACGCAGGACGATCTGCTGTTCCAGGCCAAGCGCACGCCAGGGCAGAGTGAGTGCCGGCGGCGATCCGGGGGGCTGGCGCGGTTCCTCCGCGTTGTCCGGCTCGGTGGTCGACGGGCCGGGCTCGGCACCTACCGGAAACGCTGCCAGCCCCACCGGCACGGAGGGCAGAACAACCAACAGGACGGCGACCAACAGTCTTGTGATGCTGCCGCGCGTCATGACCGCTGCCCAGCATCGTTCGTGGCTGAACTCCCCGGCAACCGTGCGGCGGGCCTCTGATCTGCGCTTTCCGGATGCACGTGTTCTGCTTTCAGTGTTCGAGGTCCGTCACCATCCACTGGGACCGGACTATACCGGCGGGCACTGGACGGGTAACCCTGATTTCTCGGAGGACGGTGACGTGTTTGTCGACGCAACAGCGCCGACATTTCAACCGACTGGAACGTTACGGACCTGTGTTTTGAATCGGTGGTCGGTTTTCGCAGTAACTTTCCCAGTCGAACTACGCTCTGGATAGCGTGAGCGACTCGTGCCGGGCATGCACCCGGGATGACATCGACGATGGAGAACTTGTCAAGTGACCGTTGAGGACTTCACGCGAATCCTGCGGACGGGATGGAAGACCATTGCCGCCGCGGTCGGCATCGCCGTGCTCTGCGCGCTGGCGTACTCCCTACTGGCCACCCCGAAGTACGCGGCCGCGACTCGGCTCTTCGTGGCCACCACCGAACAGACCAACGCCACCCAGATCAACGACGGCGGATTCTTTGCCCAACGCCGAGTGTTGTCATACATCAAGCTGCTGAGCGGCGAGCTGCTGGCTCAGCGGACCATCGACAAGCTCAATCTCAACATGACTCCAGTCCAACTGCTGGCGGAAGTCACCGCTGTCGCTCCCACCGATACGGTGTTGATCGACGTGACCGTGCTGGACCCGTCTCCCGCCCGCGCCCGCGACATCGCCAACACGCTCTCCGACGAGTTCGTCGTCATGGCCGCCGAACTGGAAACCCCCGTTGTCGGTCAGCCACCGACCGTCGAAGTCATCGTCCAGCAACGTGCGATCACCCCCGATCGTCCGGTCTCACCGAAGAAGAAACTCAACGTGGCACTGGCCCTGATAGTGGGAACACTGCTCGGAGTCGGCTTGGCCATCGCACGTGATCTCCGAAACACCACCGTACGAAGCCCCGCAATGCTTGACGCGGCAACCGGACTCGGGATGGTCGGGGACATCCCCTTCGACGCCCAACGGCGCAAGGAGCCTTTCATTTCCTTCGCCCGTGACTACTCTCCGATCGCGGAGGCCTTCCGCGAGCTGCGGATCAACGTGCAGCACCTTGAGGTGGCGGACGGGCCACGCGTTCTGTTGGTGGCCAGTTCCGGACCGCAGGAAGGCAGGACCACGACGGCGATCAACCTCGCGCTGGCATTCGCCGAAGCGGGCTACACCGTCGCACTGGTGGACGGCGACCTTCGCCGCCCCCGGATTGGCCCGTGGTTCCACATCGACGCAGGAGTGGGTTTGACGACGGTGCTCACCGGCGAGGCGACACTTCAGGAGGCGCTGCAGGGCACCGGCTTCCCGGGGGTGACCGTACTCACCGCGGGTGCGGCTCCAGCCAGTCCCGCTCAAGTGCTCGGGTCCCAGGCCGCCCAGGAGACGTTCGATGAGTTGAGCCGACAATTCGACTACGTGGTCATCGACACGCCGCCGGTTCTAGTGACCGACGCCGCCCTGTTGTCGGCAAGCTCGCAAGGCGTGCTGCTGATCGCCCGGTTCGGCAAGACAGACCGTGGCCGGCTGGCATCCGGGGCAGACGCGCTTCGGCAATCCGGCGCCCCGCTGATCGGCACCGTGCTGACGATGACCCCGCCGAAGAAGCGGAACCCGGACGAGCAGCGCTATTTCGGCAGCATGAGCGATGCGGGTGGGCGGTCACCGGCGCGCGGTTCGCGCTGGCTCCGCGGTCGGCACGAGAAGTGAACCCGGGATCATAGTCGTGGAGCGAGGAGCGCCAGAGCCGCGGGATGGCGGACCCGTTTTCACCGCCTCCAGGCCGAAAGGCGTTCCGGCAGAAACCGATCGCCAGATCGGCCCCGTCGCGCAGTTCACCACATTCCTGGCGTCTCCACCCCGAGTCGTCCAGACCAGGCTCGGCAACGTGGGACCGGATTTTGCGCTCGCACTGCTGATCAGCGGAGTGATCGGCCTCGCGGTTTTGCCCGAGCTCATCACCTACCTCAACGTCAAGCACAACCCCGACTTTAGTTCCGGGCCCGACGCCGAGTCGAAGTATCCACCTGCCCAACTGACCAGATATGCGGTTTCAGCTGCGCTGCTGGCGCTCAGTAGCATCATCGCGGTCCGTCACGGCCGCCGGAACAGTCATGCGTCCGGTCTGGCCATTATGTTGCTTGCGCTGAACCTGCCCTACCTCACCAGTCCGGTCACCCCCGGATCAGCGGATCTGGTGAAACTCGTCTTCGCCAACGCGTTCATCCTGGCGGTGTGGAGCGTCGGCGCACCCATTGCGCAGCTGAAGTGGGTGCCCATCGTCGTCACCGGGATCGCGGTCTATTCACTGGTCGGTGGGCTCATCATCCCCGACTACATGATGTACAACACCGAATCGACGAAGGCGATCATCCCCGGCTGGGAATTGGCCGGCCCCTTCGGCCGCGCCAACACCTTGGGCTTCTATTGCGCGATCGCCTTCTCCTTCCTTCCGTTGCTGTCCGAACGCCGGTGGCGGATTGTCTGTGGGTTCATCCTCCTCACCACGACAGCGGCGGCGGCGTCGAGGACAAGTCTGATCGCGATGGGGTTGGTTGCCCTCTGGTGGGCGATCTGTTCGTTACGGTCGGTGGTCTCGATACGCCTCGTGGGAACCTGCTTGGTCGTGCTGGCCGGCACCGCC
Organism: uncultured Actinomycetota bacterium; assembly: GCA_963787055.1. Taxonomy (GTDB): domain Bacteria; phylum Actinomycetota; class Actinomycetes; order Mycobacteriales; family Mycobacteriaceae; genus Mycobacterium. Next base: position 171,129 of record CAWBBP010000005.1, read on the forward strand.
ATGACCGTGTTTCCGTTTCTTGATTGGAACCCCTCGGACCTCTCTGAACGACCCTTGGTCTGGGTTTCCGCCCTGCAGGTGTGGGAAAGGTCCCCCGTCTTCGGCCAGGGCGTCAACTGGTTCCTCACCGATGCTCAGGAGACTGGGAACGACGCGGTCTGGGCGTTCGTAGGGACCGGACACAACGTCCTCATCGAGACGTTGGTGAAGTCCGGCCTGATCGGTGTGGCCGTGCTGGTGCCGGTGCTGGTGGGGGCCCTCGTCTCCGTTCGAGCCTTGACCATCCGCACCCAACAGATCGCCTGCTTCGGCTACCTATTCGTGTTCCTCATCGTCGCCACAACGGAGGCCGTGTGGACGCTACTGCCAAACGTCGGGCTGTTCCCCATCAGCGGCCTGATCTTCGCCGTGCTGGTTCTGGCCAGGCGCGGCGGAGCGACGACGAAGGCGCAATCATGATCCCCACACCGGACGTCAGCGTCATCATCCCGACGATCGGCCGCGCCAGCCTGCGCGGGGCCGTCGAATCCGCCCTGCGTCAGACGTCACCACCGATGGAGGTGATCGTTGTTCTGGACCGCGACTGTGAGCCGGACCTGCCCGCCTCACCTGCTGTTCGGGTAGCAAGGACCCCGGGCGGAGTGGGTCCTGGCCACGCGAAGCAGATCGGCGTCGAGGCGGCCAGGGGAAACATCATCGCGCTGCTCGACGACGACGATGCCTGGCGACCTGACAAGCTCGAAATCCAGCTCGCCGCGGCACCACCGAGCGAAGAATGGTTCATCTCATCGCGTTTCGTCGTCCATGTCGAGGGGAAGAAGCCGATAACGGGTCCGCGCACACTGATATCGCCGCACGAGCCGGTCGCGCCGTATCTGTTCGAGTTGCGGGCGCCACAGGCCTTCCCCATGATCCACACATCAAGCATGCTGTTTCCCCGTGCGCTCGCCCTGAAAGTCCCACTCTCCGTCGCCGGTGGGTCAATCCATGACGATCCGACGTGGTTGATCGAACTGCGACGAGCCTTTCCGAACCTGCCGATCATCCAAGTCCCTGAGCCGCTCGTCGATATCACCTGGTCGCCGGTGTCGATATCTCGCTCCGGGGTCGATTTCAGTCAGGACTTGATCGCCTGGGGCATTCGTGAATTGGCGGATCAATCTAAGCGGGTGCGCGGCGATTACATGCTGACCTCGCCGGTCGGCTCCGCGCTGGGGGCCGGATCGCTGCGCGGCATCGCCGACTCGATCGCGGCGGCGGTCCGATTCGGCCGTCCGGGTGTCCTTGCCTGGGCGAGCGTGCTCAAGTCGATCCTGCGGTTGGGAATCCGAAGACTGAAAGGGCTTGCGGCCCGCATGGCCGGCAGGCACTGATGGCGGGAACGTTCGTCCGCAATACCCTCCTCGGCTTCGGCTCCGGGGGTGCCGTCGCACTCGCCGGCTTTATCGGTAACGCGATCACCGCCCGACTGCTGGGACCAGACAAACTCGGCATGCTCGCCTACGTCGTCTGGTGCGTGACGATCGGCTCGGTGATCGCGAGCCTGGGCATCAACATCGTTCAGCAGCGCTACCTCCCGAGACTCAGAGCCGAGGGTCGCAGCGATGCGGCACAGGGCTTGATCGGAGCGACCACCCGGTTGTCGATGGCGGCCGCGGTCGTAGGTAGTGCCGTCCTGTTCGCCTACCTGTTCTGGGCCGGGAGCAGTGCCATCGACAGCGCTGCGGGCACATCGTGGATCGTCGTGATCGGGGCTGCCCTAACGTGGTTTCTCTGCTGGCGGATGGCCGACACCTATCTGTTCTATCTACGCGGTGAACAGCGCTTCGGTGAACTCGCCAGCCTGTCCGCCATCTCGGCTTTGCTCAAGGTCGCCGTCATCACATTGGGAGCGTGGCTGTTCGGAATCCCCGGCGCCATCGCCGGGTATATCGCCGGGAATATCCTCCCGGCGGCCCGGATGCTTGGGCTGCTGCGTATCAAACCCTCGGTGGACCCGGAGTTGCGAACCGCAGTAACGAAATTCGCCCTTGCGAGTTGGCCGACGGCGGTGATCGGCGGACTCGTCTTCGGCCGCACCGAGATTGTCTTTCTTGAGCACTACACCGGTCTTGTCGCGGTCGGATTGTTCACCGCCGCGGCTACGGTGGCCGAGATGGCTGTTCAGCTGCCCCCCTTGGTGCTCTCAGCTCTCCTGCCCCGATTTAGTGAGCAATTCGGCATGGGCGCATACGACCGCGTGGTACAGCTGTACCAGACGATGACGGCCTTCATCGCGATGGTGATCGCACCACTCTGCCTGGGATTGGCGGCCATCTCACCGGTGCTGGTGCCTTTCCTCTTCGGGGAGGATTTCGCCGACGCTGCGCCGGCTACCGCGGTTCTGCTCGTCGCGGCGTCCATCAGCAGCCTCGGCGTCACGGGGTCCTACCTCCTCCAGAGTATGGGCAAGACCGGAGTTCTTCTGATCTCCAACGGTCTTGGCCTGATCGGCACGATTGCGCTCGGATTCCTTCTGGTACCCCGGTTCGGACTGCTCGGTGCGGCGTGGTCGCGAGGCATCGTCCAGGTATCAGTGGTGCTTATCGAGACCTGGTACGTGACGAGGAGGGAGCGGATTTCCCCGCCCTATCGTGCGCTCGGCGCGATCGCACTGGCGAGCTTGGCCCAGGGCGCGGTTGTCTACATCATCAGTATGGAGTTCGGCGCGGCCTCGATGCTGATCTCCATACCCGCTGCCGTCGCCGTTTACCTGATCGGCATACGATTACTTTCGGTCATTCCGCTGGTGAGCCCGGAGTTGCCTGCGCGGGCGATCGATAATGCGCCGCAACGGATTCAGCCGCTTGTTCGCCGCATCGTGACGATCCTCGTCCCGGCCGCAGCCAGACCCAGCGAATCGGACTGAATGGACCCGGCTCATCGCGCATCGCTGGACATCAAGGCCAGTGCGGCAACCTTTGCCGTGAGATCTTGACGAAGCACACCGAAGTTCTGTTCCTTGTCAACCGGATCGGTCCCGCCGTCGACCAATTCGTAGTAGATGAGTGGGCCGGCCCAGTCCCAGCGGCCGACCTGCCGGCGAGCGTGCAGAAGAATGGTGGCCTGACGTTGCTCAGTCACCGCCTGAGGACTGGTACCGGTGGGGGCGCCGAATTCGGTGATCCAGATCTTCTTGTCGCCGTCGCCGTGGTCGGCCATCACGGCATGCAGGGCGGGGAGGTCCTTGAACCCACCTGGCGCCTGCCTTCTCCCCTCGGATGGCAGCGCGGGAAAACTGTAGGGATGCGCCGCGACGCCGTCGGCGATCTGCGCGGCACCGTCGAGGTACAACTGCTCAAGATAGCTCCCCGGGGTTGTTGCCACACTGGGTGAATCAAACTGTGGTGCAAGGCCGCCGATCAGCACCGTGGCCTCCGGATCGACCCGGCGGATCTGCTCTGCGGCAACCCGGAAGAGTCGGCCGTACTCGCCGGGGTCGGGAACCGGCGGCCAGAACTTGCCGGTATTGGGCTCATTCCACACCTCCCAGACGCGCACCCCTCTCAGTGCGTAACGTTCCGCGGCGAGACGCGCGAAGCTGCTGTAAGCGGCCATATCGGCCGGCCGGAAATGACCGAGGTGGGCGGGGTCGTCGGTCGTCGGCGGCGCGACCCATGCCGGGCTGTAGGCGAGCGTGGCGAGCACCTGCATCCCGTGTTCGGCAGCCGCGCTGACGATCGTGTCCGGCTCATTCCAGTCCAGCTTCCCGCGTTCGATCTCGATCCACGCCCAGGCGACGTCCATCCGGACCCAGGCCACTCCCATGGCCGCCATCAGCTCGAACTCGCGCTTGACGGTCTGCGCATCGGCGCCGCGCAGGTGGAGGGTCATGCCGATATCGACGGGCCGGGCCGGGCGTTCAGACCCCTGGCATGACAGCGTCGCACAGCTGAGAACCAAGAGCGCAACTAGCATTCCCAGCCGCCGATCGCGCATCACCGGTCAGCCTAGGTTTCCTATGAGGGGAGGATGAATGTTCATGCCGATCTCGACCGGTGTGATGGCCGAGTCGCTTAGCCGGCCGGTCAATGAACCACACCCGAACGGGATGAGCGAGACCACCATCGCAACCCTCCGAGGAGCTCCGACCGACATGATCTCGCACCTCCGGACTCCAGTCGAGTTGCATTTTAACTGCGGCCCAGGGCGAACTCCAGGAAACGGGAAAGGCCGGCGTTCGGGCCTTTCCCGTCAGCGCAGAATCGCCCGATTGTCGTCGCTGCGCCGCGTCACCCTGCCCAGGACGCCCTCTGCTCGTCCGAGTCCCAGGGCCAAGCCGTCGCGAATCCGGAACTTCCGCGGCTTGCGCAGCGGCGCCAAGAACCCACCCAGCACGTGGCGGAATCTTTCCCAGCCCGAATAGTCCCATCGCCGGTAGACGAATCCGACACCCCGCCCGTAGGCCCGCAGTTTGCGGCTTCGCTCGGCGGGCGTCAAATGGGTGAACTCGGTCTGCGCCTGCACGGCGATGTCCGGCACCCAGGCGATGGAGAAGCCGTCCTGCGTGGAGAGCCGCAACAACAGATCGGTTCCTTCTCCGGCTTGCCAGGGGGTGCGTGCGCCGGATCCGATCTCCGGATCGAAGCCGCCGACCCGGATGAAGTCTTCCCGCCGGAACATGCTCGCCGCTTCCATCGCGCCCCACACGTTGCGCCGCGTCAGCGCCGACCCGGCCGGAGGAAGTGAGTTCCTGATGCCTTCAGCGTCCACGACACTGAAGGCACACACCGTGAGGCCGCGCGTCAGGTGCGGGGCGACGCATTCCAGAAAGTCGTCGTCGACTTTGCTGTTGTCGTTGGGAAACCAGAGCCAGTCCACGTCCTCACCGAGCAGGGCGGCGGCAGCGTTGCGGCCGTTGGAGATTCCCCGGGGGCTCACAACGGTGACTATCGCCAGGTGGTCGGCGAACGATCCGACCAACTGTGCCAAAACGTCCGCGGAGTCCGCATCGTGGTGCGCGATAGCGACCGCATGCGGCGGTTTTGTCTGACTGGCTAAGTCGTCAAGCAGACTGCGCAGATCGTCCCACCGTCCGACGGTGGTGACGGCAACACCAATACGCGGATGGTCCGAATCTGCCGCCCTGTCGGTCACCGGCGCTACTTTAGACCCCTGACAACCAGGGTGGCCGTCAACTCAGCTCGGCGCAGATGGCTTCCGGGGCGTCCTCGAACGCAATCCGTGACTGCCGCTCCCGCACGTGGGCGAGACCGCGCGCCGACAAACTGGCTCGGAGTCCGTCGTTGCAGCAGTAAGTGCGGAGCAGATCGGCCAATTCTCGCGGATCATGTGGGTCGAAGTACTCGGCCCCATCCCCGCAGGTCTCCCTCAGCACAGGGATGTTCGAGGCGAGAACGGCGGTGTGCGATGCCATCGCCTCCAGGGGGGGTAGCCCGACTCCTTCATGCAACGACGGCATGACCAACAGGTCGGCGCCCGCGACAAGGGAACGCAGAGCATCGAATTCGAGCCTGCCGATGATGACCACCCGATCCGGCTGTTGCACGGCCAGTGCGGCGACCCGCTCGTCTACGGTGCGCACCGACTCCCCGCCGCCGGCGATGACCAGTTTGTGCGGTATCGAGTCTGCAACCTGTTCGAACGCCTGGAGTAGGAGCGTCAGATTCTTGTGCCACTTGGTATTGCCGACGTAGAGGAGGTACCTGCCATCGACTGGCGACAGGCCCGGATCGGCTGGGCTGAACCAGATTTCGCCGACCGGCAACGGTGTCACCTGTACCGGCGCCGAGGGGCGCGCGGCCAGCAGGGTGTTCGCCGTCGACTGCGACGGCGTGAAGATGGTCGTGGACCGCCGAGCGTCCAATGTCAGCATGACGTTGGCGTACGCCCGGCGCGGAAGGCTCTGGCCGTTGATCAGCCGCGACATGATGTGCAGCGTGTCGTGGACGGTGACAAAGTACCGGGTGCGCCGGTAACGCGGGGCCAGCAGCGCCAGGGGAAAGGGGTAGTGGGGCACCCACATCGCCCGCGGACGAAGGCTGCCCAGTGCCCGACTCCACACCTTCTGTTCATTCAGCGAGTACATCGGCGCGTCCACCGGGTCGGCAAGGGCAACCCGGGTGGCACTACCGAGGGTGGGCACACTGCCCGGGTTGGCCAGGACCGCCAGGCTCAGGCCATATTTGGAGGCGGCTGCTTCCAGGTGGGGCAACTCGGTGGAAATATACGTGCCGACTCCGCTCTGATGGAGGTGCCGTGCATCGAACAGAACGTCGACCCCGCTGCCGTCGACCATCAGTCAGTCCCGCCTCACCAACGCGACCGGCACCGAAAGTCCGGTAACGAGTCGCGACTCGCCCACGCTCGCTCCAGGCTGGAATCGAGGCTGTGCTGCGGACTCCACCCGTACTTATCTTTGATCCGGGAGATGTCGGCAGCAAGGAATGGACGATCCACCGCGCGCATCCGATCCTGACTCTGCCGGACCTCGAACTTCAGACCCAGCGTCGAGTGCAACCGCTCGATAATGTCGTCGACCGAATACTGAGCGCCACTGGAAAGATTAACCACCTCGCACTCACCCGGTCCTGGGTGGTCGCCGAGGGCCGCCGCCGCAAATCCCCTTGCGGCATCGACGACGTCGATATAGTCCCGCTTGGGCCAGGTGTTTCCGACCTCGATGACTTCGGCGCCCTTGCGTAGCTGGTCCATCAGCGCGGGCAGCAGATGTGGATTGGTCTCTCCCGGGCCGATCACGTTGAAGAGCCGGACAACACAACCGGACAAACCCCGGGCGGCCACCAGTGCGTGCACATAGGTCTCGCCCTGCAGTTTGGTGATGCCGTAGATATCGGCGGGCTCGACATCGGATTCGAACTCTCGGTGGGGAGACTCATCCGGCTTGTACACCGCACCACTGCTGGCGAACACGAACCGAGTTCCCGGCGGGCAGGCTGCAAGCAGATTGACGGTTCCGACGACGTTAGTGGACACCGCAAGTGCCGGGTCGGCGACGCACTCCGGGATGTAGTGAATGGCCGCAAGGTGTACGACAACATCGGGACCGAATCCGGCCACCACGTCAGCGATTACACCCCTATCGCGGATGTCGACACGGCGGAATTCGAAACCCTCGGGCCGCTGCTGCAACCAGCCAGGGGTGCCGTAGCGCAGCGCGTCCACCACCAACAGGTCGACGTCGTCCCGCAGGGCGTGCGTCAACTCCTTACCGACGAAGCCGGCACCACCTGTCAGCAGTACCCGCATGGGCCTTCCGTCATCTGGCAGCAACCTCTCTCACCCGCGCCTCGAGGTGGCGGGCTATTCCCGACCAGTCCAGCGAAATCGCACCCGCGATTCCCGCCTGCGAGAAACCCTCCCAGCCTGCTTCTGCGGCTAGTAGCGCACCGGCGAAATCGGCAGGCTCGGTCCCGCAAACCATGCCCGATCCATACTGCGCGACCACATCCGTCGCGCCGTTTTCGGGGAAGCTCGCCGTGACGATGGGCAGGCCACTTGCCATCGCCTCGGCGACCACCCGAGGAAAGCCTTCCCGCCGACTCGGCATCCCCAGAACAGCTGCCCGCGAGAGGAGCTCGATCTTGGTGTCCTCGTCTACCGAGCCCAGCACCCGGATCCGATCGGCGACATGGGACTGGTTCGCATAGGCTTCGACCTCACTTCTCGCCGGCCCGTCACCGGCGATCACCAGATCGCCGGCCAAACCCTCGTGGGCCGCCAGAGCGAAGGCGTCGATAAGCAGCGGCAGATTCTTATGCGGCGCCAACCGTCCGATGTACAGCACACCAGAACGGTCACCACGCGGTGCCGACCGATATCGGTCGAGCTGAATCCCGCTGGGCAGCACCTGAGTCGGTCGGCCTGATTGCTTGGTGATCTGCTCGGCAACCGCCTCGCTAATCGCGAAGTTGGCGCCGACCATCCGCGGCAGCACCGCCTGCAGGCTGCGTAAGAACGGATCGTTGCGAATCTCGCACCAGTGGATCCCGCTGCGCGCGCGTACCCGCCTTGGCAGAACAGTCACGTGCATCAGGGGCCATTGGTTGAGCAGGTAGAAATCATGGTTACCCGCCGAGGCGCAGCGCCGTATACCCGCGCTGTAACTGACGATATCGAACCAGTTCCGCCGCATTGCAGCCAGCCGTGGGTGCTTGTAGCGCCCGCTGTTGGGGTGGCGGTGGACGTGGACGCCGTTGACCTTCTCGCTCGCCGCAAGCCCTGCCTCGTGACCGATGCAGTAGACGTCAACCGAGTGGCCGAGCCGCACCAGCGCCTCGCCCAGTTCCTGAAAGAAGAATTCCTGGCCACCGATGCTCGGCGGGTACAACTCGGTGAAGAAAGCGAACCTCAACGACGGCCGTCCTTCCCCACTCCCCCGGCATGTCAGTCAGACTCTATCGCCTCGCCGTAAAGTCACCCGTCGAACGCGGGATCCGCCCATGAGGGTGGCGGCGAATGCTGTTGGAGTAGCTGGCCGACAAAGGCGCTGCCGTCGCCGCGGTGCGAAGCTGTTCATCGCGCCCCCCAAGCTGTGGGCTATCCGAGTTTGCGCAAGCGCGGCAGCAGGTCCCGCTCGAACAGCTCCAGGAACCGGCGCTGGTCGTGACCGGGGGCGTGGAAGACCAGGTGGTTGAGGCCGTAATTGAGGTAGGCGGCCACCTTCTCGACGGCCTCGTCGGGATCCGAGGACACGATCCAGCGCCGGGCCACCTGCTCGATGGGTAGTTCGTCGGCGAGGCGCTCCATCTCCATCGGATCCGACACGCTGTGCTTCTGCTCGGGGGTCAGCGACAGTGGCGCCCAGAACCGGCAGTTATTCAGTGCGGCCTCGGGGTCGGTGTCATACGAGATCTTGATCTCGATCATCTTGTCGATCGCGTCGACGTCCCGATCGGCCGCGGCTGCCCCCTCCCGAACCGCCGGTATCAGCTTCTCGGTGTAGAGCTCCTCGCCCTTGCCGGAGGTGCAGATGAAGCCGTCACCGGCGCGGCCGGCGTACTTGGCCACCATCGGACCGCCGGCGGCGATGTAGACCGGCACCCCGCCATCGGGCACGTCGTAGAGGGTGGCGCCCTTGAGGTGGTAGTACTCGCCGTCGAAATCCGTACGCTCGCCGCGCCACAGTTCGCGCATCAGCCGCACCGATTCGCGCAACCGGGCGAAGCGCTCCTTGAAGTCCGGCCACTCGCCGGTGAAACCGGTGGCGATCTCGTTGAGCGCCTCTCCGGTGCCCACGCCGAGGAACACCCGGCCCGGGTAGAGGCAGCCCATGGTCGCGAAGGCCTGGGCCATCACGGCCGGGTTGTACCGGAACGTCGGCGTCAGCACGGAGGTGCCCAGGGTGATCCGCTCGGTGCGCTCCCCGACCGCGGTCATCCACGCCAGCGCGAACGGGGCATGCCCGCCGTCGTGCCGCCACGGCTGAAAGTGGTCGCTCACCGTCGCACTGTCCATCCCGTGCGCCTCGGCGAGCACGCCCAGCTCGACCAGTTCGCGAGGGGCGAACTGCTCCGCCGACGCCTTGTATCCCAGTTTCAGATCAGCCATTTGTCTGTTGTACTCCAGGCCTGCCTACACTTCCGACATGGCCCCGGTGTTGACCGCAGTCACCGATCACGTCCACCTGGCCCGGACGCCGCTGGTCAACTGGACAATCGTCACCGACGACTCCGGTGCTCTGCTCATCGACGCCGGCTTTCCGGGCAGTCGTGACGATGTTCTGACATCGCTGCGGGAACTGGGTTTATCCCCCGGCGATCTGCGTGCCATCCTGCTGACCCACGCCCATATCGACCACCTCGGAACCGCGATCTGGTTCGCGAAAACCCATGGCACACCGGTGTATTGCCACACCGGGGAGGTCGGTCACGCAAAACGCGAATATCTGCAGCAGGTGTCGCCGGCCGCGTTGTTGACCCAGGCCTGGCGTCCGCACTGGCTGGCGTGGTCGCTGGAGGTGGCCCGCCGGGGTGGCCTGGTACGCGACGGCATTCCCAGCGCCCGGGCGCTGACCGCCGATATCGCTGCCAGCCTGCCCGGCCGTCCGGTGCCGATCCCGACACCGGGACACACCAGCGGGCATTGCTCCTATGTCGTCGACGGTGTGCTGGTCACCGGCGACGCGCTGATCACCGGCCACCCACTGGCCCGCCGACGGGGCCCGCAACTGCTGCCGTCGATGTTCAATCACAGCGACGCCGACTGCCTGAGCAGTCTGTCGGCGCTCAGCGCCACCGGGGCCGGCACCCTGATCCCCGGCCACGGTGATCTCTGGGTCGGTCCGATCGCCGAGGCCGTCCGTCAGGCGACCGCCTAGCATTCAGGTCCGTGGACAACATCCGGGGAAAGACCATCGTCATCACCGGGGCGGCTCGCGGCATCGGCTTCGCCACCGCCCGCGCACTGCTGCGCCGGGGCGCACGGGTGGTGATCGGAGACCGGGACGTCGCCCTCGAGGAATCCGCCGTTGCCACGCTGAGCAATCTCGGGCCGGTATCGGGGTATCCGCTCGACGTCGCCGACCCGGAGTCGTTCGCCACGTTCCTGGACAAGGCCCGCGCCGACGGCGGCGGGCATATCGACGTACTGATCAACAATGCCGGGGTGATGCCGGTCGGGCCCTTCCTTGCACACACCGACCAGGCGATCCGCTCGGCGGTCGAGGTGAACTTCTACGGCGTCATCAACGGCTGCCGGCTGATCCTGCCGGAGATGGCCGCACGCCGCCGCGGCCACATCGTCAATATCGCCTCGCTGGCCGGCATGCTCGCCGTGCCGGGCCAGGCCCTCTACGCCGGAACGAAATTCGCGGTCGTCGGGCTGTCCACCGCGTTGGCCGACGAGTTCGCACCGCAGGGTGTGCAGGTGAGCTGTGTCATGCCGACCTTCACCAACACTGAGCTGATCTCGGGTACCCATACCGGGGGTATGACCAAACCCGTTGAGCCAGAGGACATCGCGGCAGCGGTGGTACGGACCCTGGACAGGCCGAAGACGTCGGTGTCGGTTCCCTATCCGTTGCGCTTCATCGCGGCGGGCACGGCATTCCTGCCGCCGCGCGGCCGGCGCTGGCTGTCGGAGAAGATGGGGACAAGCCGGGTGTTCCTGGATGTCGACACAGCGGCCCGGACCGCCTACGAGCAACGGGCCCAGTCCGCCACCGGAGTGGTGGAACCCTCGGAGTAGCGCCCCTGCCGCGAGCGTGCGTGTCGGCACACCGACACGCCGCAGGGTCGTGCACTTTGCGCACTGCCGCTCGCGGTCTTTGCGCACTGCCGATTGCGGTTATGCACAGCACTGACTTTTCAGCTGACTATCCAACGGACAGCATCACCGTGTGCATGCCGATCTTTCAAATCTGTTCAGCCAGCAGCGCGGTGTCGCAACCACCGGCCAGATCCTGCAGGTCGTGAGCCGCCGCCATCTTGAGATGCTGCTGGATTGCACTGCGGTGGAACGGATCTGGCACGGCGTCTACAGTCTTGGCCCGGCCGATGACGACCGGAAGCTACGCGGCCTCGACATTTCCTGCGGCGAGCAGGTGGCTGTCTGCCTGGGCACCGCCGCGCGGGCCTACGGGTTCGACACCGAGAACCGAGGCGAACTCCATGTGCTCAACCCGTCTGGACACCAGCTGCGACCCGCCCCAGGTCTGGTGATCCATCGGCGCGACGGTGCACCCCTGTCGACGGTGTCCGGCCGTTGCGCCACCACCGCCGCTTGGACGGCAATCGAGGTTGCCCGCACGATGGCCCGGCCGCGGGCCCTGGCCACCCTCGACGCCGCGCTGCGCTCCCGGCACTGCGATCCCATCGCGCTGTCGCGCGCCGTGGTCGCCCAGTCGGGACGACGGGGCATCGTCAAGATCCGCCAACTTCTTCCACTTGCCGACGGCAGGTCGGAGTCGCCGATGGAGAGCGAAGCCCGGCTGGTGATGATCGACGGCGGACTGCCGACACCCGTATTGCAGCACGAGGTCATCGATGCCGCCGGACGGCTGTGGCGCCTTGACTTCGCATGGCCGGAGAAGATGGTTGCGGCCGAATACGACAGCGACCAGTGGCATACCGGGGCCGAAGCGCTGCGGCATGACCGGGAGAAGCAGGCAGCCCTGCAGGATCTGGGCTGGATCGTCGTACCGATCGTGCTCAATGACGTCCGCCGCCGGCACCGTGACCTGGTGGAGCGCATCTACGCCCATCTCGACCGCGCGTCGGCCGCGTGAGCGTGCACAAAGCGCGCACCCGTAAGGCGTGTCGGCGTACCGACACACACGCTCGCGGCAGAGGAACGCAGGCGGGGCGGCTAGCTCAGCGCGCGGTCCAGGTCGGCGATGATGTCCTCGACACCTTCAAGGCCCACCGAGATCCGCACCACGCCGTCGCCCAGGCCGATGGCGGCCCGACCCTCCGGACCCATCGCACGGTGGGTGGTGGTGGCCGGGTGGGTGATCAGGGTCTTGGAGTCGCCGAGATTGTTGGAGATGTCGATCAGGGACAACCCGTCGAGAACCTCAAAGGCCCGCTGCTTGCCGCCGCCCTCTGGTGCCTCGAGTTCGAAGGTGACGACGGTGCCGCCGCCGGACATCTGCCGGGTGGCCAGGTCGTACTGCGGATGCGACGGCAGGAACGGGTAGCGCACCCAGCGGACGCCGGGGTGGGCCTCCAGGAATTCCGCGACCCGCAGCGCCGCCGCGGTGCTGTATTCGACCCGAATCGCGAGCGTCTCAAGGCCTTTCAGCAGCACCCAGGCGTTGAACGGGCTCAGCGCCGGACCGGTGTGCCGCATCAGCGTCTGCACCGGGCCGTCGATGTAGTCCTTGTCGCCCAGGATTGCGCCGCCCAGTACCCGGCCCTGGCCGTCGATATGCTTGGTGCCCGAGTAGATGACGACGTCGACCCCGAGCGGCAGGCCCTGCTGCAGCAGCGGGGTGGCGAAGATGTTGTCCAGCACCACCTTTGCCCCGGCGGCGTGGGCCATCTCGGAAACCGCCGCAATATCGACCAGGGTCTGCATGGGATTCGACGGCGTCTCGAAGAACACCGCGGTGGTGGGCTGGCTCAGCGCCTCCTCCCACTGGGAAAGATCGGCACCGTCGACGAATACCGTCTCAATACCCCACCGCGGCAGGATCTCGTTGCACACCACGAAACAGGACCCGAACAGGCTGCGGGCGGCGACCAACCGGTCGCCGGCCTTCAGCAACGCACCCAATGCGGTGAACACCGCGGACATCCCGGATCCGGTCGCGAACGCCGCCGGCGCCCCCTCGATCAACCGCAGCCGCTCCTCGAACATCGAGATGGTCGGGTTGCCGTACCGGGAGTAGACGTACCGGTCGACCTCGCCGGTGAACGCCTTCTCGGCCTGCTCCGCCGATGAGTAGACGTACCCCGACGTCAGATACAGCGCCTCGGCGGTCTCCTCGAAACCGGAGCGCAGCAGACCCCCGCGGACTCCGATGGTGGCCTGGCTGACCCCATCCGGCAGCGGCGCCGGGATCCGGACCGACGGAACCTCGTCGCCGGTCATGACTGCTTCCAGGGCAGGCCCTCCACGCGCCAACCGGTGACGTTCCGGTTCCCGGCGGCGTCGGGTTGGCCTTCGAAACCTTCCAGCATGTTGTACGCCGGGGCGATGCCGGCGGCGGTGGCGGCCTTGGCGGCGGGAATCGAGCGGTTGCCCGAGCGGCACAGGAAGATCACCGGCCGCTCCCCCGGAGCGACGCCGGCCGCGATCAGATCCGCGGCGAAGTTCTCGGCCCGCCCGCCGTAGGAGTTCCAGTCCAGGAACACCACCTCGCGGCCCAGACTTGAGATATCGGGCACGCCGACCGACTTCCACTCGGCTTCGGTGCGTACATCGACGAGCACCGCGTCGGGGTTCTCGCTGAGCAGCTTCCAGCTTTCTTGGGGCGTCAGGTCTCCGGCGTAGCTCACATCCGTGAGTCTGACATATCGGCACACAGAGGGGACGCCGCGGGCGCGGCGGAGTAGATTTCGCGCACAGCGCCATCGACGACGCGGGGAAGCCCTGCGAGGAGGCTACTGCCATGATCCAGCGCAAGCCGCCCATTCGGAGCGTCGGCACCGACCCCGACTACCGGTTCACCCTGGCCAACGAACGCACCTTCCTGGCGTGGCTGCGCACCGGCCTCGCGCTGTTGGCCGGTGCGGTCGCGCTGGCCAGTCTGGTGCACCACTTCGGCCCCAAACCGCTGCGGATCGGGATCACCGGGCTGCTCCTGGTGTTGTCGCTGACCGTCACCGTCGGCGCCTATGTGCGATGGGATCGGGCCGAGCGCGCCCTGCGGGAGGGGCGGCCGCTGCCCATCGATCCGCTGCCCCGGCTGATGGTGATCGGCCTGTCCGTGATCACCGTCGCGGCCGCAGTGCTCATCTATCTGGCCGAGGCCGGCGTGTGACCCGACCGGACGAGCATGTGCTGATCGACGTCGGCGGACCGGCCGAACGCACCGCACTGGCCTGGCAACGCACTTCACTCGGTGTGGTGGTTGTGGGGGCGCTGGCGGCGCGCTGGAGTGCCACCGAGCAGTTTCCGGTGTGGCCGGGAATCGTGCTGGCCACCTTCGGCGGTGTCGTCGGGTTGCTCCTGGGACGACAGCGTTACCTGCGGATCATGACGACGGTCCGAGCCGGCGAAACGCCGCTGTCGCGATACCTGGTCCCGGCCACCGCGGTGTTCATGGTGCTGATCGTCGCGGCGATCAGTGTGGGCATCGGCATCGAACTTGCCGGGCTGTGACCGGAACCCGCTGACGCGCAGTCCTAACGCGGTCCGGGCGAGCAGACCTTCCACTCGCCGTTCTCCCTGATGAAGGTCATCGGCACCGAGACCGCAGCGTCGGTGGACTTCTCGAAGTGATAGACGACCTCAGCGGTGGCCTGGTCGCCGGTGACGGCGAAGCGGGTGACATTGTCGACGATCCGGGCGCCCTTGGCGGCACTGGACTGACGCTGATCGGCCAGCACCTGACTTTCGGTGCCCTGCTGGGCGACGCAGGTGAAACTCTGGAAGTCGGCGTAGTCCTCGCGTTGCAGCGCGTCGTTCTGCCCGACAACGGCACGGCCGATATCGGCTTCGTTGGGTAGCACGTCACTCTGAGCCAGCCGTACCAGAATGAACGCGATCAGCGCGAAGCCGACGATCGCCAGCGCGGTCAGGATCGGCCATGCGGTGGACCGGGTCTCATCGGGTTCGGCCATAGCTGATCAGGATAGGCCGGTGTCAGTGCCGGTCGGGCCAGTGCCAGGCCGGTTGGTCGAGCATCCCCTGGCCCTGCACCGCTGTCCGCCCGTCCCGCTTGGTCAGTTCCAGCAGGCTCAGCTCATCCGGACCGTCCTGCCGCAGGGCCGAAACCAGCGGCGCGGCGTGGGTGACGACGACGATCTGCGAGCGTTCCGATGCCCGGGTGATCAGGGCCGCCAGGGCGGGCAGCAACTCCGGGTGCAGACTGGCCTCCGGCTCGTTGAGGACGGTCAGCCCGGCCGGCCGGGGCGACAGCAGCGCAGCCACCCACAGCAGGTAGCGCAGTGTGCCGTCGGAGAGTTCGGCGGCACTGAGCGGTCGCAGCATGCCGGGCTGCTGCAGCGTCAACTCGAAACGGCCGCCGTCGGTGACCACCTGGACCCGGCTGCCGGGGAACGCGGCATCCACCGACTCGGCCAGTGCGGCCGAGTCGCCGATCTCGGCGATGGTCTGCCAGGCGGCGGCCAGGTCCGATCCGTCGTGACTCAATACCGTTGTGCGGGTACCGATCCGGGGCTGACGTGCCGGTGCGCCGCCATCGGTGCGGACATGGTCGTAGAACCGCCATGCCCGCATGCGATCCCGCAGGGCCAGCAGTTCCGGAGCGTCTCGCGGGTCGGCGAGTTCGCTGACCATGCTGTCGTAGGGCCGCAGCGTGGTGGACGCGGTACGCCACCGACCGTCGTCGTCGCGCACCCGCACCATCGGGCCGGACCGGTCGGCCATCAGGCTGGCCGGGCGCAGCACCGGGCCGGCCCACACCGCCTCGGCCTTGATCTCCGGGTCCAGTGCGAAAGCCGTACGGCGCTCCTGCGGCAGACCGAGATCGACCGCGTAGCCGACATCCTCCCCGGCGAAACCGAGTTTGAGGCTGACCGGACCCGTGCGCCCCGGCCCGGCCCACATGGTCGAGGCCAGACCGCCCTCCCGGGCCAGTGCGTTCACCGCACCGTTGCCCGCCATATCGGCCAGCAGCCGCAACGCCCGGTACAGGCTGGACTTTCCACTGCCGTTGGGGCCGGTGACCACGGTGGTGCGTCGCAGTGGGACGACCAGATCGCGCAGGGACCGGTAGTTCGCCACGGCGAGGGTGTCGAGCACGGGCAAACCCTATCCGGGTTCGCGGTGACGGAGGATGGGACCATGCATCGCGCACCCGAGGTCCGCCTTCCACTGTGGGATCGCATCGGTAACCTGCTCTCCGGCCGGCTGTCGTGGATCATCGCGCTGGTCGTGACGATGGCCGGCGGGGCACTCCTGGGTCTGATACCGGAGAGCAACTCCGCCGAGCAGGCGCCGGTGGTGCTACCGGCCACCGCGGAGTCGGCGCGGGTGACCGAGCTTCTCAAGGAGTTCCCCGGTGGGGATCAGGCGCCGGTGATCCTGCTGGTCACCCGGGCCGACGGCGAGCCGCTGTCCCCGGCGGACCTCGCCGCCGCCGACCAGGCCCGCACCCGCACCATGGCCGCCGCCGGCGATCAGGGCGCCCCGCCCATTCCGCTCGCGCCGTCCGCCGACGGCGAGGCCGCGCTGTCCCCGGTGCCACTGCAGGCCGATCTCAACGGGTTCGCCCTGACCGAGAAGGTCACCCAGCTGCGCGAGGCGGCGCGCGACGGTCTGCCCGAGGGGCTCGTCGTCAACGTCACCGGCGGGCCGGCGTTCGGCGCCGACATCGCCAACTCGTTCTCCGGTGCCAACGTCACGCTGCTGGCGGTGACCGTCGGCGTGGTGGCCCTGCTGCTGATCATCACCTACCGGTCCCCAGTGCTGTGGCTGGTGCCGTTGCTGGTGATCGCCTTCGCCGACCGGGTGGCCGCGGTGACCGGCACCGCGGTGGCCCAGCTGACCGGTTTCGGCGGTGACGGGTCGACCTCCGGTATCACCAGCGTGCTGGTGTTCGGCGCCGGCACCAACTACGCGCTGCTCTTGATCTCCCGCTACCGCGAGGAATTGCGGAAGACCCTCGACCATCGCGCAGCACTGCGCACCGCGGTGAGATTCGCCGGGCCCGCGGTCGCCGCCAGCAACGCCACCGTGGTGCTGGCACTGCTCGCGCTGCTGCTGGCCGACTCGCCGACCACCCGCAGCCTCGGTGTGCAGGCCGCCTCCGGCCTGGTGCTCGCTGCGGTGTTCGTACTGTGTGTGCTGCCACCACTACTGGCCCTGTTCGGACGAAAGCTGTTCTGGCCCTTCATTCCCACCCCCGGCGGCCAGGAGATCACCACCACCGGCGCCTGGCACCGGGTGGCCGACTGGGTGGCCGAGCACGCCGGCCGGGTGGCAGTGGCCTCGATCCTGACACTCGGCGTACTGGCCACCGGCCTGATCGGCACCCCGGTCGGCTTATCGCTGATCGACCAGTTCCGGGTGAGCGCGGACTCCGTCGACGGGTTCAAGACCCTGGCCGCGCACTACCCCAGCGGGGTGACCGACCCGACCAGGGTGATCGCCCCCACCGCGTCCGCCGAGTCGGTGACCTCGGCAATCCAGCAGACACCCGGGGTGGCCTCGGTGACACCGGCCGGGGTCTCCGATACCGGACTGACCCAGTGGCAGGTGGTGATCGATGCCGCACCGGCCTCCGATGCGGCCTTCGAAACCGTTACCGCCCTGCGGAATTCGGTCCACAAGGCCGATCCGGCGGCACTGGTCGGCGGCACCGACGCCCAGGCATTGGACGCCAGGAACACCGCCGTGCACGACCAATGGGTGGTGATCCCGGCGATTCTGGTGATCGTGCTTGCCGTGCTTTATGTTCTGCTGCGCGCCGTTCTGGCGCCACTGGTGCTGGTGGCCGCGACCGCATTGTCCACCCTGGCTGCCCTGGGCCTGGGGAGTTGGATCGGCATTCATCTGCTGGGCTTTCCGGCGTTGGACAACACCACGCCGCTGTTCGCGTTCCTGTTCCTGGTGGCATTGGGTGTCGACTACACCATCTTCCTGGTGAGCAGGGCCCGGGAGGAGACCCCGCTCTACGGCACCCGGGGCGGGATCGTACGGGCGGTGTCGGCGACGGGTGCGGTCATCACCAGCGCCGGCATCGTGCTGGCGGCGGTGTTCGCCGTGCTCGGCGTGCTGCCGTTGATCGCGCTGACCCAACTGGGCATCATCGTCGGCTTGGGCATCCTGCTGGACACCTTCGTGGTACGCACCGTGGTGATCCCGGCGTTGTTCACCCTCATCGGGCCGCGGATCTGGTGGCCGGCGTTCGGCGCCGACGACATCGAGGACACCGACACCATCCCGCGGGTTGTCAGCGCTGGTGATGACCCTCGAATGCCCCAGCCTGGATCAGGAACATCACGCTGACGATCAGCACCCACACCGGAAACGCCAGCGTCAGCCACATGCTGAGATCGCCGCCGATGATCAGGGTCAACGCCGCCAGATAGCTGAGCGCCACCAGCCAACGCGGCATCAGTCCGGTTCGCAGCCAGATGGTGGCCAGCGACATCATGAACACCGCCGCCATTCGCACCGCATAGGTTTTCGACAACTTCAGCAGCAACATCTGGCCGAACACGTCGAATCCGGACCCGGTCATCGAATCACCCATGTCATGACTGGTGGCCGCCAGTGCCGCACCCACCGCAGCAGTGGTGAACATCATGGCCAGGAACAGCAGTCCGCTGCCCAGGGTCACGGTGGCGAAGAACCTGTCCTCGAGCCGGCCCAGATCGGCCCGCACCACGCCGATGAACCAGAGGAAACAGATACCGGCGAACGGCATCAACTCCGAGGCCAGCCGGATCTTGTCGTTACCGGCCTCCAGCCACTGCGAGCCCGGTTCGGCACCCTCCGGCAGGGACGACCGGATCAGGATGATCGCGGTCCCGAACAGCAGCGCGAACAGCACGCCGGCCAACGCCGCGGTCCGGGGGGTGGAGAGGTTGCGAACGGTTCTCGGCTGGTTTTCGGCCACCAGGCCATGGTCGCAGACGTCAGGGCTGCCCGGGCAGCAGACGCACCATCAGGCCGTTGGCCTCGGCAAGCAGGGTGCCGTCCGGACCGGTCAGGTCGGCGTTGACGAAGGTTTTTCGGCCTTCGACTTTCGAAGCCCAGCCGCGCACCGTCAACGGCACGTCGATCGGTGTGACGTTGCGGTAGTCCACGTGCAGAAATGCGGTGCGGCTGATCGGCCGGCCGATGGCGTGAATGGTGATCCCGCACATGACGTCGAACATCATCGCCACCATCCCGCCGTGCACGGCGTTATTACCGCCGACGTGATAGCGGCTGAACTGCACGTCGACTTCCACCATCTCGCGGTCGAATCGACGGATCTGCCAGGGCGGCATCATCACGCTGCCCGCGCCCGGCAGTCCGGCGACCCGGCCGGCCGGGGCCACCCTGCCGGGAGCCTGATGGGGCCCCAGCAGGCCGTTCAGGTCCTCGACCCGGTCGGCCACGGCATTCCAGTCGACTCCGTCAGCCGACACCGCGAGATCCTGAAGCCGGCGCATCGCCGCCACGAAACGACCGAAGCCCGACGGCGCCTCGATGGCCTGAAATCGCGGAAACCCGCCGTGCCGGTCATAGTCGGGGTCAAGTTCGTGCGGATCCGGATCCGCACTCACCTGGGCGCCAGCACGTCGCGGCGAACGATGGTCTGCTCCCGGCCAGGACCCACCCCGATACACGAAACCGGCGCTCCGGCAAGCTCTTCCAGCCGCAGCACGTAGTCGCGGGCCTTGGCCGGCAGGTCGTCGAACTCGCGCGCCGCCGAGATGTCCTCCCACCAACCGGCCAGTTCCTCGTACACCGGTTCGGCCCGGGCGATATCGCTCTGGGTCATCGGCATCTCATCGGTGCGCTTGCCGTCGACGGTGTAGCCGACGCAGACCGGCACGGTCTGCAGGCTGGACAGCACGTCGAGTTTGGTGAGGAAGTAATCGGTGATGCCGTTGACCCGGGTGGCGTAGCGGGCGATGACGGCGTCGAACCAGCCGCACCGGCGCCGGCGTCCGGTGGTCACCCCGATCTCCCCGCCCGTCTTAGCCAGGTACTCGCCGTTCTCGTCGAACAACTCGGTGGGGAAGGGCCCCGAGCCCACCCGGGTGGTGTAGGCCTTGAGGATTCCCAGCACCGTCGTGATGCGGGTCGGACCGACACCCGAGCCGACAGCCGCGCCGCCCGCGGTGGGGTTCGATGAGGTGACATAGGGATAGGTGCCGTGATCGACGTCGAGCAGGGTGCCCTGGGACCCTTCCAGCAGGACGGTCTGGCCGGCCTCCAGGGCCCGGCCCAGCAGCAGTCGGGTGTCGGCGATGCGGTGTGCGAATCCGCCGGCCTGCTCCAGCAGTGCGTCGGTGATCTCATGCGGATCCAGCGCCTTGCGGTTGTAGATCTTGACCAGCACCTGGTTCTTGAACTCGAGCGACGCGCCGATCTTGGCGGCCAGCAGGTCGGGATCGAGGACATCAGCGACCCGGATGCCGATCCGGGCGATCTTGTCCTGGTAGCAGGGTCCGATGCCGCGGCCGGTCGTGCCGATCTTCTTGTTGCCCAGATACCGTTCGGTCACCTTGTCGATGGCGACGTGGTAGGGCATCAGCAGATGTGCGTCGGCGGAGATCAGCAGCCCGGAGGTGTCGACACCGCGTTCTTCCAAACCCTGCAACTCGGTCAGCAGGACACCCGGGTCGACGACGACACCGTTGCCGATCACATTGGTGACCCCGGGGGTGAGAATGCCCGACGGGATGAGATGCAGCGCGAAGTTCTCCCCGGACGGCAGAACCACGGTGTGCCCGGCGTTGTTACCGCCCTGGTAGCGCACGACCCACTGCACCCGGCCACCGAGCAGATCGGTGGCTTTTCCCTTGCCCTCGTCGCCCCACTGGGCGCCGATGAGGACGATTGCCGGCATGGCGTTTCTCCTGCTTATTGTGTTCCAGCCCGCAAAAGGCCCAAAACCACGAGTCACCCTATCGGAGCGCGCCTGGGCCAGCGAATAAACGCCAGTGGAAGGAGTGTCCGTGACCCCGGCTGAGACCGTCGTGCTGCGTTTCGGGGACATCCGGCTACCCCGGTCACTGACCGCGCTGCCCCGATTCGAGCCGAACGGCGCTGCCGCCATCGACGAGGCCATCGCTGCTGCGCGCCGGGTGGTGGTGGCCGGGCAGGACGCAGATCTGGCCGCCGTGCTGACCCGGCTGCTGCGGGCCGATCTGCTCGACGTCGAGGTGGCCCATGTCCGGGACGGACCGGGGAGTTGGCTGGGTGCCCGGCGGGCGGTGACCGGTACGGCCCGGCGGGTTCCGCTGATCCGCGACGACACCGGGACGGTACTGGTCGGGGCTGCGGTGTGGCTGCCGCCGGCCGGTGACGACCGGCTGCGGGGCGAGGCCGTGGTCGACGACGCGGTGCTGTTCGACGGCGAGGTGGCCGGGGTGCGGATCGAGCCGACCACTGCGCTGCCGGGCCTGCGCGCAGCCGTGCTCGGCAGCCGCCCGCGGCGTTGGGTGAGCGGCCGGGCGGCCCAGTTGGGCACCACCGGCGCCCGGGTGCTCCGCGACGGCGTGGCCGGACCGCGTGAGGTGAAACGGTCGACCTTCTACCGGCACACCACCGGCTGGCTTCGGGTGGGCGCACCGCCGCCGTGACGGCGGCCGATACCGGTTGTCAGCGCCCCGGGGTACCGATCGGCTGTGCTGATCCGGTCGGCCGGAACACCACCCGGGTGCCGTTGCGCGGCACCAGAACCGGGGCCGCACGCCAGGGTGGGCTTTCCGGACGTTCAGCGGCCGGTGCGAATTCCGCGACGCGCAGCATGGTGTGCAACACGGTGACGAGCTCGCACATCGCGAAGCTGGCTCCGATACAGCGTTTGATGCCGCCGCCGAACGGAATCCACGCATACGGCGCCGGCTTGGCGCCGACGAACCGCTCCGGCCGGAACGCGTCGGGGTCGGGGTAGGTCCGCGGATCACGGTTGACCACATCGAGCAGCAGGACGATCCGGGTGCCCGGGTCCAGGGTGTAGTCGCCGAGGCGATACCGGCCGGCGGTCATCCGGCCGGTGATCGGGGCCGGCGGCCACAGCCGCAGGGTTTCGTTGATCACCGCCTCGGTGTAGGCACTCTGTCCGGAGTCGGCCTCGGCCCGCACCCGCGCCATCGCGTCCGGGTGATGCAGCAGCAGATCCAGCACCCAGGCCAGGGTGGTGGCGGTGGTCTCGTGCCCGGCCAGCACCAGGGTGACGAGATCGTCGCGAATCTCCTTGTCGGACAGACCTTCACCGTCGTCGCCGCGGGCGTCGACCAGCATCCCGAGAATCCCGGCGTCGCGGCCCGGATCCGCCCGGCGGGCCGCGATCAACGGCGACAGCTCAGCGTCGATGCGGCGGTTGATCGAGCCCAGCCGGCCCCACATCCGCAATGCCCCGAGCCGCCGCGCGGCGTAGCGCACCGGCGTCTCCTCCGAGATCGCCAGCACCAGCAGCTCGTCGAACGGCTCCCCCAGCCTGCGGACGTCGTCGGGGTCGCCGACCCCGAACATGATCCGCACGATGACGTCGAGGGTCAGCTCCCGGGCCGCCTCCAGCATTCGCATCGGCCGGCCGACCGGCCAGCGGGCCATCGCGGCCCGGGTGGCCTCCTCGATGATCGGCACGTATCCGGCCAAGGCGGCACCGTGCAGCGGTGGCGTCAGCAGCCGCCGGCGGCGCAGATGCTCGGGCTCCTCCTGCACGAACATCGACCGCGATCCGTAGATGGCGGCGGCCGGTCCCACCCCCTCGCCACCGAGCAGCACGTCGGGCTTGGCGGCGAACACCTGCTTGACCAGATCCGGGTCGGCGACGGCGACGACGGGTCCGTAGCCCAGGACCGGAAGAGCCACCACCGGTCCGAGACGGCGGACCAGGTGCGTCACCAACTGCTGGCCGCCCAACCCGTAGGCGGCCGCATACAGGCCCCCGAAGATCGGGGCGAAGGGGCGGGGTGCCGGGAGAGCGGGTGGACGCATAACGAAACGATGCCACATTGTCGGTACCGTCACTGCGATGAGCGTTCGTCCGCCGGACCAGTCGGTGCGTCCGAGTCCGGTGTTCCTGGCACTGGTCGCGATCACCGCGGCGGGCGGGGGCCTGGCCTGGTTGGCGACCCAGTCCGTGCGGCCGATGGCCTATGTCGGGGTGTTCGTGTTCGTCATCGGCGGCTGGCTGGTGTCGCTGTGCCTGCACGAGTTCGGCCATGCCTACACCGCGTGGCGCTTCGGCGACCACGATGTGCAGGCCCGGGGCTATCTGACCCTCAACCCGCTGAAGTACTCCCACCCGGTGCTGTCACTGGGCCTGCCGCTGCTGTTCATCGCGCTCGGCGGGATCGGCCTGCCCGGCGGGGCGGTGTACGTGCGGACCGGGTTCATGTCCCCGCGGCAGCGCAGCCTCGTCAGCCTGGCCGGACCGTTCGCCAACCTGGTGCTGGCGGTGCTGCTGCTGGGCGCGACGCGGCTGTTCTTCGACCCCGACCACGCGGTGTTCTGGGCGGGCGTGGCGTTCCTGGGTTTCCTCCAGATCACCGCCTTGGCCCTGAACCTGTTGCCGATCCCCGGCCTGGACGGCTTCGCCGCCCTGGAACCGCACCTGAGCCCGGCCACCCAGCGGGCCCTGGAACCGGCCAAGCAGTTCGGGTTCCTGCTTCTGCTGGTGGTGCTGCTCGCCCCCGGCCCGAGCCGATGGTTCTTCTCCGGGGTGTTCTGGGTTTTCGGCCTGTTCGGGGTTCCGGGCCAACTGGCCGGCCTCGGCAGCGAACTGACCCGCTTCTGGTCCGCCTGGGCCTGATCCCAGCCCACCTAAAGCGGTACGGCAGCGGACCCCCCTTACCGCTGCCGTACGAAAACCACGGTATCGACCGCGGAACAGCAGCGATAGGGCCTTTGGTACCTTTGCGGACCCCGTCGACAGGGTCCGTTGGTGGCTGGAATCATTAACCCGATGGGAGCAGGGCACAGCCACGGAACCGCTGATACGCGGGTCGGCCGCATGGTCGCGGCCTCGGCGATCCTGGCTGTCTTCTTCGTCGTCGAACTGACCACCGCGCTGGCCATCGGCTCACTGGCACTGCTGGCCGATGCCAGTCACATGCTGACCGACCTGGTCGCGATGTTCATGGGATTGACCGCGCTGCTGCTGGCCCGGCGGGGGTCGACCTCGCCGGCGCGCACCTACGGCTGGCATCGCGCCGAGGTGTTCACCGCGGTGGCCAACGCCGTGCTGCTGCTGGGTGTGGCCGTCTTCATTCTCTACGAGGCCGTCGAACGGCTGGGACAGAATCCGGAGATTCCCGGCTGGCCGATGATCGTGGTGGCCCTCGCCGGACTGGCCGCCAACGTCGCCGTCGTCCTGCTGCTCCGATCGCACGCCGAAGGCAGCCTGGCGGTCAAGGGCGCCTATATGGAGGTGATGGCCGACACGGTCAGCAGCGTCGGAGTGCTGATCGCCGGCGTCGTGACCGTGACGACGGGCTGGCCGTACGCCGACACCGTCGTCGCGGTGCTGGTGGCACTGTGGGTGCTGCCCAGGGCGATCGCCCTGGCCCGAGCCGCGCTGCGCATCCTGTCGGAGTCATCACCGGCGCATATCGACGTCGCCGAATTGCGCTCGGCACTGGCCGCGGTCGACGGCGTCACCGAGGTGCACGACCTGCACGTCTGGACGCTGGCGCCCGGCAAGGACATGGTCACCGCGCACCTGGCCAGCGACGGGCGATCAGACCGGATTCTCCACGACGCACGAGCGGTACTGGCCGCACGCGGACTCGACCATGCCACCGTTCAGGTCGAACCGCCCGGGGCCTCCGACGAGTGCCCGGTGCACAGCGACGTCTGACCGGCCCGGCGGCTAACTCAAGCCAAGTTCGGCGCGCGCACCGGGGTCGCAGTCGTCGAGCAGATCCCGGCAGCGTTCGAACTCGGCGGTCTCGCCGATGGTGTCGGCGGCCCGGGCCAGGGCCGCCACGCAGCGCAGGAACCCACGATTGGGCTGGTGGCTGAACGGCACCGGCCCGAAACCCTTCCAACCGTTGCGGCGCAGCTGATCGAGGCCGCGGTGATAACCAGTGCGGGCGTAGGCGTAGGCGGTGATCGCCTTGTCGGCGTCCAAAGCCTCCTCTGCCAGGTGCGCCCAGGCCACCGAGGCCGCGGGATGGGCGGCTGCCACGATGGCCGGGTTCTCACCGGCCTCGAGCGCCGCCTCGGCCTCGATGTCACCGGGCAACAGCACCGGCGGGGGTCCCAGCAGATCGCCAAAGGAAGTCATGGTCCACATTCTGCCGGATCGTGTCGTGCCGGATCGTGCCGTTGCGGCCCGGGCACGTCGGCGGCCGGTGTCCCCACCACCCGCTAGTGTCTTTTCCGAAGACAGCAGCGCACGCATTGGACCAACTGGCGAGGGACACCCCACACACCATGTCGAACCCGTCCGGGCCCGACCACGACGACCTCACCGGCGCCACCTCCGAGGCCGCCAGCGGCCATCTGCCGGCGGAGGACGGCGATCCCGTCACCGAGGCGATCGAGGTGGGCGAGGCCACCCAGGCGAACCAGGTGAGCGAAGTCGCGGCAGATGCCGATACATCGGCGCCCGCTACCGGCGAACGCCGTTACACCGCACCGGGTTTCGATGCGGGTTCCACCCAGATCATCGACCGGCTGCCCGATGACGAGACCGAAGTCATCATCACCACCACCGAAGCCACCACCACCGAAGCATTCGCCGCCGCCCCGCCGCCCCGCGCGGCCGTACCGCAAGCCATCCCGCCGCGCACCCCGGGACGGCCACGCTGGCTGATACCGACACTCGTGGCGTTGGCAGCACTTGTCGCCGCAGCGATAGTCGGTACGGTGCTGCTCGTTCGGGCCAACGCGGCCAAGGCGCAGCAGAACATGGTGCGTTCGACCATCGAGACCTTCGACACCGCGGTACGCAACGGCGACCTGGCAACGCTACGCGAGGTTACCTGCGGGCAGACCCGGGAGGACTACGCCGAATTCGATGACGCATCGTGGGCGGACGCCTCCACCCGGATCCTGGCGGCCAAGCAATATCCGGTGATCGCCAGCATCGACGAGGTGGTGATCAACGGCGACCACGCAGAGGCGAACGTCACCTCCTATATGGCCTTCGACCCGGCCACCACCTCAACCCGCAGCTTCGATCTGCAGTTCACCGACGAGCAGTGGAAGATCTGCCAGGCGCCGTAGCCTCCGGCGGGAATCCCATTACGCGCCGGACACGCTCCGGCCGGCGCTGCGCAGGTCATTGCAGGCCTCGATGACCCGGGCCGTCATCCCGGCCTCGGCCTTCTTGAGGTAGCTGCGTGGGTCATAGACCTTCTTGTTGCCCACCTCGCCGTCGATCTTCAAGACACCGTCGTAGTTGGCGAACATATGCCCCGCCAGTGGCCGGGTGAACGCGTACTGGGTGTCGGTGTCGACGTTCATCTTCACCACGCCGTAGCGCAGCGAGTCCTCGATCTCCGACTTCAGCGATCCGGATCCACCGTGGAAGACGAAGTCGAACGGCTGAGCCCCCTCGGCCAGACCCAGCTTCGCGGCCGCCACCCGCTGGCCGTCGGCGAGGACCTCCGGCTTGAGCTTGACGTTTCCCGGCTTGTAGACGCCGTGGACATTGCCGAAGGTCGCGGCCAGCAGATACCGGCCGTTCTCGCCGACGCCCAGCGCCGCAACCGTCTTCTCGAAATCCTCGGAACTGGTGTAGAGCTTATCGTTGATCTCGGCCTCGACGCCGTCCTCCTCGCCGCCGACGACACCGATCTCGACCTCCAGGATGATCTTTGCGGCGGCCGCGCGGGCAAGCAGTTCCTGGGCGATCGAGAGGTTCTCGTCGATCGGCACCGCCGAGCCGTCCCACATGTGGGACTGGAACAGCGGCGGACGACCCGCCTGCACCCGGTCCGCGGAGATGGCCAGCAGCGGCCGGACATAGGTGTCGAGCTTGTCCTTGGGGCAGTGGTCGGTGTGCAACGCCACGGTGATCGGGTACCTCTCGGCGATCACGTGGGCGAACTCGGCCAGTGCCGCCGCGCCGACGACCATGTCCTTGACTCCGAGTCCAGAACCGAACTCGGCGCCGCCGGTGGAGAACTGGATGATGCCGTCGCTGCCGGCGTCGGCGAACCCCTTAATCGCGGCGTTGATGGTCTCCGACGACGTGCAGTTGATGGCCGGGAAGGCGAACGAATGCTCCTTGGCGCGATCCAGCATCTCCGCATAGACCTCGGGGGTGGCGATGGGCATGAAAGATCCTCTCGGCTGATCGGGTGCGTCTGAGAGGAAGTATGTCAAACCGCACCGGTATCTTGAGGCCTCATGACCACTACCGTGCTCGCCATGCCCAGCATCCTGGACCCGATGTACTGGCTGGGCGACGGCGGCCTGTTCGCCTCGGCGGTGCTGCCGGGCATCCTGGTCATCGTCTTCATCGAAACCGGCCTGTTGTTTCCACTGCTCCCGGGGGATTCGCTGCTGTTCACCGGCGGGTTGCTGGCGGCGGCGCCGAACCCGCCGGTGAACATCTGGGCTTTGGTGATCGGAGTACCGATCGTCGCTGTTCTCGGCGATCAGTGCGCATATTTCATCGGTCGGCGAATCGGGCCCGCCCTGTTCGACAAGGAAGACTCCCGCTTCTTCAAGAAGCACTACGTCACCGAATCGCACGCGTTCTTCGAGAAGCACGGGCCGAAGACGATCATCCTGGCCCGCTTCGTTCCGATCGTTCGCACCTATGCACCGGTGCTGGCCGGGGTGTCCTATATGCGTTACCCGGTGTTCCTCAGCTACAACATCATCGGCGGCATTCTGTGGGGTTCCGGAATGACGGCGCTGGGTTACTTCCTGGGCAACGTGCCGTTCGTCAAGAACAACTTTGAGCTGGTGATCCTGCTCATCGTGTTCCTGTCGATCCTGCCAGGCCTGACCGCGGTCGGACGCAACGTCTTGCGCCGCCGCGGCGTCCTGCCCGAGGAGACCTGAGCCGCTACGGCCAGACCCGGTTGGCCCCGGCCGGTGCCTGTGGTTTCAGGGCCGCGCCCGGTATCTGCGAGTTCTGCAGGGCGCCCAGGCATAGACCTAACCGGCCGGGCAGGCACATGCCGCCGGTGCCGGAAATGCCGAGGTGAGTCGCGGATTGCGACCAGCAGATGCCGGTCCTCGGATCCGCGACCTGGCCGGCATTGCAGGCCGCGTGGGCCGGCGGTGCGGTCACCATCGGAGCGGACAGCAACGCCCCGCCGCAGATCGCCGCCACGAGGAGGCGGGAAGCCCTGAATCGGATTGTCATGTGGTTCTCCGGAGTCTCGGATGGACGGGCGTTCAGGACGGAAGGGTGACGGTGGTCTGCTCGCGGATGACATTTTCCGCATCGATCACGACCTGTTCCTGACCTGCCGGTGCTTGGCCATTCAACTGCAGAACGAACAGTGCGTCCTTGCCCGGGACGACAATGGTCTGCTGGCCGACCGCGCGCTGCTTGCCCTCCCACACGTAGGTCCCGACGTAGTCGATGGCCTCGAAACCGCCCACCGAGTCCTGCTCCGGCTCACCGAGCGGAGTGAACTCCGGCAGATCATTGAGCTGTCCGGGCGCGAACTGCAGAATCGTGGCCGGATCGACATCTCCGGTCAGTTTGACCGCGATGGCGTACATGAACGGCGGATCGTCGGGATCCACGGCCTTGTCGTAGACAATCGCACCGTAGGCCCAGTCGGGAGTGTCGTCACCGGCGTCGCGCCAATCGGGCGGAATCGGAAAGTCGAACTTAGGGGTACCCGGTTCATTCGCCTTGAACGGCACCTCGGCGATGTTGTTGTCGACGATGTACTGATTCAGGGTGGCGTTGGCCTGAGGGGGCGGTTGCTTCCCGGTCCAGATGGTCGGCGGGGCCGTCGTCGTGACCGTGGCGGCCTGCTCGGTGGTGGGAGTGCAGCCGGCGAGGACGACGCCCACCACAACCGCGGCCATCCCTGCCGTCGTGATCTTCTTCATCGGATCGCGTTCTCCTTCTCCGCTGGCGGGCTCGCGCCGATCATAGCCGTGCTCCGGCGCCTTGGCTTGGCATCGGCCCGCTTCAGCCGGCCGCAACGACGTGCGCTGCCTCCATTAACATCCAGCCCGAAACCTGCACCGACAGATCCCGTTCCGGGGCGGCCGATTCGGTGACCGCACCGCCAACCCGCTTTCCGGCCGCCGCACCGCGGCGCGGGACTTCCGGAGCCCGGTCCCAGAACGCCCCGAACAGCGGCAGTCCGTCCACACTCTGCCGATTGTCCCAGGCCGCCCGGGCTGAACGGAGCACGATCTCGCGGGCGGTTTCGGCGCACGGGTCCGGTGGCAGGGCGGTGGCGACCAGGGCCAGGTAGCGCGCGGTGATCCCGGCGAACAGCCCGCCGTCGCCGCCCCCGGCACCGGTGAGCACGCCGTCGGTGGTCATGTGTTCGCGAACGGCCGTCATCAGTCGGCGAACCCGGGCGAGATGCCGGTCGTCTCCGGTGCGGACCGCTAACTCGGTCTCCAGCCCCACCACGACGCCCTGGCAGTAAGTGTACTGCGCGCGAACCAGCGAGCCGGCCTTGATGCCGTCGAACACCAGGTGGGTGTCCGGGTCGATCAGGGTGTCCTCGACCCAGTCCGCGGTCTGCTGCGCCCTGCGGAGGTTGCCGTGCCGGGCCAGGAAGATGCCGGCCGGGCCGTTGGCCGGCGCGTTGAAGAACCGGTCCTCTTTGCGCCACGGGATGCCGCCGCCCAGTTCCGGCATCCACGCGTTGACGAGTTGGCGTTCCAGGGTCGCGAGCGCAGCCGGTCGCGGCACCCCGGCCAGCCGGCCCGCCCGCTCCAGGGCCAGCGCCAGCCAGGCCATATCGTCGTAGTACTGGTTCGTCCAGCGGCCGAAATTCCGGGTCCGGTGGCCGCGGATCTGCCGACGGATCTGCTCGACCCGCTGCGGCTGCGGGTCGCGGACCTGCGCGTCGACCAGGGTGTCGAGCAGGTGCGCCTGCCACCAGTAGTGCCAGGTGCCGAACATTCGGTCCTGACGGGTGGACGGCCAGCCGACCACCCCGAGTTGGGTCCCGGGCAGCTGCCAGAGCCGTCGCAGGTGCCGGGTGGCGACGGCGGCCTCGGCACTGGCCGCCCGGTTGCTCCACTGCTGCTGCTGCATGGATTCCCATCCTGCCCTACCAGGCCTGCGACAGGTCCGCCCATTGCCGGATCCAGGCGTGCATGGCGATACCGGCCGCCGCCCCGGCGTTGATGCTGCGGGTGGAACCGAACTGGGCGATCGACACCGTCATCTGCGCACCCGATCGAGCCGCCTCGGAGATTCCGGGACCCTCTTGACCGAACAGCAGCAGACACTCCCGCGGAAGGGGGGTTTGCTCCAGACGCACCGCACCCGGGACGTTGTCGACCGCCACGACCTGAAGGCCCGCCGCGCGGGCGAACGCCAGCAGGTTCTCGGTGCCATCGTGGTGGGCCAGGTGCTGGTAGCGATCGGTCACCATGGCACCGCGGCGGTTCCAGCGCCGGCGGCCGACGATGTGCACGGTGTGCACCGCGAACGCGTTGGCGGTGCGGACCACCGCCCCGATATTGGCGTCGTTGCCGAAATTCTCGATCGCCACGTGCAATGGGTGCCGGCGGCGGTCGATGTCGGCGACGATGGCCTCGCGACACCAGTAGCGGTACTCGTCGACGACGTTGCGGGTGTCCCCGCCGACCAGCAACTCCGGGTCATAACGCGGGTCGTCGGGAAGCGGTCCGGTCCAGGGGCCGACCCCATGGGCGGCTCCGGTGGCCCACTCGGTCGGGCCGGGATCAGTCATCGCCGGACCAACTCGAGGCGGGCGAAACGGCCGAAACGCCGTCCCACCACCGCGACTTCCAGGTCGGCATCAGGGTCCGCGCCCGGGGGCTCGGCCAGCCCGGCCGACATCGGGCCGACCGATACCGCGATGCCGGTGGTGGCGCCCACCAACAGTCGACCGGCGGACGTATCGAGGGTTGCCCCGGCAATCCGGCCGGCCTCGATGACCAATCCGATCAGCCGGTCTCCGCCGGTCAGTCCGTATTCGTCGGCCTGCGCGCGCAGGGAGGCGGCCAACGGGGAACGGTAGGGGCCGAGCACCGCGGCCGTAACGGACTCCCCCGCATCGATTCGCATCGGGGTGAGCAGCTCGGGAACTTCGGTGAACATCATCCCGTACGGCGATGCCAGGCAGCGGGCTGAGAAGTCCCGGAGCCGATGTCCCACAAAGGGTTCCAGCGGGACGTCCCGCGGAGATTTCATCGTCGCCCGACGCCCGGACGGCACCGCAATCGGCTCGGGCCCGAGCATGCTGACCGCACGTTCGTCATCCGGCGGTGGGTCGCCCAGGTCCTCAGTCATAGCGGCGATCAACCCGATGAGAACCTCATCCGGGGCGCTCGGATGATCGACCATCAGCACATCGAGATCGGCTTCCGCACAACAGATTCCGTAGGCCAATACCCCGGGTCCGGGGCCGACGCAGATGACGTCGACCAGCTCATCCCAGTGCGGGCCGTAGTCGGTGCCCTCCGGTTCAGGCATCGGGGAGGCCGAGGTCGGCCAGTCCGAGGATGCTTCGGTACGGCACCCCCTCCGCCTCGATCGTCTCCGCCGCACCGGTGCCACGGTCCACCACCGTGGTGACACCGACGACGGTGGCCCCCGCGTCCCGAACGGCACGCACGGCGGTGAGCGCGGATCCGCCCGTCGTGCTGGTGTCCTCGACCACCAGAACCCTGGCACCCGCCACCTCGGCGCCTTCGATAAGGCGTTGCAGACCATGGGTTTTGGTCGCCTTGCGCACCACGAAGGCATCGATGGGGCGGCCCGGGGCATGCAGGATCGCACAGGCCACCGGGTCGGCGCCCATGGTCAGCCCCCCCGCCGACGCGTAGTCCCAGTCGGCGGTCAGCTGACGCATCAGCCGGCCGATCAATGGGGCGGCGCGATGGTGCAGCGTCGCACGACGCAGGTCGACGTAGTAGTCGGCCTCCTTGCCGGAGGACAGGGTGACCCTGCCGAAAACGACTGACAGCTCGCGAACGAGCGCGGCGAGTTCGGCGCGTTCCGCGCCGTTGAGTTCAGGTGCGTCCACGGCCCCGTCCCATCCTCTTGGTGAAGGCGCGGACCAGACCGCGCGGAACCAGCCGCCCTGCGCTGGTCAGCACTTTGTATTGCGGGCCGGGAATGCTGACGACCTTGCCCTTGGCGATATCGGCAAGGCTCTCAGAAACCACATCGTCGACGGTCAGCCACAGCGGTGCGGGGATGGAGGCCATCTCGATGCCGGCCCGCTGGTGAAACTCGGTGCGCACGAATCCCGGACAGACCGCGTGCACGCCGACTCCGGTGCCGTCCAGCCCGTTGGCCAATCCCTCGGAGAAGAACACCACCCAGGCCTTGGAGGCCGAGTAGGTCGAGCCGCGACCGGAGAGCAGACCGGCCACGCTGGCGATGTTGATCACCGACCCGGCGCCGGCCTCCAGCATCGGCGGCAGGGCGGCCCGGGTCAGGTGCATCACGGCGGTCACGTTGACGTCGAGCTGGCGCTGCAACAGCGCGGGATCGGTCGTCCAGAATTCACCGGAGGTGCCGAACCCGGCGTTGTTGACCAGGACCCGCACACCGGCGGCCAGCCGCTGGACCACCCGGTCGCGGTCATCGGCGATGGACAGGTCGGCGGCCAGAACCTCGACGTCGATGCCGTTGGCCGCACGCAGCTCCGCGGCCAGGTCCTCAAGTCGGGCGATATCGCGGGCGACGAGGACCAAGTCATATCCGTCGCGGGCGAAGCGGCGGGCGTAGCCGGCCCCCAAACCAGAGCTGGGGCCGGTGATCAGGGCTACCGGGCGGGTCACCCCGTCACCCTATCGCCGGGTCAGGTCTGAAAATTCGGGGCCTGGGTGCCGGTGCGCGGCTGTTGGGGCCGCAGAACCGGCGGGGCCTCGCTGCGCCCGGGAGGCAGTGCCTGCGGCCGGCCCGGCTCGGCATGGTGGCGCGCGGACTGGACGGCGGCGGCCTGCGCGGGAATCGGTGGCAACACCCGCAGCAGGTCGTTGAACTGGCGGACAGCGCGCAGGCCCTCGTCCCACTGGGCGCGGGTGGCCGAGGTGGGCATGGCCAACAGGGTCCAGTTCTGCTCGTTCCACATGATCTCGGCGCAATCCGGGGCGGTGTGGGCGAAGGTGACCATCCGGCGATCGCAGGCCCGGCGGGCGGCGTCGAGGTTGTTGGAATAGACCATCCTCGGGCCGATCGCACCGAGCAGCCAGACGTCGTCCTCCCGGGGCTCCTTCACACCCTTGAGCCGCAGGTCCATCACGACGTTGGTGCCGACCTTGCGGTGCAGAGCGATCACGGTGGCGACGTCCTCGAGGTCGAAGACGTAGACCGCCTCACCGCGGACCTGACCCAGAACCACATTGCGCGCGGTGACATCGCCGACCGTCGACATCACGCCACGTTTCCAGCGTTCGACGATGTCGGTGGACTCCTGCTCGTAGTCGAACCCGTGCGAACGCGCCCAGGATTTGCGCCGACGGCCCAGGCCGCGGCGCCGTCCGATGTCGATGTACAGCAACACCGCCGCACCTGCGAAGCAGAGTGCGGACAGCGTGAACCAGAGCGGGACCATTGCTCGTAGCCTAACTGTTGACTGCCGTTTACCGGGATCCCGAATAGATCACAACCGGATCACCGTTCGCGAGGGCTTGCCCTTTCCGCGGCCTTTCCGTGGCGAACAGACACAAACTCGCGCCCAAAGGGGTGCTTTGGTGCGAGTTTGTGTCTGTTCGCGCATGCTCGGGACGGCCTCAGCCGAGGACCAGACCGTCCCCGTCGGGGGTGACGTTGACCGGGACCACGTCCCCGTCGTGGACCTCGCCGGCCAGCAGGAGCTTGGCCAACTGGTCGCCGATGGCCTGCTGGACCAGCCGGCGCAGCGGCCGCGCCCCGTAAACCGGGTCGAACCCGCGTTCGGCCAGCCACTCTTTGGCTGGCAGCGACACCTGCAGTTCCAGGCGCCGCTGGGACAGCCGCTTCTGCAACTGGGTCAGTTGGATGTCGACGATCCGGACCAGTTCCTCGGGGTTGAGCGCCTCGAAGATCAGGACGTCGTCGAGGCGGTTGATGAACTCCGGCTTGAACGCCGCACGGACCGCCGCCATCACCTGCTCGTGGTCGCCACCGGACCCCAGGTTGGAGGTCAGGATGAGGATGGTGTTGCGGAAGTCGACCGTGCGGCCCTGACCGTCGGTCAGCCGACCCTCGTCGAGAACCTGCAACAGCACGTCGAACACGTCCGGGTGGGCCTTCTCGACCTCGTCGAACAGCACCACGGTGTACGGACGCCGGCGCACCGCCTCGGTGAGCTGGCCACCCTGGTCGTAGCCGATGTACCCGGGAGGGGCACCGACCAGGCGAGCCACGGAGTGCTTCTCGCCGTACTCGCTCATATCGATGCGGACCATCGCCCGCTCGTCGTCGAACAGGAAGTCCGCCAGCGCCTTGGCCAGTTCGGTCTTGCCGACGCCGGTGGGCCCGAGGAACAGGAACGAGCCGGTCGGCCGGTTCGGGTCGGCCACGCCGGCCCGGCTGCGGCGCACCGCATCAGAAACGGCCTGCACGGCCTTGCGTTGCCCGACCACCCGCTTGCCGAGTTCCTCCTCCATACGCAGCAGCTTGGCTGTCTCGCCCTCCAGCAGCCGGCCGGCCGGGATGCCGGTCCACGCCGACACCACGTCCGCGATATCGTCCGGACCCACCTCTTCCTTGAGCATGACGGACTCGCGGGCCTGAGCCTGCGGCAGCGCGGCGTCGAGCTTCTTCTCGACCTCGGGGATGCGTCCGTATCGCAACTCGGCGGCCTTGGCCAGATCGCCGTCACGTTCGGCCCGGTCGGCCTCGCCACGCAGCACCTCGAGGTCTTCCTTGAAGCCGCGGACGATGTCGATGGCGTTCTTCTCGTTCTGCCACCGGGTGGTCAGCTCGGCCAGCTTCTCCCGCAGATCGGCCAACTCGGCGCGCAGCTTCGCCAGCCGATCCTTGGAGGCGTCGTCCTCCTCCTTGGCCAGCGCCATCTCCTCGATCTCCAGCCGGCGCACCAGCCGCTCGACCTCGTCGACCTCGACGGGCCGGGAGTCGATCTCCATCCGCAGCCGGGAGGCCGATTCGTCGACCAGGTCGATGGCCTTGTCCGGCAGGAACCGGCTGGTGATGTAGCGGTCGGACAGAGTGGCGGCCGCGACCAGTGCTGAGTCGGTGATCCGAACGCCGTGGTGAACCTCGTAGCGTTCCTTGAGCCCGCGCAGGATGCCGACGGTGTCCTCCACCGACGGTTCGCCGACGAATACCTGCTGGAACCGGCGCTCCAGAGCAGCGTCCTTCTCGATGTACTTGCGGTACTCGTCGAGGGTGGTCGCCCCGACCAGCCGCAGTTCACCGCGGGCCAGCATCGGCTTGATCATGTTGCCGGCGTCCATCGCGCCCTCGCCGGTCGCGCCGGCACCGACGATGGTGTGCATCTCGTCGATGAAGGTGATGATCTGCCCGGCGGACTCCTTGATCTCGTCCAGAACCGCCTTGAGCCGTTCCTCGAACTCGCCCCGGTACTTCGCGCCGGCCACCATCGACCCCAGGTCCAGGGAGATGACGGTCTTGTCGCGCAAGCTCTCCGGGATGTCGCCGTCGATGATGCGTTGGGCCAGACCCTCCACGATGGCGGTCTTGCCAACACCGGGTTCGCCGATGAGGACCGGGTTGTTCTTGGTCCGGCGGCTCAGCACCTGGATCACGCGGCGGATCTCGTTGTCGCGGCCGATGACCGGGTCCAGCTTGCCCTCGCGGGCACGTGCGGTCAGGTCGGTGGAGTACTTCTCCAACGCCTGATAGCTGGCCTCGGGATCAGCACTGGTGACCCGGGCGCTGCCGCGGACCTTGGTGAACGCCTCCCGCAACGCCTGCGGGGAGGCCCCGGCGCCGGTGAGCAGCTTGGCGACGTCGGAGTCGCCTGCGGGAGCGGAGCGACCCATCCCTCCGGCCAGCCCGACCATCAGGTGCTCGGTGGAGACGTATTCGTCGTCCATCTCGGTGGCCAGTTGCTGGGCGGCGTTGATCGCGGCCAGCGACTCCCGGGACAGCTGCGGCTGCGAGGTCGCACCGCTGCTGGTCGGCAGCCGGTCGACGAGTGCCTGCGCCTCGGTGCGAATGGTCGCCGGGTTGACCCCGACCGCCTCAAGCAGCGGGCCGGCGATACCGTCGGTCTGGGTAAGCAGGGCCATCAACAGATGGGCGGGCCGGATCTCCGGGTTGCCGGCCGCACTGGCGGCCTGCAACGCGGCGGTCAGCGCCGCCTGGGTTTTGGTGGTCGGGTTGAACGAGTCCACTCCGACGTCCTCCGTTTCTCCTGGTAGAAGCTTGTCGAGGTATACAACAACGGCAACATTGAGTCTGTTCCGCTCAACTCTACTGAATCGGCCGGGGCGGCGATAGGGCCATATGGCCCGGGCCCGTGGCGCGGCCCGTTGCGGCCAGCCGAGAACCCTCCCGCCAAGAGATCCAGTCGCCGGTTAAACCGCCGCGGCGAGCAGACGCAAACTCGCACAGAAAGCACTCCTTCGGTGCGAGTTTGCGTCTGCTCACAGGGAAGGGATATCGAACATATGATCGAACAGTGGGAGAGCTGGCGGGGATCGGATACAACGGGCAGCCGGTTCGGCCGCCGTTCCGGCCGGTGCGCCCGCCGGTCCCCGTGCTGATCGACCTGACCGCCCTGTTCCCCCGCCGACCACACCGCGCCGGCCGCTATCACCCGCACGGCCTGCAGATGGACAAGGTGGTCGCCGGGACGCTGACCTGCTGGGGTCTGTGCGAGCAGGGTGAGTGGTGGGGTCTGGTCACCTACTTCATCGCCTACGGCAGCGACCGGAAAGCGGTGACGCACTGGGTGCCCGCGTGGACGCTGCGACGCGCACCGGACTAAATTGCCGAACGTGACCGATGTCGACTTCGGCTTGACCGAACTCATTCCGCTGGCCCTGGTCATCGCGCTCTCGCCGTTGTCGATCATCCCCGGCATCCTGATGCTGCACACCCCGCGGCCCAGGCCGACCAGCTTCGCCTTTCTGGCCGGCTGGACGCTGGGCATCGCGGTGATCACCGCGGCGTTCGTGATCGCCTCCGACCTGGCCGACGGCCTGGACAGAAAGTCCGCCGCCGCGCCGTATGTGCGCATCGTCATCGGCGGCGCACTGATCGCCTTCGGCCTCTACCGTTGGTTCACCCGCAACCGCGAGCAGCACACCCCCAAGTGGCTGACCTCGATGACCTCTGCCGGTCCGGGCCGGGCATTCGTCACCGCGATCGTGCTGTCGGTGGCCAACCTGAAGGTCTTTGCGATGTGCGCGGCGGCGGGCGCCGCCATCGGCACTGCGGGGCTGGGCCGCGTCGGCGCCTGGCAGGCGGTGGCGGTGTTCACCGCGATCGCGGTATCCACAGTCGCCCTTCCGGTACTGGGTTACCTGGTGGCCGGTACACGCCTCGACGAACCCCTCAACCGCCTCAAGGTGTGGATGGAGGACAACCACTCCGCACTGATGGGCGTGATCCTCGTCCTCATCGGAGCTGCGCTGCTGTACAAGGGCATTCACGCGCTGTAGCCGGACCGGGGACTTTTGCCCCTTTCGCACCGCACACCGATGCAGGGAGAATCACAGCGTTCGGGGAGTGCGGGGCGAGGGGACTTTGATGCTCGAGGCCGAGACGGCTGGGGAGATCGACGGAATTGCGTGGCAGTTTCTGTGCTCGCCGTTCACTCGGCGCGACTATTGGGACTGGCCGCTGGAACGTCGCATCGACGCCTATCTGCGCCAGCTGAAACGACTCGACATCCTCAACGACGGAAGCGCCTACCGCGCACTCACCGAGCGGGTGATGGCAAACCTGGCCCGCGCTCGGCGCGACGGTGTCCTCGAGCCGCCACACCAGTAGAAGGACGTTCATGAACGACGACAACCAGTCGGTGATCCACAAGGGCCCCGCCGACCTCACCGCGCCACCGAACCTCAATGACTACGCCGGAGCCCGCGCGACGTTCAGTTGGTCACAGATCCCGGATCTGTGCGCGGGGATGGGGGCCGACGGCTGCAATATCGCCTTTGCCGCGGTCGACCGTCACGCCGAGGGACCGAACGCGGACAAGACCGCGTTGCGCTTCGTCGCCGACACCCCGGGATCGAAGACGCTGACGACCCACGATGTCAGCTACGCCGAGCTCGGCCGGCTGACCCGGACGTTCACCAACGTCCTGCGCGGGTTGGGGATCGGCAAGGGCGACAAGGTCTTCGTCATCATGGGCCGTGTCCCGGAGCTCTACATCAGCATGCTCGGCTCCCTGCGCAACGGCAGTGTGGTCTCCCCGCTGTTCTCCGCGTTCGGACCCGAGCCGATCGAAACCCGGGTCAACATCGGCGCGGCCGACGTGCTGGTGACCACCACCGCCATCTACAAACGCAAGATCGCCAAGATCCGCGATCAGCTGCCCTCGGTGAAGCACGTGCTGGTCGTCGGCGACGGGGACATCCCCGGAACCCACAACTTCCACGACCTGATGGCGCAGGCCGGTGATGACGCGCCGATAGAGCACACGTCAGCCGACGACCCGTCCCTGCTGCACTTCACCAGCGGCACCACCGGCACCCCCAAAGGCGCCCAGCACGTGCACGGCGCAGTGGCGATGCATTACATCACCGGGCTCTACGCGCTGGATCTGCATCCCGACGACATCTACTGGTGCACAGCCGATCCCGGCTGGGTGACCGGTACCGCATACGGCATCATCGCGCCGTTGCTGCACGGTGTCACCTCGATCATCGACGAGGCCGAGTTCGACGCCGAACACTGGTACCGGATTCTGCAGGACGAGAACGTCACCGTCTGGTACACCGCCCCGACCGCGGTCCGGATGCTGATCAAGGCCGGCCCGGAACTGGCCGCGAAGTACACCTTCCCCCATCTGAGGTTCGTCGCCAGCGTCGGTGAACCGCTCAACGCCGAAGCGGTCTGGTGGGGAAAACGGGTGCTGGGCTTGCCGATTCACGACAATTGGTGGCAGACCGAGACCGGCGGGATCATGGTGGCCAACACCCCGGCATTCGACATCAAGCCGGGTTCGATGGGTCGTCCGCTGCCCGGTGTTGAAGCCGTCGTCGTAGACCACGACGACACGGAAGGCGCCACCGGCGCGGTCAAGATCATCACCGAACCCGATGTCGAGGGCGAACTGGCCCTGCGGGTCGGATGGCCGTCGATGTTCCGGGGTTACCTCGATCAGGACGAGCGCTACCGCAAGTGCTTCCGCGCCGATCCGGACGGGGATCTCTACCTCTCCGGGGATCTGGTCAAACGGGATGCCGACGGTTACCTGTGGTTCGTCGGCCGTGCCGACGATGTGATCAAGGCCTCCGGTCATCTGATCGGCCCGTTCGAGGTGGAGAACGTGCTGACCGACCATCCCGCGGTGGCCGAGGCCGCGGTGATCGGCAAACCGGACCCGACCTACGGTGCGATCGTGAAAGCCTTCGTCACCCTCAAATCGGGCTACACCGGCGACGACGATCTGCGCCGCGACCTGATGGGGCACGCCCGCAAGCGACTCGGCGCGGCGGTGGCGCCCAAGGAGATCGACTTCCTCGACGCACTGCCGCACACCCGCAGCGGAAAGATCATGCGGCGACTGCTCAAAGCCCGGGAACTCGGTTTGCCCGAGGGGGACACCTCAACCGTCGAGACGCCGGGAGTCAAACCGTGACCGACACCGGGTCTCCCCCACCCGCCGACCCCGCCTTCGCCCGTGACCTGCTGACCGACATGATCCGGATCCGGCGCATGGAGGAGAAGTGCGCCGAGATGTACAGCGCCGGCAAGATCCGCGGCTTCCTGCATCTCTACGTCGGCGAGGAGGCGGTGGCCGCCGGTTCGCTGCGGGCGCTGAACCCCGAGGACGCGGTGCTGGCCACCTACCGCGAGCATGCCCATGCCTTGATGCGCGGCATCCCGATGACCAAGATCATGGCCGAGATGTTCGGCAAGCAGGAGGGCTGTTCGGGCGGACGCGGCGGTTCGATGCATCTGTTCGACGCCACCCGACGCTTCTTCGGCGGCAATGCGATCGTGGCCGGCGGCCTCCCGACGGCGGCCGGCCTGGCCTTCGCCGACGCCCAACTGAAGCGCAACCGGGTGTCCGCCTGCTATTTCGGCGAGGGTGCGATGGCCGAGGGCGCCTTCCACGAGACCATGAACATGGCCCAGTTGTGGAAACTGCCGGTGCTGTTCTGTTGCGAGAACAACGGATACGCGATGGGCACTGCGATCGAGCGGGAACTCTCCGACGTGGACCTGCTCGTCCTGGCCGAGTCCTACCGGATGCCTGCCGCGAAGGCCGACGGGATGGATGTGCTGGCCTGCCACACCGCCATGCAGAACGCTGTCGAGCACATCCGCACCCGGGGCGGCCCGTTCTTCCTGGAATTCCGCACCTACCGGTTCCGGCCGCATTCGATGTTCGACCCGGAGCTGTACCGGGACAAAGCCGAAGTGGAGAAGTGGAAGGAACACGACCCCATCGCGACGTTCACCGAGCGGTGCCTGGCCGACGGCCTGTTGACGGCCGGGGATGTCGCGGCGATCGAGGATGCCGCGGCCACCGAGGTGGCCGAGGCGGTCGCCTACGCCGAAGCCGGCACGTTGGAAAGTATCGACACTCTGACCCGGGACGTCATGACACCCGCTGGTGCACCCTCATGAAGACGAACTACCGCAGCGCCGTTCACGACGCCATCGCCGACGCCATGCGCGCCGACGAGCGGGTGGTGCTGCTCGGCGAGGATGTCGGCCGGTACGGCGGAACCTATGCGGTGTCCAAGGGAATGCTCGAGGAGTTCGGGCCCGAGCGCATCCGCGACACCCCCATCTCGGAACTCGGCTTCGTCGGCATCGGCGTCGGTGCCGCACTCAACGGGCTTCGGCCCATCGTCGAAGTGATGACGGTGAACTTCAGCCTGCTCGCGCTGGATCAGATCGTCAATACCGCCTCGGCGATGCGGCATATGTCCAACGGACAGTTCTCCGTCCCGATCGTCATCCGGATGGCCACCGGCGCGGGCCGCCAACTCGCCGCCCAGCATTCGCACAGCCTGGAGAACTGGTACGCCCACATCCCGGGCATCACCGTGCTGGCACCGGCGACGGTGGCCGATGCCTACGGGATGCTGCGCACGGCCATGGCCGACCCGGACCCGGTGGTGATCTTCGAACACGTCGGGTTGTACAACGTCTCCGCGGACGTCGAGGAACTGGTCCCCACCGATATCTCCACGGCGGCGGTGCGACGGCCCGGTGCCGACGTGACCCTGATCGCCTACGGGGGTTGTGTGCCCAAGGCGCTAGATGCCGCCGAGCAGCTGGCCGCTGCCGGGATCGATTGCGAGGTCATCGATCTGCGGGTGCTGCGGCCGCTGGATGACGCGACGATCATGACCTCGGTGCGCAAGACGCACCGGGTGGTGGTGGTCGACGAGGCCTGGCACACCGGCAGTCTGGCCGCCGAAGTCAGTGCCCGGATCGTCGAGCAGGCCTTCTATGACCTGGACGCGCCGATCGCCCGGGTCTGCACCGTGGAGGTCCCGATCCCCTACGCCAAACACCTTGAGCAGGCGGCCCTGCCGCAGCCGGAGAAGATCGTCGCGGCGGTGCACGGCTTGTTCGGAGAGGGCCCGCGATGATCGAGTTCACGATGCCCGCCCTCGGCGCCGACATGGACGAGGGAATGCTCAACGAGTGGATGGTCAAACCGGGTGACACCGTCACCCGCGGCCAGATCGTCGCGGTTGTCGAAACCACCAAGGCCGCAGTGGAAATCGAGTGCTGGCACGACGGCGTGGTGCACGAGCTGCTGGTACCGGTCGGGCAGACGGTCGCGGTCGGCACTCCGCTGGCGACCCTGCTGGAGCCCGGCGAGCAACCCGGTCCGAGCATCCCGAAGGCTCAACCCGTCGCAGCGGACACCCCGTCCGCCGCGCCAACCCCGGCGCCGGCCCCGGCACCGCACCCGAGCCCGCCTGCAGCCCCGATCGGCCACCGGCTGTGGGTCTCACCGGTGGCCCGCCGCGCGGCAGCCTCTCTCGGGGTCGACCTGAAGACCCTCAGCGGCACCGGCCCGCAGGGCGCGATCACCCTGCACGATGTCGAGCACGTCGCGGCCACCGCCCACCACGAGAAGCCGAAACCGCCTCCGCCACCTCAGCAGCCGGTGTCCGCGGAACCCAAGTCCGCCGCCGAGAAGGCCCGCGAGCGCGGCGCGGCCATGCGGGTATCGATCGCCGCGGCGATGAGCCGGTCCAAGCGCGAGATCCCGCACTACTACCTGGCCGACGAGATCATTCTGGACACCGCGCTGAACTGGCTGACCGAACAGAACGCCGGCAGATCGATCACCGAGCGGGTACTGCCGGCCGTCCTGCAACTCAAAGCGGTCGGGCTGGCAGCCCGGAAGTTCGGCGAGTTCAACGGTTTCTGGCACGACGAAGGCTTCGCACCGGCCTCCGGACAACATGTGGGAGTGGCGATTTCGCTGCGCGGCGGCGGACTGGTGGCCCCGGCCATCCACGACGTCTCGGAGAAGACGCTCACCGAGCTGATGGCCGACCTCACCGACCTGGTGGCCCGGGCCCGCGCCGGGTCACTGCGCAGTTCGGAGATGTCGGACCCGACCATCACGCTCACCAACCTCGGCGACAAGGGCGTCGACTCGGTCTTCGGCGTCATCTATCCCCCACAGGTCGCCATCGTCGGGTTCGGCAAGCCCGCTCAACGAGTCGTCGTGGTGGACGGCGGGATCCGGGTCGCCACCACGGTGCACGCCAGTCTGGCCGCCGATCACCGCGCCAGCGACGGCGCCCGGGGTGCCCTGTTCCTGGCCGAGATCAACCGGCTGCTGCAGCAGCCGCAGGACCTATGAGGAGGACACGAGATGAGTGGTGACACCCGGGCCGGTGTGGTGGCCGAGTTGATCGACATCGCACCGGAGATCGAGGAAGGCGACCTGTCCGACACCGAACTGCTGCGCGATCAGGTGGATCTGGACTCGATGGATTGGCTCAACTTCCTGGTCCGGTTGCACAAGCGCTTCGAGGTCGACATCCCGGAGTCGCAGTACGCTTCGTTGCGCACGATTGCCGACCTGACGGCCTATATCGACCAGCACCGCTGAGATTCGGCGGCTTGGTCAACGATGGGGCATTCATGGCACAATCCGACGATGGCCCGGCTGCCCTCCATCACGCTGAAGGATCCGTCGTCCGCGCTCTCCGCCACCTTCGTTCCATCGGCGGGAATGGTGTGCACGTCGCTCTCCGACGGTGGCGTTGAGCTGCTCGGTCAGCGCCGGGGCCTCAACGCCTACCTGACCACCGGCAAGACCATGGGCATCCCGATCCTTTACCCGTGGGCCAACCGTCTCAGCGCCAACGGCTACGGGGTCGACGGCGGTGCGGTGACACTGACCCCCGGGGTCGGCGGGGTGCGCTCCGACGAGCACGGCCTGGTGATCCACGGCGTCCTGGCGGCCTACCCGGGTTGGCTGGTCAAGCAACTCGCCGATAACCGGCTGACCGCGGATCTGGACTACGGCGGTCAGCCGCGGCTGTTAACCAGCTTCCCGTTCCCGCACGTGGTGACCCTGGACATCTCGGTGGCCGACCGCGCGCTGACCATCGAGACGACGGTGACGCCGACCACCTCCGCATCGGTGCCGCTGTGCTTCGGATTCCATCCGTACCTGACGATCCCGGGTGTGCCGCGTGCGGAGTGGGTGCTGGAGACCCCGCCACTGCGGCGCCTGCCGGTGGACCACTGGGGAATCCCCACCGGGGCACAGGAGGAGTGGCCGGCCAAGTCCGAGGTGTTGGGGGCGCGGACCTTCGACGACGGCT
The DNA here is from genome assembly GCA_963787055.1 of uncultured Actinomycetota bacterium. Lineage (GTDB taxonomy): Bacteria > Actinomycetota > Actinomycetes > Mycobacteriales > Mycobacteriaceae > Mycobacterium. The sequence goes on from CAWBBP010000005.1 coordinate 215,451, forward strand.
TCGACGAGGTGCCCCAGGGCGGGAAGTTCGCGCTGTCCGGCGGAGACCGTCGTATCGAGGTGACTTTCGACCACGGCTTCCCGGCCGTGCAGATCTTCGCCCCCGGCAATGACGACGTTGTGGGCATCGAACCGATGGCCGCGCCGACCAACGCGTTGCGCAAGGGCGGCTACAGCGCCGCCGTACCGGGACGACCGGCCAGCGCGACGTTCACCATCCGGGTCACCTGACCCCGAGCAGACGCAAAAGTCCCCGACACGCCGAGCGTGCGGGGGCTTTTGCGTCTGCTCGCGGTCAGCGGCGGGGCTTCCAGACCACCAGGGCCGTGTTCTTGGACACCACGGCGAGGTCCCGGCGGGGTTTGGAGTGGGCCAGTTCGCGGGCCAACTCGCCGATCCGCGACTGCAGTGCTTCCACCTGATTGGTGAGCTCGATGATCCGCTTGATCCCGGCGAGGTTGACCCCCTCGTCCTGGGAGAGCCGCTGGATCTCGCGCAGCAGTTCCACATCGCGTTCCGAGTAGCGCCGGCCACCCCCCGCGCTGCGCTCGGGGCTGACCAGACCGAGCCGGTCGTAGGTGCGCAGCGTCTGCGCGTGCATACCAGCCAGTTCAGCCGCCACCGAAATCAGGAACGTCCGGCTGTCCAGCGGCTCCCCGGCGGCGGTCATGGCCGGTTACCCGCCCAGCCCGCACGCGGGTCGAAGCCACTGGCCTTCTCCGCCGCCGCGTAGGCCTGCAGCGCCTCGAGCGCCTCACCCTCCAACGCCGGCGGGACCGCCACCTTCACCGTGACGAGCAGGTCGCCGGCCCCACCGCTGCGCTTGGGCACCCCACGGCCACGGACCCGCAGGATACGGCCGTCAGAGGTGCCCTTGGGCACCTTCACCCCGACCTTGCCGTCCAGCGTGGGAACCGAAAGCGTTGTGCCCAAGGCTAATTCGGTGAAGCTCACCGGCGCGGTGACGGTCAGATCGTCGCCGTCACGGCCGAATACCTTGTCCGGACGAACATGCACGGTGACGTAGAGGTCACCCGACGGCGCGCCACGCAGTCCGGCTTCACCCTGGCCGGCCAGCCGGATCCGCTGGCCGTCCTCCACACCGGGAGGGATCCGCACGTTGATGGTGCGGGTCCGGGTGGTCACCCCGGTTCCCCGGCATTCCTCGCACGGATGCTCGATGACCGAGCCACTGCCGCGACAGTCGGTGCAGGGTTCGGAGAACCCGAAGGCACCCTGGTTGCGGCTGATCATCCCGGAGCCGTTACAGCTGGCACACACCTTCGGGCTGGTGCCGGGACGCGCGCCGCTGCCGTGACAGTTGGTGCACGGCGCCGGACTGGTCAGCCGCAGCGGCATCGCCACACCCTTGGTGGCCTCCAGGAAGTCCAGTTGGGTCTCGGTCTCCAGATCCTTGCCCCGCCGCGGACGGCTGGCGCGCTGCTGGGTGCCACCCCGGCCGAAGAGCCCGCCGAAGAGGTCGCCGATATTCGCTCCGCCGTCCTGACCGGCCTGGCCGAACAGGTCGTTGAGGTTGAAGCCACCGGTGCCGTCGTCGTAGCCGCTGAAGCCACCACCGTCGCCGCCCCCACCGCCGCCGAATCGGCGGCCGAAGCCGCCGCCGGAGGCGAACATCCGGCGGGTTTCGTCGTACTCCTTGCGCTTGGCCGAATCGGTCAGCACATCCCGGGCTTCGCCGACTTCCTTATACCGTTCCTCGGCTGCCGGGTTATTCGGGTTGCGGTCGGGATGGTTCTCGGCGAGCAGTTTCTTGGCCACCCGCTTGATCTCGGCGTCGTCGGCATCGGAGGAGACGCCGAGCACCTTGTAGAAATCCTTCTCAACCCATTCCCGTTGCACCATGCGACGTCACCTCCTCCCGGTCCGTCCGGATCACTGATCTGATTCTGCGGTGTGTGAGCCCGACTGCCCCTCGTCCGGGGGCGTGTCGGACACACTGACGGCGTCGACGACGCCGACCAGCGCATGCCGCAGCACCTGCTCGCCGAGCTTGTAGCCCTGGCGCATGACATGCCCGATGACGGGATTGGAGCCGTCACCCTCATGCTGCACGGCCTCGTGCAGCGACGGGTCGAAGTCCTCGCCGGTGACACCGAAGGCCACCACGCCAAGACCGCTCAGCACTGCAACGAGCTTGTCCGCCACCGATTTCAGCGGACCGTTGTCCAAGTCGCCGTGGCTGCGGGCCCGGTCGAGGTCGTCGAGGACCGGCAGCAACTGGCTGACCACGACGGCCTTGGCGCGTTCGCCGACGACCTCCTGATCGCGCAGGGCGCGCTTGCGGTAGTTGGCGAAATCGGCCTGGACGCGTTGTAGGTCCGCGGTGAGCTCAGCGACCTTGTCGGCCTCCGCCGAGGCGACCGGCCCCCCCGGTGCCGCCCCCGCAGGGACGGCACCGGGGGACGGGTAAATTCCCGAGTCGCTTCGCTCCTGCCCGCCGGCTTCGCGCACCTCACCCGTCTGCGGGTCGATGCGGCGCTTATCGGTGAAGGTCACCGGTTCGTCGCGTGCGTCCCGAGAGTTATCCGGATGCGTCACTTGGGCTCCTGATCGTCCTCAACGACCTCGGCGTCGACGACGTCGTCCTCCGACGCCCCGCCCGCAGCACCGCCGCCGGCGGCCTGCTCGGCCTGTGTCGCCTCGTAGATGGCCTGGCCGAGAGCCTGCGACTCCACACCCAGCTTCTCCATCGCCGACTTGATCGCCCCGATATCCGAGCCGTTCAGCGCCGTCTTGGCCTCGTCGATCGCGGAGTCCACCTTGGCGAGGGTGTCCTCGGGGACCTTGGATCCGCCTTCGGCCTCGCGTTGTTCCTTGACGAACTTCTCCGTCTGGTAGACCAGCGACTCAGCCTGGTTGCGGACGTCGGCCTCTTCCCGACGCTTGCGATCCTCGTCGGCATGCGCCTCGGCGTCCTTGATCATCCGGTCGATCTCCTCCTTGGACAGGCCGGAGCCCTCCTGGATCTTGATCGTGTTCTCCTTGCCGGTGCCCTTGTCCTTGGCGGTCACGTGGACGATGCCGTTGGCGTCGATATCGAAGATGACCTCGATCTGGGGCATTCCGCGCGGAGCCGGCGGGATCCCGGTCAGCTCGAAGCTACCGAGCAGCTTGTTGTGCGCCGCGATCTCGCGCTCACCCTGGAAGACCTGAATCTGCACCGACGGCTGGTTGTCGTCGGCGGTGGTGAAGGTCTCCGAACGCTTGGTCGGGATGGTGGTGTTGCGCTCGATCAGCTTGGTCATCACCCCACCCTTGGTCTCGATTCCGAGGCTCAGCGGGGTGACGTCGAGCAACAGGACGTCCTTGACCTCACCCTTGAGCACGCCGGCTTGGAGCGCGGCGCCGACGGCGACCACTTCGTCGGGGTTGACGCCCTTGTTGGGCTCCTTGCCACCGGTCATCTCCTTGACCAGGTCGGACACTGCGGGCATCCGGGTCGAGCCGCCCACCAGCACCACGTGGTCGATGTCGGAGACCGGAATCCCGGCGTCCTTGATGACCTGCTGGAAGGGGGCACGGGTGCGATCCAGCAGATCCTGGGTGATCTTCTGGAACTCCGAGCGGGTCAGCTGCTCATCGAGGAACAGCGGGTTCTTGTCGGCGTCGACGGTGATGTAGGGCAGGTTGATCGAGGTCGACTGGCTCGAGCTCAGCTCGATCTTGGCCTTCTCGGCGGCCTCGCGCAGCCGCTGCATGGCCATCTTGTCCTTGGTCAGGTCGATACCCGCCGAGGCCTTGAACTTGTCGACCAGCCACTCCACGATCCGGTCGTCCCAGTCGTCGCCGCCGAGGTGGTTGTCACCCGAGGTGGCACGGACCTCGACGACGCCGTCGCCGATCTCCAGCAGCGAGACGTCGAAGGTGCCGCCACCGAGATCGAAGACCAGGATGGTCTGTTCCTTGCTGCCCTTGTCCAGGCCGTAGGCCAGGGCCGCGGCGGTCGGCTCGTTGACGATGCGCAGGACGTTGAGGCCGGCGATCTGGCCGGCTTCCTTGGTGGCCTGACGCTGAGCGTCGTTGAAGTAGGCCGGCACGGTGATGACCGCGTCGGTGATGTCCTCGCCGAGGTAGCTCTCCGCGTCGCGCTTGAGCTTCTGCAGCACGCGGGCGCTGATCTCCTGCGAGGTGTAGTTCTTTCCGTCGATGTCGACGGCCCAGTCGGTGCCCATATGTCGCTTGACCGACCGGATGGTGCGGTCGACGTTGGTCACCGCCTGGTTCTTGGCGGGCTGGCCGACCAGCACTTCGCCGTTGCGCGCAAAGGCGACCACCGACGGGGTCGTGCGGGAACCCTCGGAGTTGGCGACGACGACAGGGTCGCCACCTTCGAGGACCGAGACGACGGAGTTGGTGGTCCCGAGGTCGATGCCGACCGCACGAGCCATGTTGTATTCCTCCTGATAGAGACGTCTTTGTTAAGACACTGCTGTTTCTGAAAACACTGCCGGTCTGAGCGGACCACACTCAAGCTTGCTGGAGCCGCGATTCGCTGTCAACCAACAGTTGAGTCATCTCGACTCAAGTTGCGATAGGCACAACCGAGTGTGCAGAGATTTTGTTCCCGCCCCGGCCACCATTGCCTACCACCGGGCGTTTCCGGTTGACTGGGTGGATGATCACCCGACTCGACACACCTTCCGGTTCTACCGTCGGTTACCGGTTCGCGGGCGCCATCGACAAGGACGACTACGCGGTGCTGGTGCCCGAGATGGAGAAACTGGTCGCCGAACACGGCGACGTTCAGATCCTCTGCGACCTGACCGAATTCACCTCCGAAAAACCCAGCGCCTGGCTGAGCGACCTGCGCTTCGGCAAGGAATTCCACCGCAGCATCTCGAAGATGGCGATCGTCGGCCCGCACCACTGGGAGAAGTGGATCGCCAAGACGGCCAGCCCGTTCTACGCCCGGGAAGTGCGGTACTTCCCGGAATCCGAGGCTGCCTGGGAATGGCTGCGGGCAGGCTGAAACCTGCCGCTCACCGCCCCGGCATCACCCGCCACGCGTCGAACCCGACGAACGCCCCGGCCCCCAGCAACAGAACCGCGGTGATCCACCGGCCGTGGACCTTCATGATGCGCTCATAACCCTCTTTGATGCGGACGGTGGCACCGGGGTTCACCAGTTCGATGACGGCGGGAACCAGCGCCGGAATGACCGCGATCACGGCGAACATCACGATGCCCAGGGTCCGGAACGGCCGGTCGGAGATTTGGACGATCTGATGGCCGGCGGCGATCGCGATCGGGAATACCTTGGGATGCAAGCCGCACATGGCGAAACCGGCCAGACCGGCCCGGGTCACCCGGTGCGACACCGGCAGGTCGGCACCGATATCCAGTTGGCGCATCACCCCCGGGAAGCGTTCTGTCAACGCGGCCCGGAGCCGGCTGGGCTTGTGCTCGGGCTTGGAGACATCCGCAATCGGCTTGTGCCGCATCGCGTTTACGGCGCGGCCGAAACCGATGGCGAGCAACGCACCGGCGATCACCACGCGGACGATGAAGCCTGGCCAGCCGTGGTGGGTCGGGGTGGCGGTTCCGGCACCGGAAGCGTGCGCGATCCACAGGCCGATGCCGGTGGCGAGCGCGATACCGAGGATGGCACCCGCCGCGAAGGCCAGGGCGGTCAACCGCGGCGCCTTCTTATCGCCAGCGATGACCAAGCCCAGCACCAACGTCTCGGGGCTCAAGAAGATCGCCAGCGCCAGTGATGCGAGGACGGCGAAATGAGAACTCATCGCCGGTCACCTTAGTGACTTCGGCGCGGTGCGGGAGTCCGGAGGGCCACACTTGGCTAGGTTGCTATCTGAGTTGTCGTCGATAGGCCGCAGGAGGTCTCAGTGGGCACCAACCGGGTGGCGGCCGCGTCGATCGGCCTTGTGATGTTCGCACTCGCCCTGGCCGGCTGCTCACGGCCGGCCCCGCCGGCCGAGGCACCCGCCGCCCCGATCACCAAGATGGACGACACACCGGCACCGCCCGCGGGTGCGCAGCCACGCCTGGCCGCAGACCCCGCCCAAATCGGCGCAGATCTGGTCGCCGATGAACTCGCGCTGCGGGACCCGGCGACACCCGAGGCCGCACTGGTCGCCGCCGCCCGCCGCCAGCAGGCCGCCTACCGGGCCATCGGCCGAAATCCGGCCTGGGATCCGATCATCCGGCCGATGATCCCGCCAAACCTGCTCCAGACCTATGACCGCAATATCGACGCCCGCCGCCAATTGACCGCGATGGCTCCGGTTCGCGACACCCTGCCAGCCTGGCGCATCATCGCGCCGGCCCCCGCCGGGGAACTCCTGGGCTACTACCGCGAGGCGGAGGCGGCGACCGGCGTCGGCTGGAACTATCTGGCGGCGATCAACCTGATCGAAACCCAGTTCGGCCGAATCGCCGGAGTGAGCACCGCCGGGGCGCAGGGCCCGATGCAGTTCATGCCGCAGACCTGGGCCGCCTACGGCACCGGTGATGTCAACTCACCCCGCGACGCCATCATGTCGGCCGGCAACTACCTGGCTGCCAGCGGCTTCGCCGCCAACCCCGACCGCGCCATCTTCGCCTACAACCGCGCGAACGAATACGTTCGGGCGGTCACGGACTACGCGGCGATCCTGGCCGACGATCCGGGCGCGTTCGCCGGGTACTACCGCTGGGAGGTGTACTACAAAACCACCGCCGGTGACGTGTTGCTTCCCGTCGGTTACGACCAGCCGACACGAATACCAGTCCAGGAGTATCTTTCGACCCACCCGCAGTGATGAGAGGACGCCGGATGACCAAGAACATGGGATCGGCAGACCGGGCAATTCGCCTTGCGGCCGCCGTCGCGGTGCTGGTGCTCTACCTGACGCATGCGATCTCCGGACCGGTGGCCGTCGTCCTCGGCGTCGTCGCGGCCGTCCTCGTCATCACGAGCTTCGTCGGAGTGTGCCCCGCCTACCTTCCGTTCAAGATCTCGACGCTGAAGAAAAGCTAACCGACCCCACCGCCTACCAGCAGACCAAGCAAGTAGGTGACGGCGGCGGCGCCGTAGCCGATCATCAACTGGCGCAACGCACGCCGCAACGGCGGCGCACCGGACAACAGACCCACGACCACCCCGGTCGCCAGCAGCGCGATACCCACCAGGGCGGCGGCGGTCACCACGGCGGTCATCCCGGTCAGTCCGAACAGGTAGGGCAGCACCGGGATCAGGGCCCCGGTCGCGAAGAACAGAAAGCTCGAGACGGCCGCGCCAAGACCGGTGCCGATGGCCTCGTGGCCGCCCGGATCGGCACCCACCGCATGGTGCCGGTCCGCATCGGCTTCGGCACTGCCCAGGACACCCGCCGCGTGCGCCCTGGCCTCCTCCGCGCTCATCCCCCGGGCCCGGTAGACGAGTTCGAGTTCATTGGCGTCGACGTCAAGCTGGTTCAACGCCGAGCCGACATTCGGACTCGGCGCCGAGGCTTCCAGTAATTCGCGCTGGGAACTGACCGACACGTATTCGCCCGCCCCCATCGACAGCGCACCCGCCAGTAGTCCGGCCAGACCGGTGACGAGCACGGTGTGGTTGGTGACCCCACTCGCGCTGACCCCGAGGATCAGCGCCAGGTTGCTCACCAACCCGTCGTTGGCGCCGAACACCGCGGCCCGGAAACTGCCCGAGAGCCGGTCCCGGCCGCGGGCCGCCAAAGCGCGGATGACCTCTTCGTGAATCTGCTCGTCGGCGGCCATCGTGGCGGTGGCGTCATCGTCGCTGTCGTAGCTGGCTCGGGCCTCGAATCGCTGGACCAGGGCCAGCACGAACACCGACCCGAAGTGCCGGGCCATGAAGGCCAGGATCCGGGTGCCCAGGTCGGCGCGAACCGGCTCACCGACCTGCTCGCCGAGCAGGGTCAGCCAGTGCCGCTCATGGCGCTCCTCGGCAGCGGCGATGGCGGCCAGGATCTCCCGTTCCTCGCCGTCATGTTTGTGGGCCAGATCCCGGTACACCGCGGCCTCGGCGCGCTCATTGGCCAGGTGCCGGCGCCAGCGACGCAGATCCGCTGCGCTGGGCCGGGGGTTGGTCATATCGTCGGATACCCCGGCCATCTCAGCTGAACACGCTGCCCACGAACGCCTCGTTGCCCTCTTTCCACGCCACGATGAAGTTTCCGACGTCATCGCGGCTGATCGCCAGTGCCGGGCAGAACCAGTTGCCGCCCTCAGCGGTGAAGAAATGCGGCGAGCCGACCACCCCGCGCTCCCTGCCCTCATGCCAGTCCGCGCGAATGGCCGCCTCGGTCGCCTCGGCATCGAGGGGGTCGAGTCCGAACCGGGTGGCGATCAGTGCCACCACGTCGGGCTGGCCGATATCGAGACCCTGTTCGAATACGGCATCGCGCAACGCCATGCCGACGGCCTCACTCAGCGCCGGATCGCCGACCCGGTCGGCGGCGGTGCTCAATGCGAACGCCGTCATCGACGTCTTCGGGAAGGTGTCCACGGAGAACCCCGCGAACAGGTCGGGGCGGATCGACCCGCGCAGGGCCACGATCTCGGCCTCGACATGGTGCGGATCAAGCGGGCGGCCGTTGATCAGTTCCAGCGGCCAGGCCCGGATGCGCAGCCGGGGCTCATCCAGGCCGCGCTCACCGCGCCGGTCGATGAGGGTATGCAGGCCCACATGAGTGAAGGGGCACAGCACATCGGCGAACACCTCAACAGTCTTCATGGCCGGAGGGTACCTCCCGGGGCCGGTGGACACCCGGGCCGAAAGGCCTCAGCCGGTGGATCCGGGCCACCCGATCACACCGTGGAGCCGCCGATCCGGCTGGTTGAGAGCTCGTACAGATAGACCTCGAGATCGGTGTAGCCGGCCGTCGACAACGTGCGCGCATTGGTGTTGGCGACGGCAGGATCGAGTCCCTTGCCGGTCTCCCACGCGTCAGGCATGCCGTCGTTGTCGGTGTCCGCAGGCGGCGCCGGCGCGGTGCCCGAATATGGCGGCAGTAGCGCGTCATTGGCCGGGTTGGTGGCGATCGGGGCCGACGAGATGGCATTAGCGGCGACCGACTGCATCAGCCTGATGTCCATCGGGTCACGGGGCCACGCCCCAGCGGTGTTGAGCAGGACGCTGCGCAACTGGTCGGTCGGGGTGTAAGTGATCTCCGGGAAGGGATGCCGCGACGTGCGGGCCTGCGCCCGGCGCGAGGTGGCGTCCGGACCGGTCTCGGACGGATAGTCGTTGCAGCAGTAAAACAGCTGGTAGTCCGACCGGGCCGGGTACAGACTCATCCTGTTGCCGCTGACGAAGAGTTCGTTTCGGGCCACATTGAGGATCTGGTCGTCGAACATGCCGAACTGGAAGCCGTTGGCCGTGCGGAAATAGTTGTTGACGGCGTTGAGCTTCCAGTAGATCGGCTGCCCACCGGCGACAGCAGTGTCCACGCCCAACGCGATGAAGAACCGTGGATCCCAGTACAAGTTGTTGGACAGTTCGAGGTTCATGAACGAATTGGCCGCGGCCGCGGACTCCCGGCTACCCTCCGGGAGCCGGCCCTCGATTCGGTTGAAGACGTTGTGGTGCAGCGAGACATTGTCGAGTGCGAATCCGTGTGACGGGTTGGAGTAGTTCATCAGCACCCCTCCGTAAAACGAGTGGCCCCCAACGGTTTCGGCGATGATGGTGTTCTGGACGGTGATGTTGTTCGAGTAGGAGATCTCGATCGCCTCGTCGGTGGCATTGCCGATGGAGACATGGTCGACGATGGCGTTACGGGTGTAGCGCAGCCGCAGTCCGTCATCGCTGGGGCCGCCGGCACCGGGCCGGATCCGGATGTGCTGAAGGATCCAGTTCTCGGAGAAGTCACTGGGCGCCCGTACGGTCTGGTCCTGATACGGGGTCTCGTCGGTGACCAGGCCGCGGATGGTGATACCGCCCGGTGAGGTCTGTCCGGCGATGGTCACATCGCCGTTGGTGAGATGGATCTGGGTGTCGATCAGCCCGCTGACCTTGAACAGGATGTACCTCGCGCCGGGCTGGTCGATGGCCCACTGCAGCGAACCCGGGCCGTCGGCGTTGAGGTTGGTGACGTAGATGACGCTGCCGTCGCGACCGCCGGTGGCCGAGGCGCCGAAACCTTCGGCACCGGGGAAGGCGACCAGTGGCCCAGGCGGATCGACCGGCGGATCGACCGGCGGATCGACCGGCGGATCGACCGGCGGGTCGACCGGCGGGTCGACGGCCGGGGCGATCGCCACACTGACCGCGGAGGTGGCGGTGCCACCGTGGCCGTCGACGATGGTGACGGTGAAGCCGTCCTGAAGGTCTCCCGGCGCGGCACCGGGCGCGGCGGCGTTCTGCCGCGCGGTGGCGGTCGGGATGTAGCTGAACCCGCCGGTCGCGGCGTTGATGCTCACGCTGCCCCTGGCCGTGGTCCCGGGTGCGCTGTAGGCCAGGGTGTCCCCGTCGGCGTCGGTCGCGCTCACGCTGCCGAGCACCACTCCGGTCGAGGCGTTCGGCGCTCCGGCGATCGGCACACCGGCCACCGGGGCGATGTTGGCCGGGCTGACCGACACGGTCACCGCCACCGGGGTGGCACCCCGGCCGTCGGAGATGGTGACGGCGAAACCGTCCCGCAGATCGGCGGCGGTGGCGGTGGTGGCCGACGCGCGGTGCCGGGCGGCGGGGGTCGGCGTATAGACGAAACCGCCAGTGCCGGCGTCGACGATCACGCTGCCCTTGGCGGTCGTCGTGGAACCGCCGTAGGTGAGGGAATCGCCATCGGTGTCGCTGCCCGCGACCAGGCCGGTCACCACTCCGGTGAGCGTGCTGGTGCCAGTCACCGCGAAGGTACCCGTCGGCGGATTGTTGGCCGGGCCGGTCGCCACCACCGTGACCGCCACCGTGCTGGTGCTGGAATCGCCGCGGGTACCGAGCAGGCCGAAGGTGAGCAGATTGAGCAGCCCGGCCAGTCCGTGGATGGCGAAACCGCTGGCGGCATCGCTGACGGTGACCCGGAAGGAATCGACCACTCCGGCGGCGGCCGCCGCGGGTTCCGGGGTGTAAGTCCAACTGCCGTCGGCATTGACCTCCGCGCTGCCGTGAACCGGCCCCTCGGCCACGGTGAAGGTCAGCCGGGGACTGTCCGGATCAACGGCGCCGAGGGCACCGGTCACCACGCCAGCGGGGCTCTGCGTGAGCTGTGTGGGGTTCAGTCGAGGGGTCTGGTTGTTGAACAACGCCGCCAGTCCACCGAAGAACGAACTGATCGGGTCGGCGGCTGTGGCCCCGGCCGAGGGTTGCTGTGGCGCAACCGAACCCGTCGTGGCAGCCGGGGCAATCCGATTACCGGAGACCGCCGCGGACAAGACCGGCGGGGCCGGCCGGGAAACCGCCTCGGCGGGCTCGGGATGCACCGGGACGGCTCGGTCGACCACAGGCGCGGGCAGCACATTGGGCAGTTCGGCCTCCGGTTGCGGCGGGCCGGCGAGATCCGGGACGGAACCGCGATTTGTGTCGGGCGCGGGATCGGCGATCGTCGCGACGGCGGATCGGGGGATAATTCCGGTCGGCGGCCGGGCCGGTCCGGGGCGGCCGAATCCGCGTTCCAGCCGGGAACTGCGAACGGCCACGGATCCGGCTGCCGAGCCGGACCGGTTGGTGGCCGCGGGGGCGGACTGATGGGTGGCCGCGGGGCCGGCGTCATCGGAATCGGCGGCGTCGGCGGCGGCGGCACCCGCGCCGCCGAGCAGCACCACCGCGCCGACGCCGAGCGTTGCGGCCAAGGGTCCCAGACGTCCCACGAAGGCTCCGGCGGTCATCGTTCACCTCCCGGGCCTAATAAAACGATTGGATCACAGCAAACCCGCCATGAACAGTGCCAATGTGCGGTGCGGACCAAAGGCCTTTGCGATCGGGATCTTGGAGCAACGCAAAACTGTGAAAGTTCTGTGAAGGACCCCGGGGAACCATTACCGTCTCAACAAATCCACGTGTCATCAATTCACGTGTGGGCTGAGGATGGGGATTCCAACATGGCGTCGATCAAGCGGGTCTGTCTGCAAGTGGCAGTTGCCGGGGTTGTCGCCGGCGGCGGTTCCGTTGTCGCGGCGGCGGTGGCGAGCGCCGAGTCCGGCGCATCCGACTCGACCCCTTCGGCGGGCGCATCCACCGATTCCGGCCGCACCACCGGCCCGCCGGCACGCTCCCGTACCCGCGCCGCAACGACCCCGGCACCCGCCGCGGCCGCCACCGGAGGATCCACCGTCACGATCCTGAGGAACACCCCGACAACCAATGAGCGTTCCCGGGCTTCGTTGCGCAGCAAACCCGCCGTCGACGTGCCGCCGATCACGCCGGTGCTGCGCCGGCAGGCCGCCACGGCTCCGGCCGCAGCAGACCTCGCCGGCGCGGCTCTGATTCCTGCACCTGCACCCCCGGCGCCGGCACCGGTTCCGGTCCTACCCGTCCTGCCCGCGCTGCCAGCGGCTCCGGCCAGCGCGGTCACGGTCACCGGGTCCGCTGCGACGATGCGCCGCGCCGCCCCGGCGGCCGCCACGGTCCAACTCGTCGATACACCGACGCACGTCCTGCTGCTCGGCGTCGACGGGACCAACCTCAGCAAGATCCTCGAATACACCTACGACGAACCCGACAGCGGCTTCCGTGCGGCAATGGACGAAGGCATCACCGGGGCAACGAGTCTGGTGGGTCACACCACCATCTCGGGACCGTCCTGGTCGACGATTCTGACCGGGGCGTGGGACACCAAGACCGGGGTGATCAACAACATTTTCAACCCGGCGCCGTACGACGCTTGGCCGACGGTGTTCAACCTGATCGAGTACAACAAGCCGGCTGTGAACACCGCGATGATCGCCAATTGGAAGTACATGAACGACATCGCCGACGCCGGCGGCTACCCCGCCGACGTCAACGAGTTCGTCGGGTTCACCAACAGCTGGGAGGACACCGACGACGAAGTCGCGGCCCGGACCATCGACCTGATCAACGCCACTGGGGGTTCGGACTCGGCCTTCATCTTTTCTTATCAGGTCGCCGTCGACGAGGCCGGCCACGCACACGGGGGCGGATCACCGGAGTACGCGGCCGCCGTTGTCAACAGCAGCGAGAACATCGAGGCGATCCTCGGCGCCGTCGCCGCCTGGGAACTCGCCAACCCGGGCGAGCAGTGGACGGTTATCGTCACCACCGACCACGGCCATCAGCAGTCCGTCGGGTTCGGCCACGGCTTCCAGTCACCCGATGAGACATCCTCGTTCGTCATTGTCGATATCGAGGGCGATGACACCTTTGACGGCCAGCAGAACCTGAGCTACACGACCGCCGACATCACGCCGACCATCGTCGACCTGTTCGGTATCGCCCAGCGGTCGGACTTCGACGGCGTACCGGTGCAGACGAAAGCGACGAGCATCGTCGACCCCGGGGCCAATCTCAAACCGGCCCTCAACGACGCCATCGCGATGTACGGCTACCCGGATATCGGCACCAATATTGCGCTCGGCGTCCGGACGGTGTTCGCCTCCGTCCCGTATTTCCTGGACGGATTCGTCACCAGCATCACCGGCCAGTTGCAGGCGATCGTCGACCAGGACATCTTCCTGATCAGCGCGCTGGCCGGTCTGACCGAGTTGGCCGTCCAGTTCACCGGCGACATCCTCGTCGGAGTGACGCAGGCCATCGCCCGGGTGGTGGCCACCCTGACCGGCGCGGGCGTGATCGCGCCCACCGATCCACCGCTTCCCGCTCCTCCGGCCGCAGTCCTGCTGGACTCCGCGGTCCTGGCCTGACCAACTCCACCGAAAGGGATAACCATGAGCTACGCCAGGAATATCGGCCGGATCGGGGCGCTGGCGGTGGCGCTGGGAGTCGGCTACGCCGTCGCCGACGCGCCGGCCTTCGCGCAGCCGGCCGACAGCTCGGCGTCGGGGGAGTCCGGGTCGGCACAGACATCCCCGTCGCGGCCGTCGGCGAAAGTACCGGCCGCGGCCGGACGGTCAACCGTCAGCCAAGCGCGCACCTCTGTGACCCAGCCCAGGCCCGCCGCAACGGTCTCCCCCGCCGGGCTGACGCCGCCGCGGGCGCGGGCGAACGGCAACAAGGCCCGGCCCGTCATCACGGCGGACCGCGGTACCGCGGCATCCCCGGCGCCCGTCGCGCCCGTCGCGGCGGTCGCCCCGGCCGTGCCGGCTGTCGGGGCGCCGAGTGCGGCCCAGAACGTCGCACCGCCGCAGCCGCCCGCTGCCCTCACCCGGGGCGTCCAGCCCGCCCCGGTTCCTGCAGCCGCGGTTCCGGTGGCTCAGGCCGCCACCTCGACCAGCCAATTGATGACCGCCACCACAAGTCCGCTGCTGGGCAGCGGATCAGGCGACTCCCCAGCCGCGGCCCCGCTGCTGTGGACCGCGGCGGCCTGGACCCGACGGGAAGCCCGTGGCGCCGCGGTGCGCAACAACGCTGCCGCGCTGACCACGATGAGCCTGGCGACCGGCCTGACGACTGGCCTGGCGACGAGCCTGGCGACGAGCCCCAACCTGTTGGTCAACCCCGGTGCGGAACTCGGCGATCCCTCGCTGTCCGGGTTCAGCGCCGTAACGATCCCGGGTTGGACGCTGACTGGGACCCCGACGGTGATCGAGTACGGCACCCCTCGCAATCTCTGGCCGATCGGCACCAGCTTCAAGATGCCCGACCTGCCCTCCTTCCTGGGCTTCCCCAAGGCGGGAAGCGGACCCGCGGACGGCGGAAACCAGTTCTTCGGCGGTGGCGACATCGCGACCGGCACGCTGACCCAGACTGTCGATCTACGCGACGCTGCCAGCGAGATCGACCAGGGCGCCACGACCTACAACCTCAGCGCCTGGCTGGGCGGCTTCCTGTTCGATCGTTCCGGATCCTCGGTGAAGGTCAGCTTCCTGGACGAGAACCAGACTTACCTCGGCGATGCCCAACTCAACCGCGTCGGCCCGCTCGACCGCTGGTTCCAGACCGGGTTCAAGCAGCGCTCCGCCGCGGGCACACTGCCGATCGGGACCCGCTACGCACAAGTAGTGGTCACACTCGAGGACCGCAACTTCGTTACCTTGGGAATCCCCTGGCTGCTCGGCGGTGTGGATTTCGACTACAACAATGCCTACGCCGACAACATCTCCTTCACCGTCGGCACCGATCTACCGGCACCGCCGGACCCGATCCCGCCGGTCTCGGCGGTCGGGGAACTCGACCACGTCTTCATGGTCTACATGGAGAACAAGGGCTACAACGACATCGTCGGCAGCACGAAAGCGCCCTTCCTCAACAGCCTCATCAACGCCTACGGAAGTGCCACCCAGTACCACGGTCTGACCCACCCGAGCCTGCCGAACTACTACCCGGTCGTCGGCGGCACCGACTTCGGCCTGACGTACAACTGCGCCACTCCGTGCATCGACGCCGACACCACACTGGTCTCCAATATCGCGGATGCCGGCAAGACCTGGAAGGGCTACGCGCAGAGCCTTCAACCCGGAGCCGATCCGCTGGTAGCCAGTGGTGATTACTCGCCCGACCAACTGCCCTTCCCCGCGTTCAAGTCGATCGCCAACGACCCTCAGGCCCTGGCGAATATCGTCCCGCTGGAGCAGATGGCCGAGGATCTGAAATCGGTGGACACCGCACCCAACTACGCCTGGTTCGCCGCCAACGAGGACTTCAACGGCGAAGGTCCGATCGACTTCCCCTGGGGCGTCCTGAGGTTTGCTCTGAGCCAACTCGAGCCGGGCAACCCGTACAACATTCCGGCGCTTGACCAGTTCCTCTCGGAGACCGTCCCGGTGGTGCTGAACTCGGAGGTATGGAAGGACCCCACCCGCAAGTCGGCGCTGGTCGTCACCTTCGATGAGGACAACAACAACACTTCACTGGGCTTCGGCAACGAAGGTAACCGGGTCGTGTTCGTGGTCATCCCGTCGCCGGGTGCGGTGGCGGCCGGGATGCGCAGTGGGGCCTTCAATGCCACCAACCACTACAACCACTACAGCCTGCTGCGGTTCATCGAGGACTCCCTGGGCCTGCCGACGCTGACCAACAACGACAAGTTCGCCGCCCCGCTCAACGAGTTCTGGGATGCGGGCGTCGTCACCGGCGCCGGAACGGTTCTCTAACCGCGGCGGCTCAGCCTCCGGGCAGGATCTTCACCCGTCGGCCGCCGCCGGCGACCTGGATCGTCTCACCGCTGACCCAACTGCCGGCCGGCGAGGCCAACCACAGAAAAGCGTTGGCGACATCCTGCGGGCTACCGGATCGGCCGGTGAGGTTGTTGGGATGGGCCAGCCGTTCCTGCACGGCGGCATCCAGGCCGGCGTCGGCGTAGCCCGGCGTCAGCACCGTGCCGATCACGATGGAATTAACCCTGACCTGCCTGGCGAAATAGTGGGCCAAGCCCAGCATCAGATGATTCAGGGCCGCCTTGGCCGAGGAGTAGGCCAGGAACTCGAAAGCCGGTGTCACCCCCACCATCGACCCGGAATTGGTCACCGTGGCGTTGTCCGCGGCGAGCAGATACGGCCGGCAAGCCGCCGTCATCCGCATGGCGGACAGGCAATTCAGCCGATAACTCTCGACCATCTCCTCGACGGAAATCGCCAGCGGATCCTCATATGGCCGTCCCCAGCCGACGTTGTTCACCAGGGTCGAAATGCCACCGAATGCGGCGACGGTCTGGTCGACGACGGCGCTGACGTCGTCCTCGCACGTGACATCACAGCCCAGACCCAGCACCTGCTGTCCGGTCTCCGCGGTCAGCCTGGCCGCGGTCTCGGCCGCCAGGTCCGCGTTGCGGTCGGCGATGACCACATTGGCGCCGGCCCCGGCGAAGGTACGGGCGATGGCTTCCCCGATGTTCTGCGCGCCACCGGTGACGATCGCGACATGGCCCGCCATCCGGAAGTCGGCGAAAGCGTCGAATGTCATGGCGTTCCCCGTTAGTCGAGTTCCTGGATGCCGCCGCCGCTGACGGTCAGCACCTGTCCGCTGACCCACGCCGACGCCGGCGCGCACAGGAACAGTGCGGCCTGGGCGATATCGCCCGGTTCCCCCAACCGGGCCAGCGGGGTCTTGGCGAGCATGTGCCGTTCGATCTGCGGGGTCAGCACCGTGGACAGGGCGTGGGTCTTGATCGCGCCGGGCGCGATCGCGTTGACCCTGATGCCCATCGGGCCCAGGTCGAAGGCGATATTGCGGGTCAGGTGGTTCACCGCGGCCTTCGACGACGCGTAGGAGGCCATCCGGGGATTGGTGTTCTCCCCGGCCATCGAACTGATGTTGAGCACCGCACCGCCGCCGCGCCGAGCCATCTGCGCCGCGCAGAGTTGGGTCAGCCGAAAGGTGGCGAAGACATTGAGCCGGTAGGCCCACTCGAAATCCGACATCGGCATGTCGAAGGGTTTGGGTCCGCCACCGCCGGCGTTGTTGACCAGAACGTCCACCCCGCCGAATTCGTCCGCCGCGCGGTTCACGAGCATGACCAGGTCGGCCTCATCGGTCACATTGCACCCGGTCGCGATGGCGTTGCCGCCGACGGCCCGGATCGCCTCCGCCACCGCCACCGCCGTACCGGCATCGAGGTCGCTGACCACCACCGATGCACCGGCGGAGGCGAACAGTTCGGCGATCGCCCGGCCGATACCGGCCCCCGCACCGGTGACCACTGCCACTTGGCCGTCCAGCCGGAAGTTCTCGATGTCGAAGCGCATAGGCCCGCAGATTAATTGCCAATGGCGACAAAACCCGGTGCTTTCACCCGGGCCCGCGGCCATTCGTCATACTTCTCACCGTGGGCACCTATGCGGTCACCGGTTCGGCCTCCGGCATGGGCAGCGCCGTCGTGGCGAAGTTGCGCTCGGGCGGTCACACCGTCATCGGGGTGGATATCAGAAACGCCGAGATCGTGGCCGACCTGTCCACCCCGGGCGGCCGGCGCGGCGCGGCCGCCGACGTGCTGGCGGCGTGCTCGGGTGTGCTCGACGGCGCGGTGCTCGCCGCCGGACTCGGCCCCACCAAGGGTGCCGAGCGGTTGATCACCGAGGTGAACTATTTCGGGGTGGTGGACCTGCTTGCCGCCTGGCGACCCGCCCTAGCCGCCGCCGAACGCGCCAAAGTGGTGGCCTTCGCCAGCAATTCGACCACCACCGTGCCCGCCGTTCCCCGTCGCGCCATCCGTGCATTGCTGGCCGGCGACGCCGAGCGTGCCCTGCGCGCCTATCGGTTCTTCGGCCCACTGTCGCCGCCGATGGCGTATGCGGCGTCGAAGATCGCGGTCAGCCGCTGGGTGCGCCGCCAGGCGGTGACCCCGGAATGGGCTGGGGCCGGGATCCGGCTCAATGCGCTGGCGCCGGGGGCCATCATGACTCCGATGTTGGAGCAGCAACTGGCCACGCCCGCCGAGGCCAAGCACGTCCGGCAGTTCCCGGTGCCCATCGGGGGCTTCGGCGATCCTGGACAACTCGCCGACTGGGTGGTGTTCATGCTGTCGGATTCGGCGGATTTCCTGTGCGGCAGTGTAGTTTTCGTTGACGGCGGATCGGATGCCTATTTTCGGGCCGACGACTGGCCTCGTCCGGTGCCGGCCCGTCGGGCGGTGTCCTATCTCATAAGAACCCGGCAGTTCGTCGAAAGGAACCGATCATGAAACGTCACGTAGGTGTGCTGGCAGTCGCGGCGATCAGCACGGCCGCACTGGTGGGGTGCACCGACAAGTCCGAACCCTCGGTATCGGCACCCCAGTCGGGATCCAAGACACAGACGGTCGAGATCTCCTACGACGACCTGATGAACCAGAAGCAGATCAGTCGCAGTGTCGATCTGGCCGTCGGCGATTTCCTCCAGGTCAGTCTGGGCTCCAATGCCTCCACCGGCTTTCAGTGGGACGAGAAGATGCTGATCTCCGATCCCAAGGTGGTCGAACAGACCGGCCACGAAGCCATCGCGCCGGCGGCCGACCGCCCGGGGGCGCCCGGTAAGGATGTCTGGATGTTGCAGGCGATGGCTCCCGGAAACTCCACGGTGTCAGCCACCTACGGGCGGCCGTGGCCCGGCGGGGAGAAGGACGTCTGGGTCTTCACCGCCAACGTGACGGTGCGCTAACACCCCGCGAGTCACTGCCGTAACTCCAGTCACTGACTGCGTACCCTGGGCGGGTGCGGATCTCCAACGGCGTGCGGGCCGCTCTGGCGGCTGCCTGGCTGGTCACCGCGGCTCTCGCCACCGGGTGCACGACCACCGTCGACGGCGCTGCGACCTGCCCGGGATGCGGTATCGGCAGCGAACCGGATTTCCCCACCACCCGGCCGACCACCTCCGCACCCACTGCGCCCTCCACGAATACCCAGCCCCCGGCGGGGGCCGAGGTGCTGGCACCCAACGCCAACGGTTACGTCTACATCGAGACCCGGTCCGGAAAAACCCGCTGCCAGATATCGGCCGGCACAGTGGGCTGCGAATCGGAGTTCAGCAACTCCCCCGTCATCGACGGCGAACGCGCCACCGGGGTCGAGGTGTCGTCCGGCGGAAGCAACCGCTGGGTGGTGGGCAACCTGGGCGCCATGCCCACCACGACGATCGACTACGCCACCTACAGCGCGGTGGGCTGGATCATCGAAGCCGACAGCAGTGGCACCAGGTTCACCAACGCCGGCACCGGCCGCGGCATGTTCGTCAGCACCGAGGGCGTCGAGTTCTTCTAACCTGACCCGATGGACTTCCGCGTCTTCGTCGAACCCCAGCAGGGCGCCACCTACGACGATCAACTGGCCGTCGCCCGCGCGGCCGAATCCCTCGGGTACTCGGCCTTCTTCCGTTCCGACCACTACCTGGCGATGAACGCCGGGGGCCTGCCGGGACCCACCGACTCCTGGGTGACGCTGGCCGGGATCGCTCGCGAGACCTCGACGATCCGGCTCGGGACGCTGGTGACCTCGGCGACGTTCCGCCACCCCGGCCCGCTGGCGATCACGGTGGCGCAGGTGGACGCGATGAGCGGCGGCCGGGTCGAATTCGGGATCGGCGCAGGCTGGTTCGAGGCCGAACACCGGGCGTACGGCATTCCCTTCCCCCGCCTCGGCGAGCGGTTCGAACGACTCGGTGAGCAGCTCGACATCATCGCCGGGCTGTGGGGCACCGCGGCCGGCGAAACCTTCGACTATGCCGGCGCCCACTACACCGTCACCGACTCCCCGGCGCTGCCGAAACCGGTGCAGCGCCCACACCCCCCGATCGTCATCGGCGGTGGCGGGCCGAAACGCACCCCGGCGCTGGCCGCCCGTTTCGCCGCGGAGTTCAATCTGGCGTTCCCCGCCCTGGATTTCGTGCCGTTGCAGTACGGCCGGGTCCGGGCCGCCCTGGAGCGCGCCGGGCGGCCGGCCGATGACATCGTCTACTCCGCGGCCTTCGTGGTCTGCGTCGGAAGCGACGAAGCCGAGTTGACCCGGCGCGCTACCGCGATCGGCCGCGATCTCGACGAACTTAGAGCCAACTCCCCGCTGGTGGGCACCCCCGAGGAGATCGCCAACCGGCTCGGGGAGTTCGCCGAGGCCGGGGTGCAACGGGTCTACCTGCAGCTTCTGGACATGTCCGATCTCGACCACCTCAGCCTGTTCGCCGCCGAGGTCATGGCACGCTAGCTCCCCACTTCTCCCTGCGAGCAGACATAAAGTCGCACCCGGCGGCCCCGTTTCGTGCGACTTTGTGTCTGCTCGCCCCAGGGAAACCCGCCGGATTGCGGACACACAGGCAGATTGCGCTGCACCCACGCCGGTGAGCGCTACGGTGGGGTGCCGTTGAGCGAAGGGGACACGCATAGTGAGCGACGCGCTGGGGCTGTCGATCGGGACGACCAACCTGGTGGCCGTCCGACCCGGCCGCCAGCCGCTCACCCGGCGCTCGGTTCTCACCCTGTGGGAGGACCGGCCCGCCGAGGTCGGCGTGCCGTCCCAGAACCCTGAGCTGACCAGCCCAAACCTCACCCAGCCCGGCCTCGTTCTGCGCGGTTTCGTCGAACGGGTCGGCGATCCGGTTCCCCTCGTCGCCGCGGACGGATCCGCCCACCGGGGCGAGACACTGGTCGCGGCGGCCCTGGACGCGATGGCCCGCGCTGCCAACGACGGTGTCGGGCCGGCAACAGTGGCGGTGACCGCACCCGCCCACTGGGGACCGGCCGCCATCGGTGCATTGCGCGGCGCCCTGCGCGGGAGCCCGGTCCTCTCCCCCGGCGGAGTGCCGCCGATCATCGTCTCGGACGCCGTCGCCGCACTGGCCGCATTGCAGGCCGGGCCAGGCCTGCCCGGACGCGGCGTGGTCGCGCTGTGCGACTTCGGCGGCAGTGGCACCTCGATCACCCTGGCCGACGCCGGGGCGAACCTCGCGCCGATCGGTGAGACCGTCCGCGTCGCGGATTTCTCCGGAGACCGGATAGACCGGGGTCTACTCGACCGGGTGCTGGCCGGACTCCGGACCGCCGGGCCGGATGAGACCGGCAGCACCACCGCAATCGGGGCGCTCACCCGGTTGCGGGAGGAATGCCGACTCGCCAAGGAACGGCTCTCCGCCGATACCGTGACGACGCTGCCCGTCGACCTCCCGGGATACCGGGCCGACATCCCGCTGAGCCGTGCCGACGTTGACGCCGTCATCGCCGATCCGCTCGAGGGATTCCTTGATGCCCTCGGAGATGCCCTGGAGCGCAACCGGATTCCGGCGGTGAACCTGGCTGCGGTTGCGACCGTCGGCGGTGGGGCGGCGATCCCCGCGATCAGCCGGCGTCTCTCGGACGCCCTGCGCGTGCCGGTGATCACGGCGCCGGCCCCGGGTGCCGCGGCAGCGGCCGGCGCCGCCGTACTCGCCGGCCGCGGTCCGGTACCCGACGCGCCGACCGGTCTGGCACCGACCGCAGCCGACGCACCAACAGGTCTGGCACCGACCGCAGCCGACGCGCCAACCGGTCTGGCACCGACCGCGTGGGCGTCCGGCACGGCGGGACAGGCCGCCACCGAGTCGGCCTCCGATGGCTCGCCGTCGGCGACCTTCCGGGCACTGGCCTGGTCCCAGGATGAAGACGCCGGTGGGGAACCGATTCCCTACACCGGCGAGGACTACACGGTCGCCCCTCCGACCGGGCCCCCACCGATGGCCGATGCCGCACACGAGGACGCGGAGACGGTGGCGGTAGCGGCTGCGCTGCCGTGGTACCGCCGCCCTCCCCTGCTGTTCGGTCTCGCGGCAGCGGTGGCAGCGGTGGCGGTGGGAGGACTGGCGATCACGCTGACCGGCAACGAGAGCAGCCCCACCACGACCACGACCCGGGTGACCAAGCCCGGGGAGCAGCCGTCGAATCCGGCTGAACCGCAGACGATCACCATCACCGGCGGCAACGGTCAGCCAACCGTTTCCACCATCACACCGTCCACCACGGCCGAACCGTCGAGCACATCGGCCGCCACCACGACGACGCCGACCACCACAACGACAACCACGACGACAACCACGACCACCACCACGACACCGACCACCACGACGACGACAACGACGCCGACTACGACCCGAACCACCACGACGACCACCGTGCCCACCACCACGGCGGCGCCGACCACAACAGTCGCGCCGACCACCACGGCGGCCCCGCCCCCCACCACCACCGTCGAGCCGACCATCGAACCCGCCGCGACGACCGAGGCGATCGTTCCCGAGGAACCGCTACCGGAGACCAAACCGGCCCCGGAGGAATAGGGCGGCGAGTTTCCGCCTCCGCCGATGACGGGGGTGCGCGCCGTCGGGACGCAGATATTCGACCGCGCTGACGCGAATATTCGACCTCGCTCGCGCGCCACCCGGCCGAGATGCGACTATTAACTGTCGGCAAGCACAAGTTACCCGCCGGTAACACCATGTAAGTTACCGCCCGGTAACCAATCTGGAGAGGGACGTCGTGGATACCCAGACGCTCATCCGGCTGATCATCGGCCTCGCCATGACCGCCATCGTCGGAGTGTTCGCACTCAAGCGGGTGCTGTACCTGACCAAGCTCATCAGCTCGGGCCAGCCCACCGCCGACGAACGTGGTCGCAAGAACCACCTCGGCGAGCGGATCGGCAACCAGATCCGGGAGGTGTTCGGCCAGACCCGGCTGTTGCGGTGGTCGATTCCCGGTATCGCGCACTTCTTCACGATGTGGGGCTTCTTCGTCCTGGCGTCGGTCTATTTCGAGGCTTACGGCGTGTTGTTCGACCCCAAGTTCCACATCCCGGTCATCGGCAAGTGGGCCGTGCTGGGCTTCCTGCAGGACTTCTTCGCCGTCGCGGTGCTGCTGGGAATCATCGTGTTCGCGATTATCCGGTTGCGCTCCGAGCCCAAGCAGTACGGCCGCACATCCCGGTTCTACGGCTCACACACCGGCGGCGCCTGGCTGATCCTGTTCATGATCTTCAACGTCATCTGGACCTACGCCCTGTTCCGCGGCGCGGCGGTCGCGGTCGGGAATTTGCCGTACGACAAGGCGGCGTTCTTCTCTCACGCGATGGGCTCGCTGCTGCGGCCACTCGGTGTGCACACCAACGAAATCATCGAGACAGTCGCCCTGCTGCTGCACATCGGCGTGATGCTGGTGTTCCTGCTGATCGTGCTGCACTCCAAGCACCTGCACATCGGCCTGGCTCCGTTGAACGTCACCTTCAAGCGGTTGCCCAACGCGCTGGGTCCGCTGCTGCCGATGGAATCCAAGGGCCAGTACATCGACTTCGAGGATCCCGCCGAGGATGCGGTGTTCGGCCGCGGCAAGATCGAGGACTTCACCTGGAAGGGCTACCTCGACCTCACCACCTGCACCGAGTGCGGCCGTTGCCAGTCCCAGTGCCCGGCGTGGAACACCGGAAAACCGTTGTCCCCCAAGATCGTCATCATGGACCTTCGCGACCACCTGTTCGCCAAGGCGCCCTATATCTTCGGGACCAAGGAGAAGGCCACCGACGCCCTCGTCGACACGGAAGGCGGGTTGGAGATCGGCGCCGACGATCCGCACCACGTCCCCGAGTCCGGCTTCGAGCGGGTGCCGGCCGACTCTCCGCTGCAGGCCACCCGGCCGCTGGTGGGCGATGCCGCCGCACTCGGGGTGATCGACCCCGACGTGCTGTGGTCCTGCACGACCTGCGGCGCCTGTGTGGAGCAGTGCCCGGTGGACATCGAGCACATCGACCACATCGTCGATATGCGCCGCTATCAGGTGATGATGGAATCCGAGTTCCCCTCCGAGCTGAGCGGGCTCTACAAGAACCTGGAGACCAAGGGCAATCCGTGGGGCCAGAACTCCAAGGAGCGGCTCACCTGGATCGATGAGGTGGACTTCGACGTACCGGTGTACGGCAAGGACGTGGACTCCTTCGCCGGGTTCGAATACCTGTTCTGGGTCGGCTGCGCGGGCGCCCTCGACGACCGCGCCAAGAAGACCACCAAGGCCGTCGCCGAACTGTTGTCGGCCGCCGGGGTCAAGTTCCTGGTGCTTGGTGACGGCGAGACCTGCACGGGCGACTCAGCGCGCCGATCCGGCAACGAATTCCTGTTCCAGCAGTTGGCATCCCAGAACGTGGAGACCCTCAACGACCTCTTCGAGGGTGTCGAGCGGGTCGACCGGAAGGTCGTCGTCACCTGCCCGCACTGCTTCAACACCCTGGGCCGGGAGTACCCCCAGGTCGGCGGCAGCTACACCGTGCTGCACCACACCCAGTTGCTCAACCGGCTGGTGCGCGATAAGAAGTTGGTGCCGGTGCAGTCAGTCAACGGCGGTCAGGCCGGCACCATCACCTATCACGACCCCTGCTACCTGGGCCGGCACAACAAGGTCTACGACGCGCCTCGTGAGTTGATCGACGCGTCGGGGGCCACCTTGACCGAGATGCCACGGCACGCCGAGACCGGGTTCTGCTGCGGCGCCGGCGGTGCCCGGATGTGGATGGAGGAGCACCTCGGCTCCCGGGTCAACCACAACCGCGTCGACGAGGCGCTGACCCTCGATCCGGCCACGATCGCCACCGGCTGCCCGTTCTGCCGGGTCATGCTCAGCGACGGCGTCGGCGATCGCGGCAAATCCGAGTCGGTCGAGGTGGTCGACGTAGCCCAGTTGCTGCTGGGCTCACTGGACCGCGGCACGCTCACCCTGCCGGAGAAGGGCACGGCCGCCAAGCTGGCTGCCGCCGCCGTCAAGCAGGCCCCGGCGATCAAGCCGCCCGCACCCGAACCGGTCGCCGCCGCCCCGGCCGCCGCACCGGCCGCCGCTGCTCCGGCGGCACCCGCCGCTCCGGCGGCCCCCGCCAAGGGCCTGGGCATCGCAACGGGCGCCAAACGCCCCGGCGCGAAGAAAGCCACACCGGCCGCCGACACCGCGGCATCTGCTGCGCCCGCCGCGCCCACCGCACCGGCGGCACCGGCCAAGGGCCTGGGGATTGCCGCCGGCGCCAAGCGCCCCGGTGCCAAGAAGGCCGCGCCGGTGACCGCTGAGGCGTCGGCACCGGCGGCTGAAACCCCGGTGGCCGAGCCGACAGCGCCGGCCACGCCGGCAGCGCCGGCCAAGGGGCTCGGGATTGCCCCCGGTGCCCGACGGCCCGGCGCCAAGAAGGCCCCCGCGACCGCCGCACCGGCCGCACCCGCGGCTGAGCCGGCGCCCGCTGCCGAGGCGGCGCCGACGGCCGAACCGGCCGCCGAGGCGCCGTCCGGCCCGCCGGTCAAGGGTCTGGGAATCGCCAAGGGCGCCCGCCCGCCGGGCAAGCGCGGCTAACCCCGGGGCAGCGGGATCAGAAGTCGCTGATCTTCTTGATCTGGAACTGCGCCGCGGTGACCTGGCCACCCGGGCAGTCGCCGTTGGAGTCTGCGGTCACGGTACCGGCGCCGGAGGCGGCGTCCACCGAGTACGCGATGACGACCGGTGCGTATCTGCCATCAGAGCAGACGACGCCGTCGGGCTTGGTCACCGTGAGGTTCCAGCGCCCGTTGTTCATGACGGCGTTCCCGGACCAGCCGACGTTGCTGACGATCCTGGCGACGCAGCCGTCGGTGGCGCAGGTCGACGATGCGGTCCAGTACGAGTCCTGATCGCCCCCGTCGATGTCGTAGGTGCCGTTGAGCAACGGCGGATTGGCCTGGGCCGGGGCGGCGAGGCCGAAGGTGGCGGCCGTGGCGACCGCACATGCCGTCACCACCGTCTTGACTGTCAGGTTCATCCTGGGTTCCTCCTGTGTGCCGCAGCCAGTTAACAGCCCCGCGAAGCCGAATCGGCGGCCCGCGAGCGACGTGTAGCGAAACCGAGTCCGTGCTGTAACGGAAAAACAGTTTGGGCACCCTCCCGGCGATGAGGGACAATCATCCGCGTGACTACCCACCAGCTGCCGTGGCACGGCACCAGCCACCACCCACGGCCGCGGACGCTCGCGCAGTCGACCAAACTGCAGGACGTTCTCTACGAGATCCGCGGTCCGGTGCACGACCATGCCGCCCGGCTGGAGGCCGAGGGTCACCGCATCCTGAAGCTCAATATCGGCAACCCGGCGCCATTCGGCTTCGAGGCCCCAGACGTGATCATGCGGGACATGATCCAGGCGCTGCCCTATGCGCAGGGCTACTCCGATTCCAAGGGCATCCTCAGCGCACGCCGCGCGGTGGTCACCCGCTACGAGCTCGTCGATGGCTTTCCCCGGTTCGACGTCGACTCGGTGTTCCTGGGCAACGGTGTGTCGGAACTGATCACGATGACGCTGCAGGCGCTGCTCGACAACGGCGACCAGGTGCTCATCCCGGCGCCGGACTATCCGCTGTGGACGGCATCCACCTCACTGGCCGGCGGCACCCCGGTGCACTATCTGTGCGACGAGACCAACGGCTGGCAGCCCGATATCGCCGACCTGGAATCGAAGATCACCCCGCGCACCAAGGCCCTGGTGGTGATCAATCCGAACAACCCGACCGGAGCGGTCTACGGCCGCGAGGTGCTCCGGCAGCTGGCCGAGTTGGCCCGCAAACACCAGTTGCTGCTGCTCGCCGACGAGATCTACGACAAGATCCTCTACGACGACGCCGAGCACGTCTCACTCGCGTCCGTAGCGCCTGACCTGCTCTGCTTGACTTTTAATGGCCTGTCCAAGGCCTACCGGGTGGCCGGCTACCGGTCCGGCTGGCTGGTGATTACCGGACCCACCGACCACGCGACGAGCTTCATCGAGGGGATCGGCCTGCTGGCAAATATGCGTTTATGCCCGAATGTCCCTGCGCAACATGCCATCCAGGTTGCACTCGGCGGTCATCAGAGCATCGACGACCTGGTCCTACCCGGCGGCCGGCTGCTGGAGCAGCGCGATGCCGCCTGGACCAAACTCAACGAGATCCCCGGGGTGTCCTGCGTCAAACCGGAAGGCGCACTGTATGTGTTCCCGCGGCTTGACCCGGAGGTGCACGATATCGTCGATGACGAGAAACTGGTGCTGGATCTGCTCCTCGAGGAGAAAATCCTGATGACCCAGGGCACCGGATTCAACTGGCCGGCTCCGGACCACCTGCGTCTGGTGACCCTGCCCTGGGCCCGCGATCTCGTGAATGCCATTGAGCGGCTTGGTAACTTCCTGTCCAGCTACCGCCAGTAGCCGGTGGCCCACTCACACCATCATTACCACGGCGGCCCGGCCCCACTGAGCCCACTGGCCGCCCGGATCGTCGTCGCCACTTTGACGGTCATCGGCCTGGCGGTGGTCGCCGGGGCGGTGTTGCTGTGGCCCTCCGGCTCGAAGGTCGACATCCCGTTGCCGTTCCAGAACGCCCAGGGCGGATCGGTGAGTACCGAGGGCGGTCATGTGGTGTCGACCCGCCTCGGCGACTGCGGCAGCCCCTCGACGGGCCAGGTGCTGACCACCGAGCCCGCTCCGGCTATCACCGGTAGTGGCACCTGCGTGCAGGCGGTGATCGCCATCGACACCGGGCCCAACACCGGAGCGACGACGGTGCTGGAATTCTCCCAGGGCCCCGGGCAGCCGAACCTGTTGGCCGGGGAAGACATTCGAATCTTTCGCCAGGTAGACCAACAGGGCACCACCAGCTACGGCTTTTACGACTATGAGCGAGCCTGGCCGCTGGCCCTGCTGGCGGCGGCATTCGCTGTGGTGACCGTCGCGGTGGCCCGATGGCGGGGATTCCGGGCATTGGTCGGCATCGGGATCGCCTTCGTGGTGCTGGCCGTGTTCATGCTGCCGGCGCTACGGGACGGGGCTCCGGCGGTGCCGGTGGCGCTCGTCGGCTCGGCGGCGATCCTGTTCGCGGTGATCTACCTCGCACACGGTATCGGCCTGCGAACCAGCGCCGCGCTGCTGGGAACCCTGACATCGATGCTGCTGGCAGCCGCGTTGTCCTGGGCGGCAATCAAACTCACCCACCTCACCGGGCTGTCCCAGGAGCAGAACAACGAGGTCGCCGTCTACCTCGGCCACATCTCGATCACCGGGTTACTGCTGGCCGGTTTCATCGTCGGCTCGCTCGGCGTCCTCAACGATGTCACCATCACCCAGGCGTCGGCGGTGTTCGAACTCGCCCACGCGGGGAACACCACCCGCCGGCAGCTGTTCGCGCGGGCGATGCGGGTGGGCAGTGACCACATCGCCAGCACGGTCTACACCCTCGTCTTCGCCTACGCGGGAAGCTCGCTGCCGCTTCTGCTGTTGTTCAGTGTGGCCAACCGATCGCTGATCGACGTGCTCACCACCGAGGCCGTCGCGATCGAGATCGCCCGTTCCGCCGTCGGCGGTATCGCACTGGCGCTCTCGGTGCCGCTGACCACCGCGGTGGCGGTGGTCTTGGCCACGCCTACCGCCGGTCCAGAAGCTCCAGCAGATACTGCCCGTAACCCGACTTGAGCACGGCGCCGGCCCGTTCGGCGAGGCCGGCATCGTCGATGAAACCCATCCGCCAGGCGATCTCCTCCGGGCAGGCGACCTTCAGGCCTTGGCGCGCCTCGATGGTCCGGACGAAGTTGCCGGCCTCCAGCAGGGAGTCGAAGGTGCCGGTGTCCAGCCACGCGGTACCGCGCGGCAGCACCTGCACCGATAGCCGGTCGTCGTTGAGATAGACCCGGTTGACATCGGTGATCTCCAGTTCGCCGCGCGCCGAGGGCTTCAGTGCCCGGGCGATGTCGATGACATCGTTGTCGTAGAAGTACAGACCCGGAACGGCGTAGTTCGACTTCGGCGTGGCCGGCTTCTCTTCAAGCGCCAACGCCCTTCCCTCGGAGTCGAATTCGACGACGCCGTAGGCGGACGGGTTGGCCACCCAGTAGGCGAAGATCGATCCCCCGGTGACGGTACGGAACCGGCGCAGATCGGTTCCCACCCCGGGGCCGTAGAAGATGTTGTCACCCAGGATCAGCGCCACCGGTCCGTCGCCGATATGGTCGGCCCCGATCAGGAACGCCTGGGCCAGGCCGTCCGGACTCGGCTGAACCGCGTGGGAGATGGTGATACCGAACTGCGAACCGTCGCCGAGTAGTCGCCGGAACGCCGGTCCGTCCTGTGGGGTGGCGATGACCAGCACGTCGCGGATCCCCGCCATCATCAGCGTGGACAGCGGGTAGTAGATCATCGGCTTGTCGTAGACCGGCAGCAACTGTTTGCTGACGCCCTGGGTGATCGGGTACAGCCGGGTGCCCGATCCGCCGGCCAGGATGATTCCCCGCATCGCCGGACCTCAGGCCCGCAGGTCTTCGTCGGTCAGGTCGGTGGCGGCCAGTGCGGCGGCCAGGTCCTCGTGGCGGAATACGGCGGTGACGTGATCGTGCACCACCCGGAATGCCGCTGCGGCGGTGCGGATGTCGGCGGGATCGGATCGGGGGGTGATCCGCTCCTCGACCACCACGACGCCGTCGCGGTAGTAGATCTCGCCGACCTCGATGGTCGCGTCGGTTCGACGCGCCCACTCCCGCAGCGCGGCATGGCCCTGGGCGGCGCCGTGCGCATCGCCGATCTCGATATCGTCACTGGACAGCGAGACCAGGGTGCCGAAATCCTCCTGGCTGAGTGCGTCATGCCAGGCCAGGACGGTGGCGATCTCCGAGGTGCTCATGAGCGCGCTCTCCTTGCTGATTGTTTCGCTGACGCTCAAAAACTACCGGGTCAGAACGGTGTGCGGGCCAACCAGGTGTCCCATACCGCCTGATCGCCGAAGATCTCCAGGCCCAGTTCGGCGGCGGTGCCGCGGCGGACGATGGCCAGCAGCAGGTCGCGGGCCGGACCTCGAAGTGCCACGGTGGCGTGGGCGTGCTCATGGTCGAAGGCGATTCCGTCCGGGCGGCCGAGGATGGTCCACTCCCCCGCCGCGCCGAGGCCGGCGTCGGTGGCATGCAGGTGCAGCGACTGACCGTCGCCCAGCGGCCGGTCGCCGCCGGCCGGGCCTTCCTGGTCGGCCCGGATCATCACCCGCTCCAGATACTCGGTGATCGCGTCGGCGGCCACCGAGGGCTCGACTCCGAAGCCGACGCCCAGCGCCAGCGCCGCGTCGGCGCGGTGCACCACCGTCTCGTGCAGTCGACGCCGGATCCACCACGCCGCGGGGCGCATCCCCAGGAAGGTCCACACCCGGGTGTCGGGACCGGATTGTTCGACGGCGTCGAGCAACTCCCGGACCCCCTGCTTGAGCCAGGTGATCTGACCGTCCCGGTCGGCGGGGGGCCGGCCTCCCGGCACGGTCTTCGGGTCGATGAAATCGCCGGACTTCTCGGCCACGATCCGCGCGCTCCAGCGGTCACCGCGGCCGACGTGCCGCATGAGTTGGCCTAGGTTCCACTCCGGGCAGGTCGGGACCGAGGTGTCGGGGTCCGCCTCGCGCAGCAGGTCGGCAAAGGCGGCGTTCTCGGCGATCAGGCTCGTCGCGGTGTCCACGGAGAGAAATTTACGCCCGGCGGCCCATCGCCATCAGCCGGATGGCGACACCGTCACGAGCGGACTCTCCGAGGCGTCCGACCCGCCGGCCGAGGATCCGGTGGAGGCCGACCCACCGGAACCCGAGTCGACTGACGGGGCGGTCGACTCGGAACCACCGCTGGGCGCCTCGGTGCTCGTCGAGGAGGGTGGCGGGGAGGACGCCGGAGAGGTGGCCTGCGCGGTCTCCGACGAGGGGGACGACGAGGGGGACGGCGACTGCGCCGCCTGCTGTGTCGTCGGTGGGGACGTGGTGGTCGACGGAGCGCTCGGGGCGGTCTGCGTCGTAGCCGGGGAGCTGAGAGCCGGCGCGCTGATGGCCGGCGGCTGGAAGATCGACGTCAGCAGCGGCACCACGATCGGCGGGATGATCGGGGCGGGCACCGCCGGGGCGGCGGTCACCGTGACCGGAGCGGCCGGAGCGGGAGCAGCCGGAGGCAGGGCCGGCGCGGGTGCGGGGGCCGCAATCGGGGCCGGAGCCGGGGCCGGGGCACCGGCGGGAACGGGGGCCGGCGGTGCTGGCGCACCCGGTGCGACGAAGACGGTGCGCGGCGCCTGCTGCACCACCGGGATCGGAGCCTGGATGGTTTCCGGCGCGACCGCTTCCGCGGACCCGGCAGCCGGGGACTGGCCGGTCGGCATGACCACGTTCCCGCCCGGATCCGGCCGCTGCTCGACGGCCGGCCGGACCACGACGGCGAGCGAGATCGCCAGCGCCGCAACGCCGACCACGAAAACCGTCGACAGTGCGGTGCCGACCAGCATGAACGGCTTGCGTTCGGAGTCGGTGGTGCCATCCGGGTTGACGGGGTCCTGCTCGTCGAGGTTGCAGGCCGTGAACTCCGGTTCGAACCCGGGGAGGTCGTCCTGCTCGTCGGGCACCGCGCTGTAACCGAGTGGGGCCATGTAGCCGGCGGCTGCCATCTGGGTGGCGCCGAACGCCGCCTGGGTGTCCTCAGCCGGCAGCAACCCCGGGGCCAGACCGACGGTCGAGGCTTCGTAGCGCGGCGCGGTGGCCGAGGCCAGCGCGGCACCACGGGCCAGCGCCAACTCACCCTCGTCCGGGGCGTGCACCGGCAGAGTCGTCGACGCCGCGATTACGGGCCGCAGGGCGGCGATGTCGACCCCGGATCCCACCATGAAAACCGCCTCCGGCGGCTCGGTCGCCGTCTGCAGTCCGGCGACCATCTGCCGCAGTTCGGCGACCGCGCCGATGGTATTCAGGCTGCGGCTGTCCACCCGGATCACCGCACCGTCGACGGTCCGCACCACCGCCAGCGTGGCGGTGGCGCGCTCAAGGAAGAGCAACGCGATGCTGGCGTGATCGAGGGTCTGGCCGATGGCCGTCGCGAGCGCGCTGGCGGCGTGCAGTTCGGAAACCAGGACGACGTCGTCGATGCCGTGCGCCCGCAGAATCTGGCTCAGCCGGGCGGCAGCCGCATGGTCGGTCCAGGCGACCCCGACGGATTTCAGGTGATGACCGCTCTCAACCGCGCTCTCCCGGGTGCCCAGGATCGCGGCGAACACCTGATCAGCCGGATCCGTACCGGGGCTCACCGGGCCGCCGGCGATGTCCACGCCGTCGCGATCGACGGTGATCCCGTCCGCGTTCTCGCCCTCGACTAGAACCATGCGGACCGCCGTTGGTGTCATCGACACACCGAGAACGATGTCCACTACCCCTCCACCGTATGTTCCGGCCCGGGCCCGTTGCGTGCGCCGGAGCGACGCCGAACCTGAGCCACCTACTACCGGATCAATCGGCCGCGGATGCGGCGGCGTTACACGCGCACCGAACGTTTGACCAGATCGTCAGAACCGCTGAATACACGATCTCTGCGGACACTCGGCCTCCGGCAACCCAACCAACGCTGCTAGCTGGACCGGATGAAGTTCTGATACGACCGCGACGGGGTGGGGCCGCGCTGGCCCTGGTATTTCGACCCCGCCGCGGCGCTGCCGTAGGGGTGCTCCGAGGGGCTGGACAGCCGCAACAGGCACAGTTGGCCGATCTTCATGCCGGGCCAGAGGGTGATCGGCAAATTGGCGACGTTGGACAACTCCAGGGTGATGTGTCCGGAGAATCCAGGATCGATAAAACCTGCGGTCGAGTGGGTGAGCAGGCCCAGCCGGCCGAGCGAGGATTTACCCTCCAGCCGTCCGGCCAGATCGTCGGGCAGCGTGCAGCATTCCAGGGTGGATCCCAGCACGAACTCGCCGGGATGCAGAACGAACGGCTCACCGTCAGCCGGTTGCACCAGGCTGGTCAGCTCATCCTGCTGCTCGGCGGGGTCGATGTGGGTGTAGCGGGTGTTGTTGAACACCCGGAACAGATTGTCCAGGCGGACATCGACGCTCGACGGCTGCACCAGGGTGTCGTCGAACGGGTCGATGCCCAGCCGGCCGACGGCGATCTCAGCCCGGATGTCACGATCGGAGAGCAGCACCTCAGGAGCGTATAACCCACTGACGGCGGTCCCCTGACGACATGGCGAATCCAACCCGGGGCCACCCGGTTGATATCCTTCGTCAGCAGTACGCGCCGATGTAGTTCAATGGCAGAACATCAGCTTCCCAAGCTGAATACGCGGGTTCGATTCCCGTCATCGGCTCCACGAAATGCCTGATCGGACGCAATACGGCGCAAGTCTCAACTGGCTACGTACCTCACGACCGTGGCTGGGCGGTCCACGGGGCCGATTTTGTTTGCTGTCGCGGGCGCGAAAGCCGGCTAGAAAATCCGGCCGCCACTGAAATTGACAGGACCGTTCCTAATCACTGAGCAGTTGTGAGTTCTGCTCGGTTGCGGCCCGAACGGTCTTGGCCGCGGGTGGTGCACGCTGTCCGGCGGACCGGCACGCCTGTCGGGCGTGACGGTGAACCGGAGCGGTTTGCCCCGCCCTGTGTTCTCGGTGTCCTGACAGGTCTAGCCGGTGGAGTGCCCGCGCCCATCCTCTGTTGGGTGCGGGGTCCTGCCGGCCGACGCCTGATCGGCTTGCCGAGTCCACGTCTGCCGATGGCGGCCGCCGCGCCGTGATGGCGGGTGACCGGATCGGAAGTCTGTTGCTGCAATGGTTGACGCCAGTGCTGATCGCCCCACTTACTGGTGTAGGCGGGATCAACGCCGATGACCGCGATCCCGCGGCGGGTAGCCATCGCGGTCAACCGGTCCCGGAACCTGGCGGTCGGGATACCGGCGACGGTCCGCCGGAAGGTCTTCCCGCGCTGGCCGCGGCCCATGGTCTCCCGGCCGGTGGAGCGGGCATCAGCGAAGTTGAGGTTCTCCACCACGACCGCCGAACATCCGAGCTGCTGCGCGGTGTCGAGCAGCGCGGTGATCGCCGCCCGGATCCGGCCGTCACGGCGGGAAGCCCGCAGCCCGCGCACGTCCACGCCGATGGTGACCGGATGGGCGACAGGGTTACCGGAGGAGTCCAGGACACAGGAGGCGAGGTGATCGGCGTTGAGATCCACCCCGAGCACCCGGCCCTGCCGCAGCTGGTCCAGTTCGGCGGGCTGCTGGGCGGTGATCGCCCAGGACGCATCCAGATACCAGCGGCCCCTAGAGGCATCGAAACTGAGGTCGTAACGCACCGCGTTTCTGCCGGCGATACGGGCTGCGAGGTCAGCACCGCCATGGCTGAACCGCACGGGTGCGCCCACCTGCAAATGGGTGCCGTACTTGCCAACCAGGGCGGCCGGCACTTTCAGGCGCAGCCGGCCCTGATCATCGACGCGGATGGTGAGGTTTCCCCCGATAATCCCGCTCTCGCCGTCAGCGGTCATAAACAGGCGGGCGGCGTCCCAGCGCGCCCGCCATTGGGACTCGTCGATCCCGGCGGCCGCGAGGTTGTGGCGGTTGCGCCACAACCGTTTCCCGCCCACCGTGACCGCCGGATGCCCGGCGGCGAGATCGGCTTGCGCGGCGACCAGGCGCTGGCGCAGACAGGCCAGCCGGCGGGTCTTGGAGAACCGCTCCCCGGCGGTGGCGTAGCCACGCGGCCGGCGCCGACGGCCACCTCCGGCGGTGTCCTGGGCGGCTGTTTGGCCGGGGCGCAGCGCACAGCGCTGCTCGAGGACCTCGATCGCGGACTGCAGATCCCCGACATGGGCGCCCAACGCCCGCATCCCCAGCTGGTACTGGTCCTCGACCGCCCGCGTGATCGCCCCCGCCCATCGTGAGGAGGACACCGCGGTCAGTGCCCGCTTGCGCTCAGCACGCCACACACTCTGGGCTTTGCGGTCCACCCGGCCCAGCCGGATCCGGTCCGCCAACTCCCGCCGATACAACGAACCCAGGAACTGCCCGATCTCGGTCAGCGCCGCGGCCTCCGCCGGTGACAGGTGCAACCGGCTGCGGAAACGCTTCCCCGAGGGCCCCGCCGCCACCACCGGGGGTGCAATACGGCGCAACGGCTTGCTGGAACTCACCAGTGCCTCATCAGTTCTTTGACGGTGAACGGTGGTTGCAGGGAATGGTCTTTCAACAGTGCGGTGACGTCGGATTCGGTGAACTCCTCACCGTCCTTCATTGCGTAGAGCATGGCCCGCTCGATGTCGGCCATAAACTCAGAGTGCTCCTCACACCAGCGACGGACACCTTTCTTGACGGCGCCGCGCTGCTGCTTCTTCTGTGGCGACATCGACTTGTAGGCGTGGGCGCGGTGGGCGTTGGGCGCGGTCTTGTAGCCGTAGCCCTGGGCGTCGTCGATGACCTCGCCGGTGGCGGCGTCAACGACGACGTAGCGGCGGTCGTAGCCCTCGGACAGCGATGAGCTGACCACCACGCGAACCGCGGATTCCGACATGTCAGCCATTCTTCCGGCGGGGTGTGACAGATCTGGTGCCGACAACAGCCTTGGGCCCGATGTCACGCTGGGCGCAGCCGATGGCTTTCAGTGCACGGTTGCGGGCGCTGCGGCGTCCGTACAGCCGCGCGCAGAACGACGTGAGAACT
Organism: uncultured Actinomycetota bacterium; assembly: GCA_963787055.1. Classification (GTDB taxonomy): domain Bacteria; phylum Actinomycetota; class Actinomycetes; order Mycobacteriales; family Mycobacteriaceae; genus Mycobacterium. The sequence goes on from CAWBBP010000005.1 coordinate 251,379, forward strand.
TCCACCATGTCGCGCACTAGGTCGTCGTCGACCTCGCCATCGTCGAGGACCACCAGACGGCGACCGTGCGCGGCCAAAGCAGTTTCGACCAGTTCGGTATTCATGCGCCCCAACCGGTCCCGATGCTCGACGACCACAACGCTCACTTTCGGGTCAGCCAGCAGGCGGCGCACCTTGGACCGCGAACCGTTCATCCCCGAGCCGATCTCGGCTTCCACCCGCACCACCTGACCACCAGCCTCGGCCGCCCACCCCGACAACCGCGACACTTGCCGGTCGAGATCGGACTTCTGATCATGGGACGACACCCGCGCATACAAACCGAACGCCGCAACGGGGGCGGCCGCCGTCGAATCCGGCGAAACAAGCACTAACCGCGAATTAACCCGCACCGCCGGCACCGGGAGAGTCCCCTCCCGAAACCAGCGATACGCCGTCTGCGGGTGAACACCCTGCAACCGCGCCCACTCCGTCAGATTCACACCGCCGGCATACTCACTAGAACGTGTATACGCTCACTATCGCTCAGTTATCCCTGGGCAGCTCACAACCCCGGCAATTGACGGGACCCCGGCGGCGACTTCACCTACGGTGGGCGTTCCCGTACCCTCCGGAAGTAGCAACCAGACGGTGCGGGGAGATGTCTGCATGTCGCGAACTGGAAAAACCGCCCGGGTGGGAGTGACGGCCTTCGCCGTCGGCCTGGCTCTGGCCGCACCGCACTCAGCCGGAATCGCCACCGCGGATTCCGAAGGCTCCGCTTCGGTGTCCGCCGACCCCAGCCCCTCCCAGTCGCGCGTCGGCAGCGCCCGCGCGGTCAGGAAAACCCCTACCCGGCCCGCCGACACCGCGGCCCGGCGCGCTCCTGATAGCGCCGACGCCGCCCGGAGCAATCAGACAACCTCGAAGCCGCAGCCGGCCCGGACCCGCGCTCCCGCCGCTCCGGGCACGATCTCACCCCGCGACGCGGTCCGGCCGCAGCCGGTCCGGACGACCCGCACCGAGTGGAAGTCCGTTGCCGACAGAGCAGAAAGCGGCGCGCGGCCGGTCATCCCGGCGGCACAGCGGTCAGTGACGATCGTCCCAACTGACTCGGACCCGGCGGCGGCCACCGGCGTCCCAGGCGCAATGGTGATGCCGGGCGCCGACCCGATGGCGACCCCTTCAGCCGCTCAGACGAGCGTCGCCGCGCCCACCAGAATCCTCGCCGTCGCGAGCCTGCCAACCGGCCGCGCGGCCGCCACCGGCAACTTCTTCTCCGCGCTGTTCGGCCCGATCCAGTCCTTCATCGAAGGAGCGGCCCTACTGATCCGCCGCCTCCTGTTCAACCAGGCTCCCATCGTCAGCCCCATCCAGACCACCGGTCAGGCGGACGGGACCATCGCCGGCACCATCGGCGCGAAGGACCCTGAGGGCGATCCGCTGACGTACGAGTTGATCGACGCGCCACAGTACGGATCGGTCGTCATCGGGACCGACGGCAGCTTCGTCTACACCCCGGGGGGAGACTTCACCGGACGGGACAGCTTCAACGTGGCCGTGACCGACGCCGGTCTCCAGATCAACCTGCTCGACCCGTTCCGCCCCGCCAGCACCGAAGGCTACATACAGGTGGCCCAGAGCACTGTTCAGGCGATGCTGACCTTCACCTTCGGATATGGGCGCGGCTCTCAGTACTGGTCGACTACCGCGCGCGACGCATTGGAGTCGGCGGCCTCACAGTTGGCGGCCTACCTCATCGTGACGTCGCCGACGACCATCACTTACGCCATCACCGGTGAAAACGATCCGGACTCCTGGACGCTGGCGTCAGCGGGAAGCGATCTGGCCGCTGCCGGGCCCGGATTCATCCCGACGGTTGTGCAGGAGAAGATCCTGACCGGCGTCGACTCCAATGGCTCGCAGGCCGACGGCGAGATCGACTGGAACTTCGGTAACCCGTGGGCATTCGGCACCTCGGTGAGAGAGTCGGAATACGACTTCATCGCCACCGCGATGCACGAGTTGTTGCACACCTTCGGATTTCTGTCCTACACCGACGAGGCTGGGTTGAATTCCGGACGCAGCTGGACGACGTTCGACCAGTTCGTCGTCAACTCTGACGGAACACCCGTGATCAGCGCGACCACCTACCGTTTCAAAACCGCCTACAACCCGAACCTCACCGGCAGAAACGGCGGGCTGTACTTCGGCGGACCCAACGCGGTGGCCGCCTACGGTGGCCTCGTTCCGATCTACACCCCTGCGCCGTGGGAATCGGGGAGTTCGACATCGCACCTGGACGACTACACCTTCACCGGCGCGGACGCCCAATTGATGAACGCGGTGGCCGAAACCGGGCCCGGCGTCAGAATATTGAGCCCCACCGAACTCGGGATCCTCAAAGATCTCGGCTATACCGTCACGGATTCGCCGCTATACGCCTTCGTGTTCATCGGCTTCGGTTTCCTGCGCCGTGGGAGCCGCAAACTCTAGCGCCCCCGGATCTGGTCGATCAGCGTGTAGCCGGTCGGATCGTCGGGCAGCACCCAGGCGAAACCCTCCAGGAAGATGATCGCGACGACATTGGCCGCGACCACACCGATGAACAGCCAGATGATGGCGGTCGACACCTTCCACAACGCACTGCCCTGCGGCGGGGCCTGCGGGATGCCCCGCGGGGTCAGGACCAGTCGCACCCCGCAGTAGGCGATCACGATGACGAAGGTGACCAGCGCCCAGGTGTAGAGGTGCAGGCCGAGCACCGGTGCTCCGTAACCCGGGTCACCGGGTTTGATGTGCAGCAGGATCTGGCGCACCGAAACCTCGGCGCCGCCGATCAGTGCGCCCAGCAGGCCCATCCCCAGTCCCTGGGCGTACTTGGCGGTCGTCAGCGTTCCGCGCCGCGCCTGCATGACGATGAGGAGTGCCCCCGCGGTCGACAGGATCATCCCGTAGCGCTGCAACATGCACAGCGGGCAGGGGAACTCACCCTCCGCGAACTGGATGTAGAAGGCGCTGAGCATCACGAAGCAGTACGCGAAGATCCATGCGTGCAGGCCCCAGAAACTCGTGACGCTCCAAAAGCGGCTGTGGCCCTCGGGCACGCCGGTGATCTCGATCTCTTCAACGACGACTTTGTCCATCAGAAGCTCAGATCCAGGGCGGAGGTCACGTGGAAGCGGAACAGGCCGACCGCGGCGACTAGGGCGACGAACCACAGGGTGATGATCAGGTGCCGATTGGCGCCCCGCCAAATGAGCAGCACGATCGCCAGCAGCAGGATCATGATGAGAATGTCCACGCGCGAACCCTAACTGCAGTGGACGGTTGCGGGGCGGTTTAGCCCGGGAAAATCCGCACCCAGTCGACCAGCATCTGGCACGGGTAGTCACCGGTGGCCGCATCCTTGCCACCGGTTCCACCGATGGCGACGTTGAACACCGGCTTCATCATGAAGCCGGGGTCGTTGAACGCCCAGTCGTCAATCGAGAAGGCCGGCACTTCGAAGTACGGCTCCATACCGGGCTCGAAGTCGTGCCAGAAGTACATCCCGGAGGTGTTCCAGGTCAGCCGCCAACGGTGCCACTGATCGTCAACCGGAAACGGCATGGTGGCGAACGAGGTGCCGTCGAGGCGGGCATGCACGGTGGTACCGGACGGCCACTCCATGTTGCCGTACCACTCAACGAGGTCGACCTCGCCACCGCGCGGCTTGCTCTCGTTGACCACCCACCAGGCCGGCCAGGCGCCGGGGGTGAGGCATTCCATCTTCACCCGCGCTTCGAAGGTGTGGTTGATCGGTGCGGCGAAGTTCCCGACGACCTTGCCGCTGACGTACTTGCCCGGACCCTCCCGGGTGGCACGGATCACCAGGTTCGAGTTGCCGTCCAGGAAGACGTGCTCGCGGTCGTCGCGGTATTGACCCATGTTCTCCGGGCGGTCCCAGAACACCGGGTTCTTGATGAGTTCGCGGCGCTGCGCGATGCTCCACCGGGCGGGATCGGGGGCTGAACCGGCCGGTCCGTCGAACTCGTCGCCGAGGAAGCCGGGGACTGCTGCCGCAGGCGCCGGCGCACCGGGGGCCGGGGGCGGCGGGCCGACCGGAGCTTCCGGACCGGGCAGTGGCTGCTCGGGATTGGCGGCGGCATTCGGCGTGGGAACGGCGGCGACGGCAAGGCCGAGGCCCGCCATCACCAGCGCACTGCGGCGATCCATGTCGGGCATGCCGTTTACTGTAAAGCCCAAACGCCGGAGTGCATAAAACCGGGTGCCAAGTCGGCACTCCTCAGCTACTTCGGAGCCCGGGTGAAGATGGACCCCTAGCTGGAAGAACCCAGAACACACGGGCGACGGGGAAATCCCGACAGATCCCCACACTCCGTCACAGCCGAACGGGGGAAGATCTCGATCAGGCCGATTCGGGCCCGGTGCCCTCCGTCGCGGTGCCGTCGGGGTCGCTCGGCTCCCGGCCGGACGCGGCGTCGAGAACGCTGACGTCGATTCCGTACGGCAGGAAACGCACACTGCGCGTCGGGTCGGTGTTGTGTTTGTTGGCGCGCAGCGCGTCCAGTTCGGTCCGGTAGACCTGCTCCACGTGCGCCTTGCCGTCGGCACCGGCGATATAGACGGCCCAAACGCCGTCACCCGCCTCACCGGCGGTCTCCGGCTGCGGACGCGGCCGCGGCGTCGGCCGGACGAACTGATCGAAAAGCATTCCGAAGCCGGCACGCTCCGGCGATGAGCCGAAGTATTTGCCGACCTGTTCGAAGGCGTCGCGCAGACCCTCGCCGGTCTCGCGCACCACGCGGTCGAATTCTTCGGGGTCGATACCGAACGGCCCATTGTTATCCATAACCGACAGTGTGCGCCGAGTTTGCTGCCGCTGTCGATGTGTTGGGGGTTCGCCGCCAGCGAAACGCCGGTTAGACAGGCGTAAGCGGCAGCGAACGGCGCGGCTGGAATTCGAACGTTGCGCCGCGGCTGAACTTAGTCACCTGGACCTCCGGGGATTCCGGTAGTGCGGTGTCGGACCGGTCGAACTCGGCGATCCAGTCGTCATCGTTACCGGTGACCCGCACCCTCAGATGGGGATCGACGGCGGTGGCGATGGCTTGCAGGGGCGCAACCGACGACGGCCCGCACAGCGCGATCCACCCGCCGTCGTCGTGGGCCGGTGAGCGGTGCACCTGCAGGCGGGCGTCGGCGATATCGGCCACCACGTAGCCGGCCGGGTTGAGCAGTGGATGCAGACGCAGCACCGCGGAGAGTCCGCCGAGATCGGCGGGAAGCTTCAGTGCACGACGGATGCGCTCGGCGGCGACCCCGGCGATCCCGACGAGTTGTTTGGTGCAGATCGACCCGTGCAGTTCAGCATCGTCGCCGGCCCGGTCGGCCACCGCGAGGCCGAAGGACAGGTTCAGCAGGTGCATTTGAAGGCACACCTCATCGGCGATACGCACCAGTGCCGAGTGCGAGAACGCGCCGAAGTCGATATCGGACAGCAGCGGCCCGGTGTAGTCGGCCGCGCCGTCGTCATCGGGGTCGATGGGCGCGAGTTCCCATGTGGCGGCCCGGGTCTCGGCGATGATGCCCAACGCCGGAATGCTCTTCGCCGCCGGGTGGGACTCGTCGATGACGACGGTCCAGGCGCAGTGTGGGTGGCGGGTGGCCGGCTGCCTCGGCGGCCGGTGGATCGGCCGCACCCGGGCCCGCGCATTGGTGGCCACCGCGGTGGCGTCGAAGGTCGGGTCCTCGATGTCATGGCACATGCCGGTGACGTAGTCCGGTCCCATCGGCTCCACGTCCAACAGCGCGCCGCAGTGATCGAGGTGGAACTCGCCGTGCCAGCGGTCGTGCACGGTGAAGCGGAAGTCCATGAACTGCGGCGGGGCGCCGATATCGAACTGCAGACCCTTGAAGATGGTGATGACGTCGTCGCCCTGGTACTTCAGTGCCTTCTGCATGCGCCGGGTGTAGAGGGGGCTTGAGCCGGCCCACTCCTCAATGGCAATCTGCAGCATCTCCGGGCGGCCGAAAGCCTGGATGCACCAAGCCATTCCGGATCTGTCGATGAGCTGCCCGATCAACAGCAGTTCGGGTACCAGGACGGCCAGCTCGGCGCGGGACAACTCCGCATAACGACTGCGGGGCAGGCTCACCCGTCCAAACCTAGTCGAGGGACCGGCCGGGTGTGCTGCAATGTCGGGCATGGCTGATGTGGACGCGATCGAGGCGATCAAACGGGTGAAATACCGCTATCTGCGCGCCCTGGACACCAAGCACTGGGACGACTTCGCCGACACCCTGACCGAGGACATCGCCGGCGACTACGGGTCGTCGCTGGGCAAGGAGCACCACTTCACCGACCGAGCCGCCCTGGTGGAGTTCATGCGAACCTCGATGCCCGCGGGCGTGCTGACCGAGCACCGGGTGACCCACCCGGAGATCACCGTCGACGGCGACCAGGCCGAAGCCACCTGGTACCTGCAGGACCGGGTGATCGTGCCGGAATACAACTTCATGCTCTTCGGTGCGGCGTTCTATCACGACCGGTATCGCAAGACCGAGGACGGCTGGAAGATCTGCGCGACCGGATACGACCGGACCTATGAGGCCACCCAGTCGCTGGAGGGCCTGAACTTCACCCTCAAACCCGGTTCCGCACTGGCCTGATCACTGCGCGATCGCGATTACCGCGCCGGGTTGTAGCCACTGGATGACCTTGACCAGGGTGGCGTCGTCAAGTGCCACACAACCCGCGGTGGGACTGCCGTTGGAGGTGTGGACGAAGAACGCGCCGCCGTTGCCGGGCACCCGCTCCTTGTTCACGCCCATCACGATCGCGTGCGCGTACGCGGGGATGTAGAGGTTCTCGGTGCCACTGGCAGGCGAGGTGTCGAACGGGCAGTCGGCCTGTTTACAGACCTGCATCGTGTTGTACGTGGGCCCGTCAGACGACCACCAGTAGTCCGGGGTGGTCTGGTAGTACTTCAGGCCGCCGCCGGGGTTGGGCTGGGTGCCGAAGGCGAAGTCGAGGCTGTAGACCCCCATCGGGGTGGCCGGGATGGTGTCCCGGGCCCGGGGAGCCAGTCCGGCCGAGCCGAGGAATACCGGGATACCGGCACCGACCGGCTGCCAGCCGGTGGCACCGCGCTGCCAGACGTCCATCTTCCCCTGGGAGCCGCCGGTGCCGACGACGGAGAGCACCTGGGCGGCGTTGCCGACCTGGGCCTGGAACCACGGCGGTTGAGCGCCAGCGACCGGCGCCGATGAGATGGCCACGACCGCCGCGCCGAGCACGGCAGTGAGAGAGAGCAGGAGTCGGCGCATCCGCTCATCGTCCCCGGGGCTTTCGCAGAGGGTCAAGTCAAGGTTCGGCCTCAGTCGGGTGTGCAGCGACTAACGGCCGTCGGCAACGCCGCCGCGAAACCGAGTCAGCGCCGTTTCACCTCAGCTCATGGCCCATGAACTGTGATGACGCCGGTTCCCCCAGCGCGACCACACATGGTGAATGGCGCTATGGCAAACCGCTGACTAGCATCCGGGTGATGTCCGCGACGCCGCAGGGGCCACCGCCCACATCAGGGCCGGGGCCCGACCGTGCCTGATCTGCCGGGCGGTGAATGGTCGCCGTTGCTGATCGGCCATCAGTGGCCGGGTTCCGCGTCGCTCGCTTCACTGGCCGCCTCGGAACAGAACCGGGCCGCGACGGCGGCCGCGCATAACCACTACGCAGAGTCGCTGAGGGCCGTCCGGATGGGCACCCTGGCAGGCCAGCAGGGTGTCGCCGCCGACGCCGCCAGACGGCTATTCCAGTCCGGGGAGGACGCCGCGCGGGGCATCGCGGAGAGCAACGAGGCGAAGCGGGACTCCTATCGGTGGGCGCACCGGTATGTTGCCGAGTTGCGTTCGGCACTCCAGGACATCGCACGCGAGGGCAACAGCGAGATCCGCCTGGTGCTGGATTCCCAGCGACCACTCGCCGAGAAGGTCAGCGCGATCGTCGGCACCATCGCAGCCGCGCAGACTCAGGCCAATGCCAAGGCGGCCGAGTGCAGCGCCAGCGTTCTCGGCGCCATGGAGACGACACTGGGCACGACGCAATCCGGACTGTCTGCGCGAGAGTTCACCAAGGCCAACGGTGTTGACCTGGTGTCGGCGTTCCGGTCGCCGAGCCAGCCGGATCTGCAGCGTCAGGTCTCGACGGCACTGGGCGTCGAGATACCGGATACCGGTGAATCCGCCGGGTCGCCCGCGATGGAATCAGGCACTAATCCCGTGGCATCGAACGCGGTTGCAGTAGAAAGCATTCCGGGCCGGACCGAGCCGGTTCCGGCAACGGCCGGGAGCGCGCCAACACCGACACCGACACCGGCCGACGGCGCCGCGCCGGGCGCCGCGACTGCTCCAGGCGCCGAATCCGCCGACCTTCGCGAACCGGTGCGGCCCGATCCCGGGGCCCTGCGCGGACGTGTCATCGCCGCCGGCGCCGAGGTGATCGCCGACAGCCTTGGCGACAGCGGACGCTCGGCGGTCCCGGAGCCATCGCCGCCCACCGACGCCCGGCCACCGGCAGACCCGGCCGGGTTACCCGTCGGTGATGTCGCGGCGCCGAGTCCGACCTCCGCCGGTGCTGGGCCGGCGACCGTCGTCGCCCCGGGCGGCATCCCGAACGTGCCGCCGGCTGCGGTCCCCGCCGGCGCATCCGCGCCGAGCCCGCCGGGCCTGCAGGCCTACGGATCAGATCTGCGGGCACCGTCGGCGACGCCCGCACCCGGTGCCCCGGTCATCCCGGCGTCGACCCCGGGTTCCGCCTCCGCCGGTGCCGCCGCGCCCGGTCCACCGCTCGTGGTCCGCCGGGCGGTGGCCGCCGCTGCGGGAGCGACCGTCGGGTCCGCGGCGGTCACCGCCGGCGATCGCCCCACCGCCATGCCCGCGGCCCGACCGGCATCCGAGATCCGGCTTAACCGACTGCTGAGCGCAGTGGCCCGTCAGCAGCCCCGGCTGCGCTGGGCGGTGGGCGATCTCGCGGACGGTGACACCGTGCTGGTCACCGATCTGGCCGGCGGCTGGATCCCGCCGGGGATCGACATCCCCGCCGGAGTGCGCCTGTTGCAGCCAGCAGGCGGAACCGGTGATCTGGTGACACTGCTCGGTCCGGCGACGTCGAGGCTGACCTATCAACCGGGACAACGACTCCACCCGGCAGACGGCGACGAGCCGATACCGATGTCCAGGACCGCCCGTCAGAGCACCCCCGTCGATGATCTCGGCTGGCGGCTCACCCGGGCGACGAAGTGGCGCGACGGGCTGCCGCGGCTGGCGCACACCATCGCCAGGGCCGCCTCCGCGCGGTCCGGAGTTCTCGATTCCGAGGTCGAGCTGTTGGGCGAACATCTCGCCAGCATCACCCGCTCAGTGCTGGACCGATATCCGGACCCGACGGCTGGCCCGGACATCGGCAACTGGCAGCTGTTGGCGGCCATTGACGCCGTCCTCCTCGGCGAAACCATCACTGCCGATTACCATTTCGGCTGGTTCCTGACCCGGGAGGCAATGTCGCCGAAGGGCAGGTCCCGATGACCGGTGACCGGCTGAACGCCGAGATCGAGCGGTACCTGCAGGCAGTCGCGTTGAACATGCCGCCGCCACCCATCGCCTCGGACCCGCTCGTCACCGGCACCGCGCCGATCGAGCAGGTCCTGCGGATGCTGGGGCTGGCGGCGAACTCGGGTGATCCGCGAGACAACGCCGAGGCGATCAGCGAGCACGCGAGGCGGGACGCGGGAGCCGCCGAGGCAGCCGAGAGGTTCGCCGCCCAGGATGCCGAAGCCGCGATGATGCTTGACGGTGTTGCCGCCCCGGATCAGTCGGCCGCGATGGCCCAGCAGTTGCCGCAGGCGGCCGCGGGTATCGCGGCTGCTCTCGCCGGAGCACTCGGGGGTGCCCTGCAACCGTTGGCGCAGCTCCCCCAACAGGTGGCCCAGGGTGCCCAGCAGGTCCTGCAGGCCGGATCGGGGCTCTTCGGGGCGTCGCCCGGTGACACCGCCGTACCGATCGAGGGCATCGGCCTGGACGCCTCCCCTGCTTTGGACGAATTCGACTCCCTCATCGATGATTTCGGCGATCCGGATAGCGGCGGATCCGGTTTTGGTTTCGTTCCGGCCGGTGCCGGCGGCAGCCCGGGCGGTGGTGTTGTAGGCCCTGGCGTCGCCGTGCCCGCCCCCGCGCTGGGGCCGCCACCGATTCCGTCGGCGAGCACCGCCCCGGCCTCGGCACCGGCAAGCCCGGCCACCGCACCGAGACCACCTGCCGCCACCGGCCCGATCGGCCCGGGCATCGCGGGGATGCCGATGATCCCGCCCGGCGCGGCCGGTGCGGGCGGCACGACCGACAAGGAAACCAAGACCGACACCAAACGTGTCTCGGTGCCGCCGGTTCGTAATGGCGCCCCCGTTCAGGGCCGCCTCATCCCTGCACCGTCACCGCCTCCGGTCACCCGGAACTCGGCGGGAAAGCCGGTCGCAACCAGGCGGATCACCGGGCCCGACGCCAAGACCGATGCCGACCGGCCGGGACGGGACGACAGGTCACCGGACTGACGGCGACCCGTCGACAACGCCCTCCACGCAACGCCCTCCACGCAACGCCCTCCACGCAACGCCCTCCACGCCCCAGCCGCCGCAACCGCCGTTCTCGACATCACATCAAGATGTACGCCACCGGCTGATTAGTCGGACTAACATCGTCGTCGGTGCAGGGCAGGCCGCCGAGTCGGCCCGGAAAGGCCGGACGATCCATGACATACGAGGTCGAGATGCCGATCCCCGTACCCGATGTGCCCGGCGCCGATGCGGGTTCGGCCGGCCTGCCCGATCGGTCCGATCTGACCGCACTCCAGCGCCTGGTGGTCGATTCGTCGGCGCTGGCCGACCTCGGCCTGCGCACGGCAATCTCCACCGTGGTCGGGGCCGCCGTGGCTCCCACCATCCTCACCACCGCACTTCGTCGATCCGAGGCGCGGCGCGAACGCGAGAACATCGCCTTCTACGTCGACCTCGCCGCCCACCGTGACCCGGCCCGTTCCTTCCCGGCCCCGACCGCAGTTCCGGAGGTGTCCTCCCGCGCGGCGAATCCGATCGCCGAATACATCGCGCGGGGTCACGTCCACAACGGTTCGTTCGCCAGCAGTTTCGAGCCGGCCAACCCGGCGATGCACGATCGGTGGCACCGGTGGAGGCGCAACAACATCGTCCGATTCCAGCATTGGCGCCACGACGACGGTCCACGACCCACCCTGTGTGTGATCCACGGGTTCATGGGCTCGCCCTATCTGGTCAACGGGCTGTTCTTCTCACTGCCGTGGTTCTACCGTTCCGGCTACGACGTGCTGCTCTACACCTTGCCGTTCCACGGCAGGCGCGCCGAGAACCTCTCCCCCTTCAGCGGCTACGGCTTCTTCGCCAACGGAATGAGCGGCTTCGCCGAGGCGATGGGCCAAGCGGTCTACGACTTCCGCACCATCCTGAACTGGTTGCGCCACAACGGTGTCGACCGGATCGCGCTGACCGGACTTTCGCTGGGCGGATACACCTCGGCGCTGGTGGCCTCCGCCGATGACCGGCTGGAGGCGGTCATCCCCAATGTCCCGCTGGTCACCCCCCAGTCGGCGTTCGACGACTGGTGGCCGGCGAACAAGGTCGTGCAATTGACCCGGGCCGTCGGCGGTATGAGCCGCGAGGAGGCCTACTCGAGCTTTGCCTACCACTCGCCCCTGAACTACCGTCCGCTGGTCCCCAAGGACCGCCGCCTCATCATCACCGGACTCGGCGACCGGCTCGCCCCGCCGGACCACGCGGTGGCGTTGTGGGAGCACTGGGACCGCTGTGCGCTGCACTGGTTCCCGGGAAACCACATCCTGCACGTCAGCCAGCCGGAATACCTGCGGCGCACCAATCGGTTCCTGCGACCGCTGATGTTCGGCTAGTTCTCAGACCAGTGGACGGCCGGTACGCATCCGCCAGTTCACGTCATGCAGTAGCACGTTGAACGGGAAGTTCCTCGCGAAGGACGGAGCAACGCTGTTGCCGAGCCGTATCGCGGTCATCAGCGCATCGAACTCACGCTGTTTGGTGCGGTTCCAATCCAGCTTCATCTCGTCGCGAAACCGTTGCGGCAGAAAGCCGGTGGTGATCAGCAGTGCGACGCTCTCGTTGAGGTGCTGCAACGGGCCCGGCATCCGGAAGGCCCCCATCCGGGCCACCGCGATGGGATAGAGGAACTCGCGGATGGTGTCGTCGATGTGGATCTTGTCCATCGACTCGTCCCAGTACTTGTCGAAGGCGGGCCGGTCGGCGGGCCACATCTCCGGGCGCATCTGCAGCATGGTGCCCAGCGCCATGCTGTCGCGATAATGCTGGTCGGCGGTCTCGTCGTCCATTTCGCCGATGAAGACCCGCCGGACGTCCACCCCGCCCTTGTAGAGGCAGGCCGCCACCCACAGTTGCAGATCGGGGTCCAGAGCGTTGTAGGCCACCGGGCTGTCCTCGGTGGAGACGACCTGAGCGTGCGCCCGGGTCACCGCCTTGCGGTAGGCCTTCTGCTGCTCCGGGGTGCCACGGGTGGCGACGGCGAGATAGGTGAAGGTGGTCCTGGCCCGTTTGATCGGGTGACGGTCGATGCGGCCACTCTCGACGCGACTCTCCTTCACGCCGTAGCCGACGCCGGGCCGGCCCAGTTGCATGATCACGTTGGCCGGGCCGGCAAGCAGGGCGATCCCCGGGATCCCGTCGGCGAACGGCGCCGAACCGGTCAGTCGTTGCAGCAGGCTTCGGTCGGCCGGCGGTCCGGATGACTCGCTGACCGGACGATCCGCCACGCTTAAGTATTCCAGGACGGCCACGACGATCCCCTCGCTCGGCGAATCTGAGAACGATTGTTTCCCGATATTGTGCCAGTCGCGCCGCGATGTCAAGATGACGCGGTGACCCAGGCGCGCCCGTACGCCGGCGTGGATGCCGCCGACCGACAGGCCCGACGCCGCACCCGACTCCTGGAGGCCGGCCTGGACCTGCTCGGCAGCAATATCGACCCGGCGGAGTTGACCGTCCGGGGCATCTGCCAGCAGTCCGGCCTGGCCACCCGCTACTTCTACGAGAGCTTCGCCGACAAGGACCAGTTCATCGGCGCGGTCTTCGACTGGGTCATCACCCGGATGGCGACCACGACACAGGAGGCCGTCTCGGCCGCGCCGGCCGAACTGCAGACCCGCGCGGGAATGACCAACATCGTCGCGGCCATCGAGGCCGACCCTCGGGTGGGACGGCTGATGTTCGGCACCCAGATGTCCAATACTGCCCTGATCCGCAAGCGCCGGGAGTCCGAGGCGCTGTTCGTCATGCTGTCCGGTCGGCATGTGGAGAATCTGCTTCGCCGGCCCGCCACCGAGCGGATCACGGCATTCGCCTACTTCGTGGTCGGCGGGGTGACCCAGACCATCAGCGCCTGGCTGGCCGGTGACGTCAGTCTCTCGTCCGAGGAACTCGTCGACCAACTCAGCGCGATCGTGGACGCATTCGGGGAGTCCAGCCTGTTCCGGGACTGACGGGCAACGTCATCAACGCTGCCGGGAGGTGGCTGGAATCCGGAGAGTACCCTCGGTCCCAACCCACCGGTTAATAGGCACCTGACGGCAGTGGAGGCACTCGAAACATGCCCATCGCGATCACATCGGAGCATCAGGATCTGGCCGAGTCGGTGCGCGCGCTGGTGCGCCGCGCCGCACCCTCCGAGTTCCTGCACGCGACGCTGGAAAGCCCGCTGGACAGCCCGCCGCCGTACTGGCGCGCCGCCGCCGAGCAGGGTCTGCACGGTCTGCACCTGGCCGAATCGGTCGGCGGCCAGGGGTTCGGGCTGCTCGAATTGGCCATCGCGATCGCCGAATTCGGCTACGGCGCCGTGCCCGGGCCCTACGTTCCCTCGGCGATCGCCAGTGCGCTCATCGCCGCCCACGACCCGGATACCAAACTGCTGGCCGAACTGGCTGCCGGCGACACCATCGCCGCGGTCGCCATTTCGTCCGACCTGACCGCCACCCGCCACAACGGCACCGTAGTGATACGCGGGGAGGCCCGCTCGGTGCCTGCCGCCGCCCAGGCCTCGGTGCTGGTATTGCCGGTGGCGATCGAAAGCGGCATCGAGTGGGCGGTGCTCGACGCCGGGCAGTTGGAGATCGAACCGCTTCGGTCGGTGGATCCGTTGCGTCCCGTCGCGCATGTGCGTGCCAACGGGGTCGAGATCGGGGCCGAGCGGCTGCTGTCAGGCGTCTCCCAGGCCGCCGGCGGCGCGATCATCACCACGCTGCTGTCGGCTGAGGCGGTGGGCCTGGCTCGCTGGGCCACCGACACCGCCTCCGAATACGCCAAGATCCGCGAGCAGTTCGGCCGTCCGATCGGCCAATTCCAGGCCATCAAGCACAAGTGCGCCGGGATGATCGCCACCACCGAGCGCGCCACCGCGGCGGTGTGGGACGCCGCCCGGGCAATCGACGAGGCGGCAGAGAGCGGCCGGGACGCGGGAAAATGGGACAACGAGTCGACCCACTACGAGTTCGCCGCCGCGGTGGCCGCCACCCTCGCGCCGGCGGCCGCTCAGCACTGCGCCCAGGACTGCATCCAGGTGCACGGCGGCATCGGCTTCACCTGGGAGCACGACACCAACGTCTACTACCGGCACACCCTCGGCCTGGTCGCGGCATTCGGTCGGCCGAATGAGTACCCCCAACAGGTATTCGACGCCGCGACGACCACCGGGATGCGTCCGCTGGACATCGATCTCGATCCGGACACCGAGAAGCTGCGCGACGCTATCCGCGCCGAAGTGGCTGCACTGAAAGCCATTCCGGGCGAGGACCGTAAGGCGGCGATCGCCGAGGGCGGCTGGGTGCTGCCCTACCTGCCACCGCCGTGGGGTCGTGCCGCCACCCCGGTGGAGCAGATCATCATCTCCCAGGAGTTCAGCACCGGACGAGTCAAGCGGCCGAACATGGGGATCGCCGCTTGGCTGATCCCATCGATCGTGGCCTACGGCACGGAGGAGCAGAAGCAGCGCTTCCTGCCCCCGACGTTCCGCGGCGAGATGATCTGGTGCCAGCTGTTCTCCGAGCCGGGCGCCGGTTCGGATCTGGCCAGCCTGACCACCAAGGCGACCAAGGTCGACGGTGGCTGGCGGATCACCGGCCAGAAGATCTGGACCACCGCCGCGCAGTTCTCCCAGTGGGGTGCGCTGCTGGCCCGGACCAATCCGGACGCCCCGAAGCACGCCGGTATCTCCTACTTCCTGCTCGATATGAGCAGCCCCGGAGTGGAGGTCAAGCCACTGCGGGAACTGACCGGCAACGCGCTGTTCAACACCGTCTTCATCGACGATGTTTTCGTGCCCGACGACCTGGTGTTGGGCCAGGTGGACCACGGCTGGGAGGTCAGCCGCAATACGCTGACCGCAGAACGGGTTTCGATCGGCAGCGACGAACCGTGGTTCCTGCCGAACCTGACCCGCTTCGTCGAGTTCGTCGGCGCCGGGGGCTTCGACCAGGTCGGCCATCACCGCGCCGGCGAGCTGATCGCCGAGGGACACGCCGCCAAGCTGATGAACCTGCGCTCGACCCTGCTCACCCTGGCCGGCGGTGACGCCATGCCGTCGGCGGCGATCTCCAAGCTGCTGTCGATGCGCACCGGTCAGGGTTATGCCGAGTTCGCGGTGTCGTCCTTCGGGATCGACGGTGCGATCTGGGAAGAGGATTCACTGGAGGGCAAGTGGGCCGAGTTCCTGCTCGCCAGCCGGGCGACGACGATCTACGGCGGCACTTCGGAGGTGCAGTTGAACATCATCGCCGAGCGGTTACTCGGCCTGCCCCGCGATCCCTAACCCCCCCGGCGAGCAGACGCGGACGACCCATAAATCCCGGCGTGTCGCGACCTTTAGCGTCTGTTCGCGGGAGGAATGGGCTACGGGATCTCGATCTGGCGCAATTCCCGTTTTAGGATCTTGCCGGTGGGGTTGCGCGGCAGCTCCGCCAGGAAGATCACCTCGCGCGGAACCTTGTAACGCGCCAGGTGATCGCGGACGTAGTCCTTGATGGTCTCCTCAGTCGTTTCGGCCCCCTCTTTGAGGACCACGAAGGCGCGCAACCGCTGGCCGAAATCCTTGTCCTCGACCCCGAGGGCGGTCGCCTCGACGACATCGGGATGTCCGCTGATGAGGTCTTCGACTTCCGCGGGAAACACGTTCTCCCCGCCCGAGACGATCATCTCGTCGTCGCGGCCGCTGACGTAGAGCAGACCGTCCTCATCGAAGTAGCCGACATCACCGGAGGACATCAGGCCGTCGATGATTTCTTTGTTGCCGCCGCCGGTGTAGCCCTGGAACGGGAAGAAGTTGCCGACGAAGATGCGTCCGACCCGACCCTTCGGCAACTCTTTGCCGTGGTCATCGAGGATCCTGACCCTGACCCCCTTGATCAGCGGCCCCACCGTGGCTGGGTTCTTCTTCAGGTCCTGCGGCCGGGCGATGGAGACGAAGGCGATCTCGGTGGACCCGTACAGGTTGTAGACCACCGGCCCGATGTCCTTCATGGCCCGAGTCGCCAGCTCTGCACCGAGTTGCGAACCGGAGACGAAAATGATCCGCAGCGACGACAGGTCCGGCTTGCGGTCCATCTTCTCCAGCGCGTCGAGCATCCGGGAAAGCATCACCGGGACAACGACAATCGCGGTGACCCCGTGCTTGGGAACATCCTCCAGGACGGTGGCCGGCTTGAAGCGGCGGTGCAGGATCAGCGTCGAACCGAGCGTCATCGCGATGGTCGCGTGCAGGTAGCCCAGCGCGTGGAACATCGGCGACGGAAGCGACGTCACCTCGCCGGACTTGAACGGCACGTGCGACAGCACCCCGCCGATCGGGGCGAGCGTCGGCGGCGCATGCCGGTTGGCGCCCTTCGGGGTGCCGGTGGTGCCGCTGGTCAGGATGATGATCGACGAGCGCTTGGTGGCCTTCGGCGGCGGGGCTGTGCTGCTGCGGGCGATCAGTTCGGCCAGCGTTTCATCGGTGCTGCCGGACGGCTCGGAGACATCCGGGTTGGACCCGAGCGCCCGCAGTTTGCCCAGCGGGGTCTCGGCGAGTTTCACGGCTTCGGTGTACTCGTCGTCGTAGATGATGACCTTGGCGCCCTCGCGGGCGGAGACGTCGCGGATCTGCGGTCCGGAGAATTCCGTGTTGAGCATGATCGTGCGGGCGCCGACCCGCGCACAGGCGTAGTTGGCGATCAGGAACCACCGGTGGTTGCGCGCCAGGATCGCGACCCCGTCACCACCGGAGACCCCCTTCGCCAGTAGACCGTTGGCGACGGCGTTGGTCGCATCGTTCAGTTCGGCGAAGGTCATCGCCCCCTCGTCGTCGATCAGGGCCGTCCGGTGCGGTGTGCGCCGCGCGTTGAGCCCGGGGATCATGCCCACCTCACCCCAGCGACGCAGATCGGCGACCATCGCGGCGAGATTCTGCGGAGGCTCCAGCCCAAATGCGCCCGCGGAGATCATCTTCTGGAGGTAGTGCAACTCCGCCGAACCACGCTCGGCCAGTTGCCCCACCTTCGCCAACGCCTGCGCACGCAGGTCCGAGATAGGGGTCATACCCCAACCTTATGTGACCCGGGGAACACTGAGGTCGTAAAAATGGGGATCCGGACCATCGGCCTGAGACACAGGCACTCACAGTGTCCGGCCCGGGCCCGGGCCTATGCTGGAGCAGTGGCAACCGTGAGCCGCGCGCGAACCGTCGCGGCCCCAGTGCAGACGGTATGGGATGTCCTTGCCGACTTCGGAGCAATCAGTTCCTGGGCGGGCAATGTCGACCACTCCTGCATTCTCGAGCACGGCCCGGACGGCCCGGTCGGTAGCTCAAGACGGGTGCAAGTCGGCCGCAACACCCTGGTGGAGCGGATCACCGAGGCCGCCGCCCCCGCCACGCTGGCCTACGACATCGAGGGCCTGTCGCGCCGGCTGCGCCGGGTGGCCAACCGATGGACGCTGAGCCCGGCCCCGCAGGGCGGGACCGCTGTAACCCTGACCAGCACCGTGGAGATCGGCACCAACCCACTGGCCCGAGTCGCCGAGCGGGTGCTGTGCCCGGTGCTGGCCAGCCAGTCCGACACCATGCTCGCCGGACTTGCACAGAGAGTGGAGGCAACACATGACTGACCGCCCCGACATCGTCATCGTGATGACCGACGAGGAACGCGCGATCCCGCCGTACGAACCGCTCGACGTGCTGGACTGGCGGCAGCGCACGCTGACCGGGCAGCGCTGGTTCGACGAGAACGGCGTCAGCTTCACCCGGCACTACACCGGGTCACTGGCCTGCGTGCCGAGCCGGCCCACCATCTTCACCGGGCAATACCCCGACCTGCACGGGGTCACCCAGACCGACGGTATCGGCAAGGTCTACGACGACTCCCGGATGCGCTGGCTGCGCCCGGGCGAGGTCCCGACGCTGGGCAACTGGTTTCGGGCCATCGGCTACGACACCCACTACGACGGCAAGTGGCATATCTCCCACGCCGACCTGACCGACCCGGCGACCGGGCACATCCTGGCCACCAATGACGCCGACGGCGCGGTCGACGAGGCCGCTGTCGGGCGCTACCTGGACGCCGACCCGCTGGCGCCGTACGGCTTCTCCGGATGGGTAGGCCCGGAACCGCACGGCGCCGGGATGGCTAACTGCGGTCTGCGCCGCGATCCGCTGATCGCCAACCGGGTGGTGGCCTGGCTGGAGGACCGCTACGCCCGCCGTCGCGCCGGCGATCCGGATGCGCTGCGGCCGTTCCTGCTGGTGGCCAGTTTCGTCAACCCGCACGACATCGTGCTGTTCCCCACCTGGGCGCTGCGCAGCCCGCTCAAGCCGTCGCCCCTGGACCCGCCGCACATCCCGCCCGCACCCACCGCCGACGAGGACCTGGCCACCAAACCCGCCGCCCAGATCGCCTTCCGGGAGGCCTACTACTCCGGCTACGGCCCGGCCGCGGCGATCCAGCGGGTCTACGACCGCTTCGGTCAGCGCTACCGCGACCTGTACTACCGGTTGCACGCCGAAGTCGACGGCCCGATCGACCGGGTGCGTCGCGCCGTCAGCGAAGGCGGTGACGACGCGGTGCTGGTGCGGACCGCCGACCACGGCGACCTGTTGGGCGCGCACGGCGGGCTGCATCAGAAGTGGTTCAACCTCTACGACGAGGCCACCCGGGTGCCCTTCACCATCGCCCGGGTCGGCCGGAGCGCCACCGAACCTCGGGTGGTCGACGCCCCGACCTCGCACGTGGATCTGGTGCCGACCCTGCTGGGCGCGGCCGGCGCCGATGTCGACGCCGTCGCCGAGAGGCTGCGCGAGTCCTTCTCCGAAGTGCATCCGCTGCCCGGGCGCAACCTGATGCCGGTGGTCGACGGGGCACCTGCCGAGGCCGACCGCGCGGTGTACCTGATGACCCGCGACAATATGCTCGAGGGCGACTCTGGGGCCTCCGGCCTGGGACGGCAGCTCGGACAGACCACCAATCCCCCTGCGCCGCTGCGCATCCGGATTCCGGCGCACACGGCCGCGAACTTCGAAGGCCTGGTCGCCCGGGTCGACGCCCGCACCGTTCGCGGCGGGGACAGCCACCTGTGGAAGCTCGTCCGCAGCTTCGATGATCCGTCGACCTGGACCGAGCCCGGGGTTCGCCACCTCGCGGCCAACGGCCCGGGCGGCGATGTCTACCGGAGCAGCCCCCTGGACGATCAGTGGGAGCTCTATGACCTGACCGTCGACCCGGTCGAGGCCGACAACCGCTGGGGTGACGCGTCGCTGCATGACCTGCGCCAGCACCTACGGATGCGGCTCAAGGAAAGCCGGGCTCAGTCGGTTCCCGAACGCAACAACCCCTGGCCATATGCGACTCGGCGGTCGCAAGCGCACTGACTTGACTGAGCACTCCGTCGTATGTGACGATTTCGTCAGAAGCGATCAGGAGGGCTCGGGATGAGCGACGTCGTCGGCGCGCACAACGGCCTGCACACCGAACAGGGCGCGCGCCCCGGCGAGCACCCGGGCCGGTGCCGAAATCCTGTGATCAAAGTTCACGACCTGGCTTGGTTGGAGTTCGACAAGCCGGATCTGCTGCGCGCCGAAGCGTTCAGCCAGGCGTTTGGTTTTTACACCGTGGCACGATCCGCCGACGCGCTTGTCCTTCGCGGCGCCGACGCGGGTTCGCCCTGTGTATTGATCCATCGGGGAGCGCGGACCCGCTTTCGGGGGCTGGCCTTCGCAGCCGTCGACGAGACGGACGTGCTGCGCCTTGCCCAGAAGACCGGCACGACGGCGGCCCCGTTACCGGACTCGCTCGGGGGCATGGCGGTGCAGTTGACCGACCCCAGCGGAATCCCGGTGAAGGTCGTCGCGGGAACCCACGAACTTCCCGCGACGAACAGCCAACAGCCGCACGTCTTCAACTTCGGCCACGAACTGAAGCGGGCCAACGCTACTCAGCGCCCCGAACGATCTCCGGCCGTGGTCCAGCGTGTCGGGCACGTGGTGCTGCAGTCGACGAGATACATCCGGGCATTGGATTGGTACCTGGAGCATCTGGGCCTGATAGTCAGCGATTTTCTCTTCTACCCCGGACAACGCGAGCGCGGCCCGACGATGAGCTTCATTCGCTGTGACCGTGGCTCGACGCCGGCGGACCACCACACCCTGGCGATGGCGCTGGGCCCGGCGAACCGATACGTGCATTCGGCCTATCAGGTGTGCGACCTCGACGCACTGGCTGCCGGTGGCGAGCATCTGCGCGAACGCGGCTATGTCCGGTCCTGGGGTATCGGCCGCCATATCCAGGGCAGCCAACTCTTCGACTACTGGCGCGATCCGGATGGTTTCCTGGTGGAGCATTACGCCGACGGCGACATGTTCGACAACACCCTGGAACCGGGGTGGGCGCCCTTCACCGCCTCCGGTCTCGCACAGTGGGGCCCCCCTGCCACCAAAGACTTCCTGGGAACCAGCCCCAGAAGCGCCCGCCACGAGGTGGCCTCGATGGTCTCGGCGCTGCGCGAGGACAATGAGTTCACCCTCAGGCGGATGATCGGACTACTGAAAGTTGCTGCCACATGACGATTTCCATTCTGCGGAGCGCCGACGGCTGGTGGGTGAGCACGCCCGCAGGTGCGGCCCGAATCGACACAGTGGCCCGCACCACCGCCGAGCTGATCGCGGACCGTCCGGCCATCGAGCGGGCCCGCGGCAGGACCGACGTCGTTGCGGTCGATAGCCTGGAGTTGCTATCTCCGGTGACCAAACCGTGCCGGGTGGTCGCGCAGATGACGAACTTCGCCTCGCACGTCAGGGACGCGGGCATGGATCCCAAGACCATTCCCCTGACCTTCTTCCGGAAGTCCTCCGCCTCGATCAGCGGTCCGTTCGACCCGGTCGTCAAGCCTGCGCACGTCCGTTTCCTGGACTACGAGGTGGAGATCGGACTTGTCATCGGCCGCGAGATGGGTGTCGGCACAACCATCTCCGGGGCAAACCTCAGCGAGTACATCGCCGGTCTGGTGATCACCAATGACATCTCCGCGCGGGACATCCAACTTCCGCAGACACAGTTCTACGAAGCCAAGTCCTATCCGAGTTTCACACCGATCGGGCCGGCCCTGGTGCTGCTAGAGGCAGATGAACTTCGACGGTTCGGCGATCTGCGGTTGCGCCTCAGTGTCAACGGGGAGATCCGCCAGGACGCCGTCGTGGCCGGTGACATGCTCTACGCCCCGGTCAAAGCGCTGCAATCGCTGACCCGATTCCAGGATCTGGCAGCCGGCGATGTGATTCTGACCGGCACGCCGGTCGGAACGGCGCTCAGCGCGCCACCCAAGCCCGTCGAGATGATCTCGCGGCTACTGCCTCCGGCGGTCAAATGGAAGGCCTTCTTCAAGAGTCAGGCCGCCAACCCCAAGTATCTCAAGGACGGCGACGTGATCGATGCGTCGGTGAGCACCGACGACGGCGCCATCGACCTTGGCGCACAACGGATGACGGTGACGTACGCCTAGAGATCGACGTCCGGCAACGGCCGTGCACATACCGCGTGGGCGCCTCTCGCCGACATCCCGAACATTCGCAGCAGGTCTTCGGTGACGGCGTCGGCGGTCGCTCCGTCATCGCGATCCGGTTGCTGCTGGAGCAGTGCGCCGACGCCGAGTAGGGTGCCCGCCGCGGTCGCCAACGCCAACTCCGGATCGGTGACGCTGCTGAACCGGCCGGACTCCACCGCGGCCTTGATATCGCGCAAAGCACGCGGCGCCAGGCCGCGGTCCGACATAGCCAGCGCCGTCCAGTTGGTGAGCAGAATCCGGCTTTCCTGTGGCCGCCTGCGAAAGAAGCGCCCGCTCAGCCGGAAGCCGGCCGCGAAGATCTCGGCCGGGTCCTTCATCTCTGCGGTGAGCTCGTCGAGAAGCGCGCCGTAGGAGTCCAGCACGTCGATGACCGCCGATTCGAACAGCTGCTCCTTGCTGTCGAAGTGGTTGTAGAACGACCCCATCCCGACATCAGCGAGCCGCGTGATCTCCAGGACCGGGACGTTGAGCCGGCCTTCGGCGATCAACGTCTGAGCAGCCTTGACCAGCGCTGCCCGGGTGCGTTGCTTACGGCGCTCCAACCGGTTGACCGCTATATCGATCGTCTCCGTCGCTTCAGCCATGTCGGAGCAGCGTAGCAGGGCCGAGTCACTACTGATGGTTTCATCAGAACCCCTTGACTGGCACGTCCATCATATGTGACGATTTCGTCACCATGGAGCAACTGGGCGGGACCCGCCGAATCCCGGTGGTCATCGTCGGGGCCGGCCCGACCGGGGTGACGGCCGCAACCCTGCTCGCTCAGTACGGAATCGAGACACTCGTCCTCGAGCGATGGGCGGGGGTTTACCCACAGCCCCGCGCCGTGCACCTCGACGACGAAGTCTTCCGGATCATCGAGCGCCTCGGAATCGCCGGCGAGTTCGCCCGGATCTCGAGACCCGCCGTCGGCCTGCGGCTCATTGACCCAAAGTTCAGGGTCCTTGGCGAGTTCGAGCGGCCTCGCCGCGGACGCAACGGCTACCCGCAGGCGAACATGTTCGACCAACCCGAGTTCGAAGAACTGTTGCGCACCAACCTGACCCGGTTTCCGCACGCCACGCTGCGCGGTCATTGCGACGTCACTGACATCACCGGACTCGGCGACGGTCGCACCCGGATCACGTTCACCGACCGGGCCGACGGCAGCACACATTCGGTTGATGCCGACTACCTCCTCGGCTGCGACGGCGCCAACAGCCTCACCCGGGACTACATCGGATCGTCGATCCGTGACCTGCGCTTCGCGCAACGCTGGCTGGTAGTTGATGTGGCCAGCACCGTCGATCTGCATCAGTGGGAAGGGGTCCATCAGTTGTGCGATCCCGGGCGCGCCGGCACCTTCATGCAGATCGGCGACACCCGCTATCGCTGGGAGTTCCGACTGCTGACCGGAGAGCAGGCCGACGACTTCCGTTCCCTTGCGACGCTGGGACCTCTCATCGCGCCGTGGACATCGGCGGTCGACCAACGCGGGCTTGAGATCATCCGGGTCGCCGAGTACACCTTCCGGGCCACCATCGCCGACACCTGGCGCCGGGACAATGTCTTCCTGCTCGGAGATTCCGCCCATCTGACCCCGCCGTTCATCGGCCAGGGCATGGGCGCCGGATTGCGGGATGCAATGAACCTGGCCTGGAAGCTCGCCGCGGTCATTGACGGCACCCTCGACGCCGAGGTGCTGGACACCTACGAGCAGGAGCGCAAGCCGCACGCTCGCGCAATGATCGGCCTGGCATTGGCCGTCGGCCGCGCCATGACGGCCGGGGGCCGCTTCGGTGACCTGCTACGGCGGACCGTCGTGCCGAGAATGCACCTCATCCCGGGTATACGGGAGAAAGTGCTGGACTCGACGACACCTCCGCTGCGCAGCACGGCGCTGGTGCACTCCACCCGTGCCCGGGTCCAGCTTGCCGGAACGCTGTGCCCGAACGCGCCCACGTCAAGCGGGCAGCGTCTCGACGCGCTGTTGGGCAACCGGTTCGCCGTCATCACCACCGGCGCCCTGACCGATGCCGACCGGGCCGTGGTGCAACGACATCGGGCCGCGTCCTATACGGCGGAACCCGGCAGCGAGCTGGCGGCCTGGCTGCAGAGCGGCCGGGCCGCAGCGGCGATCGTCCGGCCGGACCACACCGTGATGCGGGCCGGTGACGACGTCGCGGAGCTGTGCCAGGCGTTACCCACCAGGGTTGTGAGCTGCCCAGGGATAACTGAGCGATAGTGAGCGTATACACGTTCTAGTGAGTATGCCGGCGGTGTGAATCTGACGGAGTGGGCGCGGTTGCAGGGTGTTCACCCGCAGACGGCGTATCGCTGGTTTCGGGAGGGGACTCTCCCGGTGCCGGCGGTGCGGGTTAATTCGCGGTTAGTGCTTGTTTCGCCGGATTCGACGGCGGCCGCCCCCGTTGCGGCGTTCGGTTTGTATGCGCGGGTGTCGTCCCATGATCAGAAGTCCGATCTCGACCGGCAAGTGTCGCGGTTGTCGGGGTGGGCGGCCGAGGCTGGTGGTCAGGTGGTGCGGGTGGAAGCCGAGATCGGCTCGGGGATGAACGGTTCGCGGTCCAAGGTGCGCCGCCTGCTGGCTGACCCGAAAGTGAGCGTTGTGGTCGTCGAGCATCGGGACCGGTTGGGGCGCATGAATACCGAACTGGTCGAAACTGCTTTGGCCGCGCACGGTCGCCGTCTGGTGGTCCTCGACGATGGCGAGGTCGACGACGACCTAGTGCGCGACATGGTGGAAGTTCTCACGTCGTTCTGCGCGCGGCTGTACGGACGCCGCAGCGCCCGCAACCGTGCACTGAAAGCCATCGGCTGCGCCCAGCGTGACATCGGGCCCAAGGCTGTTGTCGGCACCAGATCTGTCACACCCCGCCGGAAGAATGGCTGACATGTCGGAATCCGCGGTTCGCGTGGTGGTCAGCTCATCGCTGTCCGAGGGCTACGACCGCCGCTACGTCGTCGTTGACGCCGCCACCGGCGAGGTCATCGACGACGCCCAGGGCTACGGCTACAAGACCGCGCCCAACGCCCACCGCGCCCACGCCTACAAGTCGATGTCGCCACAGAAGAAGCAGCAGCGCGGCGCCGTCAAGAAAGGTGTCCGTCGCTGGTGTGAGGAGCACTCTGAGTTTATGGCCGACATCGAGCGGGCCATGCTCTACGCAATGAAGGACGGTGAGGAGTTCACCGAATCCGACGTCACCGCACTGTTGAAAGACCATTCCCTGCAACCACCGTTCACCGTCAAAGAACTGATGAGGCACTGGTGAGTTCCAGCAAGCCGTTGCGCCGTATTGCACCCCCGGTGGTGGCGGCGGGGCCCTCGGGGAAGCGTTTCCGCAGCCGGTTGCACCTGTCACCGGCGGAGGCCGCGGCGCTGACCGAGATCGGGCAGTTCCTGGGTTCGTTGTATCGGCGGGAGTTGGCGGACCGGATCCGGCTGGGCCGGGTGGACCGCAAAGCCCAGAGTGTGTGGCGTGCTGAGCGCAAGCGGGCACTGACCGCGATGTCCTCCTCACGATGGGCGGGGGCGATCACGCGGGCGGTCGAGGACCAGTACCAGCTGGGGATGCGGGCGTTGGGCGCCCATGTCGGGGATCTGCAGTCCGCGATCGAGGTCCTCGAGCAGCGCTGTGCGCTGCGCCCCGGCCAAACAGCCGCCCAGGACACCGCCGGAGGTGGCCGTCGGCGCCGGCCGCGTGGCTACGCCACCGCCGGGGAGCGGTTCTCCAAGACCCGCCGGCTGGCCTGTCTGCGCCAGCGCCTGGTCGCCGCGCAAGCCGATCTCGCCGCCGGGCATCCGGCGGTCACGGTGGGCGGGAAACGGTTGTGGCGCAACCGCCACAACCTCGCGGCCGCCGGGATCGACGAGTCCCAATGGCGGGCGCGCTGGGACGCCGCCCGCCTGTTTATGACCGCTGACGGCGAGAGCGGGATTATCGGGGGAAACCTCACCATCCGCGTCGATGATCAGGGCCGGCTGCGCCTGAAAGTGCCGGCCGCCCTGGTTGGCAAGTACGGCACCCATTTGCAGGTGGGCGCACCCGTGCGGTTCAGCCATGGCGGTGCTGACCTCGCAGCCCGTATCGCCGGCAGAAACGCGGTGCGTTACGACCTCAGTTTCGATGCCTCTAGGGGCCGCTGGTATCTGGATGCGTCCTGGGCGATCACCGCCCAGCAGCCCGCCGAACTGGACCAGCTGCGGCAGGGCCGGGTGCTCGGGGTGGATCTCAACGCCGATCACCTCGCCTCCTGTGTCCTGGACTCCTCCGGTAACCCTGTCGCCCATCCGGTCACCATCGGCGTGGACGTGCGCGGGCTGCGGGCTTCCCGCCGTGACGGCCGGATCCGGGCGGCGATCACCGCGCTGCTCGACACCGCACAGCAGCACGGATGTTCGGCGGTCGTGGTGGAGAACCTCAACTTCGCTGATGCCCGCTCCACCGGCCGGGAGACCATGGGCCGCGGCCAGCGCGGGAAGACCTTCCGGCGGACCGTCGCCGGTATCCCGACCGCCAGGTTCCGGGACCGGTTGACCGCGATGGCTACCCGCCGCGGGATCGCGGTCATCGGCGTTGATCCCGCCTACACCAGTAAGTGGGGCGATCAGCACTGGCGTCAACCATTGCAGCAACAGACTTCCGATCCGGTCACCCGCCATCACGGCGCGGCGGCCGCCATCGGCAGACGTGGACTCGGCAAGCCGATCAGGCGTCGGCCGGCAGGACCCCGCACCCAACAGAGGATGGGCGCGGGCACTCCACCGGCTAGACCTGTCAGGACACCGAGAACACAGGGCGGGGCAAACCGCTCCGGTTCACCGTCACGCCCGACAGGCGTGCCGGTCCGCCGGACAGCGTGCACCACCCGCGGCCAAGACCGTTCGGGCCGCAACCGAGCAGAACTCACAACTGCTCAGTGATTAGGAACGGTTCACTGACACCGGGTCATCCGGCTAGCCTTAGGTAACCCAGCACCACCAGACCTCACCTGCATCGGAACGCCATGACAACGACAGCCGCGCCTCCCAAAAAGCAAACCTACGCCCCGCTCGAACTGTTCGACACCGACCGGCTGCTCGACTCCGACGAGCGCGACATCGCCGCCACCGTGCGCAAGTTCGTCGACACCCGGCTACGCCCGAATGTCGCCGACTGGTTCGAATCGTCAACCCTGCCAAGAGAACTGGCCAGGGAGTTCGGCGGCCTCGGCCTGATGGGCATGCATCTGGACGGCTACGGCTGCGCGGGCACCAACGCCGTCAGCTATGGCCTGGCCTGTATGGAACTGGAGGCCGGCGACAGCGGGTTCCGCAGCTTCGTCTCGGTACAGGGATCGCTGTCGATGTTCTCGATCCACCGCTACGGTTCCGAGGAACAGAAGCAGCAGTGGCTGCCGCGACTGGCCACCGGCGAGGCCGTCGGCTGCTTCGGACTGACCGAGGCCGACTTCGGCTCCAACCCCGCCGGTATGCGGACCCGGGCCCGGCGCTCCGGGCCCGGGGATAATCCGGACTGGGTGATCAACGGCACCAAGATGTGGATCACCAACGGCAATCTCGCCGACGTCGCCACCATCTGGGCACAGACCGATGAGGGCATCCGGGGCTTCCTGGTGCCCACCGACACACCGGGTTTCACTGCCAACGTGATCCACAAGAAGCTCTCGCTGCGGGCCTCGGTCACCTCCGAACTGGTGCTGGACAACGTGCGTCTGCCGGCCTCGGCGCAACTGCCGCACGCCGTCGGCCTGGGTGCACCGCTGTCATGCCTGAACGAGGCCCGGTTCGGCATCGTCTTCGGCGCGATGGGCGCGGCCCGGGACAGCCTGGAGACCACCCTGGCCTACACCGCCGATCGCGATGTCTTCGACCGGCCGCTGTCCAGCTATCAACTGACCCAGGAGAAGCTGGCCAATATGACCCTCGAGTTGGGCAAGGGGGTGTTGCTGGCCATTCACCTCGGCCGGATCAAGGACGCCGAGGGGGTGCGCGCCGAGCAGGTCAGCCTGGGCAAACTCAACAACGTCCGCGAGGCGCTCGCCATCGCCCGGGAATGCCGGACCCTGCTGGGCGGCAGCGGGGTCACCCTGGAGTACTCGCCGCTGCGGCATGCCAACAACCTGGAATCGGTGCTGACCTATGAGGGCACCTCGGAGATGCACCTGCTGTCCATCGGTCGGGCGCTGACCGGGCACGCCGCGTTCCGCTGATATGACCCGGCTGAAATGACTCCGCTGATATGACCCGGCTGAAATGACTCGGCTGATATGACGGCGGCCAGCCTGCGCCAGTTCATCGACGGGCGGTGGCGTCCCGGCGCCGGCGCCGAACTTCGCAGTGTCAACCCGACCCACCCGGATACCGTTGTCGCGCAGGGCTCCTGCGCCACCACCGCCGAGGTCGAGGCTGCGCTCGAAGCCGCCGCGCGGGCACAGCCCGGCTGGGCCGCCACCCCGATCCACCAGCGCGGCGCGGTCCTGGCCGCCGCTGCCGCCGTCGTCGACGCCAATGCCGAGGACTGGGGCCTGGAACTGACGGTCGAGGAGGGCAAGACCCGCGCCGAGGGGGTCGGCGAGGTGCGCCGGGCCGCCCAGATCCTGCGCTACTACGCCGCCGAGGGCGACCGGCAGGCCGGCGAGATCTATGCCTCGCCGCGGGCCGGCGAGCAGATCCTTCTCACCCGCAAACCGATGGGAGTGGTCGGCGTCATCACGCCGTTCAACTTCCCGATCGCCATCCCGGCCTGGAAGATCGCCCCGGCCCTGGTCTACGGCAACACCGTTGTCTGGAAACCGGCCAGCACCGTGCCCCTGCTGGCCGTGCGGCTTGCCGAGGCCCTGGCGGCGGCCGGACTGCCCGCCGGGGTGCTCAACCTGCTGATCGGCCCGGCGGCCATCGGTGATGCCGTGACCAGCCACCCCGGAATCGATGCCGTCACCTTCACCGGATCCACCGCCGTGGGCCGCAGGATCGCCGCGGCTGCCACCGGCCGCGGGGTGCCGGTGCAGGCCGAGATGGGCGGCAAGAACGCCGCCGTCGTGCTCGATGACGCGGATTTCGACCTCGCTGTCGAGCAGGTGATGCTGGGCGCGTTCCGGTCGGCCGGCCAGAAGTGCACCGCCACATCGCGATTGGTGCTGACCGAGGCGATCGCCGACCGTTTCCTGGATGCGCTGCTCATCCGTGCCGATGCGCTGACGGTCGGGGACCCGGCCGACGCACAAACCCAGATGGGCCCGGTGATCAGTGCCTCGGCGCAGCGCGCGATCACCGCGGGCGTCGACCACGCCCGGGTCCAGGGTGCGGCGGTACTCGCCGGCGGGGGCGGCTACAGCGACGGGCCACTGGCCGAGGGTCACTTCGTGGCGCCGACGGTCATCGAACTCAGCGGACCGGCCGACGTCTGGGGCCACGAGTTGTTCGGCCCGGTGCTCGCCGTCCGCAGAGCCCGCGACGCCGAGGAAGCCTTCGCCCTGGCCAACGACAGCGAGTTCGGGCTGTCGGCGGCGGTGTTCACCCAGGATCTCACCCGCGCACTGCAGGCCGTCGAGTCCATCGACGTCGGTGTCCTGCACATCAACTCCGAATCCGCCGGTGCCGACCCTCATGTCCCGTTCGGCGGCGCCCGCAAGAGCGGTCTGGGGCCCAAGGAGCAGGGCAGCGCCGCGCGGGAATTCTTCACCCACACCACGACGGTCTATCTACGAGGCGGGGAGCCACGATCATGAACGCCGAACCACTCGGCGCCGTCGAGTTCTACTGGCGCCCCGGTTGCCCGTTCTGCATCGCCCTGCGCCAACGGTTGCGCCGGCGAGGGATTCCGATCGAACCGGTCAACATCTGGGAGGACCCGGACGCCGCCGCACGGGTCCGCGGCGTGACCGGCGGCGACGAAACCGTCCCGACGGTGTTCGTCGGGACGCGGTCGTTGGTCAACCCGAGCGTCGGCCAGGTCGAGTCGGCACTGCGCGACCTCGCCCCGCACCTGCTGGACCAACCGGGCAAGCGGGGCTGGTTCCGGCGGCGGTGAGGATCGGCGCGGGCAGCCGCGTCAGTGCACACCTTCCATCAGCCGGCTGATCCGCGGGGCAATCACCCACACCACGAGCCCGACCACCACCGCAGCGGTGCCGATCAGACCGAAGTAGGCGAACTCGTGCGCCGGGTCGTAGTAGCGCGCCAGCACGCCCGACATTGCCGTGCCGAGCCCGACCGAGAAGAAGTACAACGCCATCATCTGAGCACGGAAGGCGTTGGGCGCCAACTGGGTGGTGACCGACAACCCGATCGGGGACAGCAACAGCTCCGAAACCGCGAAGACCGACATGATCGCCAGCACTGCGAGCACCGGCACCGACCGGCCGGTGGTGCCCGCCATCGGAAGGAAAAGCAGGAAGGCCAGTCCCATCCCGATGACACCGTAGGCGAACTTACGCGGGGTGGTCGGGGCGCGCCGGCCGAGCTTGGTCCAGATCACCGCGAACACCGGGGACAGCAGGATGATCCACACCGGCTCGATCGAGCCGATCCAGCTCGACGGGGCGGTCCATCCGAAGATCGACCAGTTCATCCGCTCGTCGGAATAGACCGCGAGGACGGTGAAAATCTGCTGGAACAGTGACCAGAACACCGCGTTGGCGATGAACAGCGGGATGAACGCGCGCACCCGGGTGCGCTCCAGGGCGGTGACGCGGCTGCTGGTCAGCATGGCGGCGAAGTAGGCCACCGCCGCCAGGATGATCAGTCCGGTCGTCACCTGGGAGAGGTTGGCCAGCGTCACCAGTCCGGTGGCGAACCCGGCCGCGATCGCCCCCAGCACCACCGCCGCCACCGTCGCCGCACGCCAGAAGGCTTGATGCGACAACGGATGCGGGACCGTGCGGCCGTGCTCACCAAGGTTGCGCCGGAACACCACGTACTGCGTCAGGCCCAGCGCCATACCGATTGCGGCCGCGCCGAATCCGTAATGGAAGCCCAGCCGGGTCTGCAGCAGACCGGTGATCAGCGGTCCGGTGAACGCGCCCAGGTTGATCCCCAGATAGAACAGCGTGAACCCGCCGTCGCGGCGGGGATCGCCCAGGTCATAGAGCGTCCCGAGCAGGGATGAGGCGTTGGCCTTGAGCGCACCGGCCCCCAGTGCGATCAACACCAGGCCGACCGCAACCCCGGTGAGCCCGGGCAGGATCGCCAGCGAGATGTGCCCGCACATCACCACCACGCCGCCATAGAACACGGTGCGCTCCATGCCGAGCACCCGGTCGGCGACCCACCCGCCCAGCACGGTCGACAGGTAAACGAATCCGCCGTAGGCGCCGACGATTCCGGTCGCGGTGGCCCTCGGCAGGCCCAGACCGCCGTCGGTCGCCGAGTAGTAGAGGTAGTACCCGAGGATGGTCAGCATCCCGTAGAAGGAGAACCGCTCCCACAACTCAACACCGAAGAGGTTGACCAGGCCGATCGGATGGCCGAACCGGGTGCGGTGCGCAGCCGGGTCCGTGCGCGGGGCAACGTCAGTCACGCCGATCACCCTAGACTTCGCGGTGGGAACCCGGCCCTGTTCGGGTTTGCGACGCCGATGACGTCCGATCGTCGCGACCGGGCACAATCGGGTCATGCGGGACGATACAGCGGCGGCCGGGCCGGATCCGCGACGCCCATCGGGGTTGCGGCAGCGCAAGAAGATGGAGACCCGTCAAGCGATCCGGCGGGAGGCGTTCCGGCTGTTCGACGAACGCGGGTACGCCGGTACGACGACGGAGCAGATCGCCGCGGCAGCCGAGGTGTCGGCCAGCACCTTCTTCCGATACTTCCCCAGCAAGGAGTCGGTCCTGCTGGCCGACGACCTCAGTGCCGTCATCCTGTCCACGCTGGCATCCCAGCCCGCCGAGATGGCTCCGCTGACCGCCTTCCGGACAGCGGTCCACGACGCCTACGCGCAGATGGCCGCCGAGGAGTGGGAGATCGAGAAGATCCGGCAGCGGCTGCTCTATTCGCTACCGGAACTGCAGGCCGCATTGCGCGACGAATACAACGCGCTGCTGTCCGGAGTCAGTGAGGCGATGGCGGCACGCCTGGATCGCGGTGCCCACGAGCTCGAGTTGCGGGTGTTCGCCGGTGCGGTGATTGGGGCGGTGATGGCGCTGGGCAACCGGGGACCGTTCTCCCTGGACAATGTCGACGCGGCGATGGACTTCCTGGAATCCGGCCTGCGACTCGGCTGACGGCGGGGTCACACCGGCATGCTTGGATTGTCCCCGTGACCAGTGACGTGGACATCGCCCAACCGGATGCGCCGGGTTTCGCCCGGGTCGGCAGCGTCTACTACCCCGTTCTAGTCGCGGTCTTCACCGCGCTGGTGATCATCTCCAACATCGCGGCCACCAAGGGCGTGGCGTTCGGGCCGATCATCACCGACGGCGGGTTCATCGTGTTCCCACTCACCTACGTCATCGGCGACGTGCTCGCCGAGGTCTACGGCTTCCGGGCGGCGCGGAGGGCGATCCTGGTCGGCTTCGCCATGAACGGCCTTGCCGCGCTGGCGTTCTGGGTGACCGTCTACCTGCCGGCCGCCGACTTCTATCCGAATCAGGAACACCTGGCCAATGTCGTCGGGGCCTACACACAGCTGATCATCGCGGGCTTGGCCGGGTTCCTGGTCGGGCAGACCATCAACGCCTGGGCGGTCGTCAAGATCAAGGAGCGCACCAGGGAGAAGCACCTGTGGGCCCGGCTGATCGGCTCGACCTTCGCCGGCCAACTCGGCGACACCCTGGTGTTCGGGGCGATCGCCGCCGGCGCGATCGGTATCAGCACCTTCGGTGACTTCGCCACCTACGTCGCGCTGGGCTGGTTCTACAAGACCGCCGTCGAGGTGGTCATGCTGCCGGTCACCTACCGGGTGATCGGCTACGTCAAACAGCACGAGCCCACCTACGCTCCGCTGGCCTGATGCGCCCGCACGTCATCCACGATTACGGCGATCGGGCGTTGCTGATCGAATGCGGTTCCGCCGAGGAGGTTCTCGCGCTCGCCGCGTCGATCCGCGCCACACCACCACCGGGGGTGACCGATATCGTTCCCGGCGCCCGCACGGTCCTGGTGAACCTCACCGACCCGGCCGGTCAGGCTCCGGCCCGCGCGCGACTGGCCCAGATCACCCCGCCAGGTCCCGTCGCGACGCCCGAGGACGCGCGGGTCGACGTGGTCATCGACGTGGTGTACAACGGCAGCGACCTCACCGAGGTGGCCGAACTGCTCCGGATGAACGTCGATCAGGTGGTCGAGGCCCACACCGGCACACCGTGGCGGGTCGGATTCGGCGGTTTCGCACCGGGATTCGCCTATCTGGTGAGCGGGGACTCCAGGCTGGCCGTGCCCCGTCGGCGCGAACCCCGCACCCGGGTCCCCGCCGGTTCGGTGGCCTTGGCCGGAGAGTTCAGTGGGATCTACCCGCGTGACTCACCCGGCGGCTGGCAGATCATCGGCCGCACCGAGGCGACGCTCTGGGACCTCGACCGGGCCCGGCCGGCACTGCTGACACCGGGGATGCGGGTGCGGTTCCGGGCCGCCGGCACACCGTGATCGCCCTGGAGGTGCTCCATCCCGGGCCGCTGGCCTTGGTGGAGGATCTCGGCCGGCCCGGGCTGGCCGACATCGGGGTCACCCACTCCGGGGCCGCAGACCGGTGCTCGCACACCCTGGCCAACCGCCTGCTGGCCAACCCCGAGGATTGCGCGACCATCGAGATCACCCTGGGCGGGTTTCGGGCCCGTGTTCACGGCGGAACCGTCGCGGTCGCGGTCACCGGTGCCGACGCCGGACCGACCAGCGATGGCATTCCCTTCGGCGTCAACAGTGTCCGGTACGTCCACCCCGGCCAGGTGATCTCGCTGGGTACCCCGGTCGCCGGATTGCGCAGCTACCTCGGTGTCCGCGGCGGAATCGCGGTGCCGGCGGTGCTGGGTTCGCGTAGCTACGACACCCTGTCCGGACTCGGGCCGCCACCGTTGCGGGCCGGCGACACCATTCCGGTCGGCGGGCCGGCCGGGAGCTTCCCCGATATCGATCAGGCCCCCATCGCCCCGTTCCACAACGGGCCGGTGACACTGCGGGTGATTCCGGGGCCCCGCGACGGCTGGTTCACCGACCCCGATGCGCTGGTGGGCACCCCCTGGGTGACCTCCGAGCGCAGCAACCGGGTGGGCATCCGGCTGACCGGCCCGCCGCTGCGGCTGCGGTGGCCGGATCGCCAGCTACCCAGCGAGGGCGCCACCCGCGGCGCGGTCCAGGTACCGCCCAACGGCCAGCCGGTGATCCTCGGGCCCGACCATCCGGTCACCGGCGGCTACCCCGTCATCGGTGTGGTCGCCGACTCCGACACCGACCTGATCGCCCAACTGCGGCCGGGTCAGCAGGTCCGGCTGCGCTGGGACCGGCCCCGTATCCCCGCGCCGGCGCCGCCAGGCTGGTAGAGCTGAGAGTGTGTCGACGTCGTCATCTTTCCCGTCCCCCCGGCAAGTCCACACCGCCCGGCTGGTCCACACCAGCGACCTCGACGCCGAAACGCTGAACAACGCTCGGCACTTGCTCGTCGAGGCCTACGGCGGGGAGTTCACCGACGCCGATTGGGAACACACCCTCGGCGGCATGCACGCGATCATCGGCCACCGCGGAACGCTGATCGCCCACGCCGCGGTGGTCCAGCGCCGTCTCCTGCACCGAGGCCTCGCACTGCGCTGCGGCTACGTCGAAGGCGTTGCGGTGCATCAGGATTGGCGCGGCCAGGGGCTGGGCGCCGCAGTGATGGACGCCATCGAGCAGGTCATCCGCGGTGCCTATCAGATCGGCGCGCTGAGCGCCGCGGGGGCGGGACAACGGCTCTACCGGCCACGCGGCTGGCTGTGCTGGCGGGGACCCACCTCGGTGCTGGCTCCCAGCGGGCCGATCCGGACTCCCGACGACGACGGATCGGTCTTCGTCCTGCCGGTCGGGGCGGATGTCGACCCGGAGTTGGACCTGGCCTGCGACTGGCGGGACGGTGACGTCTGGTAGTTCGCGCAGGGCGAACATCGGCCGGAACATCAGCGTGGTGCGCTCAAGTTTCTAGAGACAGGCGGCCGGCACGACGCCGGCAGCAACGGAAACTAAGGAGGCATCATGAGCAACGTCGCACTGTGGTCCCGGCCCGCCTGGACCGTCGATCAGATGATGCGGGACTTCTTCGGGCCCGCCTCGTCCAACGAAGTCACCAGTGGCTTCAACCCAGCGGCCGAGGTCATCAAGGACGGTGACGACGCCGTCGTGCGACTGGAGATCGCCGGGGTTGACGTCGAGAAGGACGTCAAGGTCGAGCTCGACGCCGGACGGCTGGTGATCAGCGGCGAACGTCGCGACGAGCACGCCGAGAAGACCGACGGCCGGACGCTGCGCGAGGTGCGGTACGGGTCATTCCAGCGGTCGTTCGCGGTACCCGCCCATGTCAACGCCGATGCGATCTCGGCGTCCTATGACGCGGGGGTGCTGACCGTCCGGGTCAAGGGCGCCTACGCCGGTTCCACGGCGCACCGCATCGCGATCAGCCGGTAACCGGCGGCCGTGGAGGCGACGAACCGGTGCGGGTCCGCGGGCCCGCACCGGTTCGTTCCATAATGGCGGTCATGCCCCCCGCCGACGCCAACGCCTACAACAGCAATGCCTACAACAGCAATGCCCACGCCAGCACCGCCCAGGACACCGACCCGGGGGCCATCCATCCGGAGCTGCGGCGGATCGCCCGGTTCATCCCCCGGCAGATCGTCTACCGGTGGTCGATACCGCTGCTGCGGAAAGCGTCAACCGCGAAGGCGCCGGGCAATCATCGGCCCGAAGCGCTGATCCTTCCCTCCGGGGTCGGGGTGCGGTTGTTCCGGCCCGACGGAGCGGACGATGTGCTGCCGGCGCTGCTGTGGATCCACGGCGGCGGGTACGTGCTGGGCGGTGCGGCCCAGGACGATGACACCTGCCGGGCCTTTGCCGACAGACTGGGCATTGTCGTGGCGGCGGTGGACTACCGACTGGCCCCGGAGTATCCGTATCCGATACCTGTTCAGGACTGCTACGACGTCCTGACCTGGCTAGCCGGACTGCCCGGGGTGGACGCCGGCCGGATCGCGATCGGCGGCGCCAGCGCCGGCGGCGGGCTGACCGCCGCCCTGGCCTTCCTGGCCCGCGACCGCGGCGAGATCAGCCCGGTGCTGCAAATCCTGTCCTATCCCATGCTCGATGACCGCAGCACCGATCCCACACTGGACCACCGCGGTTTCCGGCTGTGGAACACCGCGAGCAACCGGATCGGCTGGAGTTCGTATCTCGGCGGCGCCGATCCGGACGTGGCCGTCCCGGCGCGTCGCGGCGATCTCGCCGGCCTGCCACCCGCGTGGCTCGGGGTCGGAACCCTCGACCTGTTCCACCGCGAGGGCCTGACCTACGCGCGGCGACTGGTTGAGGCCGGCGTCGGATGCGAGGTGCACGAGGTGCCGGGGGCGTTCCACGGCTTCGACAAACTCGCCCCGAACGCCACCGTGTCCCAGGCCTACTTCGACGGCGCATGCGCACGCCTGCGCGAGGCCATGGCGCTGGGCGGCTGACCGGCGATGTCGACCGCACTTAGCCCGGAGCAGACCGACCTGCGCGACGCCGTCGCCGACCTGATGACCAAACGCTCACCGGAGTCCCAGGTTCGTCGGCTGATGGCCGGGGAGGCCGGCCACGACCCTGCCATCTGGGCCGACCTGGCGGCGATGGGCCTGCTCGGATTGGTCATCCCGGAGGAATTCGGCGGGTCGGGCGCCGGAGCGGCCGAACTGGCCGTGGTGAGCGAGCAGATGGGCCGGTCGCTGATGGTCGGCCCGTACCTGTCCACCGCGGTGCTCACCCCCTATCTGCTGCTGAGCCTCGGTGACGCCGCCGAGTGCACCGAGGCACTGCCGCGCATCGCCGCGGGTGAACTGATCGCGACGGTGGCCTTCGCCGAGGCCGACGACGCAGCCCCCGGCCACTCGGGTCGAGCGGGATCGGCCCGGCCACCCGCACACCCGAGCACCACCGCGGACACCAGTGCCGACGGATGGTTGCTGACCGGTGAGAAGACCTACGTGCTGGATGCCCCAGCCGCCGACCGCTTCTACGTGCCGGCTCAATCCCCCGCCGGGGTCGCGATTTTCGCCGTCGAGCGGGACGCGCCCGGTCTGTCGGTGACACCGCTGAACACCGTCGACCGGACCCGCAGGCTGGGCGGGATCACCCTGGCCGGCACCCCGGCCCGGCTGATCGGCAACCCCGGAACCGCAACCCGGGCGATGGACACGGCGCTGGACCGGGCGGCGATCGCGCTGATCGCCGAACAGGCCGGTGGCGCCATGCATGTCACGACGATGGCCACCGACTACGCCCGCACCCGGTACCAGTTCGGTCGGGCGATCGGCAGCTTCCAGGCGGTCAAGCACCTGTGTGTCGACATGCTGCTGGAAGCCCAGTCCGCGGTGTCGGCCGCCCGGCACGTCGCCGCTGCCTTCGATGCCGCAGAACCGGACCGCTGCGCCGATCTGGCTCTGGCCCAGGCCTACTGTTCGGATGCCTACGTGTTCACCGCCGCCACCAATATCCAGGTGCACGGCGGGATCGGCTTCACCTGGGAACACCCGGCCCACCTCTACCTGCGCCGGGCTCGCGGCGATGCGCAGATCGTCGGGAGCCCGGACTGGCACCGGGAACGGTATGTGGCTCTGCGGGAGGAGAATTCATGAGCGTCGCCGACGAGGGGATCCGCACCGAGGTCCGGCGGTGGCTGGCGGAGAACTGGGATCCGAGCCTCGACCGCGCCGAGTGGGCCCGGCGGGTCTTCGATGCCGGCTGGTCGGCGCCCAGTTGGGAACCGCAGTGGGGCGGGCGCCAACTCACCGAGCCGCAATCCCGGATCGTGGCAGCCGAATTCGCCGCCGTCGGAGCGCGCGGCACCGGCCAGGACCGCTCGGATCTGCTCGCCTGCACCCTCCACGACCTCGGCACCGACGAGCAGAAGCACCGGCTGATCCCACCGTCGGTCCGGGGCGAGACCCGGTGGTGTCTGCTCTACAGCGAACCCGGCGCCGGCTCGGATCTGGCTGGGCTGCGCACCCGGGCCGACCGTGACGGGGATGACTGGGTGGTCAACGGGCAGAAGGTGTGGACATCGTTCGCCAAGACCGCCGACTACGGGCTGCTGGTGGCCCGTACCGACTGGGATGTGCCCAAGCACAAGGGAATCGGCTTCTTCATCTTCCCGATGCGCCAACCCGGGGTGGAGGTCCGCCCGATTCACCAGATCACCGGCGAATCGGAGTTCAACGAGGTGTTCATCACCGACGCCCGGGTGAGCAACGCCAATCTGGTGGGCGAACCCGGCGGCGGCTGGCCGGTGCTGCAACTGGCGCTGGCCTACGAACGCCGTCTGATGGGCGACCTGGCCCGGACCTCCAAGTCCAGCCGCGATCTCAAACCGGATGCCGAGAGCCTGATCGGGATGGCGAGGTCGGCGGGCAGGCTGGGCGACTCCGCCATCCGTCAGCAGATCGGCCTGGTCGACGGGTACGCCGCGGTCAACCGCTGGAACACCCAGCGCGCCAAAGCAACCCGGGACCGGACTGAGGCGGCCACCCTGCTCTCACTCGGCAAGATCGCCATGTCGCGGATCCTGCATGAGACCGCCCGGGTGCAGACCGAGATCGTGGGACCGGAGTCGATGGTGGCCGGCCCGGACAACCCGGTCGGCGACGCGGTCACCTTCCGAACCCTCAACGCCTACTTCACCTCGATCGGCGGCGGCACCGACCAGATTCAGCGCAATATCGTCGGGGAACGGGTACTTGGGCTGCCGAAGGAACCCGAACCGTACAAGGACACGCCGTTCCGGGACCTGCCCACCGGTTCGGCTGACCGGTAGTTCAGCGCAGGTGCACCGGGGCGCTGCCCCAGGCCGTCCGGATCTCGACGTCCACATCGTGGACGATCCGATCGCGGTGGTCGATGATCAGGCAGGCCCGGTCGCTGTCCTGGTAGGGCATCCACTCCGGCTCACCGGGCAGCCCGATGGGTTTGGCGGCGGCGGCGAAGTTGACCCATCGGGTGCGGATCCGCTTGGAGACCGCCTTGGCCGTCTTCGCACCGCCCAGTTTCAGGGTCATATCCTGGGGGACACCCAAGGTGCCCCACACGTAGGGCAATTCGGTGGCATGGGCGGCGCCCACCAACAGCAGCTTCATCACCGGCGAGGCGTAATCGAAGCGGTACAGGTACACCGGCGCCACCGCATTGTGCCCCTCGGCCAGCCACACCGACGGCATCCGGAACCCGACGTCACTGGCGATGCTGAGCCCGCGGGTCGTGCCCTTCTTTTCCCCGTACGCCGAGCCGAGTTGCTCCTCGGTCGGCAACTGCAGGTCGGGCTGTTCACCTGCGATCTGATCGAACATCGAAGTGATCGCCCGCGGGGTGATCGGCATCAGCGGCGAGCGCATCAACCGGAACAGCGCGGCCTCGTTCTTGTTGGTGCCGATGATCAACGGAACCGGATGGGTCCGGCCGTTGCGGGCCATTGTCACCGGATAGTCCAGCAGCACCTCGCCGTCGACGATGGGCACGAAGGCCAGCCTGCCGGGGTTGCGCACCGGCACCTCGTCGAAGACCTTCTTGGTGGCGGCGATCAGGGCCGGCACCGGCACCTCGGCCAGCCGGTGTTCGTCGCCAGCGGGAATCTCCAGGAATTCCAGGACCTGCGCGGTGACCAACTCCGCCCGGCTGCGGTCATAAACTGAGGTCGCCGGCGAACTCTGCGCGATCGCCCCGGCGAACAGGCCCGCCGCCGCGGGCACCGCCAGCATCGTGGTGACGATCCCGGCCCCTGCGGACTCACCGAAGAGCGTCACCCGGTCGGGATCGCCACCGAACGCGGCGATGTTGTCGCGCACCCAGCCCAGCGCGGCGAGCACGTCGCGCAGTCCGACATTGGAGTCGAAGCCGGGCACATCGAGGAAACCGAAGGCGCCGAGTCGGTAGTTGAGGGTCACGACGACCACATCGCCGCCGTAGGCCAGCCGCCGGCCGTTGTAGTAGGGCTGGCTGCCGGAGCCCAGGACATAGGCGCCACCGTGCACCCACACCATGACGGGTTTGCCGTCACCCGGCGCGGTCCCGGACGGAGCCCAGACGTTGAGCATCAGGCAGTCCTCGTCCGGCCGGGCGCCGAGGTTCATCGGGAAGTTCGGCACCGGCGGTTGCGGGCAGACCGAACCGAAGGCGCTGGCGTCGACGGGTTCGGTCCACGGCTGGGGCGGCTGCGGCGCCCGGAACCTCAACCCACCAACCGGCGGCGCGGCGTAACGGATCCCCTTCCAGGCCATCGCCACGCCGTCATCAACGCCACGCACGGGTCCATAGGTCGTCTCGACCACGAGTTCATCGGTCGTCATCCGGCTCGCACGGTCCTTTCGTCCTCGTCCCAGGTTACCGGTCGGTACTGCACCGGTCAGAACATCAGCACACTGAACCGCCAGTCCAGAACCGGGCGGTCCGCGCCGCCATCGGCGACGGCGAACACCACCGACCGAAGGCTCAGCACACCGCCCCGATCACCGGGCAGTTCCCGCGCCGCCTCGATGTGCAGGTCGCTGTAAAGCGTGTCCCCCTCGTACACCGGGCCGGTGTGGTCACAGGACTGCCAGGCCAGCACGGTGGCCAGGTTGGGCAGCAGCCGGGACGTCTGGGCGAGAGCCAGCCCGATGGTGTGCCCGCCGTACACCAGGCGCGCCCGGTCCCCCGGATCGCCGGCGCGTGAATCATGATGGACCGCGGCGATATTGAGGGTCAGGCGCGCCAACTCCGGAGCCGAGCTCACGATGTCGCCGGTGCTGCGCAGCACCGTCCCGGCGATATCGGGATAGAAGTGCGGGCCCGGCACCCGCGTGCGGAACGCTTCGGCATCCCAGTGTTCGACCGGGTCGAGCGCCGGGGCCGGGCCGGCACCGATGCTGGCCAGGTCGTCGGCATGACCGGTCTCACCGGCGCCGGTGCTCAGCGGCAGCATCGCGCACCGGTAGAAGTCCAGCACCAACCTGCCGACCTCGTCGATGGTGGTCATCCGCAGCGCCGCCAGCCCGGTCAGGGCACGGCCGGGCCTGGCGCTGTTCTGTTTGAGGCCGACCACCTCGGTCCGGGTGAACAGGGTGTCCCCGATCGTCGGATAGCGGTGGAAGACCAGTCCGCGGTAGAACAGATTGGCCTTCACCCGTTGGGTGACCAGGGTGGATTGGCCGATCGCGATATCGCAGACCAGCGCCGGATGGGCCATCGCCCCCGGCACTCCGGTCACCGCATGGGCCAACTCGGCGTCCAGCGCCAACCGCAGCCGGTCCCCCACGATCATCTGGTGGGCCGCGGCGACACCGGAGGTCAGCGTCATCGGCGGCGCCCAGTCGAACACCTGGCCGACCACCAGGTCGTCGAAGAAGGGCCCGGCGGGTTCAGAACCACCAACGTGGCCGTACAGATTCACAGTTGACCAGTGTGACACCGTGGGGACATGCCCGGACCCAACACCGACCTCACCGCCGAAGAGGCCCTGCTGGTACAGACCGTGCGTGCCTTCGTCGACCGCGAGGTCAAGCCCACGGTGCGCGAGGTCGAGCACGCCAACACCTACCCCGAGGCGTGGATCGAGCAGATGAAGCGGATCGGCATCTTCGGCCTGGCCATCAGCGAGCACTACGGCGGCTCACCGGTCTCGATGCCCTGCTATGTCGAGGTGACCCAGGAACTGTCCCGCGGCTGGATGAGCCTGGCCGGCGCGATGGGCGGGCACACCGTGGTGGCCAAACTGCTGGAGGATTTCGGTACCGAGCAGCAGAAGCAGACCTACCTGCCACTGATGGCGACCGGAGAACTGCGGGCCACCATGGCGCTGACCGAACCCGGCGGCGGATCGGATCTGCAGAACATGTCATCCGTGGCGCGACCCGACGCCGACGGGTGGGTGATCACCGGGTCGAAGACCTGGATCAGCAACGCCCGCCGATCTGGGCTGATCGCCCTGTTGTGCAAGACCGACCCGCACGCCACGCCGCGACACGCCGGTATCTCGGTCCTGCTGGTGGATTCCCCCACTGAGGGGCTGACGGTCTCCCGCGATCTGCCCAAGCTGGGCTACAAGGGTGTCGAGTCGTGTGAGTTGGTGTTCGACGGCTGCCGGGTGCCGGCGCCGGCCGTGCTCGGCGGCGAACCCG
This sequence comes from uncultured Actinomycetota bacterium, assembly GCA_963787055.1. Taxonomy (GTDB): domain Bacteria; phylum Actinomycetota; class Actinomycetes; order Mycobacteriales; family Mycobacteriaceae; genus Mycobacterium. Next base: position 293,852 of record CAWBBP010000005.1, read on the forward strand.
GACACGGGTTCGCTCAGATGATGAAAGGCCTTGAGACGGGCCGCATTCAGGTCGCCGCCAGGGCACTCGGGGTGGCCACCGCCGCGCTGGAGGATGCCCTGGCTTATGCCCAGCAGCGGGAGAGCTTCGGTAAGCCGATCTGGAGACATCAGTCGGTCGGCAACCATCTCGCCGATATGGCCACCAAGCTGACCGCCGCCCGCCAACTCACCCGGTACGCCGCGCAGTGCTACGACAGCGGCGCGCGCTGCGATATGGAGGCCGGGATGGCCAAGCTGTTCGCCTCCGAAGTGGCGATGGAGGTCGCCCTCAACGCGATGCGGATCCACGGCGGGTACGGCTACTCCACCGAGTTCGACGTCGAACGCTACTTCCGCGACGCCCCGCTGATGATCGTCGGGGAGGGCACCAACGAGATCCAGCGCAATGTCATCGCCGCGCAGTTGGTGGCCCGCGGCGGGATCTGAGACCAGCCCCACCGACCGCCTGGGCCGTGATCAGGCGGCCTGCGCCACGATGGCGGTGCTGTCGCGCGGGATGAACAGCGCGATCTCCTCGATCAATCGACCATCGCGGTGGAAGAGGCTGGGCAGTTCCCCGGCGTAGTACCCGTCGACGTTGAGATAGGTACCGATGATCGATGTGAGTTCCTTGTCGATCGCTGTCGTGAAACTGATCCGGTTGAGATCGTCGACCGTTGCTCCCCACGTCACGGCACCGCCGGGATCGGTTGCGAACCCGGTGACCAAGGTGGCGGGCTGCCAGGTATTCGCGATCTCGGCGACCTCGACGATGAAGGTGTCGCCGGGCGCAATTCCCCGGTTCTCGATCTCAGTGGCGGGGTTGTAGGAGAAGTCGTTGGTGATGGCGTCGCCGTACTCAAGGAGAAGTTCAAGCTGCGTGGCGTAGGACGCGTTGTAGCCCGTTGTCAGTTGCACGATCGCCATGTCCTGCCGGAGCTCGGCGAGCTGCTGTGACACAACCACGATCGCCTCCGGATTGGTCGTCGGAGGGTCCTCGCCCTGCAGTCGTGCCAGTTGCGCCTCGGTCCAGCGGATGTCTGACTCAAGGCCGGCCCAGACGTAACCGAGGGTGTCGTCGTCGCCGAGGTCGATCAACTTCAGCGGCTTGGGGGCCTCGAAGGCGACGACCTGATAGCCCTGGCTCTGACCCCAGGGTGAATCGGCGTAAGCCTGGGCGACCTCGAGGCTGCTGTACCAGTTCGTGCTCACCGCAAAGGTATTGAGGACATCGTCCTGCGGGAACAACCCCGACGGCGGGATCTTCAACGCCTTGTAGAACGACGTACCCTCGGGCACCTCCAGGACGTCCAGGGTGAAGTCGAGTCCACCCTTTGACGCGTCTATGTAGCTCTGGGAGACCCCCGGTACCGACTGCAGAAAGCTGCGTAACACCCCGATTTCAGTCGACGCGATGGGCAGGGCCAGGATTGTTCCGCCGACCGGTAGCTGGTTGCTGGTGGTGAACACCGGAGCGACCCAGTTCGCCCCGTCGCTACCGTTGTTGCCCCACAGCAAACCACCCCGCCCGCCAGCGCCCCCGGCGCCACCGTTGACTTCCGCGATGCCCGTGCCACCCGCGCCTCCGCTGCCCAGCAGCCCGGCAGATCCCCCGTTGCCGCCGTTCCAGCCGCTGCCCCCCGAACCCCACAGCACGCCGGCCTTCCCGCCGGTGCAGGCCGCACCCTGGTTGCACGTCTGGGCCGTCCACGAGTAGCCGGTGCCGATCAACAGCCCGGCGTTCGGGTTCGCCGCCGTGCCGTCCCCGATGAAGATCCGGATGAAGTCCTGCAAGGGGTTTGCGATCGGCGTGCCGACCACGGATCCGGCCGGCGGCTCACCGCTGGTGGTCGCTGCTGCCGGCTTGGCCGTGCTGGGGATTGTGCCTAGTTCGCGGCGACTGGCCGCCGCCATCGCCCACATCAGCGGGGCCGCCGCCGGGGCATCACCCCGGCCGCTGGCACCCAGCCAGTACGACAGATCGCTGCCCAACCCACTGACCTCGTCCCGTGCGGACACCGCCGCCGGGTCAGCCGCGGTCATCACCGGGGTCTGCGGTGCGATGACCGACACCACCGGCGGCTCCACCGCCGAGGCCGCCTCCGATACCCCCAGCGAGCCGGGCACCTCAGCCACCACGGGAACGTACACCGCGAAAACCCGACCTTGCGTTGCGATTTCGACGTCGTCGATCTGGAGCACCTTCGGCTTCGGCACGGCCGCCGCGCCGGCGCGTCCGGTGGGGCCCGGCCGGGGGGCTTCCTGCCAAACCCGGTCACCGAGCGCGCTGGGCGACTCAAGATCGGGCTCGGGGGCGACCACGGTTTCAGATTCGGGAGCGGGCTCGGCCTCAGGGGCGGGATCGGACCCGGGCTTGAGAAGGGATTCGTCGTCGGGATCGAGCTGAAAAGACTCGGTGGCGGAGTCCTCGGCAACGGACCGGAAGCTGTCGCCTGAACCACGGACGGGGGAGGCGTCGGCGTTGCGGGCAGAGGTTCGCGCTGTCCGTGCCACCGCCCCACGAGTCTCGCGCTTGGGAGTACCACCCGCCGAAACCGACGACGAATCCGCTTCAGTGCTGTCGGCCGCCGCGATCCCGACCGCCTGCGGCCCGGCCAACGACAAACCCAACGCGATCGCAGCCGCCCCGACCCGCACACCACGTTTGCCGACCACAATCATCAGGTCCCCGACCCGCTACGTTCGCCTGTCTGGCGATAGCAGTTGAGGCTACTCGCCCACCACCAGAAGGCAAAGCCCACTTCACTCGCACCGACCTGGCCCGGACGCACCCGCCGGCAGACTTTGACCATGCGGCATGCGGCATGCCGGACCGTGCCAACCCGGGTGCGGCGATTCCGTTGATGCGGCGCTAGAGGCCCGCAGGCGAACCGTACTTTTCGATCAGGCTCTGCTTGTACAACTTGCCGGTGTCGGTCCGGGGAAGCTGCGCCTCGAAAGAGATCGTCCGGGGACACTTGAAGTGCGCCAACCGATTCCGCAGCCAGGTGAGCAGCTCCTCGGCGAACTCCTGGGATGCCTCGGCGGGGTCGACGAGTTGTACCACCCCCTTGACGGACTGGCCCATCTCCTCGTCGGGGATGCCGAACACCGCGGCGTCCATCACCCGGGGATGGCTGACGAGCATGTTCTCGGCCTCCTGGGGATAGATGTTCACCCCGCCGGAGATGATCATGTGGTGGCGGCGGTCGGTGAGGTAAAGAAAGCCCTCCTCGTCGAGATAGCCGATATCGCCGACGGTCATCCAGCCCCGGTGATGCCGTGACGCGGCGGTCTTCTCGGCGTCGTTGAGATACTCGAAGGTGCTGGCGCTCTCGAAGTAGATCTCCCCCGGCTCACCGGCCGGAAGTTCCTCTCCCTGTTCGTTGAGGATGTGCAGATTGCCGGCCATCGGACGGCCCACCGACCCGGGATGGGCCAGCCACTCCTCGGCGGTGATCAGCGTCGAACCGATCGCCTCCGAGGAGGCGTAGTACTCGTCGACGATCGGACCCCACCAGTCGATCATCTGCTTCTTGATCTCCACCGGGCACGGCGCGGCGGCGTGCATCACCCGCGTGAGGCTGGACACGTCATAGGAGTTGCGCACCCGCTCAGGCAGTTTCAGCATCCTGGTGAACATCACCGGGACGAACTGCCCGTGGGTGACCCGGTGGCGGCCGATTGCGTCCAGGGCCCCCTCGGCGTCGAAACGCTCCATCACCACCACCGGGATGCCGGCGGCCTGCATGCTCATCGACCAGACCGACGGTGCGGTGTGGTACAGCGGAGCCGGACTCAGGTAGACGCCGTCGGGATCGGCCCAGAACGACACCAGTGCCGTCATCAGGCCCGGGCGCCTCCGATGGCGGCAGGTGGGTCAGTTCGCGTCTGATGCCCTTCGGCCGGCCGGTGGTGCCCGAGGAGTACTGCAGCAGATCGCCCTCGATCTCGTCCTCGATCGGATCGACCGATTGACCGGAAACGCAGTCCGGGTAGGAGAGCCAGTCCTCGAGAGTCCCGCCGGAGACCTCCGTCGCCGACCGATCGGCGCCAGCCATCAGCAGCAGTTCCGGAAGGCCGTTGGGCAGGTGCTCGGCCAGCCCCTCCAGGACGGGGCGCAGCGCCGCCGATCCCACGATGGCCTTGGCGGAACTGTTGTCGATGATGTAGGCCGCCTCGGCGGCGGTGAGATGGGTGTTGATCGGCACGTAGTACAGGCCCGCGCGCCGGGCCGCCCACATCACCGTGTGGTAGTGCTCGTTGTTCCCCATGAGGATGGCAACGGCATCGCCCTCGCGTAGACCGGCTTGGCGGAACAGGTGCGCCAACTGGTTCGCCCGGATCTCCATCTCACCGAACGTGACGGTCGTCTCGGACGGATAGAGGATGACCGCGGGCTTGTCGGGACTGGCCTCGGCATGCTCGCGAATCTGCATGCGATGGAAGATACCGCCCGGGGATCAGGCCTCCGAGAGTCGCTGCTTGAGCGCCTCGAACTCGTCACGCACACCGCTGGGCAGCTTCTCGCCGATGAACTCGAACCACTCCTCGATCTGCGGCAGTTCGGCCCGCCACTCGTCGGCGCGCACGGCCAACGCCTCGGCGACATCGGCCTCGTCGACGTCCAGACCGCTCACATCGAGGTCGCCGGCATCGGGCACGATCCCGATCGGGGTGGACGCGCCGCCGGCCTTGCCCTCGACCCGTTCGATGATCCACTTCAGCACCCGACTGTTCTCGCCGAAGCCCGGCCACAGGAAGCGGCCGTCACCACCACGACGGAACCAGTTGACGAAGAAGATCTTCGGCAGCTTGGACTCGTCGGAGTTCTTGCCCAGGTCGATCCAATGCTGGCAGTAGTCGCCGACGTTGTAGCCCATGAACGGCAGCATGGCCATCGGATCGCGGCGAATGGTGCCGACCTGCCCCTCGGCCGCGGCGGTCTTCTCGCTACCCAGGGTCGCGCCGATGAACACCCCGTGCTGCCAGTCGCGAGCCTGGGTCACCAGCGGAACCGTCGTCTTGCGACGGCCACCGAACAGGATTGCCGAGATCGGCACGCCCTGGGGGTCGTCCCACTCCGGCGCCAGCGTCGGGCACTGGGACATCGGCGTGCAGTAGCGCGAGTTCGGGTGAGCGGCGGGCTGATCGGACTCCGGGGTCCAATCCTCGCCCTTCCAGTCGATGAGGTGCTGCGGCTCGCCCTCCAGGCCTTCCCACCAGACGCCGCCGTCGTCGGTGAGCGCCACATTGGTGAACACGGTGTTGCCCGCGGCGATGGTCTTCATCGCGTTCGGGTTCGAGCTCCAGTTGGTGCCCGGTGCCACACCGAAGAATCCGAACTCCGGGTTAACCGCGTACAGCCGGCCGTCGTTGCCGAACCGCATCCAGGCGATGTCGTCGCCCAGGGTCTCGGCTCGCCAGCCGGGGATGGTGGGCTGGATCATCGCCAGGTTGGTCTTACCGCAGGCCGACGGGAACGCCGCGGCGATGTAGTAGGCCTTGTCCTCCGGGGAGATCAGCTTGAGGATCAGCATGTGCTCGGCCAGCCAGCCCTCGTCGCGGGCCATCACCGAAGCGATCCGCAGCGAATAGCACTTCTTGCCCAGCAGCGCGTTGCCGCCGTATCCGGAGCCGTAGCTCCAGATCTCTCGGGTCTCCGGGAAGTGGGTGATGTATTTGGTGTCGCTGCACGGCCACGGGACGTCGGCCTGACCGGGCTCCAAGGGAGCGCCGAGGGAATGCAGCGCCCTGACGAAGAACGCGTCGTCGCCCATCTTGTCCAGCGCCGCCTTGCCCATCCGGGTCATCGTGCGCATCGAGACCACCACGTACTCGGAGTCGGTGATCTCCACCCCGAGCTTGGGATCCTCGGCGCCCAGCGGACCCATGCAGAACGGCACCACATACATGGTGCGGCCGCGCATACAGTCCCGGTACAGCTCGGTCATGGTCGCCCGCATCTCATCGGGGGCCATCCAGTTGTTGGTCGGTCCGGCATCGATCTCACGCTCGGAGCAGATGAACGTGCGGGACTCGACTCGGGCGACGTCCGACGGGGTCGACCGGGCAAGGTAGGAGCCGGGCGTCTCGGAGTCGCTGAGCCGGATGAAGGTACCGGCCGCAACCAGCTGTTCGCAGAGCCGCTCGTACTCCTCCTGGGAGCCGTCGGCGAAGACCACCCGGTCGGGGCCGGTGAGCTCGGCGACCTCCCGAATCCAGGCAAGCAGATCGGCATGCGTGGTGGGTGCGTTGTCCAGACCGGGGATGGTCGCTGAGGTCATCGGTATCTCCCGCGTAGGTTCTATGCCCGGATCAGGCCGTTTCAACTCAGTCGCGGAGACAGCCGTCATCCTCATTGAAGGTTAACGCGGGCCGGACCTCGACTGTTAATTGGGAGTATCGCCCACCGCACGCGGACGCCGATCCACGACCGGGTCGACGGAATCGGCGACCAGCGCGGACTCGAGCGCCAGCACCCGGGTCAGCAGCCGCTCCTCCATCGCGAGCCGCAGGGTGCCGACCGCGTCGACGACCCCGCGCTCGGTTGCGGCCCGTTCGGTCAGCAGCCGGCGCGCCCGCACAACCCAGAGCGTCAACACCAGCCCGAGGGCCCCGCAGCCCACGCCGGCCGCCGATGTCCAGTCCGGGCGGAGGTCGCCGACCAGCCGGCCGGTCGTCAGGGACACGCTGAACCCGAACCCCACACCCAGGAGCGCGGTCAGACGGTTCTCCAGCCGCGGCGAACGGCGCATCGGCAGTCGGGGATCGCTTGCCCGGCCCGGCTGATCGATCAGACCGGCCGCGGGCATGCCGGCGATCTGCGCCAGGTCGGCCAGTCGCCGGCTGACACGCTCGTCGAATTCGGTGGACATCCGCAGCGACTCCCGGCGCACCCGGTCCTCGAACGCGCCGAGCCCGCGGCGGGACAGTTCCGCGGCCTCCCGGCCCAGGTCGGTACGCAAGGCCGCACACATCTCGCGGGCCTGGGCGCTGAGCTGAACCCGGGCCAGCTGGGATTGAGCGCGCACCAGCACAACCGTCGCCTGCCGATTCCGCGCCCCCCGGTTGCGCATCGGCAGGTCCGCCACCGACCGCGGTGTGCCGTGGGCCCGGGTCCACAGCCGAAGTGCGCCCCGGGCGATATCGGTGGCACAGCGTCGGTGCACCGCCGGGACCGGCCCGTCCGCGAACCGCCGCCAGTGCACCGCCCGGCTCAGCTGCTCGGCCGCCCCGCAGTCGGACCCGACCTCGAACCCGGCGGCGCGCATAACCTCGACCGCAGCGCCCATCCGGGCCAGTACCACCGCGTCCCCGGACAGGAAGTGCGCCACCCGCGCCCCATCTGCACCGGCCGCGGCAAGCCCGTCCAGCGCATCGACGAGGCGGCGGTAGCGGATCGGCGCCGGCTCGTGGTCCGTCTGCCCCAGCCGGCCGGCCAGGTTCCGCAGCACCGCATCGTCGAGCACGGCGGCGGCAGCGGTGAGCAACACCTGGACCGCACCGTCGACCGGGCCATCGACCGGGCCATCAACCACGGCGCCATGCTGACATCCGCACCGGTGCCGCGCGAGTCACCCCGATCCCGGCTGTTGGGCGTGGCACCAATGGCAACTGTTGGATATCAATCTGCATCGCGATGGGGGCGAAGCAATGTTCTTGGGCCACCATGGATCAATGCAGGCGCAGCGCGAACGTGGCTCGGCCACGCCCGGGGCCGCAGCGCAGCTGCCGCGCCGGGTGACCAGTTTCCGGTCCCGCCGCGCCGCACTCACCGACGCGCAGCAGGAGGTCTGGGAGCGGCTGTGGCCCAGCCTCGGCCGGCAGGCGAGGACCGAGGCGGCCGATCCGGTGGCACCCCTGGACGCCGAGTCCTGGTTCGGTCGGCGCGCCCCGCTGATCCTGGAGATCGGGTGCGGCACCGGCACCTCGACGCTGGCGATGGCCCAGGCCGAGCCGGATATCGACGTCATCGCCGTCGAGGTCTACCGTCGGGGCCTGGCCCAGCTGCTCAGCGCCATCGACCGCGAGGGCGTGCCGAACATCCGGCTGATCCGCGGCGACGGTGTGGACGTGCTGGAGAGCCTGGTCGGGCCCGGCTCGCTGACCGGGGTGCGGGTGTACTTCCCCGATCCGTGGCCCAAGTCGCGGCACCACAAGCGGCGACTCCTGCAACCAGCGACCGTCGCGCTGATCGCCGATCGGCTGCGGCCCGGCGGGGTGTTGCATGTGGCGACCGACCACGCCGGCTACGCCGAACAGATCGCCGAGGTCGGCGACTCGGAACCGATGCTGCGCCGGGCGCGTCCGGGTGAACCGCTGCCGATCTCCACGGATCGGCCCACCACCAAATACGAGACCAAGGCCCACCACGCGGGCAGCACGGTGGCCGAGTTCCTCTGGATCAGGTCTACTGCGGATCAGACGCCGGATATGAGCGAGTGAGTGAGAACAGCATGAGCGTCATCGACGAGACCACTGCGGAGTCGCCGCCGGCCCCGACCGAGCCTGATACTGAACCGACGGTCATGCGGGTCCTTCTGGTCTGGGACGCCCCCAACCTCGACATGGGCCTGGGCGCCATCCTCGGCGGGCGACCGACCGCGGCGCAACGGCCGCGATTCGACGCCCTCGGCCGCTGGTTGCTGAACCGGACCGCCGAGCTGGCCGCCGGATACCCGGACCTCTCGGTCGAGCCCGAAGCCACCGTGTTCACCAATATCGCCCCTGGTAGCGCCGACGTCGTCCGGCCCTGGGTCGAGGCACTGCGCAACGTGGGCTTCGCCGTCTTCGCCAAACCGAAGATCGGCGAGGACAGTGATGTCGACGGCGACATGCTGGCCCACATCGCCCTGCGCCGCGGCGAGGGGCTGGCCGGCGTCGTGGTGGCGTCGGCCGACGGTCAGGCCTTCCGGACCCCGCTGGAGGACATCGCGCGATCGGGCACCCCGGTGTGGGTGGTCGGATTTCGCGAACATGCCAGCTGGGCGTTAGCGTCGGATACCTTGGATTTCGTCGACTTGGAGGACATTTCCGGTGTTTTCCGCGAGCCCCTGCCAAGAATAGGTTTGGACTCGCTGCCGGAGCAAGGTGCGTGGCTCCAGCCGTTCCGGCCGCTCACCTCGCTCCTGACCTCGCGGTTGTAGCCGGCGGCAGGGTTCACAAACGGCGTTAGTCCTGGTACGGCATTAGTTCTTAGTAAGGAGATCGAGTGTTCGCCTGGTGGGGTCGAACCGTATACCGGTATCGATACATCGTTATCGGTCTCATGGTCACACTGTGTATCGGCGGCGGTATCTTCGGCATGAGCCTGGGCCAGCACGTTACCCAGAGCGGCTTCTACGACGAGGGCAGCCAGTCGGTGAAGGCCTCACTGCTCGCCGACGCCGCCTACGGCCGTGACACCTCCGGCCACATCATCGCCATTTACACCGCACCGGACGGCAAGACCGTCGACGATCCGGGCTTCACCAAGAAGATCGTCGACAACCTCGACCGGGCCCAGGAAGACCACCCGGACGAGATCCTGCGGTCGATCGGCTACTTCCGCAGCCCGGAGATGCTGTCGAACATGGCCGACGCCGACAAGAAGCACGCCTTCATGTCGATCCAGCTCAAGGGCGACGACGACGACACCATCCTGAACAACTACAAAAAGGTCGCCGACAGCTTCGCCATCGACGGCGTCGACGTGAAACTCGCCGGGCTGCAACCGCTGGCCAACGAGCTCACCGGCACCATCGGCGAGGACCAAAAACGCGCCGAGGTGGCCGCCATCCCGCTGGTCGCCGTGCTGCTGTTCTTCGTGTTCGGCGGCGTGGTGGCCGCCAGCCTCCCGGCCATCATCGGCGGTCTGTCCATCCTCGCCTCGCTGGGCATCATGCGCCTGGTCGCCGATATCACCCCGGTGCATTTCTTCGCCCAGCCCGTGGTCACGCTGATCGGCCTGGGTATCGCCATCGACTACGGCCTGTTCATCGTCAGCCGGTTCCGGGAGGAACTCGCCGAGGGGTACGACACCGAGACCGCGGTGCGGCGCACCGTGATGACCTCCGGGCGCACCGTGGTGTTCTCCGCGGTGATCATCGTCGCGTCGTCGCTGCCACTGCTGTTGTTCCCGCAGGGCTTCCTGAAGTCGATCACCTACGCCATCATCGCCTCGGTGATGATGGCCGCCATCCTGTCGATCACCGTGCTGGCGGCCATCCTGGCCATCCTCGGCCCGAATGTCGACGCTCTCGGGGTACGCACCCTGCTGCGGGTCCCGTTCCTGCGGAACTGGACGTTCTCCCGCAGGATCATCGACTGGTTCGCCGAGAAGACCCAGAAGACCAAAACCCGCGAAGAGGTCGAGAGCGGCTTCTGGGGCAAACTCGTCAACCAGGTGATGAAACGGCCGGTCCTGTTCGCCGGACCGATCCTGGTCTTCATGATCCTGCTGATCATCCCCCTGGGCCATCTGTCGCTCGGCGGCATCAGCGAGAAGTACTTACCACCGAACAACTCGGTCCGGGTGGCCCAGGAGGAGTTCGACAAGATCTTCCCGGGCTTCCGCACCGAACCGCTGACCCTGGTCATCCAGAGCGACAACGGCCAACCGGTCACCGATCAGCAGGTCGCCGAGGTGCGTAACAAGGCGATGGGCATCAGCGGCTTCACCGACCCGGACAACAATCCCGACGCCATGTGGCGGGAGCGGCCTTACCTGGACGGCGCGTCCAAGGATCCGTCGGTACGGGTCATCCAAAACGGTCTGGTCACCCGTAACGACGCGGCCAAGAAGATCAACGAGTTACGCGATATCGTCCCGTCGAAGGGGCTGTCGTTGTACGTGGGTGGAACGCCCGCACTGGAACAGGACAGCATCCACAGCCTGTTCGCCAAGCTGCCACTGATGGTGCTGCTGCTGATCACCACGACGACGATCCTGATGTTCCTCGCATTCGGGTCGCTGGTGCTGCCGATCAAGGCGGCATTGATGAGCGCCCTTACGCTCGGCTCGACCATGGGTGTGCTCACCTGGATGTTCGTCGACGGTCACGGTTCCGGGCTGATGAACTACACCCCGCAGCCGCTGATGGCACCGATGATCGGGTTGATCATCGCGGTGATCTACGGCCTGTCGACCGACTACGAGGTATTCCTGGTGTCGCGGATGGTCGAGGCCCGGGAACAGGGCATGTCGACCACCGAGGCGATCCGGATCGGCACCGCGACCACAGGTCGGCTCATCACCGCGGCCGCGCTGGTGCTTGCCGTCGTGGCGGGGGCCTTCGTGTTCTCCGACTTGGTGATGATGAAGTACCTGGCGTTTGGTCTGCTCATCGCCCTGCTGCTGGACGCCACCATCGTCCGGATGTTCCTGGTGCCCGCGATCATGAAACTGCTCGGCGATGACTGTTGGTGGGCGCCGAAGTGGATGAAACGGCTGCAGCACAAGATCGGCATGGGCGAGACCACGCTGCCCGCCGAACGTAAACGCGCCGCGGTACCCGCGCCGGCGGGGGCACTCGCCGGCGCCGCCCCGGCCGGTGGTGGCCGCGCGGTGCCTGCGACCATCAATCCGGGTGATGTCACCCCGCGCCAACCTGCCACCGGTGGGCCGCCGGCTGCCGTCACCGAACCGGTGAGCGCGCCGGCCAGCGAGGCGCCGACCACCCGCTTCAAAGCCGCCAAAACGGCGGACGACCGGGATATCGGTTCCTGGCTGGGCGAACTGCGCCGCAAGACGTCCCGACGGACGGGCGATGCCAACAACTCGGGCGCGCCGACCACGGTGATCCCGGGCCCATCGGCTGAGCCGACCCAGGACATCCCGTCCCCGGCGCCGACGGACGCCACCACGGCGATGCCGACGGTGGCCAGCCCCGCCCAACCGGCCGCGTTCGAGGCCGGTCCGGCCGAGCACATCCCGGCCGACGAGACCCGGGCCATCCCGGTGAGCCGGCCGGAGACCGCCGACACCGAGGTGGCGACCGAGAAGCTTAATGCCCGCGGCACCAAGGGCGGCGGGGTCAGCGCCCAGGATCTGCTGCGCCGGGAGGGCCGCCTCTAAGGCGCGGTGCCATCGTCGACGGGCACGGTGTCCGGCACTGCCGTTCCGATAACGGCGTCGCCGCCGGCGTCCAACTCGGCCGCTTCGGCGGCCGGATCGGGTGCGCCGAGCACCCGGAAGGCGCTGTTGAGGAACGCCAGCACCGGGACGGCCAGCAGCGCGCCGATGATGCCGGCCAGGACGGCGCCGGTGGCCAGGGCGAGCACGATCGCCAGCGGATGGATCGACACCGCGCGACCCATCACCAGCGGCTGCAGCACGTGGGCCTCCAGTTGCTGGACGGCGATCACCAGCCCGAAGGTCAGTAGCGCGTACAAGAAGCCCTTGGCCAGCAGGGCCACCACCACGGCGAGGAAACCGCTGAGCACCGCACCGACCAGCGGGATGAAGGCGCCGAGAAACACCAGCGACGCCAGCGGCAGGGCCAGCGGCACACCCATGATCGCCAGTCCGGTACCGATGCCGATGGCGTCGACCAGTGCTACCAACAAGGTGGCCCGCACATAGCCGATCAGCGATCCGAAGCCGGCCCGGCCTGCCTCGCGAACCCGGTCCCGGGTGTGCGCGGGCACGATCCGGGTCAGGTACGCATAGATGCTGCGGCCGCCGTAGAGCAGAAAGATCAGGGTGAACACCATCAGCAGCGCGCCGGTGACGATCTCGGTCAGGGTGGCCGCGGTGGACAACGCCCCGAGGGTGAGTTTCTCCTGGTTGTCCCGCAACGCCTTGGCGGCCGCGTCACCGGCTTTGTCGATCTGTTCCAGGCTCAGGTGTGCCGGCCCCTCGATAAGCCACCGGGTCGCGTTGTCGATGCTACGGGTCACCTGCTCCGTCAGATCCGGCAGGCCCGAAATGAACTGGCTGACAACGAAACTCATGATTCCGCCGAAAAAGGCGAACCCGCTCAGTAAGACCAGCGCCACCGCCGCGCCGCGGGGCGCACCCCGACGGTCGAGCCAGTCGACGGCGGGGAGCAACAAGGCGGTCAGGATGACCGCCAGTGCGACCGGCACGACGATGACCTCGAGCTGATGAATCAACCACAGCAACGCCACGATGGCACCGAGGATCACCAACAGCCGCCAGGACCACGCGGCGGCCTTGCGCACAAAGGGGTCGACGGCGTGGTCGGCAAAGGAGTCGACGGAGGAGTCGACGGGGGAGTCGACGGGGGAAGCGTCACGGGAGCCGCTGGCCGGCATGCGCGCAAGCCTATCCGGCCGAGGCGGACATCCCCCCGGCGATCCGTCGGTCAGAGACCTGGCGCGGCTACGCTAAAACCCGTGGCCAACGACGCGCCGGTTAATTCCGCCCGCGAGGCCCGCCTCCCCCCGGTCCGGGGAAAGTACTGGTGGGTGCGCTGGGCCGTACTCGCCGTCGCGGTCGTGGTGCTCGCCGTCGAGGCCACCCTGGTGTGGGACCAACTCGCCAAAGCATGGCTGGACCTGTTGTCGGCGAACCTGTGGTGGGTGCTGGCGGCCGTCGTCGCCGCCATGGCCTCGATGCACAGCTTCGCCCAGATCCAGCGAACGCTGCTGCGATCGGCCGGGGTCACCGTCCGGCAGTGGCGATCGGAGGCGGTGTTCTATGCCGGCAACGCCCTGAGCACCACACTGCCCGGAGGACCGGTGCTGTCCGCCACCTTCGTCTACCGCCAGCAGCGCCAGTGGGGGGCCTCCCCCGTGGTGGCGTCCTGGCAGTTGGTGATGTCCGGTGCGCTGCAGGTCGTCGGCCTGGCACTGCTGGGCCTGGGCGGCGCATTCATGTTGGGCGCCAAGGACAATCCGTTCTCACTGCTGTTCACCCTGGGCGGCTTCGTGGCGCTGCTGCTGTTGGCCCAGGCCGTCGCCACCCGACCGGAGCTCATCGACGGCATCGGGGTGAAGGTGCTGCGGTGGGTGAATTCGGCCCGCGGCAAGCCGGTCGACACGGGGTTGCGGAAATGGCGCGAGACACTGACCCAACTGGAGTCGGTGAGCCTGAGCCGGCGCGCACTCGGCGAGGCCTTCGGCTGGTCGCTGTTCAACTGGATCGCCGACGTGGCCTGCCTGGCATTCGCGGCCTACGCCACCGGAGGCCACCCGTCACTGGCCGGACTGACGGTCGCCTACGCCGCGGCCCGCGCCGTCGGATCGATCCCGCTGATGCCGGGCGGACTGCTGGTCGTCGAGGCAGTCCTGGTGCCCGGGCTGGTCTCCAGCGGGATGGCCCTGCCGGCGGCGATCTCGGCGATGCTGATCTACCGGCTGGTCAGCTGGATCTTCATCTCAGCGATCGGCTGGGTGGTGTTCTTCTTCATGTTCCGGACCGAGGGTGCACTGGACCCCGAGGCCGTCGTGGACGAACTTGCTGCCCGCGAGATGGCCGACCTCGACACCCGGCGGGCACCGCAGGATCCGGCCGACACCGCCCTGCAGGGTCCGCTGCCACCGCACGACCCCGCACCGGAATCCGCAGCCGACCCCGAACCCGGCGGTGACGCCCACCGCTGAATATCCTCGACGACTATGCCGACAGATGGATCACACGACGTCGGGGCCCGGCGGACGGTGGCGGCACTGGCCGCCGACCTCGCCTGCGTCGTGGCGTTCACCACAGCGGGCCGCCGCAGTCACGAGGAGGCGCTGAGCATCACCGGTGTCGCCGAAACCGCCTGGCCGTTCCTGACCGGCACGCTGGTCGGGTGGCTGGTATCCCGCGGCTGGCGCAGGCCGACGTCGGTGGTGCCGACCGGCGTGGTGGTATGGCTGTGCACCGTAACCGTGGGAATGGCGCTGCGCAAGGCGACCTCGGCGGGTACCGCATTCAGCTTTATCGTGGTGGCGACGCTGGCGACCGCGCTGCTCCTCCTCGGCTGGCGGGCCGCCCTCGCCGCCGCCGCACGCCGTAAGGCCCGCTGAGCGGTCAGGAGGCGGGGACCTCGAGGGATTCGTCGCCGCCGCAGCGCGCCTTGAGGTCGACCAACGGCTGCCTGATACCGGCAAGCTCATCCTTCACCTGGGGATTGGCGTCGAGATACTGCTGGATCTGATCGCGCAGGGTGTCCCGCGGCGCACCCTCCAGTCCAGTGAAGAACGCGTTGACATCCGGGTGGGTGAACAGATAGGCGGATGTCGCAGCGGACACACCCGCCGACACTCCGGCGAGATCGGCAGCCGTGCAGTTCGGCGGTGCTGCGACAGCCGAGGGGGCGAGCCCGACCAGCAGGGCACCGGCGACCACGCCGGCGCCGACCACTCCACCCAGGACCCGGCGGGTAGCAAGCATCATTCCTCGGACTCCTCACATGACGGGGATTCGCATCATGGTAGGCCAGTCGATCAGCCCAGGCCTGTTCGGCAACCCGGTCGGCGAGGCCCGGCTGCGACGGTTCTCAGCCGGGTTGGCACCCAGGACGCTGGGGTAGGCTCGCAGCCACGCTAATCGGGGCAATCCGGAGTATGCGGGGAGTTCACCATCCAGCAGTTCATGATGCGTCTGAGCGGCAGCCTGCGAAGACACCGGTGGCTGGTTTTCCTGTGCTGGCTGCTGGCGCTGGGGCCGTCGCTGTGGCTTGCCCTCACCCAGTCGGGTCACCTCACCGGCGGCGGTTTCGACGTCGCCGGCTCTCAGTCGCTGCGCGTCCAGCACCAACTCGAGGACCACTATCCCGGCCAGGGCGCGTCCCCGCTGGCGTTGGTCGCGGCTCCGCGGGCCGATGCCGGCTACGAGGATATGGCGGCCGCCGTCGCCCTGCTCGAACAGGCAGCCCGGGAAGTGCCCAGCGTCGAGGTGGTTCCGAACCCCACCCAGCCGGCGCCCGCCCCGGACCGGCCCTACGTGGTCTCGTTGCGGCTGGGGTTCGACAACACCGGCGCGGTGGACGTTGCCCGCCAGCTGCGCACCAAGGTCGGCGTCGAAGGAGACCGGCCGGGCCAGACCGAGAACGGCCGGGTCCGGCTCTACGTCATCGGCCAGGGCGCCCTCGGCGCGGCGGCCCAGACCAGCACCAAACAAGATATCGCCGCCGCGGAACGGTGGAACCTGCCGATCGTCCTGATGATCCTGGTCGCGGTGTTCGGCTCGCTGGCAGCCGCGGCGATCCCGCTGGTGCTGGGCATCTTCACCGTCGCCGTGACCATGGGCGTGGTCTACCTGCTGTCGATGCTGACCACCATGTCGGTGTTCGTCACCACGACGGTGTCGATGTTCGGCATCGCGCTGGCGGTCGACTACTCGCTGTTCATCCTGATGCGCTTCCGGGAGGAACTACGGGCCGGCCGAGACCCCGCCCAGGCGGCCGATGCCGCGATGGCCACCTCCGGCCTGGCCGTGGTGCTGTCCGGGCTGACCGTGGCTGCGTCGGTGACCGGGATCTACCTGATCGGCACCCCGGTGCTGCGGTCGATGGCCACCGGGGCGATTCTCGCGGTGGCGTTCGCGGTGCTGACGTCAACCACCTTGATCCCCGCTGTGCTGGCCGTCTTCGGCCGCGCTGCGGCCCGCCGTTCCCCGCTGCTGCACTGGTCGAACCGGCCGGAGAGCACCCAGTCCCGCTTCTGGACCCGCTGGGTGGGCGCCGTCATGCGCCGGCCCTGGCTATCGGCGCTGTCGGCCACGTGTTTCCTGCTGATCCTCGCGGCGCCGGCCTTCGCGATGGTGCTCGGCAACAGCATGCAACGCCAGTTCCCGGCGTCGCACGAGATCCGGGGCGGGGTGGCGGCCGCTGCGGAGGCGCTCGGACCCGGGGCGCTGGGCCCGGTACGCATCCTGGTCACCTTTCCGGACGCCACCCCGGAGTCCGGGGCCTCCGATCCACGGAACGCGCCCGTGCTGGACGCCGTGAGCCGGGTGACCGGGCAGGCGATCAACATCGTCTCGGTCACGCCACCGGTGTTCGCCGACGACAACCGCAGCGCTCTGCTGTCCGCGGTGTTGGCGGTCGATCCGGAGGAGCTGAGGGCCCGGGACACCATCGACTGGTTGCGGGCCACCCTTCCCGGGCTGCCAGAGCTCAAGGTCGCCGACGAATCGGCTCCGGCGGCGGCGGGTGTCCAGATCGACATCGGCGGACCGACGGCTCTGATCAAGGATTTCGACGACCGGGTGGCCCAGACCCAACTGCTGGTGTTCACGTTCGTGTCGGTGATCGCATTCGTGATGCTGCTGATCTCGATCAGGTCGGTGGTGCTGGCCCTCAAGGGTGTGCTGATGACCGTGCTGTCGGTCGCGGCCGCCTACGGCAGCCTGGTGGTGGTGTTCCAGTGGGGATGGCTGGAGAGGCTCGGCTTCGACCCGATCTCCTCGATCGACAGCACCATCCCGCCCCTGGTTCTGGCGATGACCTTCGGTCTGTCGATGGACTACGAGATCTTCCTGCTGACCCGCATCCGGGAGCGCTATCTGCAGTCCGGCGACACCCGCGACGCGGTGGCCTACGGAGTGGCCACCAGCGCCCGCACCATCACCAGCGCGGCGCTGATCATGATCACCGTGTTCGTCGGGTTCGCCTTCGCCGGAATGCCCCTGGTCGCCCAACTGGGAGTGGCCTGCGCGGTGGCCATCGCCGTCGATGCGACGGTGGTGCGGATGGTGCTGGTGCCCTCGCTGATGGCGATGTTCGACCGGTGGAACTGGTGGCTGCCGGGCTGGCTTGCCCGGATCCTGCCCGCGGTCGACTTCGACAAGCCGCTGCCCAAGCTGGACATGGGTGATCTGGTCGTCATCCCCGATGATGTCTCCTCGATCGCGCCGCCCTCCGCCGATCTGCGCACGGTGGTCCGCAGCGCCGCCCGCCTCAAGGAACTGGCACCCGACGCGGTCAGCGTCGCCGACCCGCTGGCCTTGAGCGGGTGCGCCGGCGCCGTGCGGGGCGGAGACGGTGCGCAGGCGCCGCTGCGACTGGCCCAGACCCCGGGCGCTCCATCCGAGGGCCGGCTCGGCCGGACGGCACGGGCTCTGCGGTCGGCCGCCCTGCGGCCGGTCCATCCGGTGACGATGTGGCGGGGCCGCCTGGCGGTGGCGCTGGACGCGCTGGAGACCGACACCCCGGTGCGGCGCCGCAGCCCGGTCGAGACCACCAATGTCCAGCTGCCCACCGGCGACCGGCTGCAGATCCCGACCGCGGCCGAGACCCTGCGCATGAAGGGTTGCCTGGTGCTGTGTCGCAACACCCGCGCCGACTACGCCGAACTGGTCGAGTTGGTCGAGGCGATGGACATCGACAACGCCGCCACGGTGCTGGCCGGGATCGACGGGTACTACAGTGCTGGGCGACCGGAGCGGAGTTGGATCGCGACCCAACTGGTCCGCCGGCTGGCCGATCCGGTTGCGGCCGACGGCGCCGACGGTGACGGATGGTCGGGACCGGACGCGGAGGCGCAGTGGAACGACGTTCGGCGACGGTGCCTGGCGCTCGCGGTGGCGATTCTGGAGGAGGCGAGTTGACTCGCCAACACAACGGACCGATCGACGGCCCGACCAACGGCCCGACCAACGGCCCGGCCGATGATCCGCCCGTCGAGTTCTGGCCCACGGCTGCCATCCGAGCGGCGTTGGAATCCGGCGATATCGCGATCTGGCAGCGCATCGTCATCGCCGTGAAACGCGATCCCTACGGCCGCACCGCCCGCCAGGTCGAAGAGGTCCTGGAGGTCGCCGCGCCGTACGGAGTGTCACGGGCGCTGAACGAGGTTCTCGGACGGGCACGCAGACACCTGGAGGCCAACGAACGGGCGGAGGCCGCCCGGCACGTCAGGTTGTTGCTGGAGCGTTCCGGTCTCACCGAACCCGAGTTCGCCTCCCGGATCGGCGTCACCGGCGGCGACCTCAGCGCGTACCTCGACTCGACGGTGAGCCCGCCGGCCTCGCTGATGATCCGGATGCGCCGACTGTCGGACAGATTTGCCAAGATGCGCGCTCAGCGCGCCCAGGAACAGAACCGCGACGAGGCCCACGGTGACTACCCCGAACCCGACTCCCGCTGAGCTTCGGGAGATCCTGCGCGGGACCCGAACCGTGGCGGTCCTCGGGGCGTCGGACAACCCGAGCCGGCCCAGCCACGACGTGTTCGCCTATCTGGCGCGGCACAGCCACTACGAGCTCTATCCGGTCAACCCGAACATCACCGATGTCGACGGGATAGCGGCCTACCCGCGGCTGGCGGATCTTCCGGTGGCACCGGACATGGTGGACGTCTTCCGCCGCTACCAGGACCTCCCCGCGGTGCTCGACGAGATCCTCGCCCTGGACCCGCACCCGAGATATCTGTGGCTGCAGCAGGGACTGCGCCATGAACCAGTCGCCGAACGGGCCCGGGCCGCCGGCCTGACCGTTGTGATGGATCGGTGCCTGAAGGTCGACTACGCCCGGCTCACCGCGAACTGACCGGAGCGACGTCGACCACCTTCCACCCGCCGTCCACCTTGGACAGCGCCACCCGCAGTGCCAGCACGGCACTGCTCGTCGGCTCCCCAGGTGTGCTCTGGGTCCCGCGCATCACCACGGCGACGGCGGCCGCCGACCGACTCAGCACCTCCAGGCCCGCTGAGATGGTCCGCGCCTCCGCGGTCACCTTACGTTTGGCCAGATCCATTGTGGCGGGTGTGAACTGAGCCTTGAACGACTCCGCACTGTCCGGGGCCATCATGGACATGACCCGCTCGATCGATGACGACGGGTCGCTCGGGCTGAACGTCGCGGTCGCTTCGGCGACCTCGGAGGCGATCCGGACCACCTCGGCGGAATCGCGGGCGAACGCCCGATCCGGCACGGTCCAGTTGGTATACCCGACGGCCACCGCCGCGGCGAGTACCGCCGTCGTGAGACCGACCACGGCCAGTCGCAGGCCGGGAGCGTCGTCATCGGTGCCGACCGTGACCGAGTCACGTCGGTAGCCGACGATATTGACGATGACGGCCTGGATGATGAGCAGGCACAGCACCGAACAAGCCGACACCCACCACAATGGCCAGCCCAGCATCACACCGATCATCACCAGGCCGGCGATCGCGGCCAGTGGCGCGGCCACGTCGATGGCCAGCACCCGGAACCCGTTCCTCACCGCATGGACTCGAGCCGGGAGATCATCGCGGTGCCCTCGACCTCGGAGACGCCGAGCCGCAGATTCCAGCGGACCGTCGTCGGTTTGTTGTCGGCGTTCTCGCTGACCGATGTCGCGACGACCAGGACGGTGTCGGTCCTTGTGGCCAGATCGGGGGGCAGTGCCGCCGGCGCCGGACGCTCGCCGGGCTTGGTGTCGAGATTGTTGTGCAACTCCTCGATCGAGACCGAGTCGACCTGACCGGAGGTCCGGGACCGCAGGGTCCTGACCACGTCGCGATACGGCGCGATCGCGGCCTCGAACCCGGTATTGAGGTCACCGACCGTGCCGTCGCGCAGTCTCGCCATACTCGCCTCGACGTTATCGGCGTTGATGTTGATCAGCACGGCCGTCCAGTCGGCCGCCGCCTGCATCGCCCGGGCCTGATGGGTGCGCTCGTCCTCGGCGCCCCGGTGGCCCGACCACAGCACCGCGATCGCGACGACGGCGATCACCGCCAACACAGCCAGGACCGCCGAGGCGGCGCCGAACCCGGACAACGTTCCGGGGCGCTGCCCGCCCCCGCCGGCCCGCGCTTCGCCGGCACCCGCCGCCTCGTCAGCTTCTGACATGCAGGCGAGGCTACCGGGCTACTCCGTCGGCACGGCGCGGGTGGTAAGGATGGTGACGTGACACCAGATACCCGACGCTCCGGAATCGACCTGACGCACTGCGATTCCTCGGTCCGCCCGCAGGACGATCTGTTCGGCCACGTCAACGGCCGCTGGCTGACCGATTACCAGATGCCCGCCGACCGGGCCACCGACGGCGCCTTCCGCCAGCTCTATGACCGCGCCGAGGAACAGGTTCGCGAGATCATCACCCGGGCCGCGGCGGACGCCGCGGACGCCGGAGCCGCTGCGGCGGCGACAGCGGATGGCGACGGGCAGCGCATCGGCGACCTCTACGCCAGCTTCCTCGACGAAGAGACCGTCGAGCGCCGCGGGCTGACACCGCTTCTGGAGGAGTTGTCCCTGGTCGACGGCGCCACCGATCCGGGGTCGCTGTCCGTGGTGATCGGCCGGCTGCAGCGGACCGGGGTCGGCGGCGGCGTCGGCCTCTACGTCGACACCGATTCCAAGGACTCGTCGCGTTATCTGGTGCACCTCACCCAGTCCGGGCTCGGGCTGCCCGACGAGTCCTACTATCGGGACGACCAGCACGCCGCGATTCTGGGCGCCTACCCGGCTCATATCGCGTCGATGTTCGCCCTCGTCCACGGCGGCACACCGGACGAGCACGCCGAGCGCGCGGGCCGGATCGTGGCGCTGGAGACCAAACTCGCCGCCGCCCACTGGGATGTGGTGCGCCGCCGCGACGCCGACCTGAGCTACAACCTCCGGACCTTCGCCGAGCTGCCGGACTGGGCACCCGGATTCGACTGGTCAGGCTGGGTTACGGCGCTGGGCACCTCTCCCGATGCAGCAGCCGAAGTTGTTGTGCGCCAACCGGACTACCTGACGGCGTTCGCCGGGCTGTGGTCGGCCGCGGAGTTCGCCGACTGGCAGGACTGGACCCGTTGGCGGCTCATCCACGCCAGGGCGGCGGTCCTCAACACCGCTATGGTCGAGGGCGACTTCGCCTTCTACGGCCGCACCCTTTCTGGAACCGAACAGATCCGGGAGCGCTGGAAGCGGGGTGTCTCCCTGGTGGAGAGCCTGTTGGGCGACGCGGTGGGCCGACTCTACACCGAACTCCACTTCCCGCCGGATGCCAAGGCGCGGATGGACGTTCTGGTAGCCAACCTGCGGGAGGCCTACCGGGTCAGTATCAACGAACTCGAGTGGATGACCCCGGCCACTCGCGAGCGGGCGCTGGCGAAGCTGGACACGTTCACCGCCAAGATCGGATATCCGGCCGCCTGGCGGGACTACTCGGCACTGGTGATTCACCGGGAGGACCTGTACGGCAACGTGATCCGCGGGGCCGAGGTCGAGACCGACCGCGAGTTCGCCAAACTCGGCGCCCCCGTGGACCGCGACGAATGGTTCATGACCCCGCAGACGGTTAACGCCTACTACAACCCGGGAATGAACGAGATCGTGTTCCCGGCCGCGATTCTGCAGCCCCCGTTCTTCGATGCCGAGGCCGATGACGCAGCCAACTACGGGGGGATCGGGGCGGTGATCGGCCATGAGATCGGCCATGGTTTCGACGATCAGGGGTCGAAGTACGACGGCGACGGCCACCTCCTCGACTGGTGGACGGCTTCCGACCGCCGTGAATTCACCGCCCGCACCACCCGGCTGATCGAGCAGTACGACACCTACGTCCCGCGTGATCTGCAGGATCGGCCTGAGCAACCGCATGTGCAGGGCGCGTTCACCGTCGGGGAGAATATCGGCGACCTCGGCGGGCTGTCGATCGCGCTGCTGGCCTACCGGCTGTCGCTGGGCGGCGCCGAGGCACCAGTGATCGACGGCCTCACCGGAGTTCAGCGGGTGCTGTTCGGCTGGGCCCAGGTGTGGCGCACCAAGTCCCGGCCCGCCGAGGCCTTACGCCGACTTGCCACCGACCCGCATTCGCCGCCCGAGTTCCGGTGCAATGGGGTGGTGCGCAATATCGACGCCTTCTACGAGGCGTTCGGCGTCGACAAAGACGACGCCCTCTACCTCGACCCACAGCAGCGGGTGCGGATCTGGAACTGACCCGGCCCTACGCCAACGGCAGATCAGTACAGCGTCCACTGCCAATCGTCGGCGCCGTCGGGCTTGGTGTAGAGGCCCACCGAGTTCTTCACGACGATCGGGTCACCGCTGCCGAAGTTGTCGTAGAACCACTTGGCGTTCGCCGGGCTGAGGTTGATACAGCCGTGGCTGACATTGCGCTTGCCCTGATCGGCCACCGACCACGGTGCGCTGTGCACGAATCCGCCGCTGTTGTCGATCCGAACCGCCCACTGGACCTTGATCTTGTATCCATCCGGCGAATTGACCGGGACGCCGTAGGTCGAGGAGTCCATCACGAGGTCCGGGAACTTCTCCAACACGTAGTAGGTGCCGTTCTTGGTGTCGTACTTGCCGTCCAGGCCCATCGACACCGGCATGGTCCTCTCGACCTCGCCGTTACGGGTGACCGTCATCTGGTGGGTCGCGTCGTTGACGGTGGCGATCAGCGATTCACCGACTGTGAAGCTGGACTTCGCGCCGCTGGCGTCGATGTTGACGATGGTGCCGGCCGGCCAGAAGTCGTAGGGCCGCCAACGCACCTGGGTGTCCAGAGTCCAGTAGTAGGCACCCGGTACCGGCGGATTCGACGAGATGTGGATCGCCTGCTCGGCCAGCGCCCGGTTGGCGATCGGCCGCTGGAAGTTGATGATGATCGGCTTGGCGACACCGACCGTGGCCCCGTTGACCGGGTTGAAGCTCGGTGGCGCGAACACCGGTTCCCCGACGTAGGGAGAGTTGTT
The DNA here is from genome assembly GCA_963787055.1 of uncultured Actinomycetota bacterium. Classification (GTDB taxonomy): domain Bacteria; phylum Actinomycetota; class Actinomycetes; order Mycobacteriales; family Mycobacteriaceae; genus Mycobacterium. Next base: position 317,419 of record CAWBBP010000005.1, read on the forward strand.
CTGGCCCTTGACGGTGCTGGTGTTGGTGCTCGACTGCGGGACGGCAGGGTTGACGGTCGGGGCCGGCGGCTTGGTGGGGGCCGCGGTCGGCGGCACCTCGCCGGGGGCTGCCAGGTCACCCGGCATCGGGGGCGGCGGCGGGGGCAGTTCGACCGGCATCGCCTCGACCGGCACCGGCGCATCGAGGACGGGCGGCGGTGGGGGCTCCGGATCGGCCAGCGCCGAGCCACTGCCGAGTCCGGCAGTGCAACCGATGACACACAGCGCGACGCCCAGAGCGCCTCTCACCCGCATCACATCAATCCTCCAATTCCACCGGAGTTATTCCGGTGTTCGATGTCGTCCCAGTGTTACACAGTGCCAACGATGGCCCCTGCACACGAACGCCTCCCAGCTCGCTGAACTGTGATAATGATCGGGATCAGGGTGACGAGCGTTACTTTCTGCCGGCCGGGACGGCGCTGCCGCCGGTCGCCGCGAACAAGTCACGGCGGAGCAGGACGCTGACCAGTGCCGCGGCGATCAACAGTGCCGAGGCGGTCAGCATGACCGGTTCGCCGCCGTGCTCGAACAGCAGGCCGCCGATCAGCGAGCCGGCCATGATGCCGATCTGGAAGGCGGCCACGTACAGACCCGATGCGCCATCCGGGTCCTCGGGGCAGTGCCGCATGGCGGCGGACTGCAGCATCGGCGGGATGGCGGTGGCCGTCGCCCCCCAGACCAGGACGGCGACGATCCCGGTGAGCAGGGTTGGGTAGCTGTCGCGGTCGGCGAAGCCCAGTGCCGCCAGCACAGCGAATGCCAGTGTCAGCCCGGCCATGCAACCGACGACGGCGGCCTTCGGACGGCGGTCGCCGGGGCGTGCGAGAACACCCATCGCGGCCAGGCCGGCGATGCCGTAGGCCGCGAGCAGCCAGGCCAGGTTCGTTCCGCCGACACCGACGATGTCCCGGATGATCACCACGATGAAGGTGTAGGAGATGAAATGCCCGGTGACGCCGACCAGCGTCAGCACACTCATCGTGACCAGCGGACGGTTCCGGTGGTGCGGGGTCCGGCGCGCACCGGCGGCCGCACCGGCGGCCGGCACCGCCATCAACGGCAGGGTGACCCGGGCGGCGACCAGCACCACTGCGGCGGCCACGGTGATTGCGACGACGGCCAGCCGCCAGCCCCATAACTCGCTCAGCGCCGCCGTCAGCGGGCTGCCGACGACCAGCGCCAGTCCGGTACCCACGTAGACGGCCATCGTGGCGCGCGCGGCGTGCGACGACGGGACCAGCCGGATGCCGATGGGGGCGATGACCGACCACATCAGTCCGTGGGTAAGCGCACACAACACCCGTCCGAGGGCCAGCACCGCGAACGAAGGCGCCAGCGCGGAGATGAGCTGCGAGACGGTCAGCCAGATCAGGGTGAAGATCAACGTCCGCCGTCGCGGCCAGGCTGCGGTGAGCCGCACCAACGGCACCGTGGCCACCGCCGCGACCAGCGCGTAGCTGGCCAGCAACGTGCCCACCATGGCCTCGCTGACACCCAGGTCGGCGGCGATCGCCGGCAGCGCCCCGACCGGCATGATCTCTGCGGTGACATACACGAAGGCGGCCGCGGCGAGCACCGCCAGCGAGAGCGTTACCCGCGGCGTCCATGGCCCGGACCGCGGCTCGGCGTCGATTGTCATTGGCAGTCGATTGTCATTGGCAGGGCCCGGTCGGCACACCCCGAGTATGGGCTTGTCGCGCCGTCCTGAACCGCTCGGCACGCCCGGAGTCCGGTCGAGGAGACCGGGACGCCGGTCAGTTCAGGAGCGCACCAGCCGAGCGATGGCGGCCGAGGCCTCCGCCAATTTCCGCTCGGCCTCCTCCCCACCCTCGGCGACGGCCTGACTCACGCAGTGGTTGAGATGTTCATCCAACAGGCCGAGCGCCACCGACTGCAGCGCGCTGTTGACGGCGCTGATCTGCGTGAGGATGTCGATGCAGTATTTCTCCTCGTCGATCATCCGGGCGATGCCACGGACCTGCCCCTCGATACGCCGAAGTCGCTTGGCGTAGTCGTCCTTGCTGGCCGAATAGCCTTGGGCGCCGGTCACATCAACCCTCCATACCTGTCAGCATCTGCGTCATCTGATCGATCTCGCGCTGCTGGGCGGCGACGACGGCCCGGGCCAGGCCGACCATGTCGACGTTGCTTCCGTCGGCGATCTCCGCATTGGCCATCTCGATGGCGCCCTGATGATGGGCGATCATCGACCGCAACCACAGTGTGTCGAACTCCGGACCCTTGAGCGCTTCCAGCCTGACCATGGTGGCCTCATCCACCATCCCGGCCATGGTCATCCCGTGAGCGCCCTGGTGTGGCGTCTCGGACGACTCGACCTCCCACTGGGCCAGCATCGCTTTGATGGCGGTGATCTCGGGCTGCTGCTGGCTGGCGATCGCCGCGGCCAAGCGGATCAGTTCCGGATCCGTCGACCGGTCGGGCACCATTGCGGCCAGTTCAACGGCCTGCTGATGATGCGGAATCATCAGCTGGGCAAACATCACGTCGTCAGTGTTGTGGCCGGTTGCGGCTCCGGCGGAGGTCGCCGGAGCGTCGGCCGCACCGCGGTCCTCCCGGGTGCCTGCGCTGCAGGCGGACAGGGCGATGGCGGTGGCGGCCGCGACCAATCCGGCCGTCGTGCGGGTGATGGGCGATCTCATGACCGCACTGTACCTCATACCCTCAGGGGGTATCTGGCGCGATTTGGGCGGCACTTGTGAGCAGGTCATACTTGAGGACGTGAGCGACACCCCCGACATCAAGCCCCGCAGCCGAGACGTCACCGACGGCCTGGAGCGGGCCGCCGCCCGCGGCATGCTCCGCGCGGTCGGCATGGGCGACGACGATTTCGCCAAGCCGCAGATCGGGGTGGCGTCGTCATGGAACGAGATCACCCCGTGCAACCTGTCGCTGCAGCGATTGGCCCGCGCCGTCAAAGAGGGGGTCTTCGAGGCCGGCGGCTTCCCCATGGAGTTCGGCACCATCTCGGTGTCCGACGGCATCTCGATGGGCCACGAGGGCATGCACTTCTCGCTGGTGTCGCGCGAGATCATCGCCGACAGCGTGGAGACCGTGATTCAGGCTGAGCGCCTCGACGGTTCGGTGCTGCTGGCCGGGTGCGACAAGTCGCTGCCCGGGATGCTGATGGCCGCGGCACGACTGGACCTGGCCGCGGTGTTCCTCTACGCCGGGTCGATTTTGCCGGGCCGGGCCAAACTGTCCGACGGCACCGAGATGGACGTCACGATTATCGATGCCTTCGAGGCGGTCGGCGCCTGTGCCCGCGGCCTGATGTCTCGGGCCGACGTTGACGCGATCGAACGCGCAATCTGCCCGGGTGAGGGTGCCTGCGGAGGCATGTACACCGCCAACACCATGGCCAGTGCGGCCGAGGCCCTGGGCATGTCACTGCCTGGCAGTGCCGCCCCACCGGCCACCGACCGGCGCCGCGACGGGTACGCGCGGCGCAGTGGCATGGCCGTGGTGGAACTGCTGCGCCGCGGTATCACCGCCCGCGACATCCTCACCAAGGAGGCGTTCGAGAATGCCATCGCGGTGGTCATGGCGTTCGGCGGGTCGACCAACGCCGTCCTGCATCTGCTGGCCATCGCGCACGAGGCCCGGGTGGAGTTGTCGCTGGCTGACTTCACCCGCGTCGGCGCCAGGGTCCCGCACCTCGCCGACGTCAAACCGTTCGGCAAGAACGTGATGACCGATGTCGACCGAATCGGCGGCGTACCGGTGATCATGAAGGCACTGCTGGACGCCGGACTGCTGCACGGCGACGCGCTGACGGTCACCGGTAAAACCATGGCCGAGAACCTCGCCGGTATCAATCCGCCGGATCTCGACGGCAAGGTGCTGCGCGCGATGAACAACCCGATTCATCCCACCGGCGGTATCACGATCCTGCACGGCTCACTGGCCCCGGAGGGTGCGGTGGTCAAATCGGCTGGCTTCGATGCGACCGTGTTCGAAGGCACCGCAAGGGTTTTCGACGGTGAACGGGCGGCCATGGACGCCCTGGAGGACGGCACCATCACCGCCGGCGACGTTGTGGTGATCCGCTACGAGGGCCCCAAGGGTGGCCCCGGTATGCGCGAGATGCTCGCCATCACCGGTGCCATCAAGGGCGCCGGACTGGGCAAGGACGTTCTGCTCCTGACCGATGGCCGGTTCTCCGGCGGCACCACCGGGTTGTGCGTCGGCCACGTCGCGCCGGAGGCGGTCGACGGCGGACCGATCGCGTTCGTCGCCGACGGTGACCGCATCAGACTCGATGTGGCCAACGGGACGTTGGACATCCTGGTCGATCCGTCCGACATCGACCTGCGCCGAGTCGGATTCGAGCCGCCACCGCCGCGCTACACCGCCGGCGTGCTGGCCAAGTACCGCAAACTGGTCGGATCAGCCGCCCGCGGCGCGGTCTGCGACTAGTTCCCGGAGCCATTGCTGCCCGACGCCGACCTGAGGCCTCGGAAGATTCACTCCGGCGCGGATTCGCCGCGGGTGGAGCAATTCCTCGACGGTGTCGCTGCAGGAGCGTAGCCGCGCGCGCCGGATCGTAAATTGTGTCGGACCCCGCTGTGATGATGGGGTCATGTCATCGGCCGCATCGCCCGAAGTCGCGGAACTCCTTCCCGGCGAACGGCTTGAGGTGCTCTTCGCCGAGTTGGCCGAGCTGACCGGTCAGCGCAATGCCATTGATGGACGGATCGTGGAGATCGTTGCCGAGGTGGATCGCGACGAGCTTGTGGGGAAACACCGGGGCCCGGTCGGTGGCAGCACTGGTGGCCTGGAAGACCGGGTGTTCATCGGCGAATGCGAGGTCGATCGCCACCGTGGCGCACCGCCTGGAGGAGTTTCCACGCTGCGCGCGAGGGATGCGGGAGGGCCGATTGTCGTTGGATCAGGTCGGAGTCATCGCACAGAGCGCCGGTGACGGATCCGATGAGCACTACGCGGCACTGGCATCGGTGGCCACGGTCAGTCAACTGCGCACCGCCGTCAAGCTCGAACCGCGACCCGATCCTGACCCCCGGCCCGAACCTGAGCGCTCGATCTCCACACACAGCGATGAGCGGTTCAGCTACTGGCGGATCAAGCTCCCGCACCTTGAGGCGGCGACGTTCGACGCGGCCCTGGCGTCACACCGGGATGCGCTGATCGCGCAGTGGAAACACGATCACGGAAATCGCGACAACACATCCGAACCAGTTCCGCCAATTCCGGACACCGTCGATGCGTTCATGCGTTTGGTCGAGTCGGGTTGGGACGCTGACGCGACCCGGCGGCCGCACGGGCATCACACCACCGTGGTGGTGCATGTCGACGTCGACACGCGCGCTGCTGCCTACCATCTCGGCCCGCTACTGGGCGACGGCGACCGCGGTTACCTGACCTGCGATGCCACCTGCGAAGTGTGGTTTGAACGTGACGGCGAGGTCATCGGCGCGGGGCGGGCGACCCGGGTGATCAGTCGTCGCCTTCGCCGCGCCCTGGAGCACCGCGACCGCGCGTGCGTCGTTCCGGGTTGTGGGGCCACCCGAGGTCTGCACGCCCACCACATCAGGCACTGGGAAGACGGCGGCCCCACCGACCTGGCCAACCTCGTCTTGTTGTGTCCCTACCACCACCGGCTTCACCATCGCGGCGGCATCACCGTCGCCGGCACCCCCTCCGACCTGACCATCACCGACAGCGACGGGCGAGCGCTGACCAACGCAACGCTGGCCCATCCACCGGCCACACCACCACCCGCGGTGGAACCATGCCCCGGACCCACCGGCGAACGCGCCGACTGGTGGTGGTACCAACCCTTCCAACCTCAACCGCCGCCGACGAATAACTAGTTCGCGGCCGAGCGCACGGCTGACCGTCCGGGGGCCGACGAGCCGGCGTCCTGACGGGCCGACCGGTGCACCGACCCGGCCCGCGGCACCGCCGCCTCGCTGCTCTCCGCAGCCGGGGCGCTGAGCGCCGATGAACCGCGAGCCCTACGTGGCGACGCCGCCGGCTCAGGGGATTCGACCTCCACGGGGTCGACGGCAATCGCGACGTCAGATCCCGGCGCGGATTCCGGTGTGGCGTCGGCCTGCATCGCCACCGCCACCTCGGCGGCCGGCTCGTCGGCGACCTCAGCGACCGGCGCTGCGAGGACCGCCGGGGCCTGGGTGACGCTGAGGACGGTCGCCGCTGCCGGGCTGACCACCGAAGCCGGCGGGGTCTGCGGCGCCGGCGGGAAGAACACGTCCCGGAAACCGGTGATCAGTGCCTCGATCACGTCACCGGGCACCTGCAGCCATTCGCCCGGGGTCAGCGGAGCGACCGAGAGGAACGCCTCGGGGGTGCCCGAGGTCAGGAAGGTCCGGTCATAGGGCTGGTAGTTCTGGGCAAGCGCGGGGTCGGCCGCAATATCGGCCGGTGTCACCACATCCGAGTAGCCGGTGTTCACCAGAATGGTCAGGGCAGGCTGCAGCGCATCGGCGATCGGAGTTCCCAGATCGAGCCCGAAGACCGCGTTGATAAGTCGCGACGGCAGCCGCAGCAGCTCCAGGATCGGCAGGTCGTTGGGCAGCAGGGTGCCGTACCAGGCTTTGCCGTCGTCCACACCGACCAGTCCAGCCGAGATCCTGTTGACGATGCCGAGCACGCTCGCGACATTGAGTCCCAGCGCCGTAGTGTCCTCGATCCCCTCCAGCGACACCCCACCCAGCAGATTGGTCGGCAGTGCGGCGAACAGGCTGTTGGTCAGCGAGAACGGGTTGAGCGTGACCGGAAAGTCGGACAGCAGATCGTAGGCCCAGGTGACGTCGAGGGTGGCGGTGTTGAGCTTGATACCGGTGGAACTGTTGACCCCGGCGGCCGGAACCGTGGTGTCGACCCCGAACAGGTTCAGGATCGGGGCGAACCGGGCGTCCAGCCCGCCGTTGGGCCGCAACGGGTTCCGCAGGAAGGCCAATAGCTGGTTGGTGGTGTTGACGATCGAACCGGCGCCTGGTTGAAACGGCGTGTAGCCCGGCGCAGTGGTTCCGTTGACGCTGGAGATCTGCGCGCGATAGGCGTCGACGAGGTTGCGGGCGGCAATACCCGACCCGAACGTCGCCGGGAACTGGTTGGTGGGATCGGCGGGCGGGCCGAGCACCCGGTCATAGGTGGTGGCACTGAAAGCGCGCTTGGCAAAGGTGAGCGCGTTGATGGTGTTGTACATGTCGATCGTCGCCCCCGAGATGGGGTTGAAATCCAATGTCAGGTTGGTGTCGCCGACGACGGGGAGGGTACCCAGCGGGATGGTGATGGTGTCGATGCCCAGCGTGGGCAGCAGTCCCAGCAGAGGACCGGCGGTGTAGACCTCCTGGGTGACGTTGAGGGCCGCGACAGCCGTCGGCGCCGCACCCAGCACTGCGGCGGCCCCGGTCGCTGCGGCGGCACCGATCACCGCAAGTCCGGTGGCGGACTTACCTCCGCGGCGACGCTTGCGGGCAACGTTTGTGGCAGCCATGTTCCGAGCCCTCCCTCGTCAATCTCTTCAGCGGAATCTCAGCAAACATAGCAACCACGCTGTAGCACCATCCGGTTTTAGGCCGCGGCGCCCCGGGCCCGGATTCGAGGGCGGCAGTTGCCACAGAGCACGTACCGGCGCACAGTGACTGTCGTGACGCTACCCAGACCACGACCGCTTTGCGCATCTGTCCGCTCTGCGAGGCCACCTGCGGGTTGGTCCTCACCCTCGACGGCGGCCGGGTGACCGCCGCCCGCGGTGACCGCGACGATGTGTTCAGCCACGGCTTCGTCTGCCCGAAGGGGGCCAGCTTCGCCGAACTCGACAACGACCCCGACCGGTTGCACGCGCCACTGGTGCGCCGGGACGGCACGTTGGTCGAAACGAGTTGGGCGGAGGCGTTCGATGCGGCCGCCGAGGGTCTGGGCCGGGTCATCGCCGAGACCGGCGGTCCCTCGGTCGCGGTCTATCTCGGCAACCCGAATGCCCATACCGTCGCCGGCGGCTTGTACGCACCGGCGGTCATCCGGGCTCTGGGGACCCGCAACGTCTACACCGCCAGCACCCTGGACCAGATGCCCAAACAGGTCGCCTGCGGGTACCTGTTCGGCAACCCGTTCGCGTTCACCGTGCCTGACCTGGACCGCACCCACCATCTGGTGATCATCGGCGCCAACCCGCTGGTGTCCAACGGCAGCCTGGCCACCGCGGCGGACTTCGGCGGCAAACTCAAGGCGCTCAAACGCCGCGGCGGCACCCTGACCGTCATCGACCCCAACCGCACCCGGACCGCGGCACTCGCCGACCACCACCTTGCACCTCGGCCCGGCACTGATGCCGCCTTGCTGTTCGCGGTGGTCAACGTGCTCTTCGACGAGGACCTCGTCGATCTCGGCGACCTCGCCGGGCACATCACTGGACTGGACCGGGTCCGCGCCGCCGCGGCGGACTTCCCACCGGAGGCAGTCGCCGGGCACTGCGGCCTGGTACCCGGGGACATCCGGCGGCTGGCGCGCGATATCGCCGCCGCGCCGAGCGCGGCCGTCTACGGCCGGATCGGAACCTCCACGACCGCCTTCGGCACCGTCACCAGCTGGCTGGTCGATGTCATCAACACGGTGACCGGGAACCTGGACCGCCCCGGCGGCGCGATGTTCGCCTCCTCCCCGATCGGTTCGGCACCCCGGCCGGCCAAACCGGGCCGCGGCTTCTCGGTCGGTCGCTGGCACAGCCGGGTCTCCGGGCACCCGGAGATCGCCTCCGAATTGCCCACCGCCCTACTACCTGAGGAGATCGAGACCCCGGGACCGGGGCAGGTCCGGGCGCTGGTGACGATCGCCGGCAACCCGGTGCTCTCGGCACCCGACGGTGGGCGATTGTCCCGGGCGATGGATCAGCTCGAGTTCATGGTCTCGGTCGATCCCTATCTCAACGAGACCACCCGGCACGCCGATGTCATCCTCCCGCCGCCGCCGGCGTCGTACGCGCCGCACTTCGACATCGCGCTGTCGGGAGTGGCGGTGCGCACGACCGCCCGTTATTCGCCGCCGGTGTTCGACCTCCCGGCCGGCCGGCCCGGCGAGGTGGAGATCATGTGCCGGCTCGCCCTGCGACTGATGGGCCTGGGCGCCGATGCGGACCCCGGACTCGTCGACGATCAGGTCATCGCCACAACGCTCGGCAAGGAGGTGGCCGACCCACACTCGCCGGTGGCCGGGCGTGCGGTCGAGGAGCTCACCGCGATGCTTCCGGAGGGACCCGGATATGAGCGCCGGCTGGACATGATGCTGCGATTGGGTCCGTTCGGGGACGCCTTCGGCGCCACCCCCGACGGCCTGACGCTGCAGCGTCTCAAGGACAATCCGCACGGGATCGACCTCGGACCGCTCACCCCGAGGATTCCCGGAGTCCTCCGAACCCCATCGGGCACAATTGAATTGGCGCCCGAGCCGATCCTGGCCGACCTCTCCCGGCTGCACGACTCATTGGGTTCCGACGACGGCGGGTTCCTGCTGATCGGCCGTCGGCACCTGCGGTCCAACAACAGCTGGATGCACAACCTGCCGACGCTGAACGGCGGCAGCAACCGATGCACGCTGCAGATCCACCCTGAGGATGCGGCCCGCCTGGGTGTGACGGACGCCGCGATCGTGACCGGCCGGGCCGGCAAAATCCAAGTGCCGGTGGAGATCACCGATGCGATTCGCCCGGGCGTGGTGTCACTGCCGCACGGCTGGGGCCACGATGCGCCGGGGACCCGGATGTCGGTCGCCGCGGCGAACCCCGGGGTCAACGTCAACAGCCTGCTGGACAGTTCGCTTCTGGACCCGCTGTCGGGTACCTCGGTGCTCAACGGGATTCCGGTTCAGGTCGCACCGGCGGTGTGACACCCCCTCGGCTCCTGTCCAAACGCTCGCGGACTCAGATCCTTTCGGTGGTGTGAGCCGCTGTGCTCGCTCGTTGGCGGGAGGTCATGAGCGATCCGCGCACCCCCGACATCAGGACACACCGCATCCGCGTGGAAAGCCGTCATCCCGCAATGCTCCCGACCGGGATGAGGTAGAGCGGAATCTCGTTGTCCGACAGCGTCAAAGCCTGGCTTACCCCGGCGTCGTCAAAGGCCCCGATCGGCACCGCTCCAAGGCCCATCGCTGCCGCGGCCAACAGCAGGTTCTGCGCGGCGTGCCCAGCCTCCATCCACATATAGCGGATCCCGCGGTCGGCGTATTTGCCGGTGATTCGGCCAGGCACCCCGGTAATCACCACGATGGCGTATGCCTTCGACACAGTCGCCCCGGCGATCGCCGTGGTGATGACTTCATTGGCCCGCGGATCCTCGCGCACCTCCACCGAGGCGGTGGCCGGACGGTACCGCAGCACCTCGGCGGGAGTGACCACATAGGTCTCCAGCGGGTACAGCGCGCCGGCCGAGGGCACGGTGCGCGCACCCGACGGGGTTGACACCCCCTGGGCCGCCCACAGCAGGGCGGCGAGTTCACGGTCGCTGATCGGCTCCGCGGACAGATCCCGCACCGACCCGCGCCGGCTCATCGCGTCGAGCAGCTCGGCATCGCCCAGTTCGTCGGCGGGGCCCATGAACCGCACGCTGTCGTGGCTCCACGGCGGGGCGGCACCGGCCGGGACGGACGGAGTCCCGGCGTCCTGCCCGGCCCCGGTCCGGTTCGCGCAGCCCCCGGACGCCAACAGAACCACCACGCAACCGGCCGCGATGAGTCCCCGTGCTGTCCTCATCGGTCCATTATCGGCGTCACCTTGCCCTCGCTGCCGACCACACGGACGATGGGATATGGCTGCCAGGAAAGGAGATCTCGATGCCTCGAGCGCGCCGGCGCGCTGACGGCTGGATCGCAGCCGCCCTGGCGCTGGGAGCCTGCGCCGGTCTGACCGGCCTGATCGCGGTGCGCTCCGCGGAGAACCCCCGGTCCGGCCAGGACGGGAACCAGCGGACCGAACTGGATTCCTACGCCGAACAGCTCACCGCCGAGGCGGCCCGACTTCAGGCCTACCGCCGCGAACTGCGCCGGGTCGCCGCCGAGTTGGCCCGGGGCCCCGACGCCGACCTCGAGGTGGTGCGGCGCATCGCCGAGGAGACCCGCCCGCCGGGCTCGACCGGTACCCCGACTCGCCTCGAGCGCGACACCTCGACCTACAGCAGCTGACGATGCGGCGGGCGCAGCGGCGGACACAGGCAATGGGCAGCGATCTGCACGTCATCGTCTGGGCGCCCGGTGCCGCGGCCGACCGCCTTGCCGACCTGGCCGTGCTGCGGGTGCAACTGCTTGAGGCGTGCTGGTCGAGGTTCCGTCCGAACAGCGAACTCAACCGGCTCAACGCCCGCGCCGGGGCCGGGGAGATCGCGGTGAGCGACGATCTGCACCGGCTGGTGACTACCTGCGTCGCGGCCCACGCATGGAGCGAGGGCGATCTCGACGCAAGCGTCCTCCCCTCGATGTTGGCCCTCGGTTATCGACATGACTTCGGCAGCACGGCAATGACTTTCCCGATGCCGCCGGTACCGGCGCCCGGGATGGCGCAGGTGCGTGTCGGCGAGTCCTGGGTGGCGCTGCCTTCGGGGCTGGGCCTCGATCCCGGCGCAGTGGGCAAGGGCCTGGCCGGCGATATGGTGACCGAGGACATCCTCGCGGCCGGGGCGCACGCCGTGCTTGTCGGCATCGGTGGGGACGTGGTTACCCGGGGAGTGCCGCCCGATAGCGACTCATGGCTGGTCTCGATGCGCGACGACCGGCGCGACCGGGTCGAGATCCGGGCACTGCGCCTCGATGCCCGCAACCGGGCGGTGGCGACCTCGTCGACCCTGCGGCGGCGCTGGCCCGGCGCCCACCACATCGTGCACCCGCGCACGGGTCGTCCGAGCGGCTCGGATGTGGTGCAGGCGACCGTGCTGGCCGACTGCGGGTGGCGCGCGGAGGCGGCCGCGACCGTGGCAGTGCTGCGCGGCACGTCATGCGCCGAGTGGCTCGTCGGGCATGGCTGCACACCGCATCTACTCGGCCCGGAGGACGGCGGTGCGTGAGGCACTGGCAGCCATTCCCTGGACGTGGGTGCTGATCCGGGCAACCGGGATCACGGCGTGGTGCGCTCTGACCGCAGTGCTGATCGTCGGACTGCTGGCCACCATTCGTCGGACCGGCGGCGTTGCGTCGCCGCGAGCAGTCCTGCTGCACCGCCGCCTCGTCTCGCTTGCACTGAGTCTGCTGGCGGTACACGCGGCACTGCTACTGGTCGATACCTACGAACCCTTCACGGTTGTGCAGGTCCTGGTGCCGTTCACCGCGTCGTGGCGCCCACTGCCGGTGGCGCTGGGCATCGTCGCCTTGTGGTTGATCATGGCGGTGTGGCTGCTGGGCCGGCTGCGCGGTCGGTACCCTCACCGCTGGTTTCCGCACGCGCACGTCTGCGCTTATGCGGCATGGCCGTTGGCGACCGCCCACTATGTGCTGGCCGGCACCGATGCGCTCACGTGGTGGTCGATCACGATCCTGGTCGCCGGTACCGGGGCAGTGGTGGCCGCACTTCTGGCCAGGGCGGCCACCCAACGCGCCGCCCATCGCCGACCAGACAAGGCAGCACCCTCGCGATGAGCCAGGATCCCCCCGGTAGCCGGACCGGTGCTGTAGCCACCGAGTGTGCCGATCTCCAGAACCCGGCGCGCGCCGCTGATCTTGGTCAGCAGGTACAGCAGCCGGGCGCTCTGCGCCGAGACCTCGATCGGCGGCAGGCCGGCCGCCTCGGAGTCGGCCAGCGCGTCGCTCAAAGCAGAGTCCTCGCCCAGCAGCAACCGGTCGAGAAGAGCATCGGTGGCAAGCCAGTCATCCGGGCCGATCGTGTCCACGCGCCCCACAGTAGTGCCGCCCGGTGCGGCTATCGCACGCCCTGTTTGGCGTAGACGACCCGTAAGACATGGCCGGCCTCCGGACCCATCACGGCGGCGGCCAGCTCGCAGAACGTCGCGGTGAAGCGGGGTCCGTGCGCGGGAGCCTCTGAGGCGCACAGGTGGTGGGCCACCTCGTGCAGGATCACCAACTCACGCAGCGCCCAGTCCGCGCTGAGGCGGTCCGCCACCGCGATCACCCCTTCACCCGCGGCACCCTCATAGTGCGCGGCTGTCGCCGAGCGCCGGGACCGGACCGTGATACGGCCGGCCCCCGGCCGGAGCCCGGCCACTGCGGGAAGCGCCAACACCTCGTCGACATAGCGCTGGACCGATGCGACCGATCCGAATCGCGCCTCGGGGGGGAAGGTGATCGACTCGCCGAAGAAGTCGACGGCGCGTGAATTGTGTTGTGCAGCGCGGTCGAACAGGGTGCGAACGAACTCCTCCGCCGCGTAGACCCGGGATCGCTGGCTGTCTCGCGCGGTCACCTCGACAGCCGGGCCCGCGTTCCCGGTAGCTCCGGGTTGGCGCCCAGCCGGGCCTGTCGGCCCGCCCGGTCCCCCGCCCGCCGGGCCGCCGATGAGTAGCCGGCCGATGCGCTGCTGGCACGCCAGGTGCCGCGCGCCCTGGAGGCCGTCCGGTAGTGGTCGCGTAGTTCAACGTCTTTGTTGCGCAACGCAAGTGCGGTTCCTGGCGCCGCGGCGCTGGACTGGGTCGCCTCGCGCCGAGCCTCGTCGCGGGCCTCGGAGAGCCGTTGGCCCACCCGGGTGCCGAACGCGAGTTGGAAGTTCAGCCGGGCGGTGATGGTCGGGGTGGGGCGGTGCGCCCCGGTGGCCAGATACGCGTCGCAGGACCGCACCATCTGCACGACCAGACTGGCGTACAGCGCATGGCTGGCGTCGATGTCCTCGGCGAACCCATAGGCGTAGACGAATGTCGAGTTCGATGCCACATCGCATCGGACGTCGTTAGCCGCGGCGATTACCGCGAACAGTTGGACATACGTCCGCAGGCCGCGCGATCCCGGCTCGCCGATGGTGATGGTCCGCTGGGTGGGCTCCTGGGCCGCGGTGCGGGTGGATGAGTGCGACCGGGCCACCGCGAGGTCGATGGAGGTCGCCGTGGCCAACCGCTGGGCTGCCGCCATGAAGGCCTCCGCCTCGTGGGCGTTATCGGTGCCTTCGGCCTGGCGCAACAGCGCGGCGATCCGGGCCAGCATCTTGTCGTCTTGGCTCATGGGCGTCACGCTAGGCGACGGGGCCGACGCCGCCACCCAGGCGGGCGTGCCGACCGGGGAGCTATCCCCACCGGGCTATCCGTACACAGGGCGGCGGTCCACAACACGAGCCCAACCCTAATGCGCTATTCGGTGGCGAACCGGCTCAGCGCATCGGTGAGTTGAGCGGACAGCGGACCCGGCTTGGCGTAGTTGGCCACGTTGTCGGTCGGGTCATCGCGCAGCACGTGGTTGACACCCGTGAGTTCGACAACGTCGAGCGCGGTGTGCTCCAGCGCCCGGGTCAACGCCGTCATACCGGTGCACGGGGCCTGGCCGTCGGCGTCCGAGCAGGTGAGCAACACCGGGGTGCCGGACGGGACGCGCGCGGCCAACTCCAATGGGTCGATGGCGTCGGCCTCGGCGACCGCTTTGACGTTACCCGGGTTGAGGATCGCGCCAAGGCCGTCGGGCAGGGCCGCCGGGGCCGACCCGGTGCTGCGGACCCGAGCAACGGCATCCTGCCACGCGGCGAGCACCTGATCGGCCTGCTGCGGGGTCTTGCTGCCGTTGCGCACCGCCGCCGTCATCTCTCCGCTGACCCGGTTGCTGATCAGGTCGAGATAGCGCGCGGACAACGGCTGCAGCAGGCCGAGGGAGTGGATCCGCGGCGCGCCGGGTGCGGTGTCATCGGCCAGTGCCATGGCGTGCACGGTGCCCTCGCCCAATGCGTACACGGACAACCGGCCGGCGTCGGTTCCGGGCTGTTCGGCCAGGAATCGGGCGGCCGCCTGGGCCCCGTTGGTATAGACGGCGCTGCCGATATCGGCCGGCCGGCCGTCGTACGGGCCGAGGCCGGTGGCTCCGGTTCCGACTTTGTCGTAGCGCAGGGTTGCCACCCCCTGGTCGGACAGGAACTCGGCGAGCTGACGCATATTGCCGATGGGGCCGGCGACGTTATTGTCACCGTTGCGATCGGTGGCACCGCTCTCGGAGATCAGCAGCGCGGCGGGACCGGGCCCGTCCCCGGCGCGATGCCGATAGGTGCCGCGCACGGTCAACCCGTCGGCGAGGAAGCTCACCTCGTCATCGACCCAGACCCGTTCGCCGACGCCGGGGCTCGCGCAACCGGACAGCAGCGCCGCAGCCAGTACCCAGACCACCGCCCCGGCAGACAGCCGCCGGATCACAACCTGGCCTGGATCCAGCTGACGACGTCATCGAGAACACGGTCGCGTTCGGGCTCGTTGAAGACCTCGTGGTAGAGCTCCGGGTACACCTTGAGTTCGCAGTCGGTCGAACCCACACACTCGACCAGACGCCGGCTGCCCTCGGCGGAAACCAACTGATCGTCCTCACCATGCACGACCAGCAGGGGGGCGGTGATACCGGGAGCGCGCTCCGGCATGGTCTCGCCCACCAGCAGCAGCGCCTTGCCGATACCGGCCGGAATCTTGCCCCGGTAGACCAGCGGGTCGGCTTTGTAGTCGGCCACCACCGCCGGGTCGCGGGACACCAAATCGGCGTCGATCGACTCGATCGGCAGATCCGGCAGGATCGAACCGACCGCCTTGCCGATCAACGCCTTGGCTTTCGAGACGCCGGTGTGGGCGGCAATTGCGGGCCCGGACAGCACCATCAGGTCGTATTCGCCCGGATACTGCACCCCGTAGGCGAAGGCGATCCCGCCGCCCATGCTGTGCCCCAGCACGATCCTGGTGGCTCCCGGGTTCTCCGCGGTCGCGATGGAGACCAGGGTGCGGTAGTCCGAGACGTACTCCTTCATATCGCGGACCCGCACCCGCTTGCCCCCGGCCCGGCCGTGTCCCCGGTGATCGAGCGCGTACGTGGCCAGACCCGCCTCGCCGAACCGTTGCGCCACATGGTCGTAACGGCGGGCATGCTCCCCGTAGCCGTGGGCGAGGGCGACCACCCCGCGCACCCCGGTGTCCGGCGTCCACACGTCGTAGACGATCGGAACCCCGCCCATACCCTCGAACGTCCGCTCCGTGCAGGTTGTGACCATAGGGCGAGGGTAGCGACCGCACTCGGGGGTGGATTCGCGCCCCACGATCTCCAACCGTTCGCCGACTCGGCCGAACCGGAACCACTGTCCGGGCGTGGTGTCAATTGGGTTGCGGCAGTTCGTGATACGGCCGTGCTGCAGCGTATACCAGGCCGTTACCGATGTTGACAGTGGGGCTCATGTGGCTATCGTTATTTGTGCCCGCCCTTGTTGTCCGGACGAAAGGCGACCCGTGCCGAGCCCAGCCGCCGCCGTTCGTCGCGCCGGCCGACTGCTGGCCGCGACGACCTGTCTGGTGCTCGGCATGACCACCAGCCCGCCGGCCCTCGCCGCCGACGGCCGCGACAGGCTCGCCCAGGCGATCGCCACCACCCGGGGCAGCTATCTGGTCTACAACTTCGGCGACGGCTTCCCCGCCCCGATGCTGAACGCCGCGGGCAGCTGGTACGAGCTGAACAACGGCGGCCATCTGATGATCGCCAAGGCCGCCTCCCAGCGCCTTGCGCCCCGGCTGCTGGTCGACACCCATCGGGGTTATCAGGCCCGCTGTGAGATGACCCCGGGGGCACGGACCGGCGAGGGGTTGGCGCAGGCATCGGAGACCTACACCCCACTGCAGGCCTGGCAGGTCCTCGGCCAGCCGACCATCGCCATCAACGCCAATTTCTTCGACGTCCGGTCCCAAAAGGCCGGCTCGTGGAAGACCACCGGATGCAGTTCGCCGCTGGGTGCCTACGTCGACAACACCGGCCAGCTGGGTCGGACCAACACCGCCGTGACCGGGACCGTGGCCTACGCCGGCAAGCAGGCCCTCTCCGGCGGTGACGAGGTGTGGACGGCCCTGAGCACGCTGATCCTTCCGGTGCGTGGGGCGCCGTCAATCGTCACCCCGGCAGACAGCGGCGACTACGACGCCGCCTCCCCCGTGATCGCCAGGCTGATGGAGAACGGCACCCGGTTCGTTGCGGTGGCCGGCCTGAAGCTGCTAGCCCCCGGCGATACCGGCCAGCTGAACGACCCTGGCCCGAGTGCGGCACGGACGGCGATCGCCTACTCCCGGGACAAAGACGAGATGTACGTCTTCCAGGGCGGGAGCTATACGCCCGACCAGATTCAGGACCTGTTCCGCGGACTGGGTAGCGATACCGCCGTCCTGCTCGACGGTGGCGGCTCGTCGGCCATCGTGTTGCGTCGCGAGAGCGGCGGGATGTGGGCCGGCGCGGGTTCACCACGCGGATCCTGCGATACCGCCCAAGTTCTCTGCGACGCCCGTGAGCGGGCGCTGCCGAGTTGGCTTGCCTTCAACTGAGCCGGGACGTTTACAGGCCGAGTTTGGGTGTCAGGTCCAGCGAGGTGACAGTTGTCATCTTGGTGACCCGCCAGTCCCGGCCTTCGCGCTGCATTTCCAGCCGGTAGGACAGGTACTTCAACGACGGGATGTTGTTGTTCTGCGGGGAGGTCGAGGTGGTGTTGGTGTAGACGATCGCGGTGGCCTCGTTATCCCGAAGCGATTCAACCGCCGCACCGACCACCTGCGTGCTGCTGGTGACCTTGGCCTGCTTATTGGTGGCGGCGATCGCGTCCACATACTTTCGGTACTGATCCTCGAAACCCCCGCCGAGATACTGGGCCGAGCGGTCGGAGAGGCTGTCCATATCCTCGGGTGTGTAACTCCAGAGTGCGGTGATCGCCTTGGCGGCGGTTGCGGCGATCGTCATCTTGGTGGCCACCGTCGCACGATCGGACAGATAGGGCTGTAACGCGGCCCCGGCGAACGCGCCGGCCGCGACGAAGGACGCCGCCGACGCGGCGATCACGGCTCTGGTGTTGCGCTGCAACCACGTGCGCCCGTCGGCCCGTTCGGTTCCGGACGCCGGTTCCCCGGTAGCCTCCTCACCGGTAGGAACCTCGGTATCCTCCGCAGCCTCAGCCTCAGCCTCAGCCTCAGCCTCCACGGCATCGGCGACAATCTCATCCACCGTGTCGGTCGGGGCCGGCTTCTCGCTCAGATCACCTGGATCAGGTCGCTGACTTTCCACTGCTCACCTTCCTTAACCGCGGTTACTTCCCAGCGGCTTGCCGTTTCGACCTTCTGGCCGTCGGGCATCTTCGTTGTCATGTTCGCCACCGCCACGACGGTGGCACTGCCGTCGTCGTTCCACTTCGAAATGCCTAGTTCCTGAACGACCCCGACGGCTGGTTCGGCCTGGGCCACCTGGATGACGATATTGTCCATCATCTCCTTATAGAGCGTGGCGAAGCTCCCGGTGCCCAGGGCCAGAACATTGTCGGCGTACTCGTTGGCGTTGAACGGATTCGGCGAGGTGTACTGGGCGATGAACGAGCGCACGAAGCTCAGCACGGCAGCCTCCCGAATCTCGGTCCGCTGCTGCATCTGCCGGTCGGCGAACACCACTGCACTGACGGTCAGTGCCGCCGTCAGGATCACCGCGGCCAGCCCGGCGGCCAGTGCCAGTCCCCGGCGGCTGGGCTGCGGATCGGGTATCCGAAACGGATCGACCGATCCGGGTTCGACCAGGCGGCGCGGGCTCATCGGCCACCCGCGCTCGGAGACGGCGCCGCCGCACTGGGCTTCGGCGGGGCGGGCTTGGGCGTGGCCGCACCGGGCTTGGGCGTGGCCGTACTGGGCTTGGGTGCGGCAGGCTTGGGTGCACTGGGCTTCGGTGCAGCGGGTTCGGATGTGGACGAATCCTGCTTCGCCTCGGGTTTCGCCGGCGGGCTCGGCCTGGGCGGTGCCAGTACCGTCAGGTTCGCAACTTTCCAAGCCCCGCCGAGTTTCTCGAAGTCGACCCGCACGGACGCGCTGATGAACCGTTGCTGGCCAGCCGCACCACGCTGGCCCTGGAGGAGCATCAGCATCGCGGCCCGGTCGGCCGTGGCGGACAGCACGGCGCTGTTGCTGACCCAGTAGTCGTTGTCCACAGGTCCGGTCTCGCGCACTGCGGTCTGCTGCTTGATCACCTCGGGACGGTAGCCGTCGGTCACCAACAACTGGGCGCGGGCGAAATCCTCGTCCAGACGCTCTCCTTGGTGTAGCTCAACATCTCGACAACGATCTTCGGGCCCTGGTCCGCGATCTGTGCGCGCGCCTCAGCGCCCGCCTGCTGCGGCCGATAGACGCCGAGATAACCAAGGCCGGCTCCCAGAACGGCTAACGCGGCTGTGATTGCCGCGACCGTCCCGGCCACCCGCCGGTAAATCTGGGCGCGGGCCGTCAACCTCCCTGACTTCGGTATGTGACAGCAGATCGGCGAATGACCGGCCACGGTCATCGATCAGTGGCCACAGCCAACCAAGGAACAGCGGCAGGGTATCGAGCAGGTGGGCCACGTCCGGGCTAGCAGCCGCCACGGACCGGGCCGCTGCCCGTCGCGATCCACGACCGCGATACCAAAGACCGACCGGCCCAGCGACCAACCGGTGATGGCCGGCGCCACCAATCGATTGACGCCGATCGCCACCACCAACAGGGCCGCGAGAACCAGACACACCCACGACACCCAGCCGGCCCGCGGCGCGGACCATCCGATCAGCAACAGACTCAATGCCGCACCGAAAGCGAATAGAACATCGATGCAGAATGCGCCGGCCCGTGCCCACCAGTCAGCGGGGCGAACCTCCGGCCCTTCGTGGCTTGCCACGGTCCCGCCCAGAACGTCGTCGAGGGCGACGGTCACTTGCTCACCGGTTCGATGTTGTCGATCTTGTAGATCCCGCCC
>CAWBBP010000006.1:0-200414 GCA_963787055.1 uncultured Actinomycetota bacterium
CCTGTGGGGCGGCAACGGTGATAGCGAAGGTCGTGGAACCGGCAGGCAGTGCGCCGGGAATGAACGGGCACGTGATCACCCGCCCGGTGTTGGCCCGAATGTGGGTTTCGTTCGACAGGATGGCGACGTAAAACTCGGTGTCGGTGTCGGTGTCGGTGTCGGTGTGTCGCGGCGCGGGACAACGTCGCCGGAAACGATCACAGGCCGGTCGACCGGTTGGCCTCGTACACGCGCTGCGCGTACTCGTTGATCTTGAGCGCCGGAACGGCGCGGCTCGTGTAGTCGTGCAGTGCACTGCGCAGGTGCTCATTGCGTAAAGCCTTTTCGATCATCTCGGATCGGTTGAGGCCGGCGGCCTTGGCATCAGCGTCGGCCGCCGCCAGGACGGTGGCATCCACGGTGACTGAAATCGTGTGTTTGGCCATACGGATTTTCCTACCGAAAGTCGGATGAAGCCGTTCGTTGTCGCGCGTAGGTGGGCACAAGTGTGTACCGGTCAGACAGCCCGGCAGCCCCTTCGGACATGGCCCGGGCATGAGTACGGTACGGGGATGGCCCCGGTCAGCGGCGCGGTCTCGCACTGGTTCGAGACCCTTCCCACCCCACGCCCCGCGCTGCCCGGTGACCGGGACGCCGACGTCTGCATCGTCGGCGCCGGCTACACCGGGCTGTGGACGGCCTACTACCTCAAACGCGCCGACCCGAGCCTGCGGATCAGCGTGGTCGAGGCCCGGTTCGCCGGGTTCGGCGCCTCCGGTCGCAACGGTGGATGGCTGTCCGGACTGCCCCCCGGGCACCGCGGACTGCTGGCCGAACAGCACGGCCGGGACGGCGTGATCGCCTGGCAGCGGATGCTCGACGCCACCGTCGATGAGGTGATCGACGTCGCCGCCCGGGACGGTATCGACGCCGACATCGTCAAGGGCGGCAACCTGGAGGTGGCCCGAAATCCGGCGCAGGCCAAGCGACTTCGCGCCGAGGTCGAGGAGGATCGTCGCTGGGGGGTCGACGGTATCGAACTGCTCAGCGCCGCCGAGGCCGCCGACCGGGTCGCCGTCGACTCGGTGGTGCTGGGTGCATTCAACCCGCACTGCGCCCGAATCCAACCGGCGAAACTGGTCCGCGGTCTGGCCGAGGTCGTCGAACGCCTCGGCGTCACCATCTACGAGCAGAGCCCGGTCACCGCGATCGCCCCCGGCCGGGCCGAGACACCCCACGGTGTGCTGAGGGCACCGGTGATCCTGCGCGCCACCGAAGGGTTCACCGCCCGGATGCCGGGACTGCGGCGACGCTGGCTGCCGATGAACAGCGCCATGATCGCCACCGAGCCACTGCCGCAACGTGTTTGGGACAACATCGGCTGGGTGGGACGGGAGACACTCGGCGATCTCGCGCACGGCTTCTTCTACGCCCAGCGCACCGCCGACGGCCGGATCGCCCTCGGTGGGCGGGCGGTGCCCTACCGCTACGCCTCCGGGATCGACCGCGACGGCGCCGTCGGCCAGGACACCATCGACTACCTGACCGGGGTGCTGCACACCGTGCTGCCGCAGACCCGCGGTGTGCCGATCGCGCACGGCTGGTGCGGGGTGCTGGCGGTGCCGCGGGACTGGACGGCGACGGTCCGGTTCGACCCGGTGACCGGGATCGGCGAAGCCGGCGGCTACGTCGGCCACGGCGTCACCGCCACCAACCTGGCCGGGCGCACACTGACCGATCTGGTGCTGAAACGGTCCACCGCGCTCACCGCCCTGCCGTGGGTGGAGCACCGCTCGAAAGCCTGGGAACCCGAACCGTTGCGCTGGCTGGGCGTGCGCGGCCTCTACACCGCCTACAAGATTGCCGACCGGCACGAGGCCGGCGGGCGGGCAACCACCTCGCCGGTCGCGCGTCTCGCCGACCGCATCACCGGCCGGCCGTAGGTTTCGCCGATGATCGAGCGCACCCTGCGCTTCCCGGGCCCGGCCAGCCCCGGGCACACCCTGGCCCCGCAGCGCCGCGGGCCCGGCGACCCGTGCTTCCAGATCGACGAGCACGGTGCCATCTGGCGGACCAGCCTGCAGCGCAGCGGACCCGTCACCGCCCGGATCCACCGGCTCGCCCCGGACACCATCGGATGTCAGGCCTGGGGGCAGGGTGCCGAGGAGTTCGCCGAGAACCTGCCCGCCCTGCTCGGCGTCGACGACGACACCGCCGGCTTCGCGCCTGCACACCCCGTCGTCGCCGCCGCGAAAGCCAAAGCGCCGTATCTGCGGATCGGCCGTACCGGCCGGGTCCTGGAGGCGCTCATTCCCGCAGTGCTCGAGCAACGGGTGCAGGGCGTCGCCTCGTTCCGGTCCTGGCGGCTGCTGGTCACCAGGTTCGGCACCCCGGCCCCCGGGCCGGCACCCGCCACCATGCGGGTGCCGCCGTCGGCCGAGGTGTGGCGGCGCATCCCGTCCTGGGAGTTCCACCGCGCCAACGTCGATCCCGGCCGGGCCCGCACCCTCGTCGGCTGCGCCGTGCGCGGGGAGTCCCTGGAACGGCTGACCGGCCGGCCGCCCGCGGAGGCACGCGAGGCGCTCACCTCGCTGCCCGGGGTGGGGGTGTGGACCGCCGCGGAAACCGCTCAGCGCGCCTTTGGCGACGCCGACGCGCTGTCGGTCGGCGACTACCACCTGGCCGCGATGATCGGCTGGACCCTGCTGGGTCACCCGATCGACGACCCCGCGATGGTCGATCTGCTCGAACCGATGCGCCCGCACCGCTACCGGGTGGTGCGGCTCCTGGAGGTCAGCCGACTGGCCCACCTGCCGCGCCGCGGCCCCCGGTTGGCGGTGCAGGACATCAGCTCGATTTGAGCGTTCTCTAGCCCTCCAGCGCGGCGTCGCGGACCGGCCGGTCGGCCAGTTCTTCGCCACGGCCGAACAGCACCGGATACAGCGCGCCGGCCAGCGCCGCACCCGCCAGCGGGGCGAGCCAGAACAACCACAGCTGACCCGGCGCCCCGGCCCCGTTGAAGAAGGCGACGCCGGTGGAGCGGGCCGGGTTGACCGAGGTGTTGGAGATCGGGATGGAGATCAGGTGGATCAGGGTCAGCGTCAGGCCGATCGAGATACCGGCGAAGCCCTTGGGCGCCCGGTCGTCGGTCGAGCCCAGGATCACCAGCAGGAAGATGAAGGTCAGCAGCACCTCGGCGATCAGCACGGCCATCATCGAGTAGCCGTGCGGCGAGTTCGCCCCGTAGCCGTTGGCGGCCATATTGCCGCTGGCGTTGAACTTCGGCCGGCCCTGAGCGATCACCAGGATGGTGAGCCCGGCCAGCAGACCGCCGAGAACCTGCGCGACCCAGTACTGGATGACAGCGGCCCACTCGACGCGCTTGGCGATGGCCGCACCCAGGGTCACCGCGGGGTTGAAATGCCCGCCGGAGATGGTGCCGAAGGCGTATACCCCGGTCAGCACGGTCAGGCCGAAGGCCAGGGAGACGCCGAGGTAGCCGATCCCCACCGAGTTGTCGCCGGCCGGGTTGGCCGCGAACACCGCAGCCCCGCAGCCGCCCAGTACCAGCCAGAACGTGCCGATGAACTCCGCCGCCAGGCGGTGCGTCATGGTTGGAGCAGTCATAGGGGAAGCCCTTCATCTGAAATGGACAATTCGCCGGAAAGTGTCCCATCGGGGCGCGGGCACCGCACGATACTGCCCAACCCAGCGGTCAACCGGAACCCGTACCGCCCAGTCACAGGATTTTTAGGATCGCCTAAGTTGGCATGTCGGCCGCTGCGAACATATCGTTTCTCCTACCTGTTGACACCAGAGATTGGGTCGCCGTTCGCTGACGCACGGAGGAACCCGACGGGCCGCGGTGCCGTCTACGAGCCGCCGCGCGACATGTGAAGGGTCAGGTGCGTATGCCCAGTAGTGTCGGGCTTTATAACCCCGCGTACGAACACGACGCCTGCGGCGTCGCCATGGTCGTGGACATGCACGGCCGGCGCAGCCGCGACATCGTGGACAAGGCGATCACCGCCCTGGTGAACCTCGAACACCGCGGTGCGGCCGGCGCCGAACCCAACAGCGGCGACGGTGCAGGGATCATGCTGCAGGTCCCGGACGCCTTCCTGCGTGCGGTCTGCAAGGAACAGGGCGACTTCGAGCTGCCCGCCGAGGGCTCCTACGCCACCGGTATCGCGTTCCTTCCGCAGTCCTCCCGGGATGCGGCCGCCGCCTGCGAGGCCGTGGAGAAGATCGCCGAGGCCGAGGGGCTGGCCGTGCTCGGCTGGCGCGAGGTACCCATCGACGACTCCTCGCTGGGGGCACTGTCCCGCGACGCGATGCCGACTTTCCGCCAGGTCTTCATCGGCGGCGCTTCCGGTATGGAGCTGGAGCGCAAGGCCTATGTGATCCGCAAGCGCGCCGAGCACGAACTGGGTACCAAGGGTCCCGGACAGGACGGGCCCGGCCGCGAAACCGTCTACTTCCCAAGCCTTTCCGGCACGACCATGGTCTACAAGGGGATGTTGACCACGCCCCAGCTGAGGGCTTTCTACCTCGATCTGCAGGACCAGCGGATGGAGAGCGCGCTGGGCATCGTGCACTCGCGGTTCTCCACCAACACCTTCCCGTCCTGGCCGCTGGCGCACCCGTTCCGGCGCATCGCCCACAACGGCGAGATCAACACCGTCACCGGTAACGAGAACTGGATGCGGGCCCGCGAGGCGTTGATCGACACCGACGTCTTCGGCCCCAACGTTGAGAAGGTCTTCCCGGTCTGCACCCCTGGCGCCTCCGACAGCGCCCGCTTCGATGAGGTGCTCGAACTGCTGCACCTGGGCGGTCGCAGCCTGCCGCACGCGGTGCTGATGATGATTCCCGAGGCCTGGGAACGCAACGAGTCGATGGACCCGGCCCGCCGCGCGTTCTACGCCTACCACGCCGCGCTGATGGAGCCGTGGGACGGACCGGCGTCGGTGTGCTTCTCCGACGGCACCGTGGTGGGTGCGGTGCTCGACCGCAACGGCCTGCGGCCCTCCCGGATCTGGGTCACCGACGACGGCCTGGTGGTGATGGCCTCCGAAGCCGGTGTACTCGACATCGACCCGGCCCGCGTCATCAAGCGGATGCGCCTGCAGCCCGGCCGGATGTTCCTGGTCGACACCGCCCGGGGCCGGATCGTCGACGACGAGGAGATCAAGGCCGAACTGGCCGCCGAACAGCCCTACGCCCGGTGGCTGGAGGCCGAGCAGGTCCACCTCGACCATCTGCCGCAGGGCCCCTACAGCCGGATGCCGCACCACCGGGTGGTGTTGCGCCAGCAGGCTTTCGGGTTCACCTACGAGGAGCTCAACCTGCTGGTCGCGCCGATGGCGCGCACCGGCGCCGAGGCCCTCGGCTCAATGGGTACCGACACCCCGATCGCGGTGCTGTCGACCCGGCCACGAATGCTTTTCGACTACTTCCAGCAGTTGTTCGCGCAGGTGACCAACCCACCGCTGGATGCCATCCGCGAGGAGGTGGTCACCAGCATCTCGGCCACCCTCGGCCCGGAGCGCGACCTGCTCAACCCCACTGCGGAGTCGTGCCACCAGATCCTGCTGCCGCATCCGATCCTGCGGAACCACGAACTGGCCAAGCTGGTCAACCTCGACCCCGACGACGAGGTCAACGGCAACCAGCACGGTATGCGCGCCGCGGTCATCCCATGCCTGTACCCGGTGGCCAAGGGTGGCCGGGGTCTGCGCCGTGCCATCGATGACATCCGTGCGGCGGCGTCGGTGGCCATCGCCGGCGGCGCCCGGATCCTGATCCTCTCGGACCGGGAGTCCAGCGCGACCATGGCGCCCATCCCGTCACTGCTGTCAGTGGCGGCCGTCCACCACCACCTGGTCCGGGATCGCACCCGAACCCAGGTCGGTCTCGTGGTGGAGTCCGGTGACGCCCGCGAGGTGCACCACATGGCCATGCTGATCGGCTTCGGCGCCGGGGCGATCAACCCGTATATGGCCTTCGAGTCGATCAGCGACATGGTCGACCGCGGGTTGCTCGGCGACCTGAATCGGGACACCGCGCTGAACAACTACATCAAGGCCGCCGGCAAGGGTGTGCTGAAGGTGATGTCGAAGATGGGCATCTCCACGGTGGCCTCATACACCGGTGCACAACTGTTCCAGGCCATCGGCATCTCGCAGGCCGTGCTCGACGAGTACTTCACCGGCCTGCACTGTGCGGTCGGCGGAATCGACCTCGACGATATCGCCGCCGATGTCGCGGCCCGGCACCAATTGGCCTACCTGGACCGCCCGGACGAACGCGCGCACCGCGAACTGGAGGTCGGCGGGGAGTACCAGTGGCGCCGCGAGGGCGAATACCACCTGTTCAACCCCGACACGGTGTTCAAGCTGCAACATTCCACTCGTACCGGGCAGTACTCGATCTTCAAGGAGTACACCGCGCTGGTCGACAACCAGAGTGAGCAGATGGCCTCGTTGCGCGGCCTGCTGAAGTTCAAGGACGGTCTGCGCCCGCCGGTGCCGATCGAGGAGGTCGAACCGGCCGCCGAGATCGTCAAGCGGTTCTCCACCGGCGCGATGAGCTACGGCTCGATCTCGGCCGAGGCCCACGAGACCCTGGCGATCGCGATGAACCGCCTTGGCGCGCGGTCGAACTCGGGCGAGGGCGGCGAAGCGGTCAGCCGGTTCGAGCACGATCCCAACGGCGACTGGCGGCGCAGCGCCATCAAGCAGGTGGCATCCGGCAGGTTCGGCGTCACCAGCCATTACCTGACCAACTGCACCGATATCCAGATCAAGATGGCCCAGGGCGCCAAACCCGGTGAGGGCGGCCAGCTTCCGGGCCACAAGGTGTACCCGTGGGTCGCTGAGGTGCGGCATTCCACGCCGGGGGTGGGGCTGATCTCCCCGCCGCCGCACCACGACATCTACTCGATCGAGGATCTGGCGCAGCTGATCTACGACCTCAAGAACGCCAACCCCGATGCTCGGATTCACGTGAAACTGGTCAGCGAGAACGGGGTGGGGACCGTCGCGGCCGGGGTGTCCAAGGCGCATGCCGACGTGGTGCTGATCTCCGGGCACGACGGCGGCACCGGCGCCACACCGCTGACGTCGATGAAGCACGCCGGCGCACCGTGGGAGCTGGGCCTGGCCGAGACCCAGCAGACCCTGCTGCTCAACGGCCTGCGGGACCGGATCGTGGTTCAGGTCGACGGCCAGCTCAAGACCGGCCGCGATGTGGTGATCGCTACGTTGCTGGGTGCCGAGGAGTTCGGCTTCGCGACCGCGCCGCTGGTGGTGTCGGGCTGCATCATGATGCGGGTCTGCCATCTCGACACCTGCCCGGTGGGGGTGGCCACCCAGAACCCGGTGCTGCGCCAGAAGTTCACCGGCAAGCCGGAGTTCGTCGAGAACTTCTTCATGTTCATCGCCGAAGAGGTCCGCGAACTGATGGCCGCGTTGGGCTTCCGCACCATCAATGAGATGGTCGGCCACGTCGATGCGCTGGACACCACCCGGGCGGCGGCGCACTGGAAGTCCCGCAAGCTGGATCTGAACCCGGTTCTGCACGAGGCGGAGTCCGCGTTCATGAACCAGGACCTGTACTGCAGCGCCCGTCAGGACCACGGCCTGGACAAGGCACTGGACCAGCAGTTGATCGCCAGGTCCCGGGAGGCGCTGGATTCCGGCACCCCGGTGCGGTTCTCGATGAAGATCTCCAACACCAACCGCACGGTCGGCACCATGCTGGGCCATGAGGTGACCAAGGCTCACGGCGGCGACG
Source organism: uncultured Actinomycetota bacterium (assembly GCA_963787055.1). Taxonomy (GTDB): domain Bacteria; phylum Actinomycetota; class Actinomycetes; order Mycobacteriales; family Mycobacteriaceae; genus Mycobacterium. The sequence goes on from CAWBBP010000006.1 coordinate 7,777, forward strand.
GCCTGCCCGACGGCACCATCGACATCACCTTCACCGGATCGGCCGGCAACAGCTTCGGCGCCTTCCTGCCGCGGGGTATCACGCTGCGGGTCTACGGCGACGCCAACGACTATGTCGGCAAGGGTCTTTCGGGTGGTCGCATCGTGTTGCGGCCCTCTGATGACGCCCCGGCGGGCTATGTGGCCGAGGACAACATCATCGGCGGCAACGTGATCCTGTTCGGCGCCACCAGTGGTGAGGCCTTCATCCGCGGCACCGTGGGGGAGCGGTTCGCGGTGCGCAACTCCGGTGCCTACGCAGTGGTCGAAGGTGTCGGAGACCACGGCTGCGAGTACATGACGGGCGGCAAGGTGGTGATCCTTGGACCGACGGGGCGTAACTTCGCCGCGGGAATGTCCGGCGGGGTCGCCTATCTCTACGATCCGCAGGAGCAGTTGCCGGCCAACCTCAACGCTGAGATGGTGGAACTCGAGGAACTCGGCGACGACGATGTCGAATGGCTGCGCGGCATGCTGGGCGCGCACTGCGACGCCACCGATTCGGTCGTCGCCCGGGCGATCCTGGCCGACTGGCCACGAAAGGCAGGGGATTTCGTGAAGGTGATGCCGCGGGACTACCGCCGCGTGCTGGCGGCCATTGCCGAAGCTGAACGCACCGGCTCGGATGTGGATGAGGCGATCATGGCGGCGTCCCGTGGCTGATCCGAGCGGCTTTCTCAAGTACACCCGCCGGGAGACCCCGAAGCGGCGGCCAGTTCCGCTGCGCCTGCGCGACTGGAACGAGGTCTACGAGGACTTCGACCACGAGGCGTTGCAGCAGCAGGCGGCCCGCTGCATGGACTGCGGAATCCCGTTCTGCCACAACGGCTGCCCGCTGGGCAATCTGATCCCGGAGTGGAACGACCTGGTCTACCGGGACCGCTGGCGGGAGGCCATCGAGCGGCTGCACGCCACCAACAACTTCCCGGAGTTCACCGGCCGGCTGTGCCCGGCGCCGTGTGAGGCGTCCTGCGTGCTGGGCATCAACTCCGATCCGGTGACCATCAAGCAGGTCGAGGTCGAGATCATCGATAACGCCTTCGATGAGGGCTGGGTGCAGCCCAACCGGCCGCACCTGGTCACCGGCAAGACGGTGGCCGTCGTCGGCTCCGGTCCGGCCGGACTTGCCGCCGCCCAGCAGTTGACCCGGGCCGGCCACGACGTCACCGTCTTCGAACGGGCCGACCGGATCGGCGGCCTGCTGCGCTACGGCATCCCCGAGTTCAAGATGGAGAAGCGCCACATCGACCGCCGTCTGGAGCAGATGGAGGCCGAGGGCACCAGGTTCGAGGCCGGCGTCAACGTCGGCGTCGACATCACCACCGACGAACTGCGGGAGCGCTTCGACGCGGTGGTGCTGGCCGGTGGGGCGACCGACTGGCGCGATCTGCCGGTGCCCGGACGTCAGTTCGCCGGCATCCACCAGGCGATGGAGTACCTGCCGTGGGCCAACAAGGTCGCGGTCGGTGATCTCGAGGACACCCCGATCACGGCCAAGGGCAAGCGGGTCATCATCATCGGCGGCGGCGACACCGGGGCCGACTGCCTGGGCACCGCGCACCGCCAGGGCGCGGTCAGCGTGCACCAGTTCGAGATCATGCCGCGCCCGCCGGAGGAACGGGCCGATTCCACCCCGTGGCCGACCTACCCGCTGATGTACCGGGTGTCGTCGGCGCACGAGGAGGGCGGCGAGCGGGTGTTCTCGGTCAACACCGAGCGGTTCCTGGGCAGTGACGGCAAGGTCACCGGCCTGCGCGCACACGAGGTGGTGATGTCCGGCGGCCGGTTCGAGAAGGTCGAGGGCAGCGACTTCGAACTCGAGGCCGACCTGGTGCTGCTGGCCATGGGCTTCGTCGGGCCGGAGAAGCCGGGCCTGCTGACCGACCTGGGTGTGAAGCTCACCGAGCGCGGCAACGTGGTCCGCAATGCCGACTTCGAGACCTCGGTGCCCGGGGTGTTCGTCGCCGGCGATATGGGCCGGGGGCAGTCGCTAATCGTGTGGGCGATCGCCGAGGGTCGGGCTGCCGCGGCCGGGGTCGACCGCTTCCTGATGGGCCACACGGCTTTGCCGGCACCGATCGCCCCTAGCGCCGCCCCGCAACGCTAGTCACTTCTGTAACATTAGAAACACGCGACCAGCAACGGCGCGCCTCCCAGCCTTCAGGGCGTGATGCAGGTCTAATTGCTGGCGTGGGGCGCTGCGGTTAAGGTGTTCCCGGTTGTCAATGATGTCGACCACTGGAGAGATCTCGTGTTCCTCAACCCGATCCCGATTCCGATCCCCAACTCGCAAGCGTTGTCCCGCGCCGGGCGGATGGCCTGGTCGCTGCTGCGCCGCCCGGTCAAGAGCCGGGAGTTCCCCGCCGAGCAGGAACGCCTGGTCACCTCCGACGAACTGATGCGCTACGGGCTGGCCGTCTAACTTCCGGGCCGCCACAGCCCCGAGTCGCGGATGGCCTCGGCCAGCGGTTCCAGTACCGCGGGGTCATGCGGCAGTGGCAGATACACGATCGCGAGGTCCAGGCCCTCGGCCCCCAGCGCGATCGCATCCTCGAGGACGCCGCGGTGGCCCCGTTCCGCGGTCAGCCGGATGTGGGCCGAGAGCATGATCTCCTTCGGATTGCGCCCGACATCCGCGCAATGCACTTTGAGGACGTCACGCTTGCGGGCGAACTCCTGCGGGGTGCCGCCGACGAAATTCCAGTGATCGGCGTACCTGGCGGCGATGCGCAGGGTCCGCTTCTCGCCGTTACCGCCGATACAGATCGGCGGATGCGGACGTTGCGGTCCCTTGGGTTCGTTGCGGGCGGCCTTGAGTTGGTAGAACGTCCCGTCGAAATCGGTGCTGTCCTGGCTGAGCAGACCGATGAGCACCTGGCAGGCCTCCTCGAACCGGTCGAAACGCTCAGTGAGCGTGCCCAATTCGATGCCGTAGGCCCCGGACTCCTCCTCGTTCCACCCGGCCCCGATGCCGAGTTCAAGCCGTCCGCCGGAGATGATGTCCACCGCGGCGGCCATATTGGCCAGCACCGCCGGGTGGCGGTAGTGGATACCGGTGACCAACACCCCCAGTCGCAGCCGGGTGGTGGCCTGCGCCAGTGCGCTCAGGGTGGTCCAGCCCTCCAGGCACGGCCCGGCCGGATCGGAGAAGATCGGGTAGAAGTGGTCGAAGGTCCACCCCGATTCGAAGACCTCGATCTCGTCGGCGGCCCGCCACACCGCGAGCATGTCGGCCCAGGTGGTGTTCTGCGGTGAGGTCTTGAAGGCGAATCGCACCCACCGACCCTAATGCGGCCCGGCCGTCCCTGTCATCGGCAAACACCCCGGCTGAGGATTCCGCCGAAATGCGGTGCCGCCACCCGCGGCAACCGGACGACCTTCCGGATGACCCGACCGGTCGCCACCTGAGCTCCCAGGCACGCAGCGACGTCGGAATTCCCGGCATTGCTGTAACGGCCCTTATGTGACAACGCAAAGTCCGCCTGGGGCTGAATTGACCCAGTTCAGTGCGGTCGACATACTGTGCCGATGATGGCGAACCCCGGGGGTGACTGGGTTAGCGACCGCGACCTCGTCGACGCCGTGCTGCGGGATCTGGACGAGGCGGCGCAACGCTGGGAGGCCCTCGTCGCCGAGGCGGAAACCGTCACCTACAGCGTCGACATGGGTGATATCCAGGCCGTCGCCAACTCCGATGGCAAACTCGTCGGCTTGACCCTGCACCCCGACGTCACTGCCGGCTACACCCACGTCGAACTGGCCGAGCGGCTCAACCTCGCCTTCGCCGCCCTGCGCGACGAGGTCGCCGACGACTATCAGACCCGCTACGGCGGGGAGTTTCAATGAGGACCGGGCGGCCGCCGTGCCGCTGAACCTGTCCAACCGCGACCAGAACTCCGGTCACCTTTTCTATAACCGGAGGCTGCGTGCCGCGCTCACCCGGTTCTCGGTGCGGATGCGCCACGATGACCGCAAACAACATGCCGCACTCGCGCTGTCGTTGGTGTTCGTGCTGCTCGGGTGCGGCTGGATGGCGCTGCTCAACGTGATGAAACCGGCCGGGCTGGCCGGACGGTCTGCGATCATCGGCAACCGGGACACCGGCGCGCTGTACGCGAACATCGACGGCCGGTTGCATCCGGCGCTCAACCTCACCTCGGCCCGGCTGGCCACCGGTGCCGCCTCCGCGCCAGCCTGGGTGAAATCCCCGGAGATCGACAAGTACCCCACCGGCCCGATGCTCGGCATCCCGGGTGTCCCGGATGATCTGGCCATCTCGGCTAATCCGGTCTCGGCGTGGACGGTCTGCGACACCGCCCCGGCGCGCGGCAGCGGTGCGTCGGTGACGGTGACCGCCATCGCCGGTGAGGTGTCCGGCGGCGGCCGCGCGAACCCGATGACACCGGACCAAGCGGTGCTGGCCACCCACCGCGGGGTCAGCTACTTGATCTGGAACGGCCACCGCAGTCGTATCGACCCGGCGGACCGAGCGGTGACGTTCACCCTCGGTCTGGACCCCGGTCTGACCCGGCCGGTTGAGATGTCCAATGCCCTCTTCGATGCCGTGCCGGCCGCCGGACCCCTGGTGGTGCCGAGCATCCCGGCGGCCGGAACCCCGTCCCGGCTGTTGCCCGGGTCTGTGGTCGGACGGGTTCTGCAGACCCGGGACGCCAACGGCGACATCAGCGGCTTCTACGTCCTGCTGGCCAGCGGCGTCCAGAAGGTCACCGCCTTCGTCGCCGATCTGCTGCGCACGGCCGACAGCCGGGGCGCCACGGCGCCCCAACTGGTCTCTCCGGACACCATCGTCGACCTCCCCGAGGTCGAGGAGCTCGGCGTCGACTCCTACCCCACCGGGAAGCTGGACTTCATCGACACCGCGGCCAATCCGGTCAGCTGTGTGACCTGGACGAAGTTCTCCACCGACCGGCAGGCCGCCATCACGGTGTTCAGCGGGCGGGGCCTGCCCAGCCCGCAGCACCTGGACTCCCGACTGGTCACGCTGGTGCGCGATATCCGCGACCCGGATTCCGTCGAAGCCCAGCAGACCCTGATGCTGCCGGGCGCGGCCAACTTCGTCGCGACGACCAGTGCCGCGCTCGCCTCGGACACCCGGGAGAGCCTCTACTGGGTGTCGCCGCAGGGTGTCCGGTTCGGAATCGACGGAGACCGGAACACGCTGCAGGCCCTGGGAATCGACCCGAACCGGGCCGTACAGGCACCATGGCCGATCATCCGCACGTTCGCGGCGGGGCCGGCCATCAGCCGGGCCAACGCCCTGCTGGCCCGCGACGCCATCAGTCCGGCCGGTCCGGCGGCCGCGCTGGCGGGCCCCGGGGAAGCAGGAGGGTAGCGGTGTCCAAGAGAGGTTTCGTCCGCGGACCACGGACGCCGGCGCCGACGGTGCCGCCGGTGCGGGTCGTGGTGGCACCGCCGCTGGCCCTACCGGAACGCGAGCCCCGCAACATCCTGCTGATGATCGCCGCCCCGGCGCTGCTGGTGGGGATCCTCGGGACCCTGCTGGTGATGTACACCTCCGGGGTGCGGTCGCTGCAGTCCGGCTTCTTCCCGCTGATCGGCATGGTCGGGTTCGCCGCCCTGATGTTCACCGGCCGGTTCGGCCGCGGTCGCCGGATCAGCTGGGGCGAACAGGAGAAGCAGCGCCGAAGCTATCTGCGTCAACTCGACGAGGACCGCGACGAGATCCAGCGTGCCGCCCAGCAGCAGCGACGCAGCCAACTGTTCGTCCACGGCGATCCACAACGGCTGGATACCGTCATCGGTGGCCGGCGGATGTGGGAACGACGTCCGGCGGACCCCGATTTCCTCGACGTCCGGCTCGGCATCGGTGTGCAGTCGACCGCGGACTCGGCGGTATCCCTGCAGTGGCCGGAGGTGCCGGTCGGTGAGGAACTCGAACCGGTGACCGGCCGGGCGTTGCGGGATTTCATCCTGGAGCAGAGCAGGATCCGCGATACCGCGAAGGTGCTGAGCCTGCGCTCCAGGCCGGGTTTCAGCTTCGTCGGCGAGCACCCGGCGGACCTGCACGCGCTGATCAGGTCGTTGCTGTGCTCGCTGGCGGTCCATCACAGCCCCGCCGACGTGAAACTGATGGTCGTCACCCGGCACCCCGAGCAGTGGTCCTGGCTGGTCTGGCTCCCGCACAACCAGCACGACGCGATGTTCGACGCCTGCGGGCTACGACGGCTGGTCTTCACCTCGCCGGCCGAACTGGAGGAGGCCCTGGACGCGGAGTTGCACCGCAAGGGCCGCGGGCCGTGGGCGCCGCCGAGTGGGACCAGTCCTACCACGACGCCCTCACCGCTGGTGGCCGAAGCAGTTCCGGCGCTGGGACCGCACTGGGTCATCGTGGACGACAACGTCGGAATGCCCGAACAGTGGGAGGCGGTGACCGGTCAGAAGGGCATGGCAGGGATCACCGTGCTGCGCTTGGCGTTACGGGAAGGGGAGGGGGTCGGCTTCGGGGCAGCCGACGAGCGATTCGAGCTTCGGGAGGGTCGGCTGAGGCATCGCGACGCGTTCTACGCCGTGGCCGATATGCTCGCCGAGACCACCGCCGGCCGGTACGCCCGGGCGCTGGCACGCTGGTCCCCGACGACTGCGGCCGAGCTGGCCAGCACCGACGGTCAGGGCGGGGAGTTGCTGCGGGCGTTGGGGATCGGCGATCCCCGCCATCTCGACTTCGAGCAGCTGTGGGCGGAGAGCCGTGGCCGCGGCGACCCGCGGTGGGCGATGATCCCGGTGGGGGTCAAACCTGGCGGCGAACTGCAGCATGTGATCATGCGCGCCAAGGACTTCGGCGGATACGGATTCCATTCGGTGGTGATCGGAACGTCGGGATCCGGAAAATCGGAATACTTCCTGGCGCTGTGCAACGGGATAGCACTGACCCATTCCCCCGAGACGTTCATCGTCATCTTCGTCGATATGAAGTTCGAGTCGGCGGCCCAAGATCTGGAGGGACTGCCGCATGTCGCGGCATCGCTGTCCAACCTCGGCAAAGACGACCGTCATCTCGCTGACCGGATGCGCAAGGCGATCGACGGCGAGATGGCCCGGCGCTATGCCCTCTTCAAGGGGGCCGGAGCACGGGATGCCAATGAGTATGAGGAGATGCGGCTGGCCGGAAGGGATCTCGAACCGGTGCCGATTCTCCTGGTCATCATCGACGAGTACCTCGAACTGTTCCAGCACCACCCGGACTGGATCGATCTGGTCATCCACATCGGTCAGGAGGGCCGCGGATGCAACGTCTTCTTCACCCTCGGCGGCCAGCGGTTGGATCTGTCGTCGCTGAGTAAGGCCAAGAGCAATATCGCCTTCCGGGTTGCCCTGCGCGCCGAGACCGCCGAGGACTCCCGCGATGTCATCGGCAGCGACGCCGCGCTGCACCTGCCCTCGAAGCAGAACGGCTACGGTCTGCTCAAGGTCGGCCCCCGTGAGTTGGAGCAGTTCCGGTGTTTCTACGTGTCGGCACCGTTCGTCGTACCGAAGAAGGCGGCTGGCGCCGACCCGACCGTCTCGGTCGGCTTCACCCGGCCGCATTCCCTGAGTTGGGAGTACCAGCCGCTGAGCACACCGGACAGCGAGGCGCTCGCGGTGGCCGACGAGCCGGATGAGCCGGACGAGTTCCTCTACCACGCAGACGGTTTCAAGCGTAAGAAACTTCTCGACGTCATCCGCGAGTCGCTGGTCTCGCACCCGGCCCGGGCGCCGCACCGGATCTGGCTGCCGCCGCTGGAGGCCGGCGAGACCGCGGATGCCCTGGTGCAGCGCTGGCGCGGCAAACCGTGGTGGGTCGACTACGGCCAGAACCCCGGACTGGTGTTCCCGGTGGGAGTCGAGGACTTCCCGGAGGAGCACGCTCAGCGAGTGCACGTGCTGGACGTTGAGATGGATAACGTCATGGTGGTGGCCACCGCCCAGCGCGGGAAGTCGACCACACTGATGACGCTGGTCACCACCGGCGCGCTGCTGTACGCACCCGAGCGGGTGACCTTCTATTGCGTGGGGGCCTCGCTGTATCCGGTGGAGGCCTATCCGCACGTGGCCGGCGTGGTGAGTCTGACCGACGCCGAGGGACTGTCGCGGACGATCGCGACCGTAGAGGGGCTGATCCGGACCCGGGAGGCCTCGTTCAAGCGCTACCAGATGGATATCGCGGAGTTCCGCGAACGCCGGTTCGGTACCGCGGGCGGCGGCGGAACCGACCCGGAGGACAAGTTCGGTGACGTCTTCCTGGTTATCGACAACTTCGGCGACCTCTACGACAAGGACAACGGACTGGGCGATCGCACGATCGCCATTGCGCGACAGGGCCTTTCCTACGGAGTGCATGTCATGACCAGCGCCAGTGGTTGGCTGGTCGGACAGAAGCAGGCGTTGCTCAATGTCGCCAACGCCCGAATCCAGTTGCGGCTGAGCAATCCCGACGAGACCCAGATGGGCACCGGGCTGGAGCATCGCCGGGCCGCGCGGCAGACCCTGGACCGGCCGGGCTTCGGGATCACCAGGACCGGGCACGAACTGCTGATCGGCGTTCCCGAGATTCTCGGCCCGGACGACGCGCGGGTGGCGACCAGGGCGGTCGGGGCGATGATCGCGGCCCAGACCGGGGCCGGGAAGGTGGAGACGCTGGCCCGGTTGCCGGAGCGAATCGCGTTGCGCGACATCATCTCGGCCTACGGTGCCGATGTCGACGCGGCTGCGGGGGCTGATCCGTTCACCATCCCGTTCGGGCTGGGCGAGAGTGCCCTCAAACCGGTCGCGCTACCGGCCCGTCAGGTACCGCATCTGCTGGTGGTGGGCCGGCAGGGCTGCGGGAAGACAACCGCATTGGCGGCGATCGGACAGGCGATCACCGCCCGGTTGTCCCCCGACCAGGCACAGATCACCATCATCGACCCGAAGACAAGCATGATCGGCCGGATCCCCGACCGGAATGTGCGGGCCTACGCCTACACCCCCGACGATATCGACCGTGCGCTGGAGGAGATCGTCGGGATCGTTCGCGACCGGCTGCCGCCGTCGGGCCTCTCCCAGAGCGAACTGCTGGCCCGGCGGTCGTGGACCGGTCCGCACCACTTCGTGCTGATCGACGACGAGCAGGAACTACGGCCGGCCGGGGTGCTCGGCAAGCAGGCCGCGACCGCGCCGTTGTGGAACCTGATCGAACGGGGCCGAGAGATCGGACTGCACGTCGTCGCCGCCCGGCTGCCGGGTAACTGGGCGGGGGTCTCGGCGATGAGCCCGTTCCTGCAGAAGCTGACCGGTTCGCGGGCGCCCACGCTGTTCATGGACAACGACCCGCAGTCGGTCAAGGTGTTCGGCCGGACCAGCGCCCAGCAACTGCCGCCCGGACGGGGCCTGCTGGTCACCACCGAGGGTGTGCTGGAGGGCTTGCTCGTCGGCGACCCGGCCTGAGGGGGATCGCTACGATCGGCGGATGACCGACGAAGCCAGCGCCGTTCTCACCGAGAAGCGCGACCGGATCCTGATCATCACCATCAACCGGCCGGAGGCCAAGAACGCGGCCAATGCCGCGGTCAGTCACGGCCTGGCGGCGGCGATGGACACCCTGGACGAGGATCCCGGCCTCTCGGTGGGCATCCTCACCGGTGCGGGCGGCACGTTCTGCGCCGGGATGGACCTCAAGGCCTTCGCCCGCGGGGAGAACGTCGCGGTCAAGGGCCGCGGGTTGGGCTTCACCGAGCGCCCGCCGGTCAAGCCGCTCATCGCCGCCGTCGAGGGCTACGCGTTGGCCGGCGGGACCGAGTTGGCCCTGGCGACCGATCTGATCGTGGCGGCCACCAATTCCGCGTTCGGCATCCCGGAGGTCAAGCGCGGTCTGGTCGCGGCCGGCGGCGGGCTGCTCCGGTTGCCGCAGCGCATTCCGTACCAGATCGCCATGGAGTTGGCGCTGACCGGCGATCCGTTGAGCGCCCAGCGCGCCCAGGAACTGGGCCTGGTCAATGTGCTCGCCGAGCCTGGCCATGCGCTGGAAGCCGCGATCGAACTGGCATCGCGGATCACCGCCAACGGGCCGCTGGCGGTGGCGGCGACCAAGCGGATCATCACCGAGTCGCGGGGCTGGAGCCCCGAGGAGCAGTGGCGTGAGCAGATGAAGATCATCATGCCGGTGTTCGGGTCCAAGGACGCCAGGGAAGGTGCGGTGGCCTTCGCCGAGAAGCGGGCGCCGAACTGGACCGGCACTTAATCAGCCGGCCAGCGATCTGGAGGGGCATTGGGTTTCTGCCCAGGGTCTCTGCCCACCCTGCAGCGACAACGAGGCGCTGAAAAACTTTGTGGGTGCGGCGAACCCGGCGGGACTGGGAGTTGTCGCTCGGAGCTGGGCAATAGGGTTACCCCCTCGGATACCGACACGCGCCTACTCGACCTCGATCGGCCCCTCCTGCGGCCCCTCCTCCTGTGCTGGCTGTACCGCCAGCGACGGAAAGCTGCGCAGCGGGCCCTCGGCATTTGCGTCCCAGCGGGGGAACACCAGATCCGACTGCAGCCACACGGTCAGCAGTCGGGCCAGACCGTGCAGGCTGTCCATGTGGGTGCGCTCGTGCCCGTGGCTGGCATCGACCCCGAAACCCAGCAGCGCCACCCGCAGATGGGCACCGGCTTCGATCGCGGCGGCGGCGTCGGAGCGGTAGTGGGCGAAGGTGTCGCGCACAACCTCGATGTCGTGCTCTCGTGCCAGCGCGTACATCCGCCGGGTCAGGTGGTAGTCGAACGGGCCGACGCTGTCGGCCATCGCCACCGTCACCGCAGTCTCCCGGGACTGTTGTCCGGGAGCAACGATGGCGGCATCGACCGAAACCATCTCGGCGACATCCGGATCCAATCCGTGACTGGCCCCATGCCCGATCTCCTCGGTACAGGTCACCAGGAGTTGGGCGTGCACCGGCAACTCCACATCGGCCTCCTTGAGCGCCTTGAGCGCCGCGAGAGTTGCCGCCACACCGGCTTTGTCGTCCAGATGCCGGGAGCGTACGAACCCGCTGTCGGTGATCAGCGGATGTGCCAGTGGGACGACGAAGTCGCCCACGTCCAAGCCCAGGGCCCGGAGGTCCTCGACGCTGGATGCGTGTTCATCAAGGCGCACTTCGACGTGCTCCCAGGAGATGCCCTGGGAGTCGACCTCCTCGTTCCAGCGGTGCCCGGAGGCCTTCAACGGCAGTACCTGCCCGTGGTAGACGGTCTCCAGGTCATCGGGGAACACCCGCACGGCCGCGCCCTCGGAGAACCGTGCCGAATGGGTACCGATCGGCTTCAGTTCCAGGCGGCCGTTGCTCTTGAGGTTGCGGATCATCGCGCCGATCGTGTCGGTGTGCACGACGACCGCCCGGCTGGCGTTGACGTCGGCCGGCCCGCCCAGGTCCGCCACGATCGCGCCGCGCCGCGTGACGACGAACGGGACGCCCAGCAGGTCCAATCGCTCGCCGACGTACTGCTGGATATGGTCGGTCCGACCCGTCGGGCTGGAAATGTCGAGCAGTTCCAGCAGCACCCGACGCAGGAAGTCGAGGTCGATCTCCAGGCTGGGCTCCGGGCGGGTCATGCCTGCACCGTAGCGTTCCCCGGATCGGTGCCACGCCCCCGTCGTGCGCGCCGGCGCGGCTTGCCGGACCGGGCGGTTCGCGTCGGCGACGCCGTGGTCGGGAACAGCAGGTCCACGAAACGCTCGGTGGTGGGCTGCGGCTCATGGTTGGCCAGGCCCGGACGTTCGTTGGCCTCGATGATGACGTAGTCGGGTTGGTCGGGGGCGGTCGCCAGCACGTCGATGCCGGTGACCGGGATCGCCAGCGCCCGACTCGCCGCGACGGCCGCTTCGGCCAGCACCGGATGCAGGTCCGCGGTCACGTCATGGATGGTGCCGCCGGTGTGCAGATTGGCGGTCCTGCGGACCGTGAGTTCCTCGCCCTGCGGGAGGACATCGTCCATCGACCAGCCGGCGTCGGCCACCGTGTCGGTGGTGCCGTGATCCATCGGGATCTGCGACTCGCCCCCGGTCGCCGCGGCACGGCGCCGCGACTGGCGCTCGATCAGCTCCGCGATGGTGTGGGTTCCATCCCCCAGGACACTGGCCGGACGTCGTACCGCCGCAGCGACCACCTGGTGGTCGATGACGAGCACGCGGATGTCCTCGCCGGGCACCATCTCCTCGATCAGGACGTCGGGACAGTGGGCCCGGGCCTCCGCAATCGCGCGCCGCAGGGACTCCGGGTCCCCGACCCCCACCGTGATCCCCCGACCCTGCTCGCCGCGGGCGGGCTTGACCACGACCGGCCCGACCCGTTCGAGGAAATCGGCGTTCGCGGCGTCGTCGCCGGCGGTCATTCCCCGCGGGATCCGCAGGCCGGCATCGGACAGCACACGTCGGGTCACCCGCTTGTCGTCACATCGGGCCATGGCCAGTGCGCTGGTCAACTCCGACAGCGACTCGCGGGTGTAGATGACGTGGGCGCCCTGGGTTAGCCGCAATTCGCCCCACTGCGGGTCGGTCACCTCGACACGGATGCCGCGGCGCATCGCCTCGTCCGCCACGATCTTCGCGTACGGGTTCAACTCGTCGTAATGCTCGGGGGGCGAGGCACGGAACAGCCGCTCGTTGATCGGGCTCTTGCGCTTGACCACCAGTTCGGGCACCTGCCGGAACCCCAGCCGCTTGTAGAGCCGGATGGCGCCGGTGTTGTCGGCCAGCACCGACAGGTCCACGAAGGCACGCCCCCGTGCCGTCAGTTCAGCGGCCAGCCGGCCGAGCAGCGCCTGGCCCAGGCCCACCGGAGCGGCGTCGGGGTCCACCGTCAGACACCACAGTGAGGCCCCGTTGGCCGGGTCGTTGAACAGCGCCGCGTGATCGACCACCGTCACCGTGCCGACCACCCGGCCCGTCGACAGCGAGGCCACCAGATGCTGCACCTCGGGCCGGGACGCCACCTGCAGCAGGACGTCCGAGGGTGCGGTGACCATGCCGTTGCGGGCGTAGATCGCGTTGACCGCGTCGGCTTCGTCGATGGTCTGCAACTCGGTGATCGTCACATTCGCGGGCGGCTCCGGGCTGATCTGCTCGGCCGGAAGATCGAGGCGGTAGGTCAGCGACGGGTCCACGAAGAACTCATCCGGGTGTTCGGCGACGAACACGTGGGCGTCTCGCAGGTAGATGCAGATGTCGCGGGTGCCCTCGACCTCGGCGCGCAGCACCTCGGCGGCCTGGCTGCGGTGCGCGAAGGTCTGGCCGAAGACGATCTGGCCCCAGCCGCAGTCCAGCGCCACCCCCGGGGACGGTGGGGTCTGCTCCACCTCGGCATGTGCGATCCGCGGGTCACCGCCCGGCCCGATGACCTCCCGCGCCGCGGGCGGGTCCCCCGTGCCGGGGTTCGGGGCGCCGCCCGCGGTCCGATCTGCGTCGCCGTCCATCTTGGCCTCAGATCCCATGGGTCTGCAGCCACATCTCGAGTAGACCGAGTTGCCAGAGCTTGTTGCCCCGCAGTGGGGTCAGTTCGCTGTTCGGGTCGGCGAGCAGGGCATCGACGTACTCGGCGCGGAACAGGCCGCGGTCCCGGGCGGCCGGGGCGTGCAGGGCATCCCGCACCCGGGTGAGCACCTTGCCCTCAAGGTGGGTGATGCCCGGCACCGGGAAGTACCCCTTGGGGCGGTCGATCACCTCCCAGGGCAACATTCGGCGACCGATGGATTTCAGCACGCCCTTGCCGCCCTCGGCGAGTTTGAGATCCGGCGGGCAACTCGCCGCGAGTTCGACGAACTCGTGGTCCAGGAACGGCACCCGGGCTTCGAGGCCGTGCGCCATTGTCATGTTGTCGACCCGCTTGACCGGATCGTCGACGAGCATGACCTCGGTGTCGATGCGCAGGGCGGCGTCCACCGCCGTCTGCGCACCCGGGGCGGACATGTGTGCGGAAACGAACTCGCGCGCCGGGTCGCCGGCGGCCAGGTAGTCGGGGTTCAGTACGCGGGCCAGTCCGGCGGCGTCGCGGTCGAAGAAAGCCTTGGCGTAGGTGTCGACGGCTTCCTCGCGCGGCACCCCGGCCAGTGGCGGATACCAGTGGTAGCCGCCGAGGATCTCATCGGCCCCCTGGCCGGACTGCACGACCTTCAGGTGCCGGGCGACGGCCTCGGACAGCAGGTAGAAGGCGACTGCGTCGTGGCTGACCATGGGTTCGGCCATCGCCTGGACCGCGGCCTCCAAGGGCGGGAGCAGGTCGGTGTGCGGAATCAGGATGCGGTGGTGATCGGTCCCGAACCTCTTGGCGATCACATCGGAGTACTGGAACTCGTCACCCTCCCGGCCGCCCACCGACTCGAAACCGATCGAGAATGTCGACAACCCGGTCTGCCCCTGTTCGGCGAGCAGGGCCACGACCAGCGAGGAATCCAGGCCACCGGAGAGCAGGACGCCGACGGGCACATCGGAGACCATCCGCCGCCGGACGGCGGTGGAAAGCGACTCGGCCAGCGCGTCCTGCCAGTCGACCTCGGTCCAGTCGCTGTGGTCGGCGTCGCGGACGAACTGCGCATCCCAATACCGGTGATCCCGGTGCGTGCCGTCCGGCTCGTAGACCCGCACGGTGGCCGGCGGCAGTTTCCGCACCCCGGCCAGGATGGTGCGCGGCGGGGGCACCACCGAGTGGAATGACATGTAGTGCGCCAGGGCCACCGTGTCGATGCTGGTGTCGATGCCGCCGGCGGCCAGCAGTGCGGGAAGGGTGGAGGCGAACCGTACGGTGTCCGCGGACTCGGCGATGTACAGCGGCTTGATCCCGAGCCGATCACGCGCGAGCACGACCCGGTTGGTGTCCCGTTCGACGATGGCCACGGCGAACATCCCGATGAGATGCTCGACGAAGGACTCGCCCCATTCGGCGTAGGCCTTCAGCACCACCTCGGAGTCGCCGTGGGAGAAGAACCGATGACCCTTGGCGGCGAGTTCCTCGCGCAGTTCGACGTAGTTGTAGATGCAACCGTTGAACACCCCGGTGATACCGGACGCGGAGTCGACGATCGGCTGCCCGCTCGCGGCGGACAGATCGATGATCTTCAGGCGCCGATGCGCCAGTGCCGCCCGGCCCGATGACCAACTGCCGGAGCCGTCGGGCCCGCGAGCGGCCATCGTCGCCGCCATCCGCTCGACGGCGGCTACATCCGCCCGGCGGCCGTCCAGCCGAATCTCTCCCGCGAGTCCGCACATGTGTCCAGTGTCCCAGGCGGGCCCTGCGGCGTCGCCTCCGCACTGTTTCGGCCTGGTCGATGGCCCCCGGAGGCCGCCGCCGCGCCTAGCACTCCCGAGGCAAGAGCTTTTTGCCCACCTCCGAGCGACTAAGGGTGCCCTTAGTCGCTCGGAGGTGGGCAAAGGCAGTACACCCCAGGACGGTGCCGGCTTCCGCTAGCCGATACCGCCGATCATGACGTCCCACGGATCCGCACCGGACAGCGCCAGCCGACCCAGCCGTCGCGCGTAGTGGGCGGTATCGCCGAACTCCTCGATCCAGCTGCGGGCCCGCATGGTGGCCAGCCACAGCCGGTGCTCGATCGTCACCCCGATCGCCCCGTGCAATTGGTGGGCCGAGGTGATCACCCCAGGTGCGACCTGGCCGAGGGTCACCTTCGCGACCGTCACCGCGTAGTCGGTCCGGGGATCGCTGAAGCCGAAGTCCGAGGCGGCAGCCACCGCGAGGTTCGTCGCGGCCCGGGCTCTCTCCACCTCTCCGGCCATGGTCGCCAGGGTGTGTTGGACGGCCTGGAAGGCGCTGAGTGGGCGGCCGAACTGCTCGCGTTCCCGGGTGTGGGCCACCGAGAACTCCACCGCCGCGTCGAGTGCCCCGACGATCTGCACACAGCGGGCCCAGGCGCCGCGACGGAGGAGCTCATCCTCGACGTCGGCGGTGGCGAAGGCGTCGTAACCGAGATCCACCGACACGCTGTCCCGCGGTTCACCGCCGGCGTTTCGACCGCGGGTGATCGACAACCCGCCCGGATCGCTGACCGCCACCATCAACCGGCCGCCGTCTCGGAGTGCAAGCAGCACGGCGGTGGCGTCGGCCGCGTAGGGAACGTCGCTCAGATGCGCGACGATCCGCCCGCCGGATCGATTCGCCTGGCCGATGGCGACGGCTAGGGGGCCGTTCCCGGGGATGTCGAGGCCAGCGGCGTGGGCCAGCCAACTGGCCAGCAGATCAGTCTCGGCCAGTGGGACCGTGACGGCGTGGCGGGCCAGCGACCGGAGGATGACGGCGACTTCGGTGGGGCCGCCGCCGGAATCGCTGCTGCTCTCAAGGCGGGTGAGTCCGGCCTCTTCGAGATGACGCCAGGCGGTGGTGTCGAGGGGATCGGGCAGCGCCCGATGGCCGATCCGGGCATCGAAAGACCGTGCCCCGATCTCGTCGACGAGATTGCGCAGATCGGTGAGATCATCTGTGCCACTGCCGAAAACGCCGCCACCCAGAACGCTCATGATGCTCTCACCGCAACCCCATGCCTTTGGCCACCATTCCGCGCAGCACCTCGTTGGTGCCGCCCCGCAGGGTGAACATCGGTGCGTGCACCCGCGCCACCTCGACCAGAGCAGCCACGTGCGCGCGGCCGTCGGCGTCCTCGCTGACGTAGGACAGCAGGTCGGCGGCGAGGTCCACTGACTCCTGCTCGAACCGGGTCCCGAGGTCCTTGACCAGGGCGGCCTCGTTCACCGGTGACTGCCCGCCGGCCAGGGCACGGGCCACCGACACCGACAACTGCCGCAATGAAATCAATCGGGCGGCAAGGCCTCCCACCGCCGCCGAGGCGTGGTCGTCGAGATCGCCCTGATCGGCCAGGACCCGAATCAGCGCGGTCAGCATCGGGGCGGTGCTCAAGATTCGCTCCGGTCCGCTGCGCTCGAAGGACAATTCGGCGGTGACCTGGCGCCACCCGTCACCCTCCTTGCCCAGCAGGTTGGTGTCCTCGATGAACACCTCGTCGAAGGTGACCTCGTTGAAGTGGTGTTCACCGGTCATCAAGACGATCGGGCTGATACCGATCCCGGGGGAGTCGGTCGGCACGATGAACTGGCTGAAACCCGCGTGCCGACGCTCGGGATCCGGCGGACTGGTCCGGGCCAGCACCACGATCTGGTGGCACAGATGGGCGCCGCTGGTCCACACTTTGGTCCCGGACAGCACCCAGCCACCGTCGGTGCGGGTGGCTCGGGCGGCCGCCGCAGCGAGGTCCGAACCGGCCTGCGGTTCGCTCATCCCGATCGCCGAGAAGTACCGGCCCGCCGCGATCTGCGGCAGTATTCGGGTCCGCTGCTCCTCGGTTCCGTAGGACAGCAGACCCGGGCCCACCTGCCGGTCGGCGATCCAGTGCGCGGCGACCGGCGCCCCGCATGCCAGCAGCTCCTCGGTGACCACGTAGCGGTGCAGGTGGCCCAGTCCGCGCCCGCCGTACTCCGTCGGAATCGTCAGCCCGAGGAAGCCCGCGGCGCCGAGGCGCGCACTGAACTGCTCATCCCAACTCGAGAGCCAGGCGTCCACGGCGGGCTGCCAACCGAATTCGGCGCGGTCGGCGACCAGGAACTGCCGCAGTGATCCGCGCAGGGCCGCCAGTTCCGGCTCGTTGGCGCACAGCGCCGCGAAGTCGTCAGTCACCGGTACCCCGTGACCCGGGCGAGGACCGCGGTCTTACCGTCGTCGCCGATCGCAGCGGCATCGGCGATCGCGGAGGTGCGGCCGATCCGCAGTGCTGTTGCCTCATACACGGATTGTGCACCCGCGACGAACGGGCGCAGGAAGTTGATCCGGATCGAGGCGGTCCGGAACGGTACCGCCTGCTCGTGGTTGAACGCCGCGGCCGCGGCCAACTCCAGTCCGGCGCTGCTGACCCCGCCGTGCACGATGCCGATCAGGTTGTTGATCATCGGGTCGGCGTGCTGGCGCAGTCGGTGGATACCGTCGCGCGCCGGTAGCGGCTCGACGGACATCAACTCCGCCAGCGTGGTCTGCGGCGTGCGCACCACGGAATCGGCGCCGCGGTCCAGGGGCCGGTCGGGCCCACCGGCCAGGGGCATCGTGCGCACGGTCCCGCCGCCGATCACGGTCCCGCCGTGGGTCAGGGTGCAGATCGACAGCAGGGTGGCCCCGGCCGGGCCGAGCGGACGGGCATGGGCGATGACGGGCTCATCCGGCGCGTCCAGCAGATGCTCGACGGCACCGGGGCTCATCTCCACGGTCAGCTCGCTGGAGACCGTCCACACCCCGCGGCCGCGGCGGTGGTAGTTCACCCGTCCGGCGACATCGTCGACCAGGATGGCCAGCCCCGCCACGGTAGGCAGTCCGGTGAACGGGTTGCACATCCCGCCGATTGGCATCTGGGCCACCACCGTGAAGTCGGTCATGTCCTGGGCGAGGGTGGTGATGGCGAACCGGCTCAGGACGCTCAGCGGGGTCTCCGGGTCCACCCCGTCGGCGTGCGGCAGCGATGTCGTCACAGGTGCCTCCTCAGCTTGGCGTGGGGCTGGGGAATCGGGTCACGAATTCCTTTGCCTTGATGAGGAATTCGAGTTGCCGGGCGACGTCGATGAGCGGTTCCAGGCTTCGGGCCGACCGGCACAGCACCACCGCGCCCTCCATCGCCGCGATCGCGGTGTCGGCAAGCGCGGTGGCCTCGCCCGGGTCGAATCCCTCCCGTACGTAGGCCTGTTTCGCAGCCTCCCGCCACCGGCTGAAGATCGCGCCGGCCAACTCGGTGAGCTGTTGTTCGTCCTGTCCGGAGCCGATCGCGGCGGCCAGCACCGGACAGCCGGCCGTGTAGTCGCTGCCGATCAGTGCCTCGCTCCACATCTCGACGAACTGCTGCAGTAGTGCGGTCGCGCTGTTACCGGCGGCGGTGTCGATCTTGGCGGTGATCTCGTCGCCCGCGAACTCCAGGGCGTCCCGGAGTAGTTGCCCACGTCCCGCCGGGAAGTGGTGGTAGACCGAGCCACGCGGGGCGCCGCTACGGGCCAGCACGGCGTCGATCGTCACACCGGCGGCGCCGCGCTCGCGTAATAACTCGGCCGCGCTGACCAGCATCGCGGTTCGGGTGGAGCCTCGAGCCCGCACCTCAGGCTGCGCCGGACTGTCGCGGAACCGGCCGCGGCACCATGAAGCCGGGGCCGAGCAGGTGGCGACGCTTGTCCGCCCGCCGGCGGATTCTGATGCCGGCGATGTTCAACTCGACGATCCACATCGAATGCCTCCCGGTGCTACGGCGGATCCGTAACTATGCTTATGAACATAGTGGCGGTCGGCTACAGCGGCAATGCGAACGGCCATCGGGCGGGTTACGGCTTGATGACAACCCGTGACCCGCCACTTGTATGATCCGCAGCATAGTTGCGGGTCCGGTCTGGGAGGCGAGCCATGAAGGTGATCACGTCCATCGACGATGCGCAGGGTCTGGTCGGCCAGGAACTCGGGGTCAGCGACTGGCTGGCAATCGACCAGCAGCGGATCAACGACTTCGCCGATGTCACCGGCGACCATCAATGGATTCACGTCGATGTCGAACGGGCCAGGTCGGAGAGTCCGTATCGCACCCCGATCGCGCACGGATTCCTCACCCTGTCGTTGATTCCCGCACTGAGCAAGGACAATTTCCGCGTTGAGAACGCCAAACTGGCGATCAACTACGGGCTGAACAAGGTCCGCTTCCTGGCCGCCGTCCCGGTGGACAGCCGGGTGCGGGTCCGTTCGGAACTCGTCGCCGCGAGCGCCAAGGGCGATGGCGACACCGTCGACCTGACTGTGCTGCATACCGTGGAGATCGACGGGCAGAGCAGTACGGGGGACAAACCCGCCGCCGTCGCCGAGATGATCGTCCGGGTGATCTTCTAGCCGCGCCAACCCGGCACTCCCCGCGAGCAGACGCAAAGTCGCACGCCCGGAGGGCTTTTCATGCGATTTTGTGTCTGCTCGGGCGGGGTAAAGCGGGTGGGTCAGACCCGCGGGGTGTAACCGAACGGCAGCAACACGCTCTTGAGTTCGACGTAGGCCTCGATGCCCTCCGGCCCGTTCTCCCGCCCGATCCCGGAGTTCTTGTAGCCGCCGAACGGCGCGCCCGGGTCGAAGGCGTACATGTTCACCGCGTAGGTGCCGGTGCGGATTTTCGAGGCGACCTCGATCGCCCGGTCGAAGTCGGTGGTCCACACACTGCCGGCCAGGCCGTAGTCCGACTCATTGGCGATCCGGATGGCATCGTCCTCGGTCTCGTACGGGATGACCGCCAGCACCGGGCCGAAGATCTCCTCCCGGGCGATGGTCATGGAGTTGTCGACGTCGGCGAACACCGTCGGCTGCACGTAGTAGCCGCTGTCCAGTCCCTCCGGGCGGCCGCCGCCGGCGACCAGTCGGGCGCCCTCCGCCGTACCCTTGGCGATGTACCCCTCGACACGTTCGCGCTGCTTCGCACTGATCAGCGGCCCGATGACCGCGCCCGGGTCATCCGGAAGGCCGACCGGCATCGCGGCCACCGCCGCACCGATCTTCTCCACGATCTCCTCGTATCGCGATCGCGGCACCAGGATGCGGGTCTGCGCCACGCAGGCCTGCCCGGAGTTCATCAGCCCGGAGAACAACAGCATCGGCAGTGCCGAGTCGACGTCGGCATCCTCGAGGATGATCGCCGCCGACTTACCGCCGAGTTCCAGCGTGCACGGCTTGAGCTTCTCGGCGGCCAGCTTGCCAACCTCCTTGCCGACCGCGGAGCTACCGGTGAAGGTGTACTTGTCCACCAGCGGGTTGGCGGTCAGTGCGCGACCGGTCTCGGCCCCGCCCGGCACCACCGACAGCACCCCCTCGGGCAGGCCGGCCTCGGCGAACACCTCCGCAAGGACGTTGACGCTCAAGGGGGTTTCGGCGGCCGGCTTGAGTACGACGGTGCAACCCGCCAGTAGAGCCGGGCCGAGCTTGTTGCAGGCCAGGAACATCGGCACATTCCAGGCGGCCACCGCGCCCACCACCCCGATCGGCTCGCGCAGCACCAGGGTCTGGCCGTAGATCCCGTCGCGGATGTCCTTCCAGGTGAACTTGTCCGCGGCGGTCGAGTAGTACTGCAGCCCGGACAGCGCGGCCCCGTACTGCATCATGTCGACGATCATCGTGGGCTGGCCGGTCTCGGCCTTGAGCAGGAACTTGAACTCATCCGCGCGGTCCTCGATCAGCTTGACCGCGTTGGCGATCACCGCCTGGCGCTCCTGCGGCGTCATCCGCGGCCACGGCCCATCGTCGAAGGCCTTGCGGGCGGCAGCGCAGGCGGCATCCACATCGGCGGCCGCGGCCAACGGCACCTTGCCGACGTATTCGCCGGTGGCCGGGGAGCGGACCTCGATCACGTCGGAGGTCGACGGTTCGATCCACTTCCCACCGATGAAGAGCTTGTCGAATTCGGTCCGGTAGGCGGTCTGCGTCATGGCCGCCACACTACCTACCCGGCGCCGACGAGAACAGGTGTCAATCCTTGGACAGCACCAGCACCAAGTTGCTCACCAGGAACTCCCGCACACCGGGCACCGATGTCAGCCACCAGGCCCATCTCGGGTGGTAGCGGGGGAAAGCGGCAACCTGCGCACCGGTTCCGGCGGCCCAGCGCAGGCCATCGGCCGCCGAGACGTCGAACAACGACGACCCGTAGTCGTTCTTCGGCCGATGACCGTGCCGCCGGGCGTAGCGGGCTGCCGCCCGGGCACCGCCGAGGTAGTGCCACAGCAGACCGGTCTCGTGGCCGCCGAACGGCCCCAGCCACACCGTGTAGGACAGGATCGCCAGCCCGCCGGGCCGGATGACCCGCAGCATCTCCGCGCCGAGACGCCAGGGCTGCGGGACATGCTCGGCGACATTGGAGGACAGGCAGATGTCGACGCTTGAGTCGGCGAACGGCAGCGCCAACCCGGACGCCCGCACGAAGGTCCCCGGTCCGCCGCGGTCGACGTGCCCGGCGGCGTGCATCTCCCGCGGGTCGGGTTCCACCCCGACATAGTTCCAGCCCGCATCGGTGAACGCGGCCGCGAAGTAGCCCGGGCCGCCGCCGACGTCCAACACGGTGCGGTCCTGATGCCCGCCCGGATGGCGGGCAGCCCACAAGTCGGCGACCATTTCCGCGGTGTCGCTGGCCAGTGCGCCGTAGAAGCGGGCCGGGTCGCGTTGCTCATAGCGGAACTGGCCGAGCAGACGCACCGATCGGGCCAGCGTCGCGCGTCGGGCGAACAGGTCGGTGACGGCCATCGCGCATCACTGTGCCAGAGCCGCCGCGTGTGCGGGCAATGCAGGTGGGCGGGGCGATTTCCTGGCACGGGGCCCACGTTCGAAAGCCAAGATAGGCTTGCCGGGATGTCCGGCCCGCCGTCCCCCGTGCGCTCAGTGCTGCTGCTGTGCTGGCGCGATACCGGCCACCCGCAGGGCGGCGGCAGCGAGACCTACCTGCAGCGCATCGGCGCACTGCTGGCCGATTCCGGTATCGACGTCACCCTGCGGACCGCCCGCTACGACGGCGCATCCCGTACCGAGATGGTCGACGGGGTGCGGATCAGCCGGGGCGGCGGGCACTACACCGTCTACATCCGGGCGGGGCTGGCCATGGTCGCCGCCCGGGTCGGCCTGGGCCCGTTGCGCCGCGCCCGCCCCGATGTGGTGATCGACAGCCAGAACGGCCTGCCGTTCCTGGCGCGGCTCGCCTTCGGCCGGCGGGTCGTGGTTCTGGTGCACCACTGCCACCGCGACCAGTGGCCGGTGGCCGGCCGGGCCCTCGGCAGATTCGGCTGGTGGGTCGAGTCCCGGCTGTCGCCCAGGCTGCACCGGCGCAACCAGTACGTCACGGTGTCGCTGCCGTCAGTGCGCGATCTTGCCGACCTCGGTGTCGACACCGACCGGGTTGCCGTGGTGCGCAACGGTCTCGACGAGGCACCACCGCAGACGCTGACTGCACCGCGCTCGACCACCCCCCGGGTGGTGGTGCTGTCCCGGCTGGTGCCGCATAAGCAGATCGAGGATGCCCTGCAGGCGGTGGCGAGCCTGCGCCCCAGGGTGCCCGGTCTGCATCTGGACGTCATCGGCGGCGGGTGGTGGCAGGACCGCCTGGTGGCGCGTGCCGCGCAGTTGGGCGTCAGTGATTGCGTCACCTTCTACGGCCATGTCAGCGAGACGACCAAACACGCTGTGGTGCAACGTAGTTGGGTGCATGTCCTGCCATCGCGCAAGGAGGGCTGGGGCCTGGCGGTCATTGAGGCGGCCCAGCACGGGGTGCCGACCATCGGCTACCGGTCCGCCGGGGGTCTGACCGACTCGATCGTCGACGGGGTGACGGGTCTGCTGGTCGACGGCCCCGACGAGTTGGCGGAGCGCCTCGAACGGTTGCTCACCGACCGTGTCCTGCGCGCGGAACTCGGCGCCAAGGCGGCCGCGCGCAGCACCGAGTTCTCCTGGCAGCAGAGCGCGGCGGCGATGGGCAAGGTGCTGGAGTCGGTGCACGCCGGCGCCCGGATCAGCGGTGTCCTCTGATCTGAACCCGGAGTCTGAAGAGCGGCTAGTCGTCGTCGGTCTGCACGAATTCCCGAAGCATCGGGCCGTAACTCGGGTGTGCGAGCGCGAACGCAAATTGCGCGACGAGATAGTCGGCTGGGTTGCCGGTGTCGTACCAGCGGCCCCGGATGACCTGGCCGTAGACGGCTCGGCTCTTTGCGTAGGCGTTGATCGCATCAGTCAGGTAGACCTCGCCAGTACGGTGCTCGTACCAGCGATTGGTCTGCTCCCGCAACTCGTCGATCACCCCGGGCGTCAGCACGTAGCCGCCGATCGCGGCGTATGACGAAGGAGCGTTCTCGGGATCCGGCTTCTCAATCAGCCCGGTGATTCTCAGCAGTCCGTCGTCGAGGTCCTCCTTGACGACGGGGACGCCGTAGCGACGCGACTGTTCCGGGGGCATGGGCATCAGAGCAAGCACCGGGCAGGAGGTCTGCTCATAGGCCCTGATCAGTTGCTGCGCCCGGGGCACGTCGGCAACGAAGACGTCATCGGGCCACAGGACCAGTACCGGCTCGTCACCTAGGGAACGTGCCGCATTCAACACCGGTGTGCCGTTGCCGTACGGGCCGTGCTGGTCGAGGTAGGTGATGTGCCCGCGGTGCGAGAGCTCGCCGACTTCTTGCACGGCATCGGCGTAGCTGTCCTTGCCATCGGCGCGCAACTGGTCGACCAGGCTCGTGTTAGGCCGAAAGTGCTCCTGTATCAATGATTTTCCCCCGGAGACCACGATCGTGATGTCGGT
Organism: uncultured Actinomycetota bacterium; assembly: GCA_963787055.1. GTDB lineage: Bacteria > Actinomycetota > Actinomycetes > Mycobacteriales > Mycobacteriaceae > Mycobacterium. The sequence continues at coordinate 32,136 of CAWBBP010000006.1, forward strand.
GATCCCGGAGTTGACCAGTTCCCGGACGGTGTGCTCGATCACCGGTTTGTCGCCGACCGGAAGCATCTCCTTGGGGATTGCCTTGGTCAGAGGCAACAGACGGGAGCCGATCCCGGCGGCAGGGATAACTGCCTTTCGGATCGAGGGATTCATGCTTGGCTCCTATCGCGGTTCTGTCGGCTTTTCGTGATGTGACCAGAAGGTACCCTGTGCGATCGCCGCACCGAGCGTTACCGACTGTTCGCACTCGACAGCGCCTCTGTGTTTCGAGCGGCCTCGGGAATGAGCTTTCGTTAGTCGCTTCTCACCGTGCGGGAGAAAACGTTGGACAGCCGCCCGTGGCGCCGTCTGCCCTTCCCGCGCCTGGCCTGCGCACTTACTGTTCCAGAACTTGGTTGATCGAGCACCTGAGTTGATCTCGGTCGTTCCAGATCATTCTGAAATTGGGATTGTCCTTCTTGATGTTCAGCGCGTCCCGATAGATCTCGATGCAGGGTTTCGGCGAGATGGGTTCAATGACTCCGGCAGCCCACACGGTGAGTGCGGGCGCCGGTAGCGCGACAAGAAGCGGGCCGATGATCCACTTGACGTACGGATGAACTCGGCTTGGCTCATAACTCGATGGGGACTTCCCCGAGGGTTGCTGTTGGACCGCGGTCTTCTGGTCGTACCACTCCTCGTAGTGCCGCAGGGCGATCGCGTACACGATCAAAGCCAGTCCGAGCGCGAAACTCACTGCGATCAAAGTGAAAAAGACAGTATTCGGCAAATTGGCCCGGGACAGTAACCCTAAATTACTGAAGTACACGGCCTTCCACAGCCGGATCACCACCATCAGATTCAGGGCAGTAATGAATAGGCCCAGGAGTATCGGGCAGGTGAACAACAGACGGAGCTGCTTCTCCCCCACCGAGGTGACGTCGTCGAAACCGGTAGCGGTGTCGCCGTCGTCGACCCGGTCGTCTGGGGTTTCGTGATCAGTCCCCGCATGGTTTGGCACCTCGCAGATACTAGTCCGCGGGGCGGGCCCAATTTGGTGGTTTCGTTGCTCTACCCAGTTGTCGGTGGCTCGGCGACCGGCCACTTCCGCGGATCCATTGTGGGAGGCTGTGCTTCTCGCACTACACTCAGGTCGAGTCGTCTCCGGTGGAATTTCGGTTCGGATTTCTGTGCGGACTCAAGGACTCAAATTCAGCGAAAGGTATGCGCCATGGGCCTGATTAGTGGGGATACCCAATCCTTGCGACAAGGGGGGTTGTGGTGAGCGAGCCGCAGGAGGTTCCCGGAGACGGGCTTCGATACGTCACGGGCCCCGACGGCGAGCCACTGATCGGTTCCGACGGCAACCCGGTCATCGACCGCCGCCGCTCTAAAGGCGAGCGCCGACCCAGCAACCCCCGCGTCAGTGTGGTTGTGCCTGCGAAGAACGAGGCCCCCAACATCCGCGAGATCTTGCCGTTTCTCGACAAGTACCACGAGGTCATCGTCGTCGTCAGCGAAGATGACCACGATTCTGCCGAAGCCGCTCGCGTAGCGTTGCCCTCGGCAAAGGTGATCCACCAAACCCGCAAGGGCAAGGGGAACGCCATGGCGTGCGGGTTCGCGGAGGTCACCGGCGATGCAATCGTCATGTTCGACATCGACGGTTCGGCCGATCCCAATGAGATCCCGCGGTTCGTCAGAGCCTTGACCGAGGGGGCCGACCTGGCCAAGGGCAGCCGCTTCTGCAAGGGCGGCGGCAGCGAGGACATCACCCTGCTCCGCACGACGGGCAACCTGGGGCTGAATCTGCTGGCAAGTGTGCTGACCAAGACCCGTTTCACTGATCTCTGCTACGGCTACAACGCTTTCTGGGCCGACCAGCTGTACATGCTCGATTTGCCCGACACCGACGTCGAGGGTGCGGCCCAGATGTTGCGCGGCGATGGCTTCGAAATCGAAGCTCTGATCATTGGTCGCTTTGCGCTCTCCGGAGCCGCGATTACCGAGGTGCCGAGTTTCGAGCACGACCGCTACCACGGTCACACCAATCTGAACACCTTCCGGGACGGATTCCGGGTGCTCTGGACGATCCTGCAGGACCGTGCCTATGCCCGGCGAATCCGTACGCTGGCCAAACGTCGCCACGTGGGCAATATGGCGGGGCCGCGACGCCCGGGCTGGATGACCGACGAGGTGTCGCGGCACGGTGTTCGTCGGGTCAAGCGACTCGATTTGCAACCCTCGGTCGGCGCATAGGTCGCCATCGCGCTGGTCAAGGTGAGCTCGGGAGCACACTGAGCTCCCGAAAGGCCATGCCGCCCAACCTCTGTGGGCTCGACCCGTTACCGAGATCGAAGGGGCAAATGAATAAGGACTACCGGCAATCCAGGTGGTCCCAGCACCCAAGCCAGATGAGGTCAAACTGGTCCGATGGTCATGGCAGACGACGGCGGGTCCCTAGTTTCGTCTCCGGCAGGAACTCGGCTGCCTATGATCAGGAGGTGGGATTACGTGTTGTGCGCCGGTTGGGAGCACTTGCCGCGGTCATCGCAACGCTGATCTTCGCCTCGCCCTGCGCAATCGCTGCACCCGCTGGCGGTGGTGCCCTCCTGGATTCGCCGACCATTTCACTGGGTGACCTGGGCGGGTCGACAATGATCACGTTCAAAGGGGACCGCCAGACCACCACCGCGTCGGTGTCGTTTCCAGTTCCACCGGGGTTGGTACCCGTCGAGCTGACCGCGACTCTCAAGCTCCCGACCCCCGCTCGATTCGGCAGTCTGACCGTCACGCAGGATGACAGGTTCATCAGCAGGATCGGCGTGGGACCTCCGGACGTGGCGCCAGTGGTGGTTCCCCTGGTGGGGACTCAGGTCTTCGGCAACTATGTGAGCCTGAAGTTGACGTCAACCATCGTTCCGATTGACCGGTACTGCTTCGATGCGCTTAATCCCGTGCAGATCTTCGATGGTGTGGTCAAATTCGCCGGAACTGAGATCGCACCGACAACCGTCGCCGCATTCATGCCGCCGGTGCTGCGCAAGTTGACACTCGCAGTGCCGCCGAAGCCGACACAGGGGGAATCCGACGCGGCAGTTCAGCTGATCGCCGCGGTACAGGCGCGCTACGGAGGGTCGAACAGGGAGTACGCCGTCGTACCGCTCGCCGAGGGCGCATCAACTCTGCCCGGCGCATCGGGACCCCTTGAGCGGCAGATCATCATCAAAGAGGGTCCGGACAAAGGACTTTCGCTTCAGGGTGGGGCAGGGGTTCCCGCGCTCCTCGTCTCCGGGGCCGGCGATGAGCTCAAGAACCAGACGCGGTTGCTCACCGATGATTCGCTGAACCGTGCCCTGACCCGCAAGGTCGTGGCCGGGCCGCTGGAAACGAAGCAGAAGATCGTCGGCAACACCACCACCCTCAAAGAAATGGGCATGAGCGAGCTCACCTCGATAGGTCTGTGGCCTGAGGTGAAAATCGATCTGGACCAGAGCAAGTTCGGTCACCCGTTGCAGGGAGTGCGGGTACGCCTGATCGGCTCCTACACGCCCCTTGCGCCTGATTTCGGCGCGGAGGTTACCGCTGAGGTTGGCGGAGAGACGATTGGTCGATGGCCCAGCGACGCAAGCGCGACCATCGACCATTGGGTCGACATCCCAGACCACTTGCTGAGGCGCAGCACCGGTCTCACCGTTTCGGTGAACACCACCGGTGACGCGGGATACTGCGGTGCCTACCTGCCCCTCAACCTCAGGATCGACGGCAGCACTGAAGTTCAGGTCGGCGGCACTTCGGCACCGCCTCTGCCGCCCGGATTCACCGCCCTGCCACAGGCTCTGATGCCCAGTGTCCAGATCGGCATCGGCGCTAATGCCTTCGCGGACACCGTGCGTGCGGCAACGATCATTGCGGGACTCCAGAGGTTCAGCTCAATACCCATCATGACTCAGGTGACCTCACTCAAGCAGGCAGTGGAAAGCAAGGACCCGGCGATTCTCATCGAGGCGGACAATTGGACGCAGGAGTCCATCGGACTGCCGGTCAGCGCGGAGAACGGGGAGATCACCGTCAAAGGATTCGACGCTGAGGAGAAATTCGTCACCCTGACCCTGGAACCGGCGATGAAGGTGGGTTCCCTGCAGGTCGTGTTCGACGGGCAACGCTCGGTGTTGGTCGCGACCTCCAGCGGTTCGGCTGCGCAACTCGACGAACTGTTGCGTTGGCTGGCCGGCGACAAGCAACGATGGCCCGGGCTGAACGGGAGGGCGATCATCTCCCTTCCCGGCCAGGCGCCGGTGGCCATTCCCATTCCGGAGTCAGACCTTCCCTCGGAAAAGACGTCGGTGGCGGACGCCGAGGGTGGTTTCGGGGTGGTGTGGCTCGCTGCCGGCGGGGTGGTGGCGGCTGCTGTGATCGGGGCCGGCCTGATCCTGCTGAAGTTGCGGCGCCGTCGATCGGACATCGCCGATCCCGTCGGCGCATTGGACGAATGACGCTGATCGCTGATCACATAGGAAACGTGATGCCGAGAAATCGAAAACAGGGCGCTGAGAAAACGTAACCGCGCAACGCGGTCGGACGCGAAGGCCAGCGGTCGTGATGCCAGAGTGGTTCTGCTGGCCTGGCAAGTCTGCGCTGTGGGCTTCCAGGTCGCCGCTGTCGTCCTGTCGCGGCGTAGTCACGGCTATGAGGCCGCGGTGTTCGGCTTTGTCGGTCTGGCGACCGCTTACGGCAGCGCGCTCTGGGTGCTCATCAGCCCGCGGCTGACCAGGTCGGCACGCAATGTCGCGGTGCTCTGTCTGGGGCTCACACCGACCGTGATGTGGCGTGCCACGAATCCGCTGCTGTTCACCGGATTCGACGAGCAACTGCACATGCGCACGCTCGGCGACATCCTGTCCTCCCACCGACTCTTCGAGGCGAATCCGCTTCTGCAGGTCAGCCCGCGCTACCCGGGCATCGAAACCATCACGATATTGGTGTATCAGACCGGAATCCCCACGATGGCGTCAGCTGTCATCGTGATCTTCGCCTGCCGCGTCGTGCTGGTCACCGTACTGTGCGATGCGGTCGAGCAGTTGACCGGCAATATGCGGGCCGGGGGACTGGCCGTCGCCGTGTACGCTCTGGGACCCCAATTCATCTTCTTCAACAACCAGTTCTCCTACCAGACACTGGCAATCCCGCTGGCCCTGACGGCGGTCAGCCTCATCGCCCGCTCTCGCTGGTCTGACGACCCGCTTCCGCTGTTCTTCGGCGCGACAGTATGCCTTTTCGGCGTCGCAATGTCGCATCATGTCACCAGCTTCTTGACCGCCGTTTTCCTGCTGCTGTGGATGCTCTTCCAACGCGGTCCTGCCCGGCTGCGCGTCACCTACGGCGCGCTCGCCTCCATAGCCACCACCTTCGCCTGGATGATCGTGCAGCGCTCACTGCTGGAGGAATACTTCGGGCCCATCATCAAAGACGTGGGCGGGGACGCCGCGTCGGGGGAGAAGCGCGAGGCCTTTAAGGACTCGGCGGGAACGCCCACACCACTGCGGGACACCCTGCTCCTTCTCTACTATGCCGCCGCTGTGGTGCTCGTGGTGGGTGCTCTGGGGGTGCTCGCCCTGTATTGGTGGCGACGGGGCGATCGCCAGATTTTGCGCTGGAGCCCGCGCCTCTTGGCGCTGCTGTTGTCCGGGGCGATCCCGGTCACCATGGCGGCACGCGTGATCCCGAAAGGCGGCGAACTCTTCGATCGTGGGAGCAGTTTTCTCTTCTTCCCGTTCGCCCTGATCTTGGCGAGTTTCGCGGTCCGGCTGTGGTGGCCGGACCCCGCGACCCGCCCGCCCGAACGCCAACCCGGACGGCTGGTCGCTCGATTTCGGGCAGTCGTAAGGGCCGCTAGTGCCCGTCTCGGCCTGAGTCGACGGTCATGGATACCGCGTTTTCTCGCGGTCATCATGGCATCGGTGATGTTCGTCGCGGGCTTCGTGCTGGGTGCTGGGCCCTTCTGGGCCCGGCTGCCGGGCCCCTACCTGGTGGCCGCCGACACTCGTTCGATGGACTCCGAGGTCCTCGCAGCCACCGAATGGGCGCGCGAGGAACTGCAGCCCGGCAGTCGCATCGTTGGTGACCGGGTCGGTTCAGACCTCCTCTCGGCCAAAGCCGGTGTCTGGCCGGTGATGAAAGGAGGTGGTGTCAGCGCGCCGGAGCTGTATTTTTCCGACGACTTCGGCCTTACCGAACAGGACATCGTCCGCAGCCTGAAATTGCGCTTTCTCTACGTCGATCGCCGGCTGGCGACCCATCTGCCCCATTTTGGTTCGTATTTCGAAAGTGGGGAGCCCGGCGACGGTCAGCTACTGCTCACCGATGAGCAACTCGCCAAGTTCGACAAGGTGCCCGGGATCAAGGAGATCTACCGACATGGCCCGATTTCGATCTATGACCTGAAGGGTCTCGGACTGCCGGAGCAGCGAAACGGTTGGTTCGGAGAAACGCCGTCGGTCAGTCTCGCGCGACAGTTGGTGCTCGGTGTGCTTTTCGGACTCCTGTTCGCTTTCATCCCTCGCAGCCGGATCTGGCCACGCGTGGTGAGGGTCAGCAAGAGGCTGCGTCGCGCCGCGGGACCCGCTCTCGTCGGGGGAATCGCCTTGGCGGGCACTTCCGCCATCTCCGCAGCGCTGCTCCTGCTCGGCATCTGGCTGACTCCGCTGGTGTTCGCCACGGCGCTCATGGTCATTGCGATTTCCCAGCCTCGCCGAGCGGCGTTGGTGGTGCGCCGTGTGACGGGCAGGGCGGCGGCCGAAATCACCTGGCCGCGAATACGCGTCGCTGCGGTGATCGCGGTACCCTTGGCTGCGATTCTTGCCGTGGCAGTCATCGAAGCCGCCCGGGTCACCATTTTCGACGTTCAACAGATTCTCAACGACCCGTCGGCGGTCCACATCTCGCCGAACGAACCAGAGGGCTGAGGCGATGGAGAAGAATGAATGTATGCAGACCGACCGTGTCGTCCATGAGCAAGGCAGCGGCGCAGCCCAGCCGACCTGCGCGGTGGTGATTTGCGCCTACACCGATGAACGTTGGGACGACACGCTGCAAGCGGTCGCTTCCGTGCAGGTCCAACGTCCGGCGCCCTACGACCTCATCGTGGTGGTGGACCACAATCCCGTGTTGCAGTCGCGCCTTGCCGAGCAGCTCCCCGATGTTCGGGTGGTGGCCAACCGCAACGAACGGGGCCTTTCGGGAGCCAGGAACACCGGTGTCGAACTCACCGACGCCGACGTGGTGGTGTTCCTCGACGATGACGCCGCAGCCCAGCCGGGCTGGCTCGAGGGGTTGGCCCGCCACTATTCCGATCCCGACGTGCTCGGCGTCGGCGGCCGTATCGACCCGTGGTGGGCCACCGAACGCCCCGCCTGGTGGCCACCCGAATTCGACTGGGTCGTGGGCTGCAACTATGTCGGCCAGCACGCCGGCGTCGTCCGCAATCTCATCGGCGCCAATGCTTCGTTCCGGCGCGAGTTGTTCGACGACGGCGGATTCGTCACCGGCATCGGTCGGTCCGCAACCGTCCAACGTCCGGTCGGGTGCGAGGAGACCGAGTTCTGCATCCGGGCCGGCAAGGCACGACCTCACGGCGTCTTCCTCTACGACGACCGCGCCGCCGTCGTTCATCGGGTACCGGCCGCGCGGCAGAGCTTCGCGTACTTCCGCACCCGCTGCTACTCCGAAGGCCTGTCGAAAGCGCAGGTGACCGACAGCGTGGGAGTCGGGACTGGATTGGCCTCCGAGTGGACCTATTCGACCGTGACCCTCCCAGTTGGAGTGCTTCGGGGACTGTGGCGGGCGGTTCGCGGCGATCGGGCCGGGCTGCAGACGGCGGCGGTTATCGTCATCGGCCTGGCCTACACCACCGCGGGCTACGTGGTCGGCGTCGTGTCTGGACTACGGGCAAGACGGCGAGGCGGCTCGAAATGAGTGATCCGAAAAGTCAAGGCGCACTTCGCGTTGCGATGGTGTCCGCCAGGGCACTGCCGTTAATGGGCGGCGTCGAGACCCATGTCCACGAGGTTTCCCGCAGGCTGGCCGCCGCCGGCGTGGAGGTGACGGTGCTGACCACCGACACCTCCGGGGACCTGCCCGCCGACGAGATCATGTCCGGTTACCGGGTCCGGCGTTTTCCGTCTTACCCCCGCTCCCGTGACTACTACCTGTCCCCGGGGCTCGCTCGCCACCTGATGCGGGCTCACGACGATTACGACGTCGTTCACGTCCAGGGGGTCCACTCCTTGGTCGCGCCAGTTGCGCTGGCAGCGGCGCGCCGCGTCGGCATCCCGTCGGTGCTGACTTTCCACACCGGCGGACACTCGTCGGGGTTGCGAGAGTCGTTGCGCTCCACGCAATGGAAGCTGCTCGGGCCGCTGCTGCGTTCCGCCGCCGCACTGGTGGCCGTCTGCGAATACGAGCGCCACAAGTTCGCCCGGGCCCTGAAAATTCCGGAATCCAGCATCCGGCTGATCCGGAACGGGTCCCAACCCCTGCCCATCGACCCGACAGCACCAACCGAGGAAGGCAGTCCACTGCTGATCTCGGTCGGCCGATTCGAGCGATACAAAGGTCACCACCGCATCCTGCGGGCGATGCCGGCGATCCTGAAGCAGGCACCCGATGCCCGGCTTGTGCTGATCGGGAAGGGCCCGTATGAGCAGTCGCTGCGGGACATGGCCGCCGAGTTGGGTGTTGCAGACCGGTTGTCGATCCGCAGTTTCGGGCCCGATGAGCGCGGCGCCCTGGGCAAGATCGTCTCCGATGCCGATGTGGTGTGTCTGCTCAGCGACTACGAGGCGCATCCGATCGCGGTGATGGAGGCCGTCGGCACCGGAACCAAGGCGCTGGTGGCAGACACTTCGGGTTTGTCTGAGCTCGGGCGGGCCGGGTTGGTGACCGCCATTCCGCTTGAGGCACCGCCCGAGGAGGTCGCGACGGCGGTGTTCGCCGTGATGGCGGCACCAGCCGCTACGCCTGCGGAAATACCCACATGGGACGATTGCGCGGCGGAACTCCAGCGGCTCTATCGAGAGGTTGCGCCGTGAGGATTCTGCTGTTGGCCCAGTTCCTGCCGCCGGTCTCCGGGGGCGAGGAACGGCATGTCTGGAACCTTGCCCGGGCGTTGGCGGCCCGCTCCCATGATGTGACCCTGCTCGGTTTCGCCACCGGCGACGAGCAGCCCGGGGAGAGCGTGTCGGAGGGTGTCCGGTTGGTCCGCGTCCGCACGGCGGCCTCGCGGGTGTCGGCCCTGTACAGCGATCCGACTCGCCCGCACGCGTTACCCCTGCCGGATCCCGTGGTGAGCCGGGCGATCCGCGACGAGCTCTCGGCCAGACGGTTCGACGTGGTGCACGCTCACAACTGGATCGTCAACAGCGCACTGGGACCTGCGGCCGCCGCCGGCGTGCCGTTGGTCATGACACTTCACGACTACAGCCACATCTGTGTCACCAAGCGCCTCATGGAACACGGGCGGAAGAGGTGCCCGGGCCCGTCCCTGGCGCGCTGCCTGTCGTGCGCCTCGGCGCATTACGGCGCGATCAACGGCGCCGTCACACTCGCCGCCAACACGTGGTCGGCGCGGCGCCGGGCGAAACGCATCGCCGAAGCCGCGGCGGTCAGCAGCGCGGTCGCCGACGCCGTCGCCATCCCCGCCAACGGTTGGCTGCACACCGCCCGGCTCGAAGCGCGAGTCATCCCGAACTTCATCCCGGACGAGATCATCCTCGACGAGATCCCTCCGACGGAGGCCGACGCGCCCCTGCTGTTCGTCGGCGACCTCAGCCCCGACAAGGGCGTGCAGACACTGCTGGACGCCTACGAAATGCTGGATTCCCCGCCGCCGCTGGTGCTCGCCGGCCGCACCGCAACTCCGGATGCCTGGCGGTTCCCGCCCGGCGCCCACTGGGCCGGGCAGCTGCCGCATGAGGCCGTCGTCGAGCTGTTCCGATCGGCTCGGGCGGTGGTCGTCCCGTCGGTGTGGGCCGACCCGTGCCCGACCGTGGTTCTGGAGGCCATGGCCGCCGGCAGACCGGTCGTGGCCGCCGCGTCCGGGGGCATCCTCGACATGGTCGTCGATGGCCAGACCGGACTGCTGGTGCCGCCCGGCGACGCCGCTGCGCTGGCCAAGGCGCTCGCATCGGTTCTTGGCGACCCCGGAACCGCCAGTGCCTTCGGTGTGGCGGGGCGCGACCGGGCCCGGGAGTTCACCGTCAGCTCCGTGGTGGAGCGAATCGAGCTGATGTACAGCGACGCCATTGCCGGCTCAGCGGTTTAAGGCTGCGGATGACCAGCGCAGGCTCCTCGGACGACGACGGCACCGAAGCGGGTATTGAATCGGGTATTGAAGTCGAGCACCGGAGCAAGCTCCGATTCCTGCTGCGCAGTGCCGCCGCCCTGGTTTCGACGTCGATTGTCACCTCAGGACTGGGATTCGCCTACTGGGCGGTCGCCGCCCGATTGTTCCAGGCGATCGACGTCGGTGAGTCCGCCACCGCTATCGCGGCGATGAGCCTCATCGCGCCGTTCACCGTGCTCGGGCTCGGCACGGTGCTGGTGAGCAGGCTCCCGGCAATGCGAAGCGGGCGCGCCGAGTTGGTGGCGACCGCCACAGCGGTCAGCGGCACGGTCGCAACCATCGTGGCGCTGGTGTGTGCGTTCGCGTTGCCGAGTGCCTTCCTCGGGCTGCCGGGCATCGGCAAGGACGTCGGCATCACCGTGCTCTTCACGGTGGCCGTTGCGACCCAAAGTATGGGCTACCTGCTGGACTATGCACTTCTGAGCGCCATCGGTGGCGGAATGCAGCTCTGGCGCAACACAATTCAAGCAATTGTCAAGCTGGTACTGCTGGTTGCCCTAGCTCTGACGTTGGCCCCGTTAGGTTCGCTCGCCATCGTCGCAAGCTGGGCCGTGGCCAATGTGGTGTCGATCGCAGCGGTGACGATCCGCCTGATGCGGCGGTTCCCGCAGCCACTTCGTGACGTGATGCCGAAGCTGTCAGCGCTGCGTGGAATCCACTTCACCGCCGCCCAGCATCACATGCTTAACATCGCCCTGTTCACCCCCTTCTTCGCCATGCCGATCCTGGCCAACGTCATCCTCGGCTCCGAGCAGGCCGCCTATCTCTACGCGACGTGGTCGGTGGCCGGGTTCCTGTTCTACGTGCCGATCGCGCTGGCGACCGCGCTGTTCGCCTCCGGCGCGCGAGATTCCGGGACATTCCTCATGGAGTTCCGGTTCACGCTGCGCTCCGCCCTGCTCATCTGCGCCGCAGCGAACCTGGCGGTCTTTGTGCTCGGGTATTGGGTGCTGCACATATTCGGTGAGGCATACGCGGTCAACGGGCGCACGGCGCTGACATTGATGTGCCTGGGTGGTTTTGGGCTGATCATCAAGGATCACCATGTGGCTCTGGCGCGAGTCATCGGCAAGGTGGGACGCGAAGCGATCCTGATTGGTGTCTTAGGTGCGGTGGAGTTGGTCGGTGCTGCCATCGGCGCTGCGTACGGTGGGCTCACCGGCCTCGGTGTGGGCTGGCTTGCCGCGGTGGCACTGGAGGCGCTGGTGTGTGGACCGTGGGTGTGGCGGGCATACCGAGGTCGCTTCCGGGTCCCGGCGCGCAGCGACAGCGGAGAGCGGGGCGAAGCCACAGCGACCGGGCCATGACCGAGACGGTCACGACGTCTGAGGCGGTTCGATCGGGATGACGGTGTTCCTGTCTCGTGACTTGGCCTGATACATCGCAGTGTCGGCACGGGCGGTGACGATGGTGGCGGACTCGCCGGGAACGGAGATGGTGGCTCCGATGCTCAGCGTCGCCCGGATGGTCTGTCCGCAGTGATGAATCGGTTCAGCGGCGCGACGACGAATCATCTCGGCGATCTGGACCGCGTCGTCGAGGCCGCGGATCCCGGGCAGTAGGACCACCAACTCGTCGCCCCCTACCCGCCCCACCGTGTCACCCTGACGGATGTTGTCGCGGATTCGAGTGGCAAGAGTCGACAGTACGAGGTCGCCGACGGCATGTCCCCACGTGTCGTTGATGGTCTTGAAGTGGTCGACATCACAAAACAGGACGCCCAGATGTTCTCCTGGAACCCGGGGGTGCTTGAGCGCCGATTCGAGGCGGCCGATCGCTTCGGCGCGGTTCGGCAGGCCGGTGAGGGTGTCAAATCTCGCCAACCGGTCGAGTCGCTGTTGCGCCTCGACCTGATCGTCGACAATGCGCAGCGCCGCGATCAGCCCGTCGGCGTTGCCCTCGGCGTCGATGTAGGGCTTCGCGTGGCCGTCGACCCAGTGGTGGCCGCCGTCGGCGGTGCCGACCCGGAACCGTGCCAGGACCGGCGTATCAGGACCGATCCCGTGTAGCGCCGCCGTGAGCGCGTCGAGGTCGTCGGGATGGATGCGGCGGGTCACGTCTGAGCCGATCCATTGCCGGGCAGGCTCGCCGAAGGCGGTCTCCACGGAGGGTGAGACCCATGTGACCCTGCTGCCGTGAAGGTGAAATACGACGTCGACGGCGTTGTCGGCGAGGATGCGGTAACGCATCTCAGCGTCGGCGCGTTGCCTGGTGAGCAGTTCCTGCTCGATCAGAAGTCCCTGTTCGCGCTGGCTCATGTAGAACGCGGCCAGGCCGATGATTACGGTGGCTATCGTCATCGCGAGAATCCAGGCCGCGTCAGTGCCCAGACCGACCGCCAGGAATGGCAGCCGCGCCAGGCCGACCAACACCGGGAAGCCGAACACGACGCTGACCAACCGGAGCAGGGCCCCACGGTCGGGTCGTGCCAGCAGCCAGGCAATCGGGTTCCGGTCAGGACGTGCCAGCAGAGTTGCCGCGATCAGCAGCAGCACGCCCACGGCCGTCACGACGGCCTGGCCGGTCGACTCCGACATTCGCACCGCCGAAACAGCCCTGAACATGTGGCCCACGATGGTGACGAGCGGTGTGGCCAGAGCTGCGACCAGGAAGAATGCCTGGAACATCGCGGTCCGCCTGCGATCCACTCGCATCAGCAGGATTGCTACCGATAGGTAGAGGATCGACGACGCCGTGCGTGGGCCAGGACGAGCCGACAGTGCCGTTTGCCCGAGCCAGGGCTGGTTCAAGCCGAACCACCCGGGGGCCAGATAGTCGGCGAGTACGCCGATGGCGAGGACGCCCACCGCCGCCGCCACGCCACGCCCGACCCACACCCGACCACGCGACGGTTGACCGGACTGCAGCAACGTCGCCGCCGCCAGTCCGGCCAGCCACAGACCAGGCCACGGGGACGCCTGCGGCCAGGCCGGAAAGAGTTGTCGAATGCCGCTCGCCCAGCCTAACGAGGCGAGTGAGGCGACGACGAGCACGACCATGCCAGCGGCGCGGCCCTGTCGTGCCAGCGTGGCTTCCGATGCCATGACGCCGATGCCGGGCCTGTCCACAATCTAAAGTCGCGGGCGCAGGCCGAAGGTCAGCCGGTCGATATAGCCCTCGAGGTCGGAGATCACCGACTCCGATGTGTTGACACTTATTCCGACCATCTCGCCGATGCCGTGCACGCCATGGGTAAGGCCGATGGTGGGCGTCTGGAATGGATACCCGGCGGTCATCATCACCGGGCATCCCCCGAAACTCAGGTCGTCGGCGCCGCGATTGACGCTGGACACCGTGGTGTGGCCCATCAGCGTGGGGGGCAGCGCGCGCGACTGCAGCCAGCGCAGCACCGGTCCGGGCAGGTTGGCCAGCGCCAGTTCGTTAGTGGCTAGTGCCGCGTGGCGGCGCCGGCTTTGGCGGTCCGCGAACTCGGTCGCGATCAGGGCGGCCCGCTCCGCCCTCCCCGTGACCTCAGGATGAAGTCTGATGAATTCGGGGCCGGAGTGATTTTGCGCATGGGCTACACCGGCATTGGCCATCGGCACGAGCGCGGTAAGCATCGACGGGTCCTCGCCGCGCTCGCGCAGATAGCCGGATATCGCCTCGGAAATCGCGATGAGCGCCCCAATTGTCGCCGACTTTCCGGGCAGCTGGGCGCGATGCCGAACGAAGGTACGTAGGAGAGGCGCACCGGTCGGCGCGTTGTTGATGCTGAGCGCAGGTACGGGCCCCGGCGGGGGCGGAACCAGACCGGCCGCGGTCTCGCGCACCAGTTGCCGCCGCGCGCGGACGGCCGCCACACTGCGTGCAAAAGGAAAATGAACGGGTAGCGCGGTGATGACCGGTAGGGCCTGGCTGCGCCCGAACAGGAAACCGGCCAGGGCGGATGATCGCAACCCGTCCGCGAGTGCATGGCTGATCTGCACGACGATCACGGTCGACGGCTGGCCGGCGCTTGCGGGGACGCCGTGCACGCCGAGGAAAACATGCAGGCGCCACGTCGCCTGCTCGGTATCGAGTTGATGCTGCTCGATCAGTCGACTGGTGGCCCGCAGACAGCCCGGCCAGTCACCTACCTCGGAGTCGTGGACGATGATCTGCCCGGCATCGACGTCGCCGGTTATCCACTCGGGCAGTCCGAAGCCGATTGTTGGATAGCGGACTCGTAGTCGTAGTTCGGAACACGACCGGGCGCGCTCCAGCACTTCCTCGATCGCCTGTTCGGCTGAGGGCGGGGTTCCGGCAAACGCGTACACCAGGAATTGGTCGGTATGCAGCTTCTTCGCGAACAGATACCACGCGTCGGCGGGCGCTACCTGGATCCTGCCGGACCGGTCCTGTCGGGCCATCAACAGCTGCGACCTTTCGGCCTTCGTGCTTCGCGGTGACGGGCGTTCCGTCGCAATAGATCTTCCCCGGTTCAGGTGATGTCGGGCATGAGCCCTCGGATTGTCCCACGGATTCGCAGCCTCCGGCGACGGAGAGGACGGCGGTGCCGATGGGTCATCTGGCTGCGGTTATGAACATGTCGGCGAGTGCCTGGGGGGGTACGGCGGGGCTGTAGTAGTGGCCTTGGGCCTGGTCGCATCGGTAGGTGCGCAGGAGGGCCGCGGTCTCGGCGTCTTCGATGCCCTCGGCGACGACGCTCAGGTCCAGTGCGTGGGCGAAGCTGATCACGGCAGCCACGAGGGCGGCGGTGCGTCGGTCGCTTCGGAGCGGGGCGATGAAGTCGCGGTCCAGTTTGAGTTCATCGATGGGCAGGTCGCGTAGGTGGGACAACGTGGAGAAGCCGGAGCCGAAGTCATCGAGGGCGATCCGCACGCCGCTGCAGCGCAGTTCTTGAAGAACCGTCCGGGTGCGGTCGACATCCGCGATGAGCAACTGTTCGGTGATTTCGACGGTCAGGGCCGCCGGGTCCAGGCCCCGGTCGGCCAGGGCCCGGAGGATCGTCCCGGGTAGCTCGGGGTTGGCAAGTGTGGGTGCGAAGAGGTTCACCGAGACCGGGATGTCGACCGATGCGGCATGCCACCGGCAGGCGGCATCGAGCGCCTGGTTGAGCACGAGTTCGTTGACCGATTCCATCAGGCCGTAGCGGCGGACCAGGGGCAGGAATTCGTCGGCGCCCAGTGGGCCGCGCTGGGGATGGGCCCAGCGCAACAGCGCTTCGGCGCCGACGATCTGCGCGGTATTCAGGTCGATCTGCGGCTGGTAGAGCAGGGTGAGTTCGGATCGGGTGATGGCTTGTCGGAGTTCGCCGAGCAGCTCGAGCTGTTCGGCTCCGCTGGTGGCGGCGGACCGCAGGGGCGCCCGGCGCATCGGGTCGCAATCGATCCCGGCCGTCCCAGCCAACCCGCTCTGGGGGGTGAAGGTTTGCACGCCGCGGGTCCGCAACCGTTTAGAGGCGTACATCGCCACATCGGACCGCCTGAGCAGTTCGTCGACCGACAGGTTCGGCTCGTCTGCCTGAGCGATGGCCAGTCCGAGGCTGGGCAGCATTGTCAGGGGGTGGCCGTCGATGGAGAACGGCTCGTCGAAGGCGCCCAGCACCCGCTCGGCGACCAGACGGGACTGGTCGGCGCTGTCCTCGACGACGACCACGAACTCGTCCCCTCCGAGCCGGGCGACGGTGTCGCTGGCGCGCACGCAAGCGTTGAGCCGGTCAGCGACGTCGATCAGCAGTTTGTCGCCGGCGTGGTGGCCGAAGGTGTCATTGACCAGTTTGAAGTCGTTGAGGTCCAGCGACAGCACCCCGACGCAGAGCGTGTCCCGCTCGCGCAGGCGCATCGCGTGTTCGAGTCGTTCGTACAACAGGGTGCGGTTGGCCAGCCCGGTCAGTGGATCACGGCGCGCCTGCTCGGCCACTGTGATCAGTAGCCGCCGATTCTCGCTGACCGCCAGGAACTGCCGGCCCAGGACCGCCCCCATCAGCAACACCCCGGTCGTCAGCACCGGTCTCGAACCCATGACCCTGGGTGGCTCGACTGCCGCCACCACGGCGGCCAGCAGTAGCGGGGCGTACGGCAACCAGATCGAGGCCCAGCCGGGCAGCTGTTCCGCATCGTGGTCCTGGTTTCCGCTCCCGCGATCGGCCGCCCCGGCAACCGTGAGCAGCAGAAAACCAGCCACCCACCCGAGGTCGGTCGTGGTGCCGCTGGTGTAGTTACCGGTGAGGCCGAGGTAGAGGAAAGCGCTGTCCGCCAAGGCGATGCACGCCATTCCGACGGTCAGCAATGTCAGGACCAGGCGTTGCTGGGTCTTTGCCCGGATCAACACCATCGCGGCCACGGTCAGCACCACCACATCCGATATCGGATAGGCCATCGAGATGCTGAATTCGAGTCGATCCTGTTCCGAGCGCGCCTCGTACACCGGGCCCAGGACCATCACCCAGCTGACCAGGAACAGCGAACCCGCCACGATCAGGCCGTCGAGCAGAGCCCGGCCCAGGGATAAGTTGCTGTAATCATCGGGGAACAACAGCAAGGCGGCACACGCGCCCACCGGCAGTATCAAGTACCCCACATCAGCCAGGGATGGAAACGGGTCCTGATGCGCGACGATCTCGTAGTAGGACCAGATGAGCTGCCCCAGGAACCACCCCCACAGCCCGACGGCCAGCGCCACCCACGCAGTCCTTCGCCTGCCCCGCCCCGACCGCGCCGCAAGGGAGGCAAACACAGCCGCGGAACCGGAGGACGCGGCCTGCAAGATATTGCTGACGATCGAGGTGGTCCCTTCCGGAGACCAGCCGCCGATCAACCAGGCGGCACCTACCACGAACGTGACAGCGGTAGCGAGGGCGACACGTGTTGTCTTAAGCGCCATTTGCCGCGCCTCTCGCCAGGTCGGTCCCCCCGTGAAGTCGTCGGTGACCTCTCAGCCTAATCGCCTCCGATGGGGGAGGGCGCAAACTGACGGGTGGTGCCGGGATGCGCGCCGTGGCACTCCTCGGACAGGGCACACCTCCCGCCCTCTTCGATGAGCTGTTGCGCGGCGGCAAAGGTCATGGCGCGGTCGTACAGAAAGCCCTGTCCGTGCAGTGCGCCCATGCCGATCAGGGCGTCGCGCTCGGCGAGCGTCTCGACACCCTCGACGACCAAGTCGAGGCCGAGTGCCTTGGCGAGAGCGACCACCGACTCCACCACCGCGCGTTGCTTGGTGTTGCCCTCGTCGAGGGCGGCAACGAACGAGCGATCCAGCTTGATCTGGTCCACCGGCAGAGTCCGCAACTGGGTCAGCGACGAGTAGCCGGTACCGAAGTCGTCGAGGGACACCCGCACGCCCGCTTCCCGCAGTCGGCTCAGCGCGCCGTGCGAGGCCTCGAGATCGACCAGGGCATGCTCGGTGAGCTCGATGATCAGGGAATCCGGCGGCACGTTCGCCGACTGCAGTAAGGCGAGCACCTCGTCGGCGAATCCGACCTCACGGACCTGCCGTGCCGACACGTTCACCGAGATCGTCAACTCCGCGGCCAGCCCGGCAGCGCGCCAACGCGCCAGCGCTTGGATCCCCTCCTGCAGCACCCAACGGCCGATATCCACAATCATGCCGTTGTCCTCGGCCAGCGGAATGAACGTTTCGGGGCTGAGATTGGGCAGTCCTGGTCGGCGCCACTGCAGTAGTAACTCGAACCCTCGCACGATGCCGGTGTCGAGCATGACGATCGGCTGCGCGGCTACCAGCAACTGGTCGCGCTCCAGTGCGCGCCGCAGGGCTGAGTCCAGATCGAGGCGTTCTGCGACTTCGGCTTCGAGGTGGGCGTCGAAGATGTTGATATGGCTGCCGTCGGTGAGCTTGGCCCGATACATCGCCACGTCGGCTTCGCGCATGAGTTCCGGCCCCGACGCGGTGGACTCGTCGGCCAAGGCGATCCCGATGGAGGCGCCGACGAATGCCTCCCTGCCCTCGATCACATACGGGGCGCTGAGCGAGGCCCGTACTCGTTCCGCCAGCTCCATCGCCTGCTCGCGAGCGGGCAGATCCGGACAGAGTATGACGAACTCGTCCCCACCGAGTCGTGCCACGGTGTCGGTCTCGCGCACGATCGCCGACAACCGCCCCGCCGCCTCGATGAGCAGTTGGTCGCCGCCGGCGTGGCCGATGGAGTCGTTGACCATCTTGAAGCGGTCGAGGTCGCAGAACAGCAGCGCCAACTGGGTCCGGTCCCGGCGCGACGAATCCAGGCTTTCCGCGAGGCGGGCCAGCAGCAGGCTGCGGTTGGCCAGTCCGGTGAGGGCGTCACGACTGGCCTGGTAGGACAGCTTCACAGCGGACGCGTTACGTTCGAGCGCGAGCGAGACCAGATCGCGGCAACGCGACAGCGCCGTGCGATCCATGTCATCGAATTCTTCGGGGCCGCCGAATATCTCGAGCCTGCCCGCCATGTTCGCCACGTCGGCGTGGAAAGCCCCACTCCACGCCGGGGACCCCGACAGATCGGCCCCCGGCGGGTGTACGACCAGGTGGGTACCGGTGGTGATGCGCACGGCGCGCGCCCCGGAGACCTCCACTGCCAGTTGGGCTATCAGGCGGACCACGGCGGCGAACGGATCGCCGGTGGCGATGCGCTCCAGCACCCGTGCCTGTCCCCGTTCGAGGGCGGACACCCGGGTGAGCTGCTTCTGCGTGCGCTGCAGGGTGTTTCGGTCCTCGTTGAGGGTCGCGCGGGCGCCGCGGTATTGACGCGCCACGTTGAGCGCTACCCAGCCGAGTAACAGGGCACCGACGACGAGGGTGGCGATGAGCAGTGCCAACTGGATGAGTCGGCCCCGGAGCAGCGCCTCGGTGCTGGTGCGGGCATCGGTATGCAATTGGGAGGTGGTGATGTCGGCCATCCGCCTGGACGCCGCCCACAGGGCCTCGGCGCGGGGAAGAACGATTGCCGTCCAACGGTCGCGCTGATCGGCCGGCAGGATCCCGGGGGGCATCTGCTGGACCGTGCCATCCAGTGCGCTGAGGCCGGCGCGATAGTCGGGCGGGGTGGAATCACCGGCCGCCCTGCCGTTTTCGCCCACAACCGCCAGCCGCTGCGCCAACAGTGCGCGCTTCACCTGTACGTCGCGCCGGGATGCGGCCCCCAGAAGGTAACGCTCGGCTTCTGCGATGTAGGCAAACGTCTCGCCCATTGTGTAGAAAGTGTTGTTGCCGGCCGTCTCCGTGCGGGCGAACGCCTCGGAATACCTCCTCTGCGCGGCCGTCACCGCGTAGTTTTCGGCCACCAACGCAATGATCAACCCCAACAGCACGGCGGCCAGGGTCCACTGTCCGCGGTTGAGCCGAAGTCGCAGATCCGGCGAGGCGACCCGCTGCTTGGACATTAGGGGGCGGGCGTGTCTGAAACGGTCGCGTTGATCGAGGCCAGGCTCCAGTTCCAGGCGTCGAGGACGGATGAGAGCGGGGTGCCATCGGGGAACACGATGCGGGCCGGTCCGCCTTGGTCGTACGGGATCGGTACGCCGTCGCGCGCGGTCGCGATCAGCGCCTGCGACTGAACCATCGGCCCGGCGGCGGCGGTGTGGTGGTAGTCATTGACGGCGACGGTGGTGAGGGTCGCGTCCATCGGGATTCCCGCCTTGGTCAGAACGTCGGCGAGTGGCACGCCACTGAACGTCTGGCGTTTCTTTACGAACGGCTCGTCGATGGTGATGGTGGTGCTGCCGAGCGCGTTGAGCTGATCCAGGGTGAGCGACAACGGTGTGCTGCCGCCGGTCACCTCGAGAACCGCCTCATTGGGTGCCGGCGGGTCGATCGAGGGGACACCGTAGGGGTTGGTGGTGGGAGGGCCGGCCGGGGTGGCTGCGGGTACGGCGGATGAAGTGGTGCCGGCGTCGCCCGAATTGCCGCCGCAGGCGGTGAGACTGATCGCGGCAAGCAACGCGATGATGCTCACGCGAAGGGCGGGGATGCACTCTTCCGAGCCTAGCGTTCACAGCCCGCCGAGCAGGGCCTGGATCTCATCTTCAGGCACTGGTGGCGAGTAGTAGTACCCCTGGACGAAATTGCAGCCCATGGAGCGCAACCGGTCGACCTCTTCCACGGTCTCGGCACCCTCGGCGATCACCGCCAGGCCTAGGCTGTGGGCGAGCACCACGATCGTGTTCACGATCTGCAGGCTCTCCATGTGGGTTTCCATGCGGGCGATGAAAGAGCGATCGATCTTCAGTACCTGCAATGGGAGTGTGTGCAGGTAACTGAGGCAGGAAAAGCCCGTCCCGAAATCATCGATGCTGATCCGGACGCCGAGATCGCGCAGGTGGTGCAGCACCTGGGCGGCGCGATCGGGGTCGGCCATCGTCATGGACTCGGTGATCTCGAGGCTCAACAACTCGGGCGCCATCCCGGTTTCGGCGATGATGCCCCGCACCTCGTCGACCAGATCCGGCTGGGTCAGTTGGCGAGGTGAGAGATTGACACTCATCGTCAGTGGACGCCGGTCGCCGCGGATCGCGTTCCAGCGGCACGCCGCGAAGCACGCTTGGCGCAGCACCCAGGATCCGATGGGGACGATCAGCCCGGTTTCTTCCGCAGCTGCGATGAACTCGTCGGGGTATCGCAGCGTGGTAGGCGACGTCTTCCACCGCACCAGGGCCTCGACCCCGACGACTTCGCCGTCGGCCAGTGAAACCACGGGCTGGTAGTGGACTGTGAACAACTCGTCTTCGACGGCGCCACGAAGTTCGTTGTGCAGGATCATGCGGCGGGTGGCCTCGTCCTGCATCGTGGCGTCGTAGACCTCGTAGCGTGATTTGCCCAGGGACTTGGCTTGATACATCGCCATATCGGCGTGGCGCACCAACTCGTCGGCCGAGCTGTCCGCAGGAGAGGACAACGCGATACCGATACTCGCTCCGGTCACCACCTCGTGCCCCTCCACGCGAAAGGGAGCGCTGAGCACAGCCTGGACCCGGTCGGCGATCGCCGTGGCTTCCATCGGCTGCCGGATTCCTCGCACCAGCACAGTGAACTCGTCGCCGCCAACGCGGGCGAGAATGGCCGGGGACCCTCCCCCGACCGCCCTGCCCGCGATGACCCCCTCGTCGATCGAAGCTTTGAGCCGAGCTGCGACCTGCTTGATCAGAGCATCACCCGCGCCGTGGCCCAGGCTGTCGTTGATCATCTTGAACCGGTCCAGATCGATGAAGAGTACGCAACATCCGGCCGAGCGATCGAGTGCGCACTCCCGAAGCGCTCGGTCGACTTCCTGCAAGAAATTAGGCCGACTGGGCAGGTCGGTGAGTGTGTCGTGCATGGCATCATGCAGCTTCGCCTGAGCGCTGTCGCGCTCGATCACCCGGCCGAGTTGCGTGCCCGCCTTGGATAGCAGGCTCAGCAGGGCGGAATCCTCCGGCATCGGGTTCGGCCCGAAGAATTCCAGCGAGGCCGCCACGTCGGGTCCGATCATGACCGGGACGCTGAACGCGCACCGCAGACCGGACTGCAGGGCGCTATCGTTGCGCGGAAAGTTGCCGCAATTGGCGAGATCCTCCAGCCAGACGGGTTTGCCCGACTCCCAGACTTGCCCGGGCAAGCCCACGCCCTTTTCGAACACACGTTCCGCGGTCTCGGCTCGAAAAGCGGACAGGTCGGCGTCTGGATCGACGTACCAGATATTCGACGGCCACATGCGACGTGTGGCGCCGTTGCCGCCGACGATGTAAGCGTGTGCAGCGCGCAGGCCGGCGAAATGGGCGATGTATTCGAGCGAAGTGCGTAGCACTTCCCTGGCCGAACCGGCCTGGTTGGCCATGATCGTGATCTCCGACAGGAACTCAAGCTGACGGCTCTGGGTGTAAAGGTCGCGCAGTCCCTGCTCGGCGATCGCCTCGGCCTTGCGGCGAACTTGCTGTTCACGCTCGACTCGGCGGGCTAGACGCTCGTTCTCCTTTGCCAGCGTATCGATCAATAGCTGGGGGTCGGGTGCGCGCCCGAGGTCATCCGTCATAGTCGTCCGGTTCGGCCGTGACGGAAATCAGGCAGCGATCCGATCCCTTATGCATACATTCCAGGTGCCGCACGGTGACCTTCTCACCGTAGTGGTCACCGGCGCCGAGGATGAAGCCGTGGGCGAGGGCGCACAGGTTGCGCGGCGAGCGGTAACCGATCAGAAGCGGTCCATCGGAACGTGTGCGAAAATCGAAATGCGGACAGTCGGCACCTGTATAGAGTTTGCGCACTTCGGGGTGAATGACACTGTTGAGAGTGAGCAGGAATGGGATCGTCTTCTCGTGTGGGGAGAAGAACCCGGGCCATCGCTGCGCCATATCGGGAATCGCTTGTCGGCCGAACCAGCGAAGTACCTCATCTTCCGAGAGGGACAGCGCCGTGGCGGCGGTCGACACGAGCCGCATCATCTCCGCGTCGTCGTAACTGCCCAGCGACGTGTAGATGCCGTCCAAGTCCGCCTGCTCGAGCAGTGCGTCCCACGCCGCATCGCCCTGATTGCCGACGATCACATCCTCGAGCAGGTTGAAGATTATTCCCTTCACGGTCCTCCGTCACGTTGGGCCGCGAGTCCACCCGGCGCGATTCTACCCGCTGTGCCGGCGTGGCCGGCGCACGGACTGAACCACCCACGCCGCCGTGGCGCCGACCAGCATCCCCACCCAGAGCAGGTGCGCGGCGATCACCGCGGCCCGGCGACCCGGCGGTGCGGCCGGACCGATGCCGCCGACCCGGTAGAGCGCGAGATCCTGGTCCCGGTAGGCGACCGGCAGCCGGCTCACGGTGCCGGCTGCCGACCCCGTCGTCCCCGGCGTACCGGACTCGATGACCACCCAGCCGACCCCGGCCCGCTCCAGTGCCGCGGGGTCGGCACCGCTCAGCAGCAGTCGCTGCACCTCTCGGGCTCGGGCGCCCTCGCCGGGCACCGTCTGCCCGGCCACCAGCAGATCGCCGGTGGCGAGTACCTCGGCGCGCAGCCACCGCGGCAGCGGGTCGAGCACCGGGGCCGGCCCGGACCAGGAGAACCTCCGCATGGTCTCGGTCGGCAGCACCGCGACCGGCCGCGGGTCGGCGTTGATCCGCGCGGCCACCTGCGCCCAGCCCGGCGGGTAGTGCACCGGACGGACCCGCCCGGCCACGCCCCAGGCCAGATCGGGCAGCACCGCCAGCAACGCGACGCAGCACAGCAGTGCGGCCAGCCCCGGGCGCATCCAGCGCCGCAGCATCAGCGTGGCGCCGGCCCCGGCCAGAGCGTAGCCGGGCATGGCCAGCGCCACCCACTTCTGGCCGTCCCGCAGCACCGCCAGGCCCGGCGCGAGGTCCACCGCCGCCCGCAACACGGCAAGGCCCGGCCCGGTCGCCAGGGCGGCCGGCACCAGGATGCTCACCACGGCCAGCACCAGCAGCGGCTCGGCACTGCGGCGGCGCAGCACCGCCGCAGTGCCGAGTGCCACCACACCCAGCAGGACGACCGTCCCCAGCACGGCGAATCCCGATGTGCGGGAAGGGGGTAGGGCTTCGGCATTCCAGATTCCACCGAGTCCGGCCAGGCTGCCCAGGGTCCCGAGGAACGGTTCGGCCCGGGCCGCGAACGGTGCCAGGCCGGCCCCTTGCGGGGTGCTGAGGGCGCCGCCGAGCGCAGATGCCGCCAGCCACGGCCCGGCGGCGATCAGGGCCATGCCCAGGACCGCTGCGACGCCCCGCCCGCGGCCCACCCCGGGACCCGGCGCGGCCAGACACACCAGTGCGACGACGGCCGCCAGGATGACCCCGGTCGGGGTCAGCCCGGCCAGCCCGATCCAGAACACCAGGCCCGCCCACACCGCGACGCGGGTGTCACCGGCCCGCAGTTGCAGGACCGCTGCGGCCACCCAGGGCAGGCACCCGTAGCCCACCAGCAGACTCCAGTGCCCCTGCAGAAGACGTTCGGCGACAAAAGGGTTCCAGACCGCTACCGTCGCGGCGACCAGTTGTCCGGCGAGGCCGGCCTCCGGCAGCACCGTCCCGGCCAGCCGACCCGCGCCCCACCCGGCCAGCAACAGCGCAACGATCAGCAACGCCTTGACGATCAGTCCGCCGTCGAGAACCGGCGACAGCACGGCGATCGCGAAGTCCTGCGGCACCGCCCGGGGTGCCGACTCACCCAGGCCGATCGCGGCATCGGAGAGATAGGACCGCGGTGTCGATACGGCATCCCGCAGCAGCAGGTAGCCGGGGGCCAGCAGTGGCGCGGTGACCGCCAGCGTCAACGCCAGCGCGTACCCGGGCAGCACCAGTGCGGCCATCCGGGGGCGCGCGGCCGTCACCGCTGTCACGGCTGTTGCGGTGGTGGCTCCGGTCGCCGGGTGGGGATCTTCTCGGTCGGCGCCTGCGCCGCGGGCATCGGCCCGGTCTCGTCCCGGCCGAACAGCCCGATGTCGATATCGTCCTCGCCGGGTTCGGCCAGCGCCGACTCGACGCGGCCGCTGAACAGGCCCAGCAACAGGGCGCCGACCAGGGCCACCGCGCCGGCGGCGGCCAGGCTGATCGGCAGGATCCGGGACCACAGTGCCACCCGGTCACGTTCGGCGCGGGCCGCGGCCACCTGGGATTCCACCGTCTGCTCGGTGGAGGTCACCTTGTAGTCGGCCAGCGCCATCTCGGGTCGCAACGGGTCGCGGGCGTAGTAATGGTTGGCGTGCTCCTCGGCCCGGACGATGGTGCCCGAGACCGGGTCCACCCAGAAGGTGCGCTGGGCGGCGTAGAAGCGGGTCATGGTGATCGGCTCGTACGGGTCGATATCCGGGATTCCCCACAGTTCGGCCCGCGCGGTCACGTCGGCGTCCTCGCTCTTGTCATAGAGCGAGGAGTACTTGATCGGCTCGACGAGCTTGCCGTCGGCGTCGTAGCCGACATTCTGGGTGAACCGGTAGGTGGTCAGGCCGTTGACATCGTCCTCGCCATCGTAATTGGCGTCAAAGGCCTTCTGCGCTATCGGATCGAAGTACGGGTAGGACTTCTTCTCGGTGTTGAACGGGAAGCGGTAGGACAGGCCTTCGTGCGGCAGTGCGATATTGGTCGGCGGTTTGTCGTCTTCTACGGTGCGGGGTCGCTGCACCGAACCGCCCGGCCGTTCATCATCGGATACCGCTTCGGCGGTGGTGCGGTTGAGGGTGACGGTGTCGACCATCGCCAGCAACAGACCGCTGTCCTTCTGCTTATCGCTGCGCCGGACCGTCGTGCCGACCTGGAAGGTCACCACCTCGGCGTTGGCCGGGGCCTCCACGGTCATCGCCTGCTGGGACACCAGTGGGACGTTCGTGTCGACGACGAACCGCGCGCCGGGTCCCGCCGAAAGCGAACCGGGGTCCAGGGCGGTGCCGGTTCCGTTGCTGACCAGTGTCTGGTCGATATCGAGCGGAATCTTCGTGATCTTGCCGGCGGTGTAGTAGGACAGCAGCACCGCCGCGGTCAGCAGCGCGGCACCGAGGCCGATGATGCCCAGTGCCGCCAGTCGCAGCATGCTTGCGCGATTCACGCTGCCCAGGCCTCCTCGTGCGGTCGTGTGCCACGTCTTTCGTGTGCCACGTCGTCTGTGTGTGCCACTGCGTGACAGTGCCTATGTGCCACGGCGTGACAGTGTCTACCCGGGTCTGCCGCCACTTCCGTACCCGACAAACCGGTCTGACCCTAACAGCCGAAACTACGCCGATCAGTCCGCAGCGTGGATTCCGGTCCCGGCTGATCCCCACCCGATCACCGCTCGGGTTGCCCGCCCCGGCACACTGGCTGTCATGAAACCGGTGCCCGATCAGGTGGGCGGCACCCGGAGCTTCCTGCCCGCGGTGGAGGGGATGCGTGCCTGCGCGGCGATGGGGGTGGTGCTGACCCACGTCGCGTTCCAGACCGGATCGCAGGACGGTGTGCTGGGTCGGCTGCTGCACCGTTTCGACCTGGCCGTCGCGGTGTTCTTCGCGCTGTCCGGGTTCCTGCTGTGGCGCGGTCACGCCGCGGCCGCCCGGGAGATGCGGCACCGGCCGGCCACCGGGCACTACCTGCGGTCGCGGCTGGTCCGGATCATGCCGGGCTATCTGGTCGCGGTGGTGATCATCCTGACCCTGCTGCCGGAGGCCAACCATGCCAACAGCACGGTGTGGCTGGCCAATCTGACGCTCACCCAGGTCTACGTGCCGTTGACACTGACCGCCGGACTGACCCAGATGTGGAGCCTGTCAGTCGAGGTCAGCTTCTACCTGGCGCTGCCCGTGCTGGCCTTTCTGGCCTACCGGCTGCCGGTGCGGGCCCGGGTCCCGGCGATCGCGGCGGTGGCGGTGGCCAGCCTGGGCTGGGGTCTGCTTCCCATTCAGACCGCCGAGGGGGTCAACTTCCTGAACTGGCCGCCGGCCTACGCGTCCTGGTTCGCCGCCGGGATGCTGCTGGCGGAGTGGACGGTCAGCCCGGTCGGCTGGCCGCACCGGTTGGCCCGCAATCCGTGGGCGATCTACGGGATCGCGCTGGTGGCCTATCTGATCTCGGCCTCCCCGCTGGCCGGGCCCAAGAACCTGGTCCCGGCCACCCTCGGCCAGTTCGTGGTGCGCACCTCGATGGGCGCGATCGTCGCCGGCGCGCTGCTGGCCCCACTGGTTCTGGACCGCCCCGGCCAGCAGCACCGGATCATGGGCAGTCCGGTGATGGTCACCCTCGGCCGGTGGTCCTATGGGCTGTTCATCTGGCATCTGGCCGCGCTGGTGATGGTGTTCCCGATGATCGGCACCTTCATGTTCAACGGCGACCTGATCGTCATCTTCGTGCTGACCACGGTGCTGGGTTTCGCGATGGCGGCGGTCAGCTACGCGCTCATCGAGTCGCCGTGCCGCAATGCCCTGCGCCGTTGGGAGTACCGACGAGCCAAGGGGACGAGCCCGGTGCCGATTCCCCCGCTGGACAGTTCGGTCACCGATGCCCCGGAGCCGGCGGTCGCGCGTTAACGTCGCGCGCCATCCGTGAGATGACCTCATCGCGGATGGCCGTGCGGCGGGCCTTGCCGGCGTCATCGCGCAACGGGGTGTCGACGAATTCCACCCCGCGCGGCACCTTGTAGTCGGCCAGTCGCTGCGCAACGAAGGCGGTGATGGCGGCGGCCTCGAGGTCATGGCCGGCCGCCGCGTGCACGAGGGCGTGCGGGACCTGTCCAAGGTCCTCGTGCGGGACGCCGACCACCAGGCTGGACAACACCGCCGGATGTTCGGCCAGCGCTTTCTCGATCTCGGCCGGGTAGACGTTGCGGCCGCCGACGGTGAACATGTCGACCCGACGGTCGGCCAGGTACAGGTAGCCCTCGTCATCAAACCAACCCAGATCCCCCAGGGAGTCCCAGGCCCCTTCTGCGTCCGGGCGGGTGCGCGCAGTACTGCCGATATAGCGGTAGGTGGGCCGGCTGCCCGGCGCCGGGCGCATGAAGATCTCCCCGACCACGCCGGTCGGGCACTCGTTGCCGTCGTCGTCGAGTACCTTCATCTCCCCGGACACCACCCGCCCGACCGAGCCGCGCCTGCTCAGCCATTCGGTGCCGCTGATGAAGTTGACCTTCTCCCGCGACTGAAGTCGCGGGATTCCGCTATGCCGCTTGCGCGGCATTGGGTCTTCTCGCTTGCGCGAGCACACCCGCGGGTGCGGGTGTTGCCTCCGGTCCGGAGGTGAGCGCGGGCACGGCGGCCCGGGCCAGGATGGTGTTGGCTGCTTGAAGATCCGCGTGGTCCTGGTGGCCACAGTTCACGCACTGGAATTCCGCTTGGCTCTTGCGGTTTTCCTTCACGCTGTGGCCACAGTTGCGGCACTCCAGGCTACTGAACGCGGCCGGCACCTCAACGAGTGTGGTGTCGGACGCGGACATCTTATGGTCGAGCCGCTGGGCGATCACACCCCAGCAGTTCGCATAAATCCCCTTATTCAAACCAGCCTTTGCGGCTCTTCCGTTGGGCAGGTAGTGGCCCTCGTTGTCGGGGTCGGGCTTGGGCTTGGGCGCCCGCACCATGTTGCAGGTCGCGAGTTTCTCCACCACGACCACCGCATAGGTGGCGGTAATGCGTGTGGTGGTCTTCTCCACCCAGTCTTTGCGCCGATCAGCCACCCTGGCGTGCAGTTTCGCGATGCGGGCTTTCACCTTCCCCCGCCGGACACTGCCCTTGCGGCAACGAGCGAGCTGACGTTGCAGACGTGCCAGCGTCTTTTGCTCACCAATGCGCATGACCGGAGCCCGCAGCATCACACCATCGGACAACGCGAGCGTAGTCTTCACACCCCGGTCGATACCGACTGACCGCCCATCTCTACCCGGTGCGGCCGCCACCACCGGCTGCGGAGCGGGGAACGCCACATGCCAGCCGCCCGCCTTACAGGTGATCCGGGCCATACCCAACTTCCCGGCTGGCAGCGGCCGCGACAGCCGGAACCTCACCGCCCCCAACTTGGGCACAAACAGCTGCGCCCACTTACGGTTGACGATCTCCACCCGGCTGTCGCGTACGCAGAATCCCTCATCGAGATGCTTACGCCGCCACGAGGGCCTGCGGTGGGTGCCAGCGAAAAACGCCGCCACAGCCCGATCGAAGTCCCGCAACGCCTGCTGCTGCACCGACGACGATCCCGCCGCCAACCACCCGAACTCTTGGCGGGCCTGCGCGAGTTGCTTCTGCCGTTGCGCCGGCCCTGGCGCCGAGCGGCCCGACCGACCCCAATTGAACTGCTCCACAGCCAGATTCCACACGTAGCGGGCATCCGCACAATGCCGCTCCAGCATGAACACCGACTGCTCGCTGGTGGGATACAACCGGTACCGGTGCGCCACGGCTAGGCCACCTTCCCGTGGCGAGCGGCGAGCTTCTGGTTCTCCACATAACGCCGAACCACTTCCAGTGGTGCGCCACCGACCGTGGAAACGAACCACGACGGCGACCACAGGCACTTCATCCGCGCTAAGTGCGCGAACTCCTGCCGAAGCCGCCTCGACGAGCGCCCCTTGAGAATCTTGACGAGGTCGGACACCGCCACCTGCGGTGGCAGTTCGACGAGTAGATGCACGTGATCGGGCATCGTCTCAACCTCGATCACCATCCCACCGAACTCGGCGACCACCTCACCGATGATCTGCTTCAACCGTGTCTGGATCGGCCCGCGCAACACATCACGGCGGTACTTCGGGCACCAAATCACGTGGTACTTCGCCGAAAACACCGACTTACGCGTCGACCGGTACTGCATGCGGCTCACGATAAACCTCGACTACGACAAGAACGGCCCGCTGCGCGGCCCCCAAACAACGGGATCGGCTATCCCCCGACTGAAGTCGAGGGCTTGCGCCGAAGAGTTTCGGTCAGCGCCTGAAGTTCGGTGCCGCCGTAAAGTTCCCACACCACCTCGGGGCCGAGGATGTCGATCCAGGCTTCTTTGACATTCGGCGGGCACGGTGCGGCCAGATGCCACCATCGCCGTAGAGAGGACAGGTCGTAGGAATTGGCGGCGCCCGACCGGTAGACCGGTAGCAGCCGCTGCATGATGGTCGGCACCGTCGCCAGATAGTTCACCCGGTGTTCGGTGATCAACCGGAGGAACTCGCACGCGTCGAAGCGGCTCATCAGCACCAGGTGCTGTCCGGTTGCCAGCGCCATGGTGGCCGAGGTGAAGCCGGTGTTGTGGCTCAGCGGGACCGAAACCAGTTGGGTGTCGGTCGGCAGGTTGCCCATCATCGCCGCGACCAGGGTGCCGTTGAACCGGCCGTTGCCGCCGGCCTCGATCAGCTTGGGCCGCCCGGTGCTCCCGCCGGAGGCCATCGACTTCAGCGACGGTGAAACCGCTTCCGGCAGAGGGCCGTCCGAGACGGCCGGACCGGGTTCGTAGTCGCCGGGAACCGATCTGGTGATGCCGCGCGGATCCGGGCGGCCGACCAGCAGTGCCCGCTCCCGGAGGTCGAGCAGCTGGCTGTATTCCGCGTCCGGCAGCCGGGCCGACAGCGGTTGCGGGATCGCCCCCAGCTTCCAGGTCGCAATGACGGCGGCGACCCACTCGATGGAGTTGGGCAGCGCGATGGTGACGTAGTCGCCCTGACGCACACCGAGTTCGGCGTAGGCCCGCGCCAGCCGGTTGGTGATCGACTCCAACTGTCCGCGGGTGAGCGTCCGGCCGTTATGGGTGAGCGCCGGGGCGTCCGGAGCCTCGGCGGCAAGTCGGCTGATCCGGGTTCCGATGGGCGGGACGTCACGCTCGGCCATAGCCTCGATCTTGCCTGACGGGTGGCGGGTTCCGGTGTGGGTCAGGCCCGCATCGAGGCGGAATTCTGCCGTGCCGCCGATTCCAGCTCGCGGATGACCGCAGCGCGGTCGGCTCGTGCCGCCCGGGCCGCTTCGGCCCGTCCCGGGGCGTCGGTGTTGGCGTGACCCCAGACGAGCAGGTCGACCAGGATGGGGATGAGCTCGATCGCACGCTCGGTCGGCAGGTAGGTGCGCCGACGCCGGTCGGCCTCATCTATACGGCGTTCGAGGAGGCCGGCCTCGACCAGACGGTCGAGTCGGTCCACCTTGATGTTGGTCGCGATGCCCTCCTTCGCTGCGATCTCGGAGAACCCGTAGCGATGGACGAGCAGGATGTCGCGCAACACCACGAGTGTCCACCGATCGCCGATGAGGTCCAGCGTCGCAGCGATGGGGCAGTCGGATCGCCTCATGTCCTCGAGTATCGAATACTGCCTTGCATTCAGCAAGTGACCTTGTTAGCTTGCAAGAAGCAAGTCACTTGAGGCGGGACGAGGATGCGATTCAACGGGCAACGGATAGTGATCACCGGCGGCAGTTCGGGTATCGGCCTGGCCATGGCCCGCGCCTTCGCCGATCAGGGAGCCACCGTGATCGTCACCGGCAGAACGGAGGCAAGGCTGCGGCAGGCGGCGTCGTCGCATCCGTCGATATCCGGGGTGGTGTGTGACGTCTCCGATGACGCGCAGGTGGTCGCGGTGCGTGACGCCGTCGAATCCCAAGGCGGCGTGGACATCCTGATCAACAACGCAGGCGTTCTGCTTGCCTTCGACGTGACCAAGGGGTTCGCTCTCGAGAGCCAGCTGCACGAGATCGCCATCGATGCCGCGGGACCGGTCCGTGTGGTGCACCACTTTCTGCCCGGCATGCTCACCCGGCCCTCGGTGCTGGTGAATGTCAGCTCCGGGTTGGCCTACGTTCCCTGGGCCGCCGCACCGGTGTACAGCGCCAGCAAGGCGTTCCTGCACTCCTACACCCAGAGCCTGCGCGCACAACTCGCCGGCACCTCGGTGCGGGTCGTGGAACTCCTTCCGCCGGTGGTGGATACCCCGATGGCCGCCGAACTGGACCCGTCGTTCTCCAGGATGGCGCCCGAGAAACTGGTGTCGGCCTTTCTTCGCGACCTCGCCCGGGGAAAGAACGAGATCGCACCGGGGCAGTCGACTCAGATGAAGTGGTTGAGTCGCTTCGCGCCGCGGCTGATCTTCGGCCAGCTCAACAAAAGCCCGCGGGGGCAGGCGGCCTGAACAGCGAAGACAACCTCAAGCGAAAGGGTGCACGATGAATTTGGTCGTTGTGTGTGGAGCCAGCGGCATGGTCGGTCGCGCACTGATCGACACCTTGACGCAGCGAGGGACGCCGTTCGCTGTTGTCGGCCGCGATCCTGCCCGGCTTGCCGATCAGTTCCCGACAGCGCAACGGTGCATGTCGTGGGAGGGCTTCCGGGATGGTGACTCAAGCGATGTCGGGACCATCGTCAATCTCGCCGGTGCCGGGGTCAACGATGAGCGCTGGAGCCCCGCGTACAAGAAGACCATGACCGAGAGTCGGCTCGCGAGCACCACGATCTGCGCGAGGGTCTGCGCGGAGAATCCGACAATTCATCTGATCAACGCATCGTCGGTGCATGCGTATGGCATCTACCCCGATGGCCACGCGGCCTTCACCGAGTCCGACCGCGACCGAAGAGTAGGAACGTGCTACCTCCAGGAACTGATCGACGACTGGGAGGCGGCGACGCTGCCCGCCACCGACGCGGGTAGCGCAGTGTCGCTGCTGAGGATCGGCGTTGTGCTGTCAATGGACGGTGGAGCGCTGCCACCGCTGGCCACGCCGTTCACGTTCTTCGTCGGCGGTCGGTACGGCACCGGCAAACAGGTGATGTCGTGGATAAGTCTGCGCGACGTGGTCGCCGTGATTGTCTTCCTGATCGACCGCCCGGATATCGAGGGGCCCGTCAACGTCGTGGCCCCCAACGCCGTCACCAACGCAGAGTTCGCCCGGGCATTGGGCAAGGCGATGAAACGTCCTTCGGCGGTCCCGTTGCCTGCGGCCGCGGTCCGGCTGATCCTCGGTGAAGCCGGCGACGAACTCGTGCTGGCCGGGCAACGGGTCTCACCGGTGAAGCTGCTCGATGCGGGTTTCGAGTTCGCCGATCGTGACATCTCGAACTGCCTTGAACACCTGGCCGCGCGGAAGGCGGCATGACCACCACGACCCGGAACCCATCGACCCGACCCGAGGAGCGCCACATGACACCGGATCTGCCACCCGACGTCTCAGCAGATGACGCTGACATTCTCTGGACGGCTGCCGGCCGGCCGTTCGTGCGAACCCCCGACGAATGCTTCGCCGACCTGCCGGATTACCCGTGGGAGCCGAACTACGCCGAGGTCGACGGGATGCGGATGCACTACGTCGAGGCCGGTGACCCCGAGGGCGAGGTGGTGCTGCTGCTGCACGGACAGCCCGATTGGAGCTACCTGTACCGCAGCATGATCCCGCTGCTGGCCGCGTCCGGCAACCGGGTGATCGCCCCGGACTTCATCGGCTTCGGTAAGTCCGATAAGCCGGTCCAACTCGCCGACTACCGCTTCCTGCAGCATGTCGCCTGGACCGAGGAGTTCATCGACGTGCTTGGCCTCGACGGGATCACCCCGGTGGTGCAGGACTGGGGTTCGCTCATCGGTCTGCGCTGCGTCGGCAACCGGCCCGATCTGTTCGCCCGGATCGTGGTCGCCAACGGCAATCTGCTGGTGTTGCCCGAAGGTGCGACAATCCTCAGCCTTCCGGACTCGCTGGAACCGCAGGATCTCGAGTTTCCGGACGTGATCGGCCCCGGCGGCGGGATGGACATGTTCCAGGCCTGGGCGACCTATGCGCTGGTCGGCAAGGACTTCATGCCGTCGGTGCCGATGCGGGCCACCATCGGAGCTCCCATCACCGATGCCGAACTCGCCGCCTACGACGCACCGTTTCCGGGCCGGATCTACATGGCCGGACCGCGGACCTTTCCGTCGCTGGTCAACACCGTCGGCGATGCGCCCACCAACGCAGCGGCCCGCGCCGTTCTCGAGGAATTCGACCGGCCGGTGCTGGGCTGTTTCGGGCTGCTCGATCCGATCTTCGCAACCCCCGACTCGATCGCCGCGACGCGGGAACGGATCGCGGGTGCTCTCGGCCAGCCGCACCACGATTATCCCGATGCCGGACACATGATCCAGGAGGACGTCGGCGACGATCTCGCGGCGCGGATCGCCGCGTGGATCGCTGCCACCCCGCGACGCTGATCCTGCCCCGGCAAGCGATCAGTAGGCGCCAGGGGGGAGGCGAGCGGGGCCGGGGGGAGAGGCGGGGGGCGGCGCCGCCCCGTGGGTGAAGATGGCGCGCGGATTGTCGACCAGCATGGTGGTGATCTGCTCCTCGGTCACCCCGCGGCGG
The DNA here is from genome assembly GCA_963787055.1 of uncultured Actinomycetota bacterium. Lineage (GTDB taxonomy): Bacteria > Actinomycetota > Actinomycetes > Mycobacteriales > Mycobacteriaceae > Mycobacterium. The sequence goes on from CAWBBP010000006.1 coordinate 66,183, forward strand.
CGCAGGGCGGGCAGCACGTCGTTGTGGATGTGCAGGTAGTGCCAGTTGGGCAGCACCACCGGTAGTGCTGCTTCCGGAAGCCAGTCGATATAGCAGGACGCGTCGTGCGCCAGCACCATCCGATCGGCGTGGCCGCGTTCACACAACGTTGCCACGATCCCGACCCGGTCCTCGAAGCCCAGGATGTTGTCCAGGCCGAACCGGTCCATCCCGAGGTAGGAGCCGGCCGCGATCAGTTCCTCCAGATAGTCCACATCGGTGCTGTCACCGCTGTGCCCGATGACCACCCGGCTCAGATCCACCCCCTCCTGAGCGAAGATGCGCTGCTGGTCCAGCCCGCGGCGGCTGTGGGCGTGGGTGTGGGTGGTGATCGGCACGCCGGTGGCCCGGTGGGCCTGCGCGACCGCCCGCAGCACCCGCTCCACGCCGGCGGTGACGCCGGGTTCGTCGGTGGCGCACTTCAGGATTGCCGCCTTAACGCCGGTCCCGGCGATTCCCTCGGTGATATCGCGGACGAACATCTCGACCATCGCCTCGGGCCCGCTCATCGCGGTTCCGGGCCCGGTGAAGTGGAAGTACAGCGGGACGTCGTTGTAGGTGTAGAGACCGGTGGCCACGATGATCCGAAGCGCGGTGCGTTCGGCGATCCGCTGGATCCGCGGGATATAGCGGCCCAGGCCGATGACGGTCGGATCGACGATGGTGTCGACGCCGATCGCCTTGAGCGCGTTGAGCTTCTCGACGGCGGCGTCCTCGCGGGCTTGCTCGTCCCCCCAGCCTTCGGGGTAGTTTGCGATGATCTCCGGAGAGAGCACGAAGACGTGTTCGTGCATGAGGGTGACACCGAGGTCAGCGGCCGCAACCGGACCTCCTACGGTGTCGACTCGGTGCCGAGGCGGTGGGAGTCGGCGCCCATGGCGCCGACATTACGACGACGTGCTTGCGGCGGTGCCGGTTTCGTCCGAGTCGTCCCCGACGTCCTGGCCCGGATCGTCGTCTCGTTCGGGAGCCTGCGGCGGCACCGGCAGCAGTGACGCCGACAGCGCGCCGAGTGCGACCAGCGCGGGCAGCTGAACCCATGGCGACTGGCCGATATAGCCGTCCACCGAGCGCCACGGATATCGGGACAGCAGCGCCCCGGCCAGGATCAGTCCGGTCGCGGCGGTGGTCAGCGTGAGCCGGTCGAACAGCGGCTGCCGGCGGCGCAGCAGGTAGCCGCCGGTCAGGGCGATCGCGAACACGGCCAGTCCGCCCGGCCCGCCGATCAGCGTTCCGGCGGCGAGCAGCCCCACCAGACCCAGCGGACCCGGATGCCACGGCCGGGCCGACTCGTCGGCGCGGCGCGGCCGGCGGGCCGGCACCAACGTCAGCGCCAGCAGCACCGGCAACAGCGACAGCCCCGCGGCCAGCCCGGTCCGGTAGGGGGCGTTGGACGGGAAACTCAGCGTGACGGTGCCCTGCCGGCCGGCGGGCAGCACCCAGCCCTGCTGCCAGCCGTTGACGATCACCGGGGTCAGCGCGGCGCCGTCGGCGGTGTGGGCCACCCAGCCGGGGTTGACGCTCTCCGGCACCACCAGCACCCGGGTCACCGGGGAGCGGGCCACCGTGATCAGCCGGCGGTCGGGCCCCCAGCCGGCCACCTCGGCCGGGATGCTCTCCGCGGGGGCTAACTTCGCGGCCAGCGGACCGTTGAGCTCGGCGCCGTCGGCGATGAAGGCAGGCCCGGGACTGATCAGCAACTCCTGCGGCCCGGCGGGCAATGCGACCGGGGTCGGATCGCAGACCCGCGCCGGGATCGGCCGGCCCTGCAACAGGTCATCCACCGTCGTCGACACCGAGGTCTGCAGGAACCGCCCCGACACCGCGATCACCGGCCCCTGCCCGCATGGCACGTCAACGGTGCGGGACCGGTTGACCGCGGCGTCCGCCGCCGCGATCGGGGTGCCGTCCGGGCCCAGTGCCTCGACCTCGGCCAGCCCGGGCGGCTTGAGCTGGTCGAAACCGAGCGCGGTGCGGTCGATCACGTCCTCCCAGTCCAGCAGGCTGACCCGGATGGTGTCGGTGACCCGCGGATACAGCCGCACCGTCTGGGCGCCGCCGTCGGCGTCGAGGCTGCGGACCTGGGGTCCGTCACCGAGGTCGACGGCGACCAGCGTCGGATGGGTGGGCAGCGCCGAACCGCTGGGCGTCAGCCGCAGCGCGGTGACCTCGGCGGGCCGGGGCAGCGTCACCGTCAGCGTCGGCGAGGCCAGATGCTGGACGAAACCCTGAGGCGCGGTCCAGGCGGTGCGCGGGTCACCGTCGGTGGCGGCGTAGGCCGAGCCCTGGACGTCGATCAGGTCGGCGTCGCCGCGGGCCCTGGCGGTGCCGGGTTGGGCGATCAGGTCGGCCAGCCGCGGGCCCTGGCGGGCCCGCACCCAGATGGTCGGTGTCACCTCGATCGCGGTGGGCACGGTCAGCGTTCGGCTCAGCGTCACCGGCTCCTCCGGGGCCACCGCCATCGAGGCCGCGCAGTGCACCCCGTCCGGGGAGTCGGCGCAGCCGTCCCGGCCCAGCAGTTCCGAGCCGAGGTCCCAGGCCGCCACCGCCGAACCGGGCGGCGGCGCCGGGACCACCACGGTGTGGCGCAGCTCCACCGGATAGGCGAATCCCGATGCGTCGTACTGGGTTACGGCCAAATCGGTGATCCCGAACTGCACCCCGGAGGAGCCGTCGTCGGTGCCGACCGCGGTGATACGCACCCACGGTGTCTCCCCGTACGGCAGTGCCACCGTCAGCGGCGTACCCGGGCTGTCGAAGCTCAGCGTGGTGGTGCCGTTGACGGTGGACACCTGGATCCGGCGGACCTGGGCGCCGACCGCGGTGGCGCTCGGGGTCAGCGTCAGGACGGCGTTGGTCACCGGCCGGTCGAAGTCGATCTGCAGCCATTGGCCGATCGCCGGTTGCAGCGAGTTCGACACCCAGGCCGTCGCCGAGTCCTTGTCCACCGCGGCGACCGGACCGCTCGACGGTGAGACGTTGGGCAGGGTGGTGGCATCCGCCGACGAACTCGAGGCGCTCAGGCGCCCGCCCGACCAGGAGCCCCGCACCGGGTCGGCACCCGGGGACGGATAGTCCGGCACCCGGTTGAAGGTGTTGCGGCGGTCGCCGTCGGCCCGGACCGCCGAGGAATGGTCGTCGACGCGGCCGTAGTCGGTCTCCCGGTCGACGGGGGTGTCGGTGACGATCACGCCCTGTCCGGGCGGCGTCCCCAGGCCCGCGCGTTGCGCGTCAGCGGTCAGCAGCATCGGCCCCAGCGGCGCCCGCCCCGCCAACCGCCGCCGCTCGTCGATACGCAACAGCGACTCCGCGCCGCCGGCCACCCGCACCATCGCGTTGGCGTCGGCGAGGTAGGGCGCACCCGGATTGCCGGACACCCCGGTGGGCGCAACCCGGTAGATCTCGATCGCCGGGAACAACGGCCGCAGGCCGCTGTCGCTGATGAACCCCTCGACGGTCCCCGGCCCGACCTCCTCACCGAACTCGGCCACCTTCACCAGCCCCGGCGAACCGTCGATGGCACGGTGCACCAGCAGCGGCCGTGCCGACCGTGACGTCTCGGGGTCGAGGTCGTTGCGAACCACCACATGGGAGATGCCCTGGCGGGCCAGCGTGTCGGCCAGCCCGGCCGAGGGTCGGCCCGCCGCGAAGAGCCGCTGCACGGAGTCCAGCGCCCGGATCGTCTGCGGTGGTGTCAGCGGAATGGAATCCCTTACACCCCAGGGAAATTCGCTCAGAACCTGCAGGGGTTCGTCATGGCTGTTGCCCCAAAGCTGATTGGCGAACGGTGCACCCGGGGCCACCAGCACTCGCCCCGGTGTCGGGCCGTCGGCGATGGTGTCGTTGAGCCACCCGGCGGCCTGCTGCCAATAGTCCGGGATGGCGCGGAAGGTCCCCGACGGGGCGAGCCGGCCGGTCCAGGCCAGCGAGGTGGCCACCGCCAGGGCGGTGAGCACGACGATCCCCGCCGCCATCCGCCGGTCGTCCTCGGGGTGGGCGAACGCCCGGATCCACACCGGCCGGGGGACGCTGCCGGGCAACGGGATCCGGCCCATCAGGTGCACCACCCCGAGCACCAGGGGTATCCGGATCACCGGTTCCAGCTTGTGCACGTTGCGCAGCGGAGCGCCGGCCGCATCGAGGAAGACCTGAACCTGATGGCCCAAGGCCGCGCCCAGCCCGCCGGTGTACCCGGCGGTCAACAGCACCAGCCCGATCAGCAGCATGGCCACCAGCCGTCCCCGGGCCGGCATCGACCGCAGGGCCAGCCCGGCCAGGCCGCCGGCCGCCACCAGGGTGGTGGCCAGCACCATGGCCGGCTGGGTCACCAGCGACGAGGCCGCGGTGGCGGTGGGCGCCACGAACGGCGTCCAGGCCGACGTCCCGCGCAACGATTCGGCGAGCGAGGTCCACTGGGTGGTCACCCCGGAGGACTCGATGAAATCCAGGAACGGCGGGCTGATCCGGCCGAGCAGCAGCAGCGCCCCGACCCACCACGCGACGGCCAGCGTCGAGGCCAGCGCCCACCACCCGGTGAACCGCCACCACAGCCGGTTGGGTCGGTGACAGGCCCACCAGATCAGGGCCGGCAGGCAGGCGGCCAGGCTCGCCACCGCGTTCACCGCGCCCATCAGAGCCAGGGCGAGGCCCGCCCGTCCGGCCAGCATCCGCACCGGCACCGGCGAACCCCGCAGCGCCAGGATCACCGGCAGCAGCACCCAGGGCGCCAGCATCATCGGCAGCGTCTCTGAGGAGATCGAGCCCAGCGTGGTCAGCACCCGGGGCGACAGGGCGAACGCCGCCGCCCCGACGAGTCGCGAAGTGCGGGTGCCGATACCCAGCGCCTCGGCCACCCGCAGCAGCCCCCAGAAGCCCACCGTCAGCAGCAGCGCCCACCACAGCCGCTGGGTCACCCACCCTGGCATTCCGAGGGTGTCGCCCAGCAGGAAGAACGTCCCGTGCGGGAACAGATAGCCGTAGGCCTGGTTCTGCGCCTGCCCGAACGGCAGGTCGCTGTTCCACAGGTTGGCCGCGCGGGCCAGAAACCGCAGCGGGTTGGCGGTGAGGTCGAGTTTGGTGTCCGGCGAGATCAGACCGGGAGCCTGGACGAAGCACAGCAGCAGCGCCGCGGCGAAGATCGAAGCCAGCCAGCGCCTCGACAGGGGTGCCTGGGCGGCGGAGGGTTCCTCCGCGACCGTGGGCGGCGGGGCGGACAGGGTGCTCAGGCTAGCCGCGGTTGCCGTACTCGACTCGGTTGAGCACCGAGGACGCCGGATCGCCGGGTTGCAGTGGCGGTTTGGTGTCCTGCTGGATCATCAGGGTCGCGCCGAACACCGACGCCGCTCCGAGCAGCACGCCCACCACGATGCTGGCCACCGACGGCACCACGAACCGGGTCATGTCGGGACTCCTTCGGCTGGCGGGGGCTGGCGGGGCTTGGCGTCGCAACCGACCCGAACAGGGGTCGGTCCTGCTGGGCAACCTAGCACGCGACGCCCGGACCACCGACCTTTGGTTGGTCTCCCGCGCCGCTCATGACAGCATGTTCGGATGCTCACTCGTGTGCCCACCCTCCGCGCCGTGGCAGCGCTGGCTGCCGTTCCCCTGGTCCTGTCGGCCTGCTCATCGCCGGCCCAGCGCGCCGCGACCACGCCTGCCCCGGCCCCGGCCGATTCGGCGCAGGCCGCCGGCGTGACGCCGATGGCCGGTCCGCTGCAGGCGCCGGCCGCGCCCGCCCCGCCGGCCTGTGGGGCCGGTGCGGCGCTGCTGGCGGATATGTCCACCCGCGACAAGCTGGCCCAGTTGCTGATGGTCGGGGTGACGGGTGCCGCCGACGCCCAGGCCGTGGTGAACACCCACCATGTCGGCGGGATCATGATCGGCAGTTGGACCGATCTGTCGATGCTGACCGACGGCACCCTCAACGAGATCTCCAACCTGGGGCCGTTGCCGCTGGCGGTCAGCGTGGACGAGGAAGGCGGCCGGGTCTCGCGGCTGTCCTCGCTGATCGGCGCGATTCCGCCGGCCCGCACCCTGGCGCAGACCAAGACGCCGGAAGAGGTCTACCAGATCGCTCTGAGCCGCGGCCGGCAGATGCGCGGGCTGGGGATCACCATCGACTTCGCGCCGGTGGTCGACGTCTCCGCCCAGGCCGCCAACACCGTGATCGGCGACCGGTCGTTCTCCAGTGACCCGGATACCGTCACCACCTACGCCGGGGCGTTCGCCCGCGGCCTGCGCGACGCCGGTGTGATGCCGGTCCTCAAGCACTTCCCGGGCCACGGTTCCGGCTCCGGGGATTCGCACACGGCCGGCGTGGTGACCACCCCGCCGCTCGATGAGCTGATGCAGAGCGATCTGGTGCCCTACCGCACCCTGACCACCCAGGGTCCGGTCGGGGTGATGATCGGTCACCTCGAGGTGCCCGGTCTGACCGGCAACATGCCCGCGAGCCTCAGCCCGGCCGCGATCAATCTGCTGCGCAGCGGCGGCTACGGGGGTCCGGGGTTCAACGGCCCGGTGTTCAGCGACGACCTCTCCAGCATGGCCGCCATCTCCTCGCGCTACGGGGTCGCCGAGGCGGTGCTGCGCGCACTGCAGGCCGGCACCGACGTGGCGCTGTGGATCACCACCAACGAGGTGCCCGCGGTGCTGGACCGGTTGGAAGCCGCGGTCGACGCCGGTGAACTGGCGCTGCCCGCGGTCGAGGGGTCGGTGCTGCGAATGGCCGGTATCAAGGGCCCGAGTTCGCGCTGCGGCGGGTAAGCGGCACCGGTATGGCTGCGGCCGGCGGCACCAAGCGGCTGCCGCGTGCGGTGCGCGAGCAGCAGATGCTCGACGCCGCCGTCACGTTGTTCTCGGCCAACGGCTATCACGAGACGTCGATGGACGCCATCGCTGCTGAGGCGCAGATCTCGAAGCCGATGCTGTACCTGTACTACGGCTCCAAGGAAGAGCTCTTCGGAGCCTGCCTGAGCCGGGAGCTCACCCGCTTCATCGAGACGGTCCGCGCCGATGTCGACATCAAGGGGGCGCTCAAGCAGAGCCCGCGTGAGGTGCTGCGCCGCACCATCGGTTCGGTGCTGCACTACATCGACGCCAACCGGGCGTCCTGGATCGTGCTCTACACCCAGGCCACCAGTTCGCAGGCGTTCGCCCACACCGTGCGTGAGGGCCGCGGACGGATCATCGATATGGTGGCCCGGCTGCTGGAGACCGGAACCCGACATCCGGTTCCGGACACCGACTTTCATATGATGGCCGTCGCACTGGTGGGTGCCGGGGAGGCCGTGGCGGCGCGGGTCAGCGTCGGTGACGCTGATGTCGACGACGCCGCCGAACTGTTGATCAACCTGTTCTGGCGCGGGCTCAAGGGCGCCTCGGGGGATAAGGACCCGCCGCCGGCGCGCTGAGCCTTACCGGTCGCGCACCGTCGCGGTGAGGTGCGGGTAGCCCTTGGCGAGATTGCGCAGGTCGATATTCCAGCCGCCGGCGACCTGGTCGACGAACACCCCGGGGGCGGCGGGCAGGATCACCGGCTTGCCGAACTTCACCGAATACCGGAGAGCGTCTGGAAGTTGGCCTTCGATGTTGGCCAGCACCGCCGCGGCACTGAACATCCCGTGCGCGATGGCGGCTGGGAAGCCGAACAGCCTGGCTCCCAGCGCGCTGGTGTGAATCGGATTCCGATCACCGCTGACCGCCGCGTAGCGCCGGATCCGGCCCGGCGTGATCCGCAGAATCGTCTTCGGCGCCGGCAGTTTCGGCTGTGGTCCGGGTTCCGGCTTGGGCTGGTCGGACAGGCTGGTGCGCTGCTGGTGCAGGAATGTCGACACCTGCTGCCAGGCCGGGTCGCTGCCGACCGAGACCGCGCTGACGAAGTCGACCAGCAGACCCTTGCGGTGCTCGCGGAGGTTCTCGGCGTGCACCGTGGCGGTGACGGTGTCGGTCACCGCGATCGGCCGGTGGCTGGTGATGTGGTTCTCCACATGTACCGCACCCAGTGCCGGGAACGGGAAGTCGAAGGCGGCCAGCAGTGACATGACCATCGGGAAGGTCAGCACGAACGGGTAGGTCAGCGGCACGTTGTCGCCGTAGCGCAGTCCTGTCGCTGCGGCGTAGGCGGCGACGTCGGCCCGGGCTATCGGCACCTCGGCCACCGCCGGAGCCCGGTCGGGCAACCGGTCACCGCGCGGGATGAACGGCAGCGCGCCCACCGCCGCACGGGCCATGCTGAGCAATCCGGACTCCGCCATCACGCCCCCAGCATGGCCTGGCCGCACACCCGGATCACGGTGCCGGTCACCGCATTCGAGGCCGGGCTGGCGAAATAGCCGATGGCCTCGGCGACATCGACGGGGTCGCCGCCCTGGTACAGCGAGTTCAGCCGGCGGCCAACCTCGCGGGTGGCCAGCGGGATCGCCGCGGTCATCGCCGTCTCGATGAACCCGGGTGCGACCGAGTTGATGGTGATGCCCTTGGCCGCCAGGGCCGGTGCCAGTGCCTCGGTGATCCCGATCATCCCGGCCTTGGTGGTCGCGTAGTTGGTCTGGCCCCGGTTACCGGCGATACCCGCCATCGACGACAGCCCGATCACCCGGCCGCCCGCTCCGATGCTGCCGTTGTCCACCAGACCCTCGGTGAGGCTCAGCGGCGCAAGCAGATTCACCGCGACCACCGCGTCCCAGCGTTCATCGTCCATATTCGCCAGTAGCTTGTCGCGGGTGATGCCGGCGTTGTTGACCAGGATGTCGGCCCGGCCGCCGTTGAAATCGGAGAAGTGTCCCCGCAGATGCGCGGTGATGCGGTCGACGGCATCGGCTGCGGTGACGTCCAGGGCCAGGGCGGTTCCGCCCACCCGGGCCGCCGTCCGCTCCAGCGCCTCGGCCGCCTGCTCGACGTCGACGGCCACCACGGTGGCGCCGTCGCGGGCGAACACCTCGGCGATGGTGGCACCGATCCCGCGGGCCGCGCCGGTGACGACCGCGACCTTGCCGGCCAGTGGTGCGTTCCAGTCCGCGGGCGGTTCGGAGTCCTCGGCGCCGACCCGGAACACCTGGCCGTCGACGTAGGCCGAGCGGGCCGACAGGATGAATCGCAGCGTCGACTCGCAGCCCGTGGCAGCGGGTTTGGCCTCCGGTGAGACGTAGACCAGGGCGGCGGTCGCCCCGCCGCGCAGTTCTTTGGCCAGTGAGCGGGTGAAACCCTCCAGCGCACGTTGGCAGATGTGCTCGCCGGCGTCGCGCACCTGATCCGGGGTGCTGCCCAGCACCACCACCCGGGCGCAGGGCCCGAGGTTGCGCAGCAGGGGGGTGAAGAACTCGTGGAGCCCGCGCAGCCCGCCCGGTTCGGTGATCCCGGTGGCGTCGAAGACCAGGCCGCCGAAGGTGTCGGCCCACCGCCCGCCGAGATTGTTGCCGACGATGTCGTAGTCCTCGGCGAGCGCGGCCCGCACCGGTTCGGCCAGTCGGCCGGCACCCCCGATCAGCAACGGGCCGGCCAGTGGCGGGTCACCCGGCCGGTGGCGCCGCAACGGTTCGGGTGCCGGCAGGCCGAACTGCTTGGCCAGGAACGACCCCGGCGCGGAGTTGATCACCTGGGACAGGAGGTCGGAAGCCACGGGAGTGCCTTTCGCGTCTGCGGTCATGTCGTCGGTGCCTCGAACTTACTCCAAAGTAAGAACGGTGCGTAGGATGGGGCCGCAGCATTACGTCCCGCTCCACAAAACCAATGCTCCACAAAACCAACGCCCCACAACACGCGGAGGTCGATGTGTCCGCCCAGAGCCGTCGCAAGGTCGCCGTCCTCGGCGGCAACCGGATTCCGTTCGCCCGCTCGGACGGTGCCTACGCCGAGGCGTCGAACCAGGACATGTTCACCGCCGCCCTGGACGGTCTGGTGGACCGCTTCGGACTGCACGGCCAGCGACTCGACGCGGTCATCGGCGGCGCGGTGCTCAAGCACAGCCGGGATTTCAACCTGATGCGGGAATGCGTTCTGGGAAGCGCACTTTCGCCCTACACCACGGCCTTCGACCTGCAACAGGCGTGCGGGACCGGCCTGCAGGCCGCCATCGCCGCCGCCGACGGCATCGCCGCGGGTCGTTACCAGGTGGCCGCGGCCGGCGGGGTGGACACCACCTCGGATGCCCCGATCGGGTTGGGCGATGACCTCCGTCGCTCATTGCTGGCGCTGCGGCGCTCAAAATCCACCCTCGACCGGCTCAAGCTGGTCGGTGCGCTGCCCGCCGCCCTCGGGGTGGAGATCCCGACCAACGGCGAGCCGCGCACGGGTCTGTCGATGGGCGATCACGCCGCGATCACCGCCAAACAAATGGGCATCAAGCGCGTCGACCAGGATCAGTTGGCCGCCGCCAGCCACCGCAACATGGCCGCCGCCTACGACCGCGGCTTCTTCGACGACCTGGTCACCGGGTTTCTCGGGCTCTACCGCGACAACAACCTGCGGGCCGACGCCACCCCGGAGAAGCTGGCCACGCTGCGCCCGGTGTTCGGGGTGAAGGGTGGCGGCGCCACCCGGTCGTTCGGTGGCGACGCCACGATGACGGCCGGTAACTCGACGCCGCTGACCGATGGCGCCTCGGTGGCCCTGCTGGCCAGCGAGGATTGGGCCGATGAGCACGGGTTGGCACCGCTGGCCTATTTCGTCGATGCCGAGACCGCGGCGGTGGATTACGTCAACGGCGAGGACGGCCTGCTGATGGCCCCGACCTACGCGGTGCCCAGGCTGCTGGCCCGAAACGGGCTGAGCCTGCAGGACTTTGACTTCTACGAGATTCACGAGGCGTTCGCCTCGGTGGTGCTGGCTCACCTGCAGGCGTGGGAGTCCGAGGAGTACTGCACGCAGCGGCTCGGGCTGGACGGCGCGCTGGGCCCGATCGATCGGACCAGGCTCAACGTCAACGGTTCCTCGCTGGCGGCCGGTCACCCGTTCGCCGCCACCGGTGGCCGGATCCTCGCCCAGCTGGCCAAGCAGCTCGCCGAAAAGAAGGCTGCCCAATCGGGGACGTCCCGGCCGGTCCGTGGGTTGATCTCGGTCTGCGCCGCCGGCGGGCAGGGCGTGACGGCGATCCTGGAGGCATGAGCCGCGCCGCATCGCAATGGCGGGGTTTGGCGGCTCGGCGGATGGGGTACATCCCGGTTCGGGTAGCTCCGCGTTGTCGTTTGAACCCCCGACCCGGCGACAACGCGGAGCCTACTCAGCCCGGGTGACCATCGCTGGAGCGGAGGGGACTCCAGCGACGGGTCACTTCTTCTTTGAACCGGTCCCGTTCTTCGTCTTTACCGCACGCTCGCGGTCGGCAAGGCCGGACTGCACCAGTGCGGCGTCGATATAGCGCTGAACCGGGCGGGCCTGGAAGAACCCGGTATGCCCGCCGTGGTACCACCCGATATCCGGTCGGCCCCAGTGCTCCCACAGCTGCATCACCTGCTGGCGCGGGTGCACAATCCGGTCGGCGACGCCCGCGTAGATGAACCGCCCCTGGGCGGGCACCTTGGGTTCCATCGACAGCGGCGAGACCATCCGGCCGATCGGCTTGGCCAGATCGATTGTCATCCGGCGGGGATCGTCGGAGGCCAGGCCCGAGTGCCGGCCGAGCAATTCGACCAGATTCGACGGCGGAACCCCGAGGATGGCGCAGGTCAGATCGTCGTCGAGGCTGGCGACCAGGCCCGCGATATAGCCGCCGAGGGAGATGCTGTTGAGCCCGATCCGGGCGTCGGGTTGCTGGGCCCGGATCCAGGCCATCACCCGGCGGACATCCCACACCGACTGGGCGGTGCCGTGCACGTCGTCCATCACGTTCTCGCCGGGGAACACCGCCCCCTTGGGCAGCCCGCGGGCCCTCGGACCGTGCATCGGCAACACCGGCAGGATCACGTTGAGGCCGAAGTCCTCGTGCAGATGCCAGGCCCGGAACAGGGCCAGGTCCAAGCCGGCGCGGCCCATCTCGGTGCCGTGGATGCAGACCAGCCACGGCCTCGGTTCGGGATGCCGCAACATCAGGGCGTAGCCGCGACGGTTGCCGGTGTAGCTCATCCAGCGCTCGGCCCCGGGTTCGCCGGGATGCGGTTGGTAGCCGCTCTCGAATGACAACCGCTCCTGGGTGCGCCCGCGGTTGGTGTACCTGCGGACTGAGACCTCGGTGGGGGCATGAGGGGCGGTGAAGTAGTCCTGCGGCTTCTCCAGCCACCCCCGCTCGCCGTAGAAATCGACCGCCTCGTGCACCTCGCGATTGATCAGGGTGTAATCGCCCGGGTCGCTGAGCGGCCGTCGCCACAACAGGCCCACCAACACCAGCTCGTCGCGTAGCGCATGGGTCGCCAACGACAGGGTGGGCCGGGCGACCGGCAGTTCACTGTGTCCGCCGCCGAGGTAGGCACCCCAGGACCGAGCATAGAAGCCGCCCGCCTTGGTGAACGATCCGACGATGTTCTCCAGCGCATTGCGATTACTCGCCGCCGTGCTGCCGGTGGTTGGTCTACCGGGCTTGCCGGCATCGGACCCAGCGCTGCCGGATCCTTCGCGGCCGGATTCTTCGTCTCCGGATGCTTCGCTGTCGGGCCTACTCCGGGGTGACGCCACGGATATGAGGGTAGGCACAACCGGTCTGACCGGGTAGGGCCGTATGTCATCAGGTTCCGGCAACGCATGAGGGCCCCGGGACCGTAGTCCCGGGGCCCTCATGCGCTAGGTCCTATGCGATGTCCTAGAACCTCTGCTTCCTAGAACGCCGCTTCGTTGAGTTCCATCACCTCGTTGTCCAGCGATTCCACGGTCTGCCGGGTTCCGCTGAGTAGTGGCAGGAAGTTCTTCGCGAAGAAGGACGCAGCCGCGATCTTGCCCTCGTAGAACGACTTCTCGGCACCGCCGACCCCGGAATCGAGAGCGGCCATCGCCACCGCGGACTGGCGCAGCAGCAACCAGCCCATGACCAGGTCGCCGACACTCATCAGGAACCGCACCGAACCCAGGCCCACCTTGTAGATGCTCTTGGGATCCTCCTGAGCTGCCATCAGGTAGCCGGTCAGCGCGGCAGCCATGCCTTGGACGTCCTCGAGAGCCTTGGCGAGCAGCGCACGCTCGGTCTTGAGCCGGCCGTTGCCGGACTCGTTCTTCACGAACTCCTCGATCTGGCCGGCCACATGCGCCAGCGCCTGGCCCTTGTCGCGGATGATCTTGCGGAAGAAGAAGTCCTGGGCCTGGATGGCCGTGGTGCCCTCGTACAGCGAGTCGATCTTGGCATCGCGGATGTACTGCTCGACCGGGTAGTCCTGCAGGAAGCCCGAACCGCCGTAGGTTTGCAGGCTCTCGGTGAGCTTGGCGTACGCCTGCTCCGAACCGACACCCTTGACGATCGGCAGCATCAGGTCGTTGACCCTGACCGCCAACTCGGGCTCCACATCGTGCAGGGTCTTGGCCACCGTGGCGTCCTGGTAGGTCGCGGTGAACAGGTACAGCGCACGCAGACCCTCGGCGTAGGCCTTCTGGGTCATCAGGCTGCGGCGCACATCCGGGTGGTGGGTGATGGTGACCCTGGGTGCGGTCTTGTCCATCATCTGGGTCAGATCGGCGCCCTGCACGCGCTCCTTGGCGTACTCGAGAGCATTGAGGTAACCGGTCGACAAGGTGGCAATCGCCTTGGTGCCCACCATCATCCGGGCCTGCTCGATGACGTCGAACATCTGCGCGATGCCCTCGTGCACCTCGCCTACCAACCAGCCCTTGGCCGGCACACCGTGCTGGCCGAAGGTCAGCTCGCAGGTGGCCGAGACCTTCAGGCCCATCTTGTGTTCGACGTTGGTGACGAAGGCGCCGTTGCGCTCGCCCGGCTCACCGGTCTCGAGGTCGAACAGGAACTTCGGCACCATGAACAGCGACAGGCCCTTGGTGCCCGGTCCGGCGCCCTCAGGGCGGGCCAGCACCAGATGCATGATGTTCTCGAACAGGTCGTCGGAGTCGGCCGAGGTGATGAACCGCTTCACCCCGTCGATATGCCAGGAGCCGTCGTCCTGCTTGACCGCCTTGGTACGGCCGGCGCCGACATCGGAACCGGCGTCCGGCTCGGTCAGCACCATGGTCGAACCCCAGCCACGCTCGGCGGCCAGCACGGCCCACTTCTTCTGCTCCTCGGTGCCCAGGTTGTACATGATCTGGGCGAAGCCGGCGCCGCCGCCGTACATCCACACCGCAGGGTTGGCGCCGAGCACGTGCTCGTGCAGCGCCCACAGCAGAGCTTTGGGGACCGGCACACCGCCGAGGTCCTCGATCACGCCGACCTTGTCCCAGCCGCCGTCGATGAAGGCCCGGACCGAGGCCTTGAAGGATTCCGGCAGGGTCACCGTGTGCGTCGCGGGGTCGAAGACCGGCGGGTTACGGTCGCCCTCGACGAAGGAATCCGCGAGCGGGCCTTCGGAGAGTCGGGCCATCTCACCCAGCATCTCGGTGGCGGTGTCGGCATCGAGGTCGCTGAACGGACCTTCGCCGAGGGCCTTGTCCAAGCCGAAAACCTCGAACAGGTTGAACACCTGATCACGAACATTGCTCTTGTAGTGGCCCACGGTTCCTCCTCGATGAGAACGCCACCTGCAGGGTTGGGTACTTGGCTACAAGTTACCCACCAGTAACACTGAGAATCTATAACGGCGGGTGACCCGAATGCAAGCCTTCTGTGACGTACCGCACGCTGTTAGGACTGGTAGGCGTTCGATCCCGGCCGGGGCAGCGGCACAACAGCGTCGCCTACGCCTCAGCTTCCGGTTCATCCGGTTCAGGCAACTGCGTGACCAGGTGTTCGGCGAGTTCGGCGATCGTCGGGTAGTCGAACACCGCAGTCGGGCTGATGTCGAACTTGCCACCGAACTGCCCGAACAACCGGTTGCGCAGTTCGACCGCCATCAGTGAGTCGGTGCCGAGGTCCAGGAACCTGCTGGAAGCCGCGGGGGGTTGCGCCAGTCGCAGGAAACCCTGCACCTCGCGCTGCAGGAACTCGGCGACGAACCCCGCCCGCTGGGCCACCGGGATCTCGGCGAGCTGGCGCAGTAGCTCGCTGTCGCCGGTCGCCGACTCGTCGCCGCGGGGCAGCACCTGGTCCAGAAGGGGCGGCCGAATCCCGCCGAGCGCCTTGGCGGTGCGTTGCCAGTTGGCCCGCAGGACGGTCGCCTGGGCTGTCCCGTGCCGGACGACCTCGCCGAGGGCGGCCAGCGCGGCGGTCGGCTCCAACGGCATCATGCCCTGGGCGCTGAGGTTGGCCAGCGCCGCCTGGGAACTGGCCATGCCGCCGCGGCCCCAGGGGCCGAAGTCGGCCGCGGTGCCCGGCAGTCCGCGGGCCCGGCGGTGGGCCACCAGACCGTCGAGCAGGGCGTTGGCGCACGCGTAGTTGGCTTGGGCCGGTGAGCCGAGCACCGCCGAGGCCGACGAGAAGACAATGAAGAACTCCAGGTCGTCATCCCCCGTCAACCGGTGCAGGTGGTATCCGCCGAGTGCTTTGGGGCGCAGGGTCGCACGGAACCGATCGACGTCCTGCTGGGGCAGCAGGGCGTCGTCGAGCACGCCGGCAAGGTGGGCCACACCTGCCAGAGGGGGGAGTTCTGTGCGGATCCGGCCGAGTAGAGCGGCGGTCTCGGACTCGCTGCCGACGTCGGCCGCGAACACGTGGATTCGGCAGTGGAATCGCTCGCTGATCGCGGCGATGGCGCTGTCGGCTTCGGCGTCGGCCGCACCACGGCTGGTCAACACGATGTCGCCGGCGCCGAGTTGGGCCAGATACGCCGCGGTGTGCAGGCCGAGGGCGCCCAGGCCGCCGGTGATCAGGTAGCTGCGGTCCGCACGCGGCTGCAGCGGCCGGGGCATCTGCACGACGATCTTGCCGATGTGCCGGGCCTGTTGCATCCGGCGGAACGCCGCCCTGGCCTCGGTCAGCGGGTAGACCTCGGCCGGAACCGGTGCCCATTCGCCGGTGGCCAGGCCCGCGGACAGCTCCGACATCAGCGTCCGGATGTGGTCGGGGTCGGTCATCATCGTCACGTCCAGTGCGATGACGCCGTAGTCGATGTCCGGACGCGTCGCCGCCATCTGCTCGGGGGTCCAGATATCGCGCTTGGCGATCTCGGCGAACCGCCCGTCCTTGGCGGTGGCGCGGACCGTCGCCTGGATGAAGCCCTCGTTGGTCAGGCTGTTGAGCACCACGTCGACCCCGGCACCGTCGGTGTCGGCCAGGATCTGCTCGGCGAAATCCGTGGAGCGCGAGTCGTAGACGTACTCGACACCCATCTCGCGCAGGGCGGCCCGCTTATGCGCGCTGGCGGTCGCGAAGACCGTCGCGCCGCGGTGGCGGGCGAGTTGGATCGCCGCGAGGCCGACGCCACCACTGGCGGCATGGATCAGCACCCGGTCGCCGGGTCGGAGTCGGGCCCAGTCGAAGGCGAGGCGGGCGGTCAGGGCGGCGGCGGGCAGCGTCGCCGCGCCCACCGGGTCGACGCCTTCGGGAACCGGGGCCAGCAGCGGCGCCGGCACATTGAGTCGGCTGGCGAACGCGCCCTGCATGGACCCGAACACCCGCTGGCCGACTTCGAATCCGGTGACCTCCGCGCCCAGTTCGGTGATGACACCGCACAGGTCCCCGCCGATCGGACCGGGATCGCCGGGGTAGAGGCCCAACACGTTGAGGACGTCCCGGAAGTTCAGGCCGGCGGCCTCCACCCGGACCTGGACCTCGGTGGCGGCGGGTGCCGCCACCTCCGACTCGGTCAGGCGGAGGTTGTCGATCGCGCCGCGCTCGGTCGGGGCCAGCGCATAGTCCTGAGATCGGGGCATCGGCAACTGGCCGCTGCGGGCCCAGTGCAGCAGGCGCGGCACCAGGAATTTCCCCCGGCGCACCGCGATCTCGGGCTCGACCACCGCCGTCCCGAGGGCGCCGGGCAGCCAACCCGCGGAGTCTGCGGTGGGGGTGTCGAGGTCCACGAGTCGGCAGCGCAGCGTCGGCTGCTCGGCGATGACGGTGCGCCCGAATCCCCACAGGGCGGCGTTGACCGGATCGACCGGCTCGCCGGGTTCGGTCGCGACGGCTCCCCCGGTGACGATCCACAGCCCGCCGGCCAGGCCCGACTGATCCGCGGCCAACGCGGCCTGCGCGGCACCGAGCAGGCTCGCGACGGCCGCCTCCAGCGGCCCGGTCGGGTCGGTGTCCGCGATGTCCGCAGCCGACCGGCCGGGGCGGTGCCAGATGATCCCGGCGACCGGCCCACCAGTGGCGGTGGCGTCGGCGAACGCCTGCTGCCAGGCGGCGCGATCGGCGGCCGGGTCAACCGCGACGGCACCGGGCACCGCGGCGGCGATGCTGTCGAACCCGGCTATCAGCCAGGTGCCCGCCGAGGCCTTCGGTTCGTCGGAATTCGGTTCGTCGGAATTCGGATTGTCGGCTGCCGCTCCAGGGGCGGCCGCCTCGTGCCAGCCCACCGTGTAGAGCAGCCGAGTCGCGTCTCCGCCGAGGCCGCGCAGTAGGGCCTCCCGGGGTGCGCGCTTGACGGTGAACGCGGTGATACCGCCCAGCCGGTGGCCGTCGGGGGCGAGGAAGTCGATGTCGAAGACATGGGTCTCGCCCTCGACCCCACCGGTGTTCCAGCGCGCCCGGCAGAAGAACCGGCGGGGCAGGGGGCCGCGCAGTTCCACCTGCCCGTACCGCAACGGCAGGAATAGATCCGACACTCCGTGCTCGACGGCGAGCAGAGCGGGGAAGGCGGGGAAGGCCACCCCGGTGCACAGGTCCAGCAACACCGGGTGGATGGGCTCATTGCCGAGGTGCTCGGCCAGTTCCTCTCCTACGGTGACGTCACCGATTGCCTCGCCCTCGCCGACCCAGAGCGACTTCAGTGACGTCGACCAGGTCGGGCCCCAGGCCAGCTCCATGTCATTGAACGTTTCGAACAGCTGCTGGGGGTTGGTGCGGGTCAACCCTTCGACGACCTCCTCGACCGGGCCGGTCGCATCCGGTTCGGGGCTCTCGGTGTCGGCGCCCGCGACTACGGTGCCGTCGGCGTTCAGCGACCATTCGGCGTCGCGCACCCCGTGCGGCCGGCTGTGCACCTCGAACTTCCACGCTCCGTCGGTCTCCAGCGGGTGCATGGTCAGCTGAACGTCCCGAGAAGCCCGTTCCGGCAGGATGATCGGTTCGTAGAAAAAGACGTCCCTGACCCGTGCCGGCGCCCCGGCCGCCGCCAGTGCCATCGCCGCGTAGGTCGCCCCGGGGACGACCACGGTGCCGTAGATGACGTGGTGGGACAGCCACGGTTGGGTCTTGACCGACAGCACCGTGCTGTAGACGGTGTCGCCAGAGGCGAGATCTTTTGCGCTGCCGAGGATTCCGGACATCGCAATCCCGTCGGCACCGCTACCGATGACGGCCGTCTTGGGCCAGTACCGGCGGCGCTGGAACGGGTAGGTGGGCAACGCCAGTCTGCGGGCCGGGGTGTGCCGGCGGGCAGCGAAGTCCGGCCGGTGTCCGTTGACGTAGACGGCGGCCAGCGCCTCGGTCATCTGACGCTGGGCGTTGGCGCCCTTGCGCAGCGAGACGATGGTGCGGGGCGGGGCGACGGACTCCGGCCAGATCTGCAGGGCGGCAGCGGTCAGGATCGGTTGCGGGCCGATCTCCATCAGCACCGAGCAGCCCTGGGCGGCGACGCATGCCACGCTCTCGGTGAACTGGACCGGTTGGCGTGAATGCCTGCGCCAGTACCGGGCATCCAGTGCGGTCTCCGCTGTCAGCAGCCCGCCGGTCCGGTTGCAGACCAGCGGCAGCACCGGTGCCGCGTAGCTGAATTGTCCTGCGAAGGATTCGAATTCGTCGAGCACCGGATCCAGCAGCTCCGAGTGGAAGGCGTGCGAGGTCTCCAGCCAGGTGCAGCGGGTCCCGTCCTGGCTGCAGGCGGCGACGATCCGTTCCAGATCCTCGCCGGGGCCCGAAAGCACCGTGTTGCGGCCGTTGTAGGCGCCGACCGACACCCGTGGGAAGTCCTCGGCTGCCTGCACGACATAGTCCGGATCGGCGAACACCGCCACCATCCGCCCGCCGGCCGGCAGGCTGCCGAACAGCCGGCCCCGTTCGGCGATCAGCCGCGCGCCATCGGAAAGGGTGAACACGCCGGCCACGCAGGCGGCGGCGTACTGGCCCACGCTGTGGCCCAGGACCACGTCGGGCTCGATCCCCCAGGACTGCCACAGCCGGGCCAGGCCCATCTCGACGGCGAAGATCGCCGGCTGGGCGAAGGAGGTGTGGCGTAACGTCTCCGCGGCGTCGCGGTCGCCGGACAGCAGCACCTCCAACAGCGGACGCGGCAGGACCGGGTCGACGGCTTCGGCGCAGTGCCGAACCGTTTCGGCGAAAACCGTTTCGGTGTCGAACAATTCGCGTGCCATGCCTGGGTACTGACTGCCCTGACCCGGGAAGAACCAGGCGGTGGTCGGCGGGTCAGCGCACTCACCGCGCAGCAAGCCCGGTCGCTGCCGGTTCGCCACCAGATCCTCGATTAACAGCCTCGCCTCGGGGACCGAGTTGGCCACCAGTGCGGCGCGGTGCTCGAAGTGCGAACGGCCGGCCCCGGCGGTGTGGCACACCTCGGCGAAGGTGGTGTCGGGGTGTTCCTCGAGCCACTTCGAGTAGCGCTGCGCCAACGCGGTCAGGCCGTGTCCGGACCGGGCCGACAGCGGCAGCAGGCTCCATGGTTCGCGGGTATTCTCCGGCGCCGCGGTGTCCGCTTCGGGCTCGTCGCCCGCCCCCGCAGCGGGTTGCGGCGCCTCCTCGAGAAGCACATGCGCGTTGGTGCCGGTGAACCCGAACGAGCTGACCCCGGCCCGGCGCGGCCGGCCCGCCGCCTGCCATGGCGTGGCCTTCTCGATGACCTGCACCGGCAGCGACTCCCACGGGATGTGCGGCGAGGGGTGATGGAAGTGCAGCGTCTGCGGAAGAAGGTCGTGCTGCAGCGACAGCACGACCTTGATCAGACCGGCGACACCCGCCGCGGCCTCCAGATGCCCGATGTTGGTCTTGGCTGTCCCCATCAGCAGCGGCCGGTGCGGGTCGCGGCCGGCGCCATAGACCGCGGCGGCGGCCTGCACCTCGATCGGGTCGCCCAGCGGGGTTCCGGTGCCGTGTGCCTCCAGGTAGTCGACATCGCCGCCGGCCAGTCCGGCGCGGGCCAGTGCCGCGGCGATCAGCCGCTGCTGTGCCCCGCCGTTGGGCACTGTCAGGCCACTGGAGGCGCCATCGGAGTTGACCGCGCTGCTGCGTATCACTGCGCAGATCCGATCGCCGTCACGTTCGGCGTCGCTCAGGCGCTTGAGCACCAGCACGCCGCACCCCTCGCCGCGGACGTACCCGTCGGCGGCGGCGTCGAAGGTCTTGCATCGCCCGTCGGGGGATAGCATCCGGGCCCGCGACGCCGCGACCATCGATGCCGGGCTGAGCAGAATGTTTACCCCGCCGGCCAGTGCCATGTCGCAGTCACCGGAGTGCAACGCCTGGGTGGCCTGGTGCACGGCGACCAGGGACGAACTGCAGGCGGTGTCCATCGCCACCGCGGGACCCTCCAGGCCGAGGGTGAACGCGACCCGCCCGGCGACCGCGTTGAGCGCATTTCCGGTGATGAAATAGGCCTCGAGGTTGTCCACCGAGTTCCCGGACATCAGGTGCGCGTACTCGTTGGCGCCCACGCCGACGAAGACCCCGGTCCGACTCCCGCGTAGCGACGCCGGCGAGTAGCCCGCCCGTTCGATGCCCTCCCAGGCGATCTCGAGCATCAGGCGCTGCTGAGGATCCATCCAGATGGCTTCCCGGGGGGAGATGCCGAAGAATTCCGGATCGAACTCGTCGACGCGATCGAGGTAGCCGCCCTCGCGGGTGTAGATCTTTCCCGGCGCCTGCTGATCGGGGTCGTAGAAGTCGTCTATGTCGAAGCGGTCCTCGGGGATCTCCCGAATCGCGTCCACGCCCCCGGAAAGCACATTCCAGTACGCGTCCGGGTCGGGCGATCCGGGGAACCGGCAGGCCACCGCGATGATCGCGATCGGCTCATCGGTCACCGAGGTCGACAGCGAGGCCGGCTGCGTGGCCGGGACGGCGGCCGCCCGCTCGTTGAGGCCCAGCACGTCACCGAGCAGATAGTCGGCGACGTCGGACAGCCGCGGGTAGTCCATGGCCAGCGTCGCCGGAAGCTCGTGGGCGACCGCCCGCTCGAGTTGCCGCCGCAGTTCGATCGCCATCAGCGAATCCATGCCGAGGTCGAAAAACCCGGCCTCTGCCCGGATCTCCGACACGTCGACCCGGGTCACCTCGGCGACGGTGTCACGCAGGAAGTCCAGCAGGAGTTTCCGGCGCTGCTGGACCGGAGCCGCCGTCAAACGGTCGATCAACGCCGTGCTGCCGATGGCTCCCTCACCCGTCGACACCGACGCGGGGATCTCTCGGGCAACTTCGTCGAACAGCCGACGCCGGCCGGTCTGAAGGTAGAGCGGAAGGAAACGGGCCCAGTCGATGCGGGCCACCACCGCTTCGGGCGTTCCGGATTCGGCGGCCGCGAGGACCTCGGCCATCCCGGCCAGCGCGTCGGCGGGCGCCAGGCTGCCCACCCCGCGCAACTCCAACTGCTCGCGGGCCGCGCCGGCGGCCATCCCGGCCGCCGACCAGGGGCCGAAGTTGATGCTGACGGCCGGAATCCCACGCTCGCGCAACCGCCAGGTCAGCCCGTCCAGAAAGGCGTTGGCCGCGCTGTAGGCGCTCTGCCCGAAACTGCCCCAGATCGAGGAGATCGAGGAGGTGGATAAAAAGAAGTCCAACGGCAGGTCGGCAATGGCCTCACTGAGATGCCAGCCGCCCCAGACCTTCCCGGCGAACGTCTGGTCGAGTTCGGTGCCCTCCAGGGAGCCCAGCGGAGTGGTCGAGTTCATCCCGGCGGCGTGGATGATGCCGGCCAGCGGAGGCAACTCGGCGGCCACCGTGTCCAACAGACGGGCGACCTCGTGCGGGTCGGCGACGTCGGCGGTGATCACCCGGATCGCGCAGTCATGACTTTCGGTCAGCGCGTCGATCCTGGCCCGGGTGGCGTCGTCGGGTGATCGGCGACCGGTGAGCACCACTTGCCGGGCGCCATGCCGGGCGAGGTATTCGGCCATTTCGAGTCCGACGCCGCCCAGGCCGCCGGTCACCAGATAGGTTGCCGCAGAACGCAATGACAATTGTTCCGGGTGCGGCTGCCCGGTGCGGCGGACGAGTCTCGGGACGTATGCCCCGCCGGGGCGCAGCGCCAGCTGGTCCTCACCGAGTGCCGGATCGGTGATCAGCCGGACCAGCTGCGTCCAATCCTCGGCTCCAGCTCCGGGCAGGTCGGCCAGGCCTCCCCAGAACTGCGGGTACTCCAGCGCCGCGGTGCGGCAAAAACCCCAGAGGCTGCTCTGTTCCGGAGCGACGACGTCACCGCCGGTCACCCGCTGCGCGGCGCGGGTCACCACCCAGACGGTCCCGCTGAGTCCGGAGGTGGCTGTGGCGCGGAACAGCCGTTGTGTTCCGCCCAGAATGCGGTGCTGCATTTTCAGCAACGATCGCATCGACGAGGAATCCGACTCCAGTGCTGCGGCGTGCACGATCCGCACGCTCGACT
This sequence comes from uncultured Actinomycetota bacterium, assembly GCA_963787055.1. Lineage (GTDB taxonomy): Bacteria > Actinomycetota > Actinomycetes > Mycobacteriales > Mycobacteriaceae > Mycobacterium. The sequence goes on from CAWBBP010000006.1 coordinate 88,892, forward strand.
CGTGCTCTGCGGCGGCACGCAATTCGGCCACCAGGCTCGCCTCGTCGGCATCGGAGACCGGCAGCGCCATGACGCGGTGCCGGTGGCCGACCGCGGTGAGCGCCGCGGCAAGCGGCCCGACCTCGTCGGCGTTCCCGACGATAAGCCAGATTGCGTCCTCGCCGCCGGCGTTTACGGAGAGGGAACCGGCTTTCTCCCAACGGATTTCGTAACGTAGTTCGGCGTTGGACCGCGCGTTGGCGGATTGCGAGCCCTGTCCGGCCCGCGCCCGCCGATCGGCGAACCAGTACTGGCGATGCTCGAAGGGATAGGTCGGCAGATCGACCTTGCGCGCACCCTGCGGTGCCAGAGCGGCGAAGTCGGGCAGATGCCCGGCAACGTAGACACCGGCCAGGGCCTCGGTGATCTGGCGCTGGTCGGTGCGGCCCCGGCGCAGTGAGGGGACGGCCTTCGGGGTGGTGGCCGGGTCGGGCCAGGCCCGCAGGGCCGCAGCAGTCAACACCGGTTGGGGCCCGACCTCGAGCAGCAGTGTGCAGCCGAGTTCGGCCAGTGTCGCGACACTGGTGGCGAACTGCACCGGCTGGCGGGCATGGCGGCGCCAGTAGGCGGCGTCGAGCCTGGCGGTGCGGCCCAGCACCGCCCCGGTCCGGTTGCAGATCAGAATCCGTTGCGGGGAGCTGAATTCAACCCGCTCGGCCCACGACTCGAACTCGTCGAGGGCGGGATCGAGAAGTGACGAGTGGAAGGCATGGCTGGTGTCAAGCCAATCGCAGCGGATACTTTCGGCCGTCAGTCGGGCCACCGCCGGTTCAAGCGCGGTCCCGGGACCCGAAAGTACGGTGTTGGCGCCGTTGTACGCAGCTACAGAAAGGCTGGGGAACTCGTCGGTGAGCCGTTCGACACGATCGGCGTCGGCGAAAATCGCCACCATCCGGCCGCCGGGGGGCAGGTCACCGAACAGGCGCCCGCGCCGGGCGAGCAGGCGCGCGCCGTCCTCGAGGCCGAAAACCCCGGCGACACATGCGGCCGAGTACTGGCCGACGCTGTGGCCGAGCAGCACGTCGGGCTCCAGGCCCCACGACTGCCAGAGCCTCGCCAGGCCCATCTCCACGGCGAAGATCGCGGCCTGGGCATGCCGGGTCTGCCGCAGTGCCGTCTCCGCGTCGTCGCCCTCGGCGGCGAAGATCACGTCCAACAGGGGTTCGTCGAGGATGTCGCCAACCGCCTCGGCGCACCGGGTCATCGTCTCGGCGAACACCGGTTCGCGGGTGAACAACTCCCGGGCCATGCCGATGTACTGACTGCCCTGCCCGGGGAACAACCACGCCGTCTTCGGCGCGCCGTCGCAGTCGCCGCGGATCAGGCCGGCGGCCGGCCGTTCGTCGGCGAGCGCATCGAGCAGGTCGCGGGCCGACCCCAGCGAGTTCACCACGCACGCGGCCCGCTGTCCCAGGTGGGCGCGGGCGACGCCGGCGGTCAGGCAGACGTCGGCCAGGGTCGCCTCGGGATGAGCGTCTATCCAGTCGCGGTAGTTCGACGCCGTTCGTGCCAAGGCTGCCGGGGTGCGCGCCGATAGCGGAAGCACCATGAACCGATCCGCCTGCGGCGCCTCGCCGCGTGATGGTCGGCGCCTGCGGCGCCTCGCCGCTGATGGTCGGCGCCTGCGGCGCCTCGCCGCTGATGGTCGGCGCCTGCGGCGCCTCCTCGACAATCACGTGGGCGTTCGTCCCGGAGAACCCGAACGAACTGACACCGGCGATCCGGGGCCGGCCGGAACCGGTCCATGCCACGGTCTCTTCGACCACCCGCACCGGAATCCGGTCCCACGGAATGTGCGGGGACGGAGTGTGGAAGTTGAGATGCTTGGGAAGTTCGGAGTGCTCGAGTGCGAGGACGACTTTGAGTACACCGGCGACCCCGGCGGCCGCCTCAAGGTGCCCGATGTTCGTCTTTGCCGAACCGATCAGCAACGGGTGCGCGGCGTCCCGACCCGTGCCCAGAGCGGCCGCGGCGGCCTGCACCTCGATGGGATCGCCCAGCGAGGTGCCGGTCCCGTGCGCCTCCAGATAGTCGATATCGGCGGCGGCCACTCCGGCGCGGTCGAGTGCCTCGGTGATGACCCGTTGCTGGGCGACGCCGTTGGGCACCGTCAGCCCACCTGAGGCGCCATCGGAGTTGACCGCACTGCCGCGGATCACGGCCCGGATCCGGTCGCCGTCGCGCACCGCGTCCTCGAGGCGCTTGATCACGATGATCCCGCATCCCTCGCCTCGCACGTAGCCGTCGGCGGCTGCGTCGAACGTCTTACACCTGCCGTCGGGGGCCAGCATCCGCGACTGCGAGAACGTGATCATCGTGGCCGGGCTGAGCAGGACGTTCGCCCCGCCGGCCAGCGCGAGGTCGCATTCACCCAGCAGCAGGGCCTGGCAGGCCTGATGGATCGCCACCAGCGACGAACTGCAGGCGGTGTCGACGGTGACGGCGGGACCGTGCAGGCCTAGCCGGTAACTGATCCGGCCCGCACCGGCCGCGCTGGACGTGCCGATGGCCAGGTAGGCCTCGATCTCCGAGTAGGTCAGGGCGTCGGACGCCATTCCGAGGTAGTCGTGGGTGGACAGCCCGACGAACACACCGGTGCGGCTGTTGGCCAGCGCCGTCGGCGAGGTGCCGGAATGCTCCACCGCGCGCCAGGCCGTCTCCAGCAGCAGACGGTGCTGAGGGTCCATCAGGTTGGCCTCGCGCGCCGAGACCCCGAAGAACGGGGCGTCGAACCCGGTGACATCGTCGACGAACCCGGCCCGGCGGGTGACTACCTTTCCGGGGGCGGCCGGATCCGGGTCGAAGAACTCCTCGGAGTCCCACCGGTCACCGGGGACCTCGGAGATGCCGTCCCGGCCGGAGCGCAGAAGTTCCCAGTACTGTTCGGCGTCCGCGGCGCCGGGAAGGCGTGCCGCGTACCCGACGATGGCGAAGCGGGGTGCCTGTTTACTCGGGTGTTCAGCAGCAGACATGACGAAAAACCCCCGCCTTGGCCGGTGAAGTTCTCGATGCCCCGCGATCGGCCCGTCACGGCCGCCGCAAGACCATGGGGACGGCCGCGGCCCGGTCACGGCCGGCACATCTCCCGCCGGCCAGTATGGCACGGGTTGCTGACGGGATTCGCGCAGCCGCCTGGGCCGGCAACGCACCTCCGGTCAGTCGACCGGTGCGGGCCCCGCCGCCGACGGTCCACCCCAGCCGGTTGGGCGGCGGTCGGTGCCGCAGCGGGCGCTATGTTGGGAACCGCCGGGGTGTCTTCGGTACCCGGGCCCGGGGACGGTCGAAGTTGGGAGGGAACGTGCAGATCGGGAAGATCACGGTCGGCACGGTCGAGGACTGGTCTCCCGGCGCCGGTGTCCTGATCTCGTGGCACCCGACCGCCGCCGCCAAGGCGAAGGCGGGTCAGGCGCCGATCAGCCCGGTACCGGTCAGCTACATGCAGAGCCAGCACCTGCGCGGTGTCCACCACCAAGAGGCTGCCGGCCTGGACTACTCACGGCAGATCATCGCCACCTGCGAAGTACCAGGTCAATGCGATATCGAAGCGATGAACCATGCCGTGAACGCCTACCTCCGCCGGCACGACACCTACCGCAGCTGGTTCGAGTACGACGGAGCCGGTGACCCTGTCCGGCGCACCATCGCCGACCCGGTCGACATCGAGTTCGAGCCCGTCGACCACGGTGAGATGTCCGCCGAGGACGCCCGCAAACACCTGGTCGACATTCCGACCCCCTTTGAATGGGGGTGCTTCACCTTCGGAATCGTCCAGAGTGCGGACCACTTCGATTTCTACGCCAGCATCGACCACGTTCACGGCGACGCTGCCCTGATCGGCATCACCATGCTCGAAGCCCACGGGATGTACACCTCCTTGACGCTGCACGGTCAGCCCATGGAGTTACCAGACGCGGGCAGTTTCGACGATTTCTGTCTTCAGGAGCAGGCGGCGACGTCGGGTCTGACGGTGGATTCACCGGAGGTTCGCGCCTGGATCGAGTTTGCTGAGAACAACGACAACACGCTTCCGGAGTTCCCCCTGCCGTTGGGTGACCCGCTGCAGCCGACCGCCGCCGCGATGTCCGGCGAGATGATCATGGACGCCGAACAGACCGCGCGGTTCGAGGCGGCCTGCTCGACGGCGGGGGTGCGCTTCGTGGGGGGCCTGTTCGCCTGCACCGCAAAGGTCGAGCACGAGTTGACCGGCGCCACCACCTATTACGGACTCACCCCCCGCGACACCCGCCGCACGTCGGACAACTTCACCACCCAGGGCTGGTTCACCGGTCTGGTGCCCATCACCGTCCCGATCGCGGCGACCTCGTTCGGCGAAGCCGCCTGGGCCGCGCAGGCGTCGTTCGATTCGGGCCAGCAGCTGGCCAGGATCCCTTACTACCGAGTTCTCGAACTGGCGCCCTGGTTGGACAAGCCCCGCCCGAACTTCCCGGTCTCGAACTTCCTGCACGGCGGCGCCGCCCCGCTCAACGCCATCCTGGCGGCGACCGAGTTGGGCTACTCCAACAACATCGGCATCTACTCCGACGGACGGTTCTCCTATCAGCTGACGATCTATGTCTTCCTCTACGCCTCCGGAACCGCCATGTCGGTGCTGGGGCCGGACAATCCGATCGCCAGGAAGTCGATCGCCCGGTACATCGCGACGATGAAGTCGGTGTGCCGGCAGGTCGCCGAAGGTGGCGACTGGGGTCACGGTGTTTAGGCCGCAGGCGCCGTGCGCCGGCTAGTCGACGGCGTCCTGCGGTGGCCCTCCGCGGTCATCCTGTTCTGGGTAGCGCTGGCCGTCGTGCTGCCCCAGACGTTCCCGAGCCTCGACGAGATGGCCCAGAAGCATCCGCTGGCGATGCTGCCCGGGAACGCGCCGTCGAGCGTGGCAGCCCGGGAGATGACCGAGGGGTTCTCCGAGACCGGAACGGACGACCTGCTGCTGGTGGTCCTGAGTGATGAGCGCGGAATCGGCCCGGACGGCGAGGAAACCTACCGCAAACTGGTCGGCACACTGCGGGACGACCCGGACGTCGTCATGCTGCAGGACTTCGTCACAACACCGGCACTGCGTTCGTTCCTGACCAGCGAGGACGGGAAGGCGCTAGTGGTGCCGGTAGGCCTCGCGGGATCGCTGGGTACGCCGCAGGCCTACGCGGCCTTCAACCGGGTGACCGAGACCGTCACCGCCACCACCGCTGGCAGTGCGCTGCAGGTGCACCTGACCGGACCTGCGGCAACGGCGGCGGACCTGACCGTCGCCGGCCAGCGCGACCGGGCCCCGATCGAGATCGCCATCGCGGTGCTGGTGTTGTTGGTGCTGCTGGTGGTCTACCGCAACCCGATCGCCATGCTGGTGCCGCTGATCGGGATCGGGGCGTCCCTGGTCATCGCCCAGTCTGCCGTCGCCGGCCTTTCGTACTTCACCGGATTCGCAGTGTCCAATCAGGCCGTCATCCTGTTGAGCGCGATAATCGCCGGTGCTGGAACCGATTACGCGGTGTTCCTGATCAGCCGCTACCACGACTACGTGCGCGACGGGGACAATTCCGACGATGCGGTGCGCAAGGCATTGACCTCAGTCGGCAAAGTCATCACCGCGTCGGCCGCTACCATCGGGCTCACCTTCCTGGCGATCAGCTTCGCCCGGATGGGCGTGTTCTCCACGGTCGGCGTGACCGCAGCGATTGGGGTCGCGGTGGCGCTGCTGGCCGCCCTGACACTGCTGCCGGCCATTCTCGTCGTCATGGGACGGCGCGGCTGGGTCGCGCCGCGGCGAGAACTCACCACCCGGTTCTGGCGACGGTCCGGGATTCGCATCGTGCGTCGGCCCCGGGCGCATCTAGTGGCCAGTCTGCTGGTCCTGCTGCTGCTGGCCGGCAGTGCCGGCTTCGCGCGATACAACTACGACGACCGTAAGGCGGTGCCACCGTCGAGCCCGAGTTCGGTGGGCTATCAGGCGCTGGAACGGCACTTCGCGCTCAACCAGTTCGTCCCGTCCTATGTGCTGATCCACTCCCCGCGCAACCTGCGCACACCGCAGACGCTCGCCGACATGGAGCAGCTGGCCGAACGCATCAGCCAACTTCCCGACATCGCCATGGTCAACGGGGTCACTAGGCCGCTGGGCACGGTGCCGAAGGAATTCCGGGCGACCTACCAGGCGGGGCTGGTCGGCGACCGGCTGAGTGACGGGGCGGCGACGATCGCCGAGAACATGGCCGGTCTCAACGCGCTCTCAAACGGCGCCGACACCCTGGCGGCCGGGCTGATCGACGTTCGGGTCGAGGTTGGCGACCTGGCGACCAACATCGCCGGCATGGTCGAGGCCGTCTCCGCTCTTAAATCCCACTACAGCGGCGACACCCTGGTGCAGAACGTCGAGATCGCGGCGAAACTCGTGGACGCGATCAACAGGCTGGGTAACTCGATGGGGGTGAGCTACCGGGCCGGGCGGGATCTGCTGGGCTGGGTGGGGCCGGTGCTGGCCGCACTGCACGGCAACGTGACCTGCGATCTCAACCCCTCCTGCAGCGAAACCCGAGGCCACTTCCAGCAATTGGTCGACGCGCGCAACGCCGGAACCATCGACGAGATCAACGATCTGGCCGGCCAGTTGAGGTCCCTGCAGGACACCCAATCCCTGAGCGCGACGCTCACCAGGCTGCGGGATGCCTTCGCGAACCTGATGGCGGTCATGCAGACCATGGGACTCGACACCCCCGCCGGTGCGCAGACCGCCATGACCGACTTCCGCGAGCAGGCCGACCGCGCTGCCGATGGAAGCCGGGACGTCGCGGCCGGGGTGGACGAGGTGGTGGCGCAGATCGAGGTGATGCGAAGCGGACTCGACCAGGCGGCGGCGTTTCTGCAGTCGATGGAGCATGACGCCGCGGGGCCGTCGATGGCGGGGTTCAACATTCCGCCGGAGGTGCTGAAAACGGCCGAATTCCAATCGGCCACAAGAACGTTCATCTCCCCAGACGGTCACTGGGCGCGCTACCTGGTGTTCACCGAGCTCGACCCGTTCAGCACCGCGGCGATGGAACAGGTCAACGTCATCAGGGACACCGCCCGGGCCGCCCAGCCGAACACCACCCTGGCCGGCGCAACCATCTCGATCGGGGGGTATCCGGCCAGCCTTCGCGACACCCGCGACTTCTACCGCGACGACATCCGGTTCATCGTCGCCGCCACGATCATCGTCGTCCTGTTGACCCTCATGCTGCTGTTGCGGGCGGTCGTCGCCCCGCTCTACCTGGTTGGCTCCGTGGTGATCTCGTACTTCGCGGCGCTGGGGCTCGGCGTCCTGATCTTCCAGTTCGGGTTCGGCCAACCGCTGCACTGGACGGTGCCCCCGCTGGCGTTCGTCGTGCTGGTCGCCGTGGGCGCGGACTACAATCTGCTGTTCGCGTCGCGGCTTCGCGACGAGTCACCGAGCAGCAACCGGCACGGGGTGATCAAAACGCTGGCATCCACCGGGGGTGTGATCACCGCGGCGGGGTTGATCTTCGCCGCGTCCATGTGGGGCCTGTTGTTCTCCAGCATTGGTACCGTGGTCCAGGGCGGTTTCGTCATCGGCGCCGGGATTCTGCTGGACACCTTCCTGGTGCGCACGGTGCTGGTGCCGGCCACGGCCACCCTCGTCGGACGGGCGAACTGGTGGCCGTCACGAGTCTCGTCGCAGGAGAGTGCCCAGTGCAGAGCCCGAGCGTGAACAAGCTGCTCGCCGCGGGGACCGTGGTGCTGATCCTGTTCAGCGCCGGCGGGGCCGCGGCCGCCGACGACGGGTCATCCGACACCGCCCCGGGCGACCCAGCATCGCAGCTGGGCACCCCGGGCCGCGGCTACGCCCTCGGCGGTGCCCACGTCGCGGGTATCCCGTACGAGGAGTACATCCGCCGGACCGGCGCCCAGTGGTTCCCGGGACTGGACCGGCAGATCGTCGACTACCCCGCCGGGCAGGTTCAGGGGCACACCTTGGAACGGCTTTTCCCCGGCATCGGCCGCCTGGACGACGAGTTCCCGGGTCTGGGTCTGGACGGACCGAGCGTCGGCGAGTCGGTCGATGAGGGGGCGGGCAACGTCATCAGGGCGGTTGACGAAGGTGGCCCCGGAACCGTGCTGGGGTTATCGGAGGGCGCCATGGTCCTCAACGCCGTGCAGGCCCGTCTCGCCAGTGACCCCAACGCGCCGGCGCCGGATCAGCTCTCGTTCGCAGTGTACGGCGATCCGATCGGGCAACACGGTTGGGGAGAGGGGTTCCTGCGGCAGAACTTCCCGGTCGGCAGCGTCGTCCCGTCGCTGGACTTCCGGATCCCCCCGCCGGTGGAGAGTCAGTACGACACCTACTCGTTCGTGTCCGCCTACGACAGCATCGCCGACTGGCCGGATCGCCCGGACAACTGGATGTCGGTGCTGAACGCCATCGCCGGACTGGCGACCGGCCACACCGCGGTGGCGTTCACCGATCCGAGCATGGTGCCGGCCCGCAACATCCGGACCACCGTCAACTCCCGGGGCGCGAAGACCACGACGTTCATGATCCCCGAGCAGCACCTGCCGCTGGTGTTGCCGTTCAAGTACCTCGGGGTTGACCAGGGCACCCTGAGCCGGTTGGACGCGATCCTGCAACCGATGGTCGACGCCGGATACTCGCGCAACGACGACCCGGCGACCGCGCCGATCACCGTCGACCCGGTCAACGGCTACGACCCGGCGGAGATCACCGCTCCGGCCACCCAGGCGGCCTTCGGCGAGGACGTGGGCACCGATCCGATTTCGCAGATGCTGGCCCTGGTCACGAGTAGTTTCAGTTCGCCCGAAGGCTGACCTCGCTCACTGGCCCAGCAGGCCGGCGCCCAGCAGGACGGCGCCCACCATCGCGAGCAGCACCGCCACTTCGCGGCGCCCGCGCGCCCGCACCCATCGGTGCACGGCGGTCATCGCCGCGTGGGTGCGGCCGGGGACCACCAGGTAGGCCAATAGCGGGATCTCCACCGGGGCGAAGGCCACCGCGTTGAACGCCACCAGGGCGCCGAACTGGGAGGCGGTCCCGGTACCGCCAGCGGCGATCACCGCCAGCGCCGCCAGATAGTCGATGGAGGGCAGCGCGATCCCCAGACCCGCGATGCCGGCGATCCACAGCGACGGCCCACCGAGCAGTCGGGTCAGCCACGCCGGTGGTCTGCGGGCCCGCCAGTTGGTGGTTGCCACGATCAATGCGGCCAACAGCGCCAGCAGCCCGATACCGATCTGCACCTTCGGCAGGCTGAGCCGTGCGGCGGCTGGAATCCGGGATCCGATGACGAACAGCACCACCGCGCCCACCGACAGGCCCATCAGAAAGCCGCCGCACAGGAACGCGGCCAGTTGCAGATGCGGCCGCGGCCGGTTGAGCATCAGGACCGCCATCGAGATACGGAAAGGTTCCAGGCTGACCGCGACCGCCATCACCAGCAGGGTGATCCACATCGGGGGGCGTCAGCTACGCATCCAGCCGGACGAACCGCCCTTGCCGGTGCTGCTCCACGCACGCCGAGCGGCGGATCTTGCCACTGGTCGTGGTCGGAATCGACCCGGGGCCGACCAGAACGATATCGGTGACCTGCAGGCCATGCGCGCGCGAAATCGCCGCGATCACATCGTTTTTCACCCCGGTCAGCAGTTCGGCGCTGTCGTGGTCCTTCAGTTCGACGATCGTCACCAGTTGCTCGGTCTGCTCGTCGGAGACCGCGATCGCCGCGACCCGCCCACGGGTGATCTTCTGGACCGTCGCCTCGATGTCCTCCGAATAGTGGTTGCGGCCCCGCACGATCAGCATGTCCTTGATCCGGCCCACGATGAAAAGCTCTCCCTCGGAGACGAATCCACGGTCCCCGGTGCGCAACCAGTCACCCGCCGGAACCTCGGCCGGCGGGTCGGCCAGGGTGGCACCGAACGCCGACCCGGTCTGCTCGGGCTTGCGCCAGTATCCCGAGGAGACGTTCTCGCCGTGGGTCCAGATCTCACCCACGATGCCGTCCGGGCAGCTCCGCCGGGTCTCGGCGTCGACGATGCGCACCAGCGGCGAGGTGGGCAGCCCGTAGCGCAGCAACGGTGCACCGCCGGGATGACGGACGGCGATGCCCCGGCTCAATTGGTCGGCGTCGAACTCAACCACCGTCGGTGCCAGGCCGCCGCTGCCACTGGCGACGAACACCGTCGCCTCGGCCAGTCCGTAGGAGGGCAGGACCATCTCCGGCCGCAGGCCGATGGCACTGAAACGTTCGCTGAACCGGACCAGGGTAGAGGGGTGAATGCGCTCGGCACCATTGATGATTCCGATTACGCCGCTCAGGTCGAGGCCGTTGATGTCGGCCTCGGTCGTACGCCGGGCGGTGAGGTCGAAAGCGAAGTTCGGGGCGGCCGAGAACGCCTTGTCGTGCCGGGACAGCGCATGCAGCCAGCGCGCCGGGCGCGCCAGGAACGCCAGCGGGCTCAACAGGTCGGCGCCGCACCCGTCGAGGATGGGTGCCGCGATGCCGAGCATCAGGCCCATGTCGTGGTAGAACGGCAGCCACGAGACCATCTTGGCCCCCGGCGGCATCACACCGCCGTACCGGGCGAAGTAGTCGGGCATCAGTTGCTCGAAGTTCGCGACCAGGTTGCGGTGCGAGATCATCACCCCCGCCGGTAGGCGCGTCGACCCCGAGGTGTACTGCAGGTAGGCGATATCCGGACTCTCAGGGCCAGCCCAGGCATCTTCCGGATCGGGAGGGGCGTCGTCGAGGGCGAGGGTGTCCACGGCGATCACGGCGATGACAGCGGCGCCGTCGTCGACGTACTGGGCGGCGATATCGAACACCCCGGCGGTGGTCAGCACCACCGCCGGGGAGGTGTCGGTGACCACCGCGCTGAGTCGTTCGTCGCGGGTGCCGGGTACCGGAACCGCCAGTGGCACTGCGACGAACCCGGCCTGCATGGCGCCCAGGAACGCGGCGATGAAGGCAAGCCCCTGCGGCGCGACGATCAGTGCCCGGTCTCCCGGCGAGCCATGGCGGGCGACCTCGTGTGCCACGTTCAGCGTGCGCCGATACAGTTGCGACCAGGACAGGCTTTCGGTGCCGCCGTCCCAGTCCCGGTCATAGTCGGTGAACGTGAAGGCGAGGTCGTCGGGTGTCAGGCCAGCGCGTTCGCGCAGCACGGACAGGATAGAGACCTCGGGCATGACGTCAGGCTACTCAACGGGGGACGGCGAAACCGCCGTGGGCGGCCCGGGGTCGGAAAGGGTTTCGGTCACCATGACACTGACCCCCGCCTCGCTGCGCGAGGCCTTCGGTCACTTCCCGTCCGGGGTGATCGCGATCGCGGCGGAAGTCGACGGCACCCCGGTCGGTCTCGCCGCCAGCACCTTCGTCCCGGTATCGCTGGACCCACCGCTGGTGTCGTTCTGCGTACAGAACACCTCCGAGACCTGGCCTCGGCTGGAGAAGCTACCGGCGCTGGGCATCAGCCTGCTGCACGAGGGCCACGACAGCGCCGCGCGCACCCTCGCCGCCAAGACCGGCGACCGGTTCGCAGGGCTGACGACGGTGTCCACCGAGACCGGCGCGCTGTTCATCGACGGAACCTGCGTGTGGTTGGAGAGCGAGATCGAACAACTGGTGCCGGCCGGTGACCACACCATCGTGATCATGCGGATCCGCGAGCTCACCGTGCACGACGCGGGCGCGCCGATCGTGTTCCATCGCAGCAGGTTCAAACGGCTGCGCTGAATCCGGGCAGCGCTATCCGCCGCGTTTGAACAGCTTGTTGCCGAGCCAGACCACCGGGTCGTACTTGCGGTCTGCCACCCGTTCCTTCATCGGAATCAGCGCGTTGTCGGTGATCTTGATGTGCTCGGGGCACACCTCGGTGCAGCACTTGGTGATATTGCAGAAGCCGAGCCCGAAGTCCTCCTGGGCCATGTCCTTGCGGTCCATGGTGTCCAGCGGGTGCATGTCGAGTTCGGCGGTGCGCATCAGGAAGCGTGGGCCGGCGAAGGACTTTTTGTTCTCCTCGTGGTCACGCACCACGTGGCAGACGTTGTTGCACAGGAAGCATTCGATGCACTTGCGGAACTCCTGGGAGCGCTCCACGTCGATCTGGGCCATCCGGTACTCGCCCGGCTGCAACTCCTTGGGCGGTGCGAACGAGGGGATCTCGCGCGCCTTCTCATAGTTGAACGAGACATCGGTCACCAGGTCGCGGATCACCGGGAAGGTGCGCAGCGGGGTGACGGTGACGGTTTCGGCCTCGTCGAAGGTCGACATCCGGGTCATGCACATCAGCCGCGGCCGGCCGTTGATCTCCGCCGAACAAGAGCCGCACTTGCCGGCCTTGCAGTTCCAGCGGACCGCGAGGTCGGGGGTCTGCTGGGCCTGCAGCCGGTGGATGACGTCGAGGACCACCTCGCCCTCGTTGACGTCGACCTCGTAGTCGCGCAGCTCACCGCCGTCGTCATCGCCGCGCCACACCCGCAGGTTTGCCTGGTAGCTCATCTAGCTCCTCCGTCCGGGATGTTGCTCGAGCTCTTCGTCGGTGAAGTACTTGCCGAGTTCCTCGATCTCGAACAACTCCAGCAGATCCTCCCGCATCGGGGTCTGCTCCTCACGGGTGGCGGTGATCGTCGGCATCACCGGATCGTCGCCCTCGGTGCGGCACACCACGAGTGCGCGCCGCCAGCGGTTGTCCATCTGCGGGAAGTCGTCGCGGGTGTGCCCGCCGCGGCTCTCGGTGCGGGCCAGCCCGGAGCGGGCCACGCACTCGCTGACCATCAGCATGTTGCGCATATCCATCGCCAGGTGCCAGCCCGGGTTGAAGGCGCGCTTACCGTCGGACTCGATGTTGCGGTAGCGGACCTTGAACTCCTCGATCTTCTCCAGCGCCTGCTGCATCTCCTCGCCGGTGCGGATGATGCCGACCAGGTCGTTCATCGTCTGCTGCAGTTCGGCCTGCAGGGTGTACGGGTTCTCCGGCTTGGACTTCCCCTGCGGCCCGTTGAACGGCTCGAGGGCGATGGCGGCGGCCTCCTCCAGCGCCGCCTCCGACACCGCCGGTCGGTTGGACAGCGCGCGCACGTAGTCGGAGGCGCCGAGGCCGGCGCGGCGACCGAAGACCAGAAGGTCCGACAGGGAGTTACCGCCGAGTCGGTTGGATCCGTGCATACCGCCAGAGCATTCGCCGGCGGCGAACAGCCCCGGAGTCGCGGCCGCCCCGGTGTCGGGGTCGACCTCGATACCGCCCATGACGTAGTGGCAGGTCGGGCCGACCTCCATCTCGTCCTTGGTGATGTCGACCTCGGCCAGTTCCAGGAACTGGTGGTACATCGACGGCAGCCGGCGCTTGATTTCCTCGGGTGTCATTCGGGACGCGATGTCGAGGTAGACGCCGCCGTGCGGAGTGCCGCGGCCGGCCTTCACCTCGGTGTTGATGGCGCGCGCCACCTCATCGCGGGGCAGCAGGTCAGGGGTGCGCCGGGCCTTGCCGTCGGCCGATCCTGTTGCTCAGCGAGCCACTGGTCGGCCTCCTCCTCGGTCTCCGCGTACTGGCCCTTGAACACCGAGGGGATGTAGTTGAACATGAACCGTTTGCCCTCGGAGTTCTTCAGAACCCCGCCGTCGCCGCGGACACCCTCGGTGACCAGGATGCCCTTCACCGACAGCGGCCAGACCATACCGGTCGGGTGGAACTGGATGAACTCCATGTTGACCAGCGACGATCCGGCGCGCATCGCCAGGGCGTGGCCGTCGCCGGTGTACTCCCAGGAGTTCGACGACACCTTGAACGACTTGCCGATACCGCCGGTGGCCAGTACCACCGCGGGCGCCTCGAACAGGATGAACTTGCCGGTTTCGCGCCAGTAGCCGAACGCCCCGGCAATCCGATCACCGTCCTTGATCAACTCGGTGATCGAGCATTCGGCGAAGATCTTGATCCGGGCGTCGTAGTCACCCAGTTCGGCCTTGTCCTCCTGCTGCAGCGAAACGATCTTCTGCTGCAGAGTGCGGATGATCTCCAGACCGGTGCGATCACCGACGTGGGCCAGCCGCGGGTAGGTGTGGCCGCCGAAGTTGCGCTGGCTGATCCGGCCGTCCTTGGTCCGGTCGAAAAGAGCGCCGTAAGTCTCCAGTTCCCACACCCGGTCTGGGGCCTCCTGGGCGTGCAGTTCGGCCATCCGCCAGTTGTTCAGGAACTTGCCGCCACGCATGGTGTCGGCGAAGTGCACCTTCCAGTTGTCCTTGGAGTTGGCGTTGCCCATCGCCGCGGCGCAGCCGCCCTCGGCCATCACGGTGTGGGCCTTGCCGAACAGCGACTTGGACACCACCGCGACCTTCAGGCCCCGCTGGCGCGCCTCGATGACGGCCCGCAGACCCGAGCCACCCGCGCCGATCACGACGACGTCGTAGGAATGCCGCTCGATCTCAACCATCTGACCTCACTAAAACTGTCGGTGTAAGTGGTGCTCAGCCAATGAATCTCAGGTCGGAGATGGTGCCACTGGCGACCAGCATGACGTAGAAGTCGGTGAACATCAGAGTGCCCAGGGTGATCCAGGCGAACTTCTTGTGGTGCACGTTCAACTCGCTGATTTTGGTCCATGACCAGTACCGAACCGGATGCTTGGAGAAGTGTTTGAGCCGTCCGCCCATCACGTGCCGGCACGAGTGGCAGGACAGTGTGTAGAGCCACAGCAGCACGACATTGGTGACGAGGACGATGTTGCCCAGGCCGAATCCGAAGCCGGACGGCGAGTGGAATGCCTGGATGGCGTCCCAGGTGTTGATCAGCGAGATGATCGCGGCGATGTAAAAGAAGTATCGGTGCAGGTTCTGCAGGATCAGCGGGAAGCGGGTCTCGCCGGTGTACTTCGCGTGCGGTTCGGCGACCGCGCAGGCGGTCGGGGACTGCCACACCGAGCGGTAGTAGGCGCCACGGTAGTAGTAGCAGGTGAGTCGGAACAGCAGCAGGAACGGCAGCGACAGCAGAGCGTAGGGCAGCAGCGACAGCGGGCCGGTCCCCGGCAGGATCTGCGGCCAGAACTCGCTGGCCTCCCCGCACTTGACCGATAGGCAGGGCGAGTAGAAGGGCGTCAGGTAGTGGTACTTCTCGACGAAGAAGTGGTCGCGCTGGAACGCCCGGACGGTCGCGTAGATGATGAACGCCGCGAACCCGAGGTCGGTGAGGATCGGGGATTTCAGCCAGTTGTCGGTGCGCAGGGTCTTCTGCGCGATCTGGGCCCGGCCCGGCGAGAAGACGCCGGTGGCACGCCGATTGGCTGTGGGTGCGCTCATCTGCAGTGATCCCCTTCGAGTCAACTGCTCTCGAACACTACCCAGGACACCGCCGTGAAATGAAGCCGGGTCAGCGCCGGTTGTGACCGCCCACACCCTCGTCGTCGATGCCGGCCCAGAACTCGCGGTCGTACGGGGTGTCGGGTACCGGGATCTTCTCCCCGGAGCTCACCACGGTGTGGGTGGCGAACTCGAGCTCCCCGGCATCCAGCTCGAGAATTTCCAGGTCACCGACGATCCGCTCGGTGTCGATGACCACTCGGCGCATGGCCGGGCTATCTCCGTAGCGGTGCTGCAGCGAGGTCACGCACTGGCGCAGATTGCCGATCAGATGGTGCAGTTCGGCGAGTTCGGCGGCTTTGGACATCGGACCTCCTCGGGGGCAGGCAGTGTCAGGAATCACACTATTGACTCGATGGTAGCCCCGTCGGGGCCCGGCGGCAGGCGGTCTGGCCGCCGTCCGCGGGTGCGCGCCGCGGGGATCAACGCGCGGAGATATCCAAACGCCGTGGGAGCCCGGGCAGGACTTTCAGTTCGAGTTTGCTGGAAAAAGCAAACACCGAGATAGGCTGAATGGACAGCAATCTCTCATGCGACTTAGGCTCAGCCCGGCCACAGCCCGGAGGGGGCGGCCAACGGGAGGGAAGCGGATGGTGCTCAACGTCAACACAGCAACGGTCGGGGTATCGGCCGCCACCGAATCGGGTATCGCCGCGGCACTGGCCGGCGCCACCTCGGCGGCGGCGGCGGTTCTCACCGGGGCATTGCCGATGGGAGCGGATCTGGACTCCGCACAGTTCGCCGCGGCACTGAATGCGGCTGGGGCGTCCTACGTCGGCGTGGCGGCCGGGCATCTGGCCAACCGGGAGATGTTCGCCGGCGCACAGCAGATCGCGGCCGCGACCTACGCTGCCACCGACGTCGTCAACAACGCGGCCCTGTCGCTGTAGGCCACAGCCATGCCGGATCCCAGCTGGCCGTCGTCGCCGCCCGAGGTCAATTATCTGCGGTTGGCCGGAGCGGGCGCGGGCGGCACCGCGACGACAATGGCCAGCGCAGCCGCGTGGCAGGCGCTGGCGGTCGGCGATGAGTCGGCGGCCTCGGTCTCGACGCTCAACACGGTCGCGACCGCAGCGAACTTCGAGGGTGTCGGCGGGACGAGTTCCGCCGCCACCGTCACAGGCTTGAACGCATCCCTGCATCTGCTGGCGGGCTGGGCCCAGGAGAAGTCACCGATCGCGGTCAGTGCGGTGTCGGCCTACGAGGCCGCGGTCTCGTCGATGATCCCGGCCGAGGTCTCGATGGCGAACCGGGCCGAACAGGCGGCCGATGTTGCGTTGAACCCACTGGTCCTGGGCGCTTTGACACCGATGATCGTGGCTCTGGATGCCGAGTACTTCGGCGAACACTGGCCGCACAACGCGAGCGCGGGCGTCGTCTACGGATCCGCGCTCGCCGCGCTCGTGGCGGCCCTGGCGGTTCCGCCGCCGGTCTCGCCACCCGGCGCGAACAGCACGGCGCCAATCACGGCGGCGGCCGCTGTTGCCCGCGGTGCCGGTCAGGTGGCGGCAGGGGAGGCGCTGAAGGAATCCGGGCAGGCGGCCAAACTGGCCGGCGACGGGGCTGCGGTTCCGGCCGAGGCCGCTGGGCAGGCGGGGTCGATGCTGGCCCAGCCGATCCAGGCTGCTGCCGGGGCCATGCAACCGGTGCTGGGGATGTTCCAAGCCCCTGTGCAGGCAGCGCAGGGGCTGACCGGTCTGCCGCAGTCGTTGTTGGGCTCGGTGGGCGGACTGGCGGGCCGCACCGTCGCCGGCGAAACGGAGGTCCCGGTGGGCCTGCTCGGTGCGGCGGGCGCCGGCGCGGGTGCCGCCGGGATCGGAGCCAGTGGAGGTGCCGGTGCCGGATCAGTCGGGGCAGCCTCGGCGGGGGCTGGCGGCGGAGGCGTCGGTGGCGGGGTCCCAGGCGCGGGCCTGACCAGCTTCACCAGGCCCACCAGCAGTTTCACCCCGGAGAACAGCGGCGGTCGGCCGGTCGGGTTGAAACCCGGCCTTCTTGGTGCGGCCGAGTTGAAGGCACCCGGCGCATCGGCGATGGGCGGCGCTGCGATGCCGCTGTCGCCGGCCCATGCCGGGATGCTCGGGCATGGCAAAGAGTCGAAGGATAACGACGACGTCGCTCGCGTACGTGTCGTCCTGCCCGGTGGCCAGCCGGGAGGTGGATCTAAATAGCTAACTATTTCCAACACTGGGATGTTTATTCACAGGTTTGCCAGGGGTGAAGTGACACCCGCTGGGGCGGTATCGAATACTCGGGGCTCCCCGTCCGGGGATCGGCCACACGTTCCACAACTCACAAGGAGCACAACATGACACTCATCGTCACGCCGGACGTGCTGCGTAGCACGCGACAGGCAATCGAGTCAGCACTCGAACACGCGACGGCCATCGCCAGTGGCTACCTCAGCAGCCATGAGGGGCTGGGTTCCGCAGTCTGGGGCGGCCGGGCCCAGTTGGCATCGGTGGGTACCGCCACCCAGATCAACCATGACCTGCAGCAGACGATCACCGGCGGCACCCGCCTGGCTCACGGTCTCGGCCAGGCCGCGTCGCTGATGGAACAACATGAGTCCGACGCAGCCCACAGCCTGACCGGCTTCGCCGCGAACGCCTGATCACCCCCCGACCCCGAAAGGCCACCTTCACATGTCAGACAGCATCACCTACAACCACGGCGGCGTCGCCGACTTCGCTTCCGATGTCGGGACCCGCTCCGCCCAACTCTTGGAAATCCACGACGACGTCCTGCAACGCACCAACGCGGTCGCGGACTTCTTCCAAGGTGCCGCGGCAACGGCGTTCCGGGAGTCGCAGATGCAGATGCTGCAGGGTCTGCAGGGTCTCATCCAGACGATGAACCAGCACGGCCAGACGATCGGCAGCGTCAACGAGAGCGCCCACCATACCGACGTGATGATGGGCAACCTCTTCTAGCGGTCGATCCTTTTCAACGGTGGGGCGCACCCGGCGTGCGCCCCACCCCTGTGCGGGGGGAACAACGTATGTGGGTGCAACAGCGTATGTGGGGGGAACAGTGTTGACGACGACTCTCGATGGCCTCTGGGTGCTTCAGGTGCTCTCGGGTATCGAGGTGCTGGCGCCCGAAGTCGGTCTGCGCCCGCATCTGCCGAGCGCTGAGACCATCGGGATGGCGCTGGCACACCCAGTGGCCGCGGAACTGCGGGACGCCGGGGTCATCGACTCCGCCGGTGAGGTGGATCCGGCGGTGCTCGAGTGGCTGACCGTGCTGTCCCGCCGCGAAGTCGGGCTGGTGCTCCATGCCCGTACACCTGTGGCGGAGAACGAACCGGTGCGGGTCCTGCTGGCCCGGTTCGCCCAGTGGTGGGTCAGTGTGGAACGGTTCGGGATTCTGTCCCGGGTCAGTGGGGTCGGGACAGCCACAACCGAACCGGCGGCCGGCCTGCTGATCCATGGCGAGATCGAGCGTCTCTGCGGCGTGATGGCGCCGGCCGCCACCCCGCCAGTGACAGTCGACGCCAGGCAACTCCTTGCTTCCGTTCGTGACCGGGCCGGGCTGCGGGCCTTCCTCGCCGAGTGCCGGTACGACAGCGATCAGGTCAGCACGCTGATGCTGGCTGCAGACAGCGAACGTTCGGCCCAGGCCTCCCTGGTGGCAGTCCAGGCCGGCATCGCGTCCTCCTCGGCGCGATCGCATATCGCGCCGGACGCCGTGACGATCATCGACACCCCCCAGGGCAGGTTGCTCGCCGAGCGGGTCCATCGCGCGGGCAGGTCCTGGTTGATCGTCAGCCCGGGATCGGCGACCGCCATCGCATCGGCCGTGCAGACGCTGATGCGCCGACTACCGGCCCGAGAAGCCTGGTATTCCCACCGAAAGGCGGTCTAGGAGATGACGTCTCCGTGGAAAGAAACCGGGCGCGCAGCCGACCGGCCGCAGGACTCTGTTTCCGGGACACTGCGCATCTCGGATCTTGTTGCACCGCGGAAGATTCCGCCCGGCTCCGGATGGCGCAGGCTCATCCACACCATGTCGTTCACGACGGTCAACCCCGGTGAATCACCCGCCGAACGGCACTACCGGGAGTTACGCGAGCGCATCCGCCGGCACATCCGGAAGCAGTATGTGATCGCGTGCGTCTCCGGTAAGGGCGGAGTCGGCAAGACCACGATGACGGCATGTATCGGTGGCATTTTCCGGGAGTGCAGGCCAGAGAATGTCGTCGCCATCGACGCCGCTCCGGGTTTCGGCACCCTCGCCGGCCGGATCGATGAATCTCCGCCAGGCGACTACGCAGCGGTCCTCAACGACACCGATGTCCAGGGCTACGCCGACATCCGGGAGCATTTGGGGCAGAACACGATCGGGCTGGATGTGCTTGCCGGTAATCGTGCATCGGATCAGCCTCGGCCCCTCGTTGCGGCGATGTTCAGCGGCGTTCTGTCACGTCTGCGACGAACCCACAACGTGATCCTTGTCGACACCTCCGATGACCTTGAACACCCGGTCATGAAGGCAGTCCTCGATTCGTCCGACACTCTCGTCTTCGTCTCCGGTCTTACCGCCGATACCTCGCTGCCGGTCACCAGGGCGATCGACCTGCTTCGCTCGATGGGCTATCACGATTTGGTGTCGCGCAGCATGGTGATCCTCAACGACAGTCGGGATGCCTATGACAAGGCCGCGGTGGAGTACCTGACCGAGCGTTTCAGTCAGACCGGTGCAACCGTGGAGTTCATGCCCTTCGACCGCCATCTTGCCGATGGCGGGATCATCGACACTGCAACCGAATTGCACAGGAAAACCAGGCTGAGGCTGTTCGAGATCACCGCGGCGCTGGCCGACAAATACGTCCCGGATGCCGACAGGCCGCGTTGATGGCCAAGGTCTCATTTCCGGCGCGCTGTGCGGTCGCCGTCATCTGCGGTGAACACCTCGTCTCACAGGTGTATCCCGCCTCGGTTCCGGTCGAAGTGTTCATCGACAACATCATCGAGTTGCTCAATGACGACCTGAAGCGGCGCGGTGCAGTGCCGCTCGACCCAGGCTCGGGTTACGCGCTTACGCGGGCGAACGGAACGCGTCTGGATCTTACGAAAACTCTTGACGACATGGGCATCGAAGACGGGGCGACGCTGGTGCTCGTGCCAGCCGAGCAAGGGGATTCCTTTGAGCCCCAGTACGAGTCGCTGTCGACCGCGCTGGCCCGGGTCGGCAAGCGGCTGTTCGCGCCCGTGACGGCCGAGACGGCGGTGCGGACGGCCCTGGCAATATTGGCCATGGTCGTGTTCACGACGCTGGGACTGACCGTCTTCACCCGTCTGCGCGCCGACACACCGATCTCAGCTGTCGCGGCACTGGCAATCGGGACACTCCTGGCGATCGGGGCCTTGGCTGTCTGGCGGTGGTGGCCAGGCCACCGGGAGTTATTCGGCGGGCTGGCCTGGCCTGCCGTGCCGTCGCTGGCGGTCGGCCTCGCGGCCGCGACGCCCGGACCGGTCGGCAGCGCACATCTGTTCATCGCCGCACTCGCGGTCGCCGTTCTGACCGCCGGACTCATCGCGGTTGACGGGCGGCATGTCACCATCGCGACGACGGTAGTGACGCTCTGCACCGTCGGCGGTCTAGCCGCGGCGATCCGGATGTGGGCACCCGTGACGGCTCAGCGGCTCGGGATGGGCACCTTGGTAGGCCTTCTTGTGCTCATTACGATCGGTCCGACGATCGCCTTGTGGGCTGCGCGGCTGAGACCGCCGCATTTCGGGTCGATCACCGGACGCGATCTCTTCCGCCGGGATGACGGTATGCCGGTGGATGCCGTCACGCCCGTCGATGAGGATGCAGACCGGGAGTCCAACGCCGACCACACCCCGCGAGGGGCGCTCGTGGCCGCTGCGGCTGGACGCGCCAACAGCGTTCTGACAGGTATCTGCGCGTCGGCAGCGCTCTGTCTGCCGGTTGCGGTCTGGGCCACACTGGCGCCGAGCCAACCGCGGGGAACCGCAGCTGCGTTCCTGGCGACACTTTTCGTCGTCATCTTCATCAGCCGGGGCCGCGCATTTGCCGACCGGCGCCAGGCGATCGCTCTGGTCTGCGGCGCTGCGGCGGCCGTCTGCAGTGGTGTAACGCGGTACCTGATCGCCTACTCCGGGGACCCGGTCGGACCGCTGCTCTGGGGCAGTGTCGTCCTGGTGGCCTTCGCCGGCATCGGTCTGGCCGCGGCCCTGCTGGTTCCGGTCACCCGCTTCACGCCGCTGGCCCGGATGGTGGCTGAGTGGCTGGAGTTGGTCGCCATCGTGGTGGCGCTACCCCTGGCCGCCTGGCTCGGTGGGCTGTTCACCTGGGTGCGGATGCGATGAGGTTTATCGGCTACCGGCTCACCGCCGTCGCGATGGTGGTTTTACTGACCGGCTTGACGTCGAATCTCCCGGCGGCGCTGGCAGTCGACGCTCCGACCGTCGACCCGGCGCTGGTACCAGCCGACGGTGCACCGGGACCGGATCAGCCCATGCGGCAGAGCAACACCTGCGCCCGAACGGTCGCCGTCGCCGAGCCCAGCGTCGTGCTACCTGCCCCGGGCTTCGCCATGCTGGACGTCAGCAAGGCCTGGCAGCACTCGACCGGCAACGGCGTCTCCGTCGCCGTCATCGACACTGGGGTCAGCCCCAACCGGCGACTTCCGGTGGTCCCCGGCGGCGACTACATCATGGGTGGCGACGGCCTGGCGGACTGCGATGCCCACGGCACGATCGTGGCATCGCTGATCGCGGCCGCGCCGCAGGGTTCGCCGATGCCCGCTCGGGTCCCGGCGACCCCGGCCTTCCCGCCGCCGGCCGGCGGTCCGCCCGTTACCGGTGCTGCTCCAGCCGTCGGCAGTCCGGGCCCGGCCCCCGCGTCGCCGGCGCCTCCGGGTCCGGATCGGACCGACACCGATCCGGTCGCGGTGTCGCCCGCCAACCCCGATGCGCCGGACGGAGTTGCGGGTGTGGCACCGCACGCGACGGTCATTTCGATCCGGCAGTCCTCCCGTGCGTACGAGCCGCAGAATCCGGGTTCGGGCGACGTCGAGGCGCGTCGGAAGGCGGGTACCGTCGCAACCCTTGCCCGGGCGATCGTGCATGCCGCCAATCAGGGCGCCCAGGTCATCAATGTCAGCGTCACCGCCTGCGTCTCATCGGCGGACCCTCTCGACCAGCGCGCGATCGGTGCGGCCGTCTGGTACGCGGCGACGGTCAAAGACGCCGTGATCGTCGCAGCCGCTGGAAACGAGGGCGAGGACGGTTGCGCGCAGAACCCCGCCTTCAATCCACTCGACGCGGATGATCCCCGGGACTGGCGAAGCGTCAAGACCGTGTCATCGCCATCGTGGTTCTCGGACTACGTCCTGTCGGTCGGCGCCGTCGACAACATCGGTGCCCCGTTGGCCAAGAGTCTGGCCGGACCGTGGATCGGGGCGGCCGCGCCCGGGGTCGCGATCATGGGGCTTTCGCCGCAGACCGGCAATCCGGTCAACGCCTACCCGCCGGTCCGGCCGGGAGAACCGAACGCTCCGTTCTGGGGAACCAGCTTCGCCGCGGCCTACGTCAGCGGGGTCGCCGCTCTGGTCCGGGCGAAGTACCCGAAACTGACCGCCCGGCAGGTGATCAACCGGATTCTGCAGACCTCCCACAACCCACCCCGCGGGGTGGACAACAAGGTCGGCTACGGAGTCGTCGACCCCGTGGCAGCCCTCACCTTCAACGTCCCGCCGGGGGATCGTGCGGCACCCGGTGCCCACATGCGGGTCATGACGCCTGCTCCGCCGCCACCGCCGCCCGATCGCCGGGCCCGCACCATCGCCATGGCGTTCGCCGGGGTGGTGGCGGTCAGCGTCGTCCTCGCCGCAATCGTCGCGCGGGCCCGGAGGGCCAGATGACGGCCGGCGCGCCGACTCGCCGTCACCACCGGGGTCCTGCTCGGTGCCGGATTCGGCTGGAGCGTGGGCGGATCCGTCGGCGCAGGAATCGGTCTGGCGGTCGGCTTGACCCTTCTGGTCGTGCCCTTTCGCCGGCAACCGGTGTGGTCATGGGTCTCGATCTTCCTCCGCCGTAACCGGCCGATGGATCTGCGGGCGCCATCGACGGTCGCCAACGACCGCTGTGGGGGCGGCGTCCGCTATCAGGACGGAGTGGCCGTGACGGCGATCCAGATCCTGGGCAAGCCCTTCCAACCGACATACTTCACCGGTTCGACATCGGCGACGACAGCGAACAGCCTCGATCTCGGTGAGCTGATCCCGCTGATGCGACACGGTCTGGGACTGACCGTCGAGTCGATGAGCATCGTCAGCTCGGGTGCCCGACGCCGTGGCAGCGGTGACTACCCGCGGGTCTACGACACCCTGATCGGGACACCGCCCTATGCGGGTCGACGCGAAACATGGCTGGTGATCAGGGTGTCCGCCCTGGCCAACGGCGATGCATTGCGGTGGCGGCCAACGTTGGGACGGCGGCGCTGTCGGCTGCGCAGCGGATCGCGGCGATGCTGCGGTGCAAAGGTATTCGCGCCAGGGTCGCGACTTCGACGGATATTGCCGATTTGGACAGGCGGCTTGGCGCCAGCTCACTGGAGCCGCACAACCGTCGGTGGCACACCCTTCGCGGCGATATCGGGTGGCAAACCTCCTACGCCTACCGGGCAGGCGATCTCAGCTCCACTGTCCTCGACCAGGCGTGGACACTGCGCGCGGATGCAATCGTCCAGAACGTCACGCTCTACGCTGACGGCACCGGCTCGGCCACAGTGACGGTGTGCACGCCGCAGCCACCTACGGCCTGCCCCAGCGTCATACTGCAGACCCTGCCCGGCGAACAGGCGCAGGCAATGGCCGCCGCGCTCTGCGGCCCGAGACCCGACATCCGAACCCTGGGCCGGGCGAAACTTCCGGATTCGCTGGTGATTCCGGTCGGAACCTCCGGTGTGCTACTCGGAAGGACCGCCGGTGGCGACCGGCTTTCGCTGCCCTTCGGCGAACCCGGGGAGCAGACCCGGATTCATATCGCGGCGGAGGACGCGATCGCAAAACGGATCATCATTCGCGCAGCGGGAGCGGGGGACCGGGTCACCGTCCACAGCACCGATATCGCCAGATGGGAAAGCGTTCGGATGCCCGATGTGGCCGTCATCGAACATCCGCGTCCGGCAGCGGGGACGACTCTCAGCGTGCTCGACGGGACCGTCTCACCGGCGCCGAGACCCCAGACGGTGATCTCGGTGGGCCCGGCCGGGACGGCGGCGGAATCCACTGCCGACGTCGTCGTCGTGCAGACCGGCCCGCAGTCCGTCGAGGTCACGGCAGCGGGCCGTCGGTACGAGGTGGACATGGAGTTCTTCCGGGCCGAGAACCGATATATGGGTGCGGGATCACAGGCGATGGCCGCCGATATGGAAATGGCGGAGTAGGCGGTGTCGCACGCCACCGCGACCGTCACTGCGCGCCGGCACTTCGATCAGGCGATGGCGGTGCTCGAATCCGATACCCGAACCGCTCGCCGACTTTTCCGGGATGCGACGGAGATCGATCCGGCGATGGCTGACGCCTGGTTGGGGCGGATCGCATCCGGCGACGGCGAACTCGCGACGCTGCACAACCTGTATGCGTACGGAACGCGGTTGCACCGGGAGTCCAACCGGTTGGGGGTCAGCCTTGCAGCGGTCCTGAAGGCCGGCCCCTACCTGTCGATCACCGTGACCGAGGCCTCGCATGCCGGTATCGCTCTGGCGAGCGCTCTGGTGGACGAGGAGCAATTCGAGACTGCCGAGGCACTGCTGGCCGACGATGCGCTGCTGGACGGTTGGGAGAATCACCAATGGCGTCAGTACGTGCGCTGTTACCTGATGCACGCGACCCAGCGCTGGCCCGATGTCCTCGCGGAGGCGGCGCGCGTCCTGCCGGCCCAGGCGCTGATCATGTCGGCGGTCACCGCCGGGATCAATGCACTGGCCGCCCATGCCGCGGCACATCTCGGCCAGGCGCGGGTCGCGCTGGATTGGGCCGATCGGATCGATTTCCGGCCGGGCCGATCCGCGACCGACACGGCACGCCGCGGTCTTCTCGAATCAGTGGTCGCCGTTCTGGATCCGGCCGAGTTCCCGCTGCTTGTCGCGGATCTCGCCTATCTGCGTGGAATGGCCCACCGCCAACTCGGTGAGCCGGAAAGGGCGGAGGTCTGGCTGTCGAAGGCCGCAGTCGGCGGGGTGCTGACAGATCCGGCGAAGCAGGCTCTGGCCGACCCTCTACTGCAACTCGTGGTCACCGACGAGGTGACCATCGACAGCAGAACCGACAAGTGGGATGTCAGCACGGAGAAGTCAGCAGAGGTCCGCGCCGAGGGGGAGAACGAACAGCGGCGGGCCGAACTCCTGGCGGAAGGCCGCGCACTGCTGGACAATCAGGTCGGACTGGCCGACGTCAAACGGGCGGTGGCCGAACTCGAGGATCAGATCGACGTTCGGGCGCTCCGGCTGGCACACGGACTTCCGGTGACCAACCAGACAAACCACATGTTGCTGGTGGGTCCGCCCGGAACCGGCAAGACAACAACGGCCGAGGCACTCGGCAAGATCTACGCCGGTCTGGGTATCGTCCGCAACCCGGAGATCATCGAGGTGAAGCGATCCGACTTCTGCGGTGAGCACATCGGCTCGTCAGGCCCGAAGACCAATGAACTGATCGATCGTTCACTAGGACGCATCCTTTTCTACGACGAGTTCTACAGCCTGGTTGAACGCCACCACGACGGTCGCCCGGACATGATCGGGATGGAGGCCGTGAACCAGTTGCTGATCGCACTCGAGGTGCACCGATTCGACTTCTGCTTCATCGGGGCCGGATACGAACGGGAAGTCGACGACTTCCTGAAGGTCAACCCCGGACTCGCCGGCCGTTTCAACCGCAAACTGCGGTTCGACTCGTACAGCCCCGTCGATCTTGTCGAGATCGCCGTCCGGTACGGCGGACCCAGGGCGACCGTGCTGGACCCGGAGGCGCGGGTTGCCTTCAATGCCGCCTGCCACAAGGTTCGGGCCTACCTCGCCTCAGACGGTACGCATGGCATCGACGTCATGCAGAACGGTAGGTTTGCCCGCAACGTCGTGGAACGGGCTGAGCGGCTGCGGGATTCGAGGGTGGCCGCCCAGCACCGGCTCGACCGGGGGTCGGTCACGGTGGCCGACCTGGAGATGCTGCGCGCTCATGACATCGTCGCGGCAGTCACGGCGGCGTGCGCCGAGAAGCACGTTCCCATCGAGCTCTGAGCCATCGGGTGTGGGTGTTATGCAGGCGCAGAGCACTTTTCGCCGGCATAGCGCCCACGTTCGGCGAGACGGCCCTCAGCGCACCGGGCTGAAACGCTCCAGTTGGGTGGGCGGTCCGTCGACCGGGGTCGGCGGCAACACCAGGCTGATACCGTCGATCACCCGGACCACGTTGTGGGTCTGGCGGTCGAAGTTCAAGGTTCCGTGCTGGAAGTTCTGCACGATCCATTCCGGTTCGGCGATCTCCCCACTGGTGGGCAGGCCCAGCGCGCCGCGCTCGTAGCCCAGCGAGGCCCATGCTTCGTAGATGGCCCCGGTCAGCGGCTGGGCACCGGTGTCCGGTGACCAGTACATGGCGCCGCGCTGGAAGGTCGCGTAGCGGGTGTCGCCGGTGCCGGCGGCTTCAGGTGAGGTCGGCATCCCCAGCGGGCCGGCCTGGCCGCCCTCGGACTCCCAGCGGGCCAGGATCGCCCCGCCGCGCAGGGTGTCGACGACATCGGGCGGGCCGTTGAACGCCGCTGCCAGACGGCGGATCTCGCCGAGGGCGGCGTATCCGGCGTCGCCCGGGCATTCGGTGTTGCCGACGTCGCGGTGGGCGAAGATCTCCGGCAGGGTCACGGTACGGCCGCCCGGGACCACGGTGTGCTGGCCGCCATCGGACTTAAGCGACACCACTCCGAGCGGGTCGACCTGATCCAGGCTCAGCCGCCAGCCGAGCAACCGGCCCGCCGTGCGCACCATGACCTCCGGCGGGGCGACCTCCTCGAAGTCGCCGATCAGGGAGACGCCCCACACATCGCGGTTGAAGCCGCCGGTGTGTGAGCCCAGCACGTCCTTGGTGATTCCGCCGGCCCGGCCCTCGAAGACCTGTCCGTACTTGTCCACCAGGGCGTTGTAGGCGATGTCGCACCAGCCCAGCGTCATGGTGTGGTAGGCGTAGATCGACCGGATGATCGCCGCGGAATCCTCGGGCTGGTAGTCGTTGCCGGTGGCGGTGTGGTGCAGCACCGCCGCGCGGACGCCGTCGCCGTAGAACGGCCCGCCGCACCGGCCACCGGTGCCGGCGCCCCACTGGGCGCGGCTGATGATGTTGGGTGGCTGACCCGGTCCCAGCGCCGCGGTGGGCGGGGTCCACTGGGTGTCGACCGGAGCCTGCGGCGGGCTGATGAGCACCGCCGACATGGTCTGGCTCAGCGGCTCCTGGGCATTGGCGGGGATGTAGCCCAGCTCGCGGCCGGCGTCCAGGCCGCTCTGCGCGGGTTCGATGGTCACCGGCGCGTCGGCGGGCCGGGTGACCGCGATCTGGACCGTGGTGGTGTCGCCGACGTAAACCGGATCGGTGCCCTGGGTGCCGTTGCCTTCGACGTCCTCGGAACCGAGCTCGAACCGCTCGGCGTGGTACCAGGGCCCCCAGGACCCGTCAGGGCGCTTGGCCCGCAGTCGCGCCGAGGTTCCGGTCAGATCCGATCCGGTCAGCGCCACCATCGAGAACGGGGTCTCCTGACTGATCTCCCGGACGGTCTCCCCGCCGCCGACACCGGCCAACGGCTGCTGAGTCAGCACGGTGTCGTCGGCGAGTGCGTGCTGGTCGTCGTCGTCGGGCAGGCCGCCCACCGCCCACGGCACCATCACGACTGTTGCCGCGATGGCGGTCAACAGGATCGTCGGGGTGGGGCGACGGGGCGACACATCGCGAATGTTACGTATGAGTCAGTAGTTGCCAGCGTTGCGACACGGGCTAGTGATGACTATGTGACTGCTGAATCCTGCAACGGCACCGCAGGGGCTTGCACCGGCCTCGTGACCGGTCTCACCCTGCGGTGCCGTTTCGGTGCAGGTCTCTCGGCGTGGGTAACCTTCCGGGCTCAGCCGATCTGGGATGCCAGGTCGCCGGCGGCCTCGACCGCGGGAGCGGCCGCGGCAGCCGGCGCGGCGGCGGCCGCCCCGGCGTTCTGCATGGCCTGGGTGATGCCCGGGACGACGATGCCCTTGAGCAGGTCCACGGCCTGGCCGACACCGAGTTGGTTGGCCGCGCTGGTGAGATCGCTGATGATGCCGCCTGAACTGGCCGCGGGTGCGGCCGGCAGGCCGATCGTCGGATCGCCCAGGATCGGGTAGGTGCCGGCGACCGGTCCCAGCGGGGCGCCGATCGGCGTCTCGGTGGGCAGTCCGATGCCGCCGGGCAGTCCGATCCCGGTGGGGCTGGTCAGCGGGTCGACGCCCAACTGCGGAGTCGTCAGTCCGGGGGCGGTCAGCCCCGGATCGGTCAGCGATGGAGTCGCTGCGGCACCCGGCGCGGTAAGGCCCGGCGTCAGGCTGGGCGTGGTCAGGCCCGGTGCCGTCAGGCTGGGTGTGGTGAGGCTGGGTGTGGTGAGATCCGGCACCGTCAGGCTCGGTGTGGTCAGATCCGGCACCGTCAGGCTCGGTGTGGTCAGATCCGGCACCGTCAGGCTCGGTGTGGTCAGGCCCGGTGCGGTGAGGCTCGGTGTGGTCAGACCGGGCGTGGTGAGGCTGGGCGTGGTCAGGCCCGGCGTGGTGAGGCTGGGTGTGGTCAGACCGGGTGCCGTCAGGCTGGGCGTGGTCAGACCCGGAGTGGTCAGACCAGGAGCGGTCAACGGACCGGTCTGCACCGGCTGTGACCCGGCCGGGCTGAGTCCGGTGGGCAGCGGCGGCAGGTTGATGCCGAACTGCGACAGGCCGGCCTGCAGCGCGGACAGGATCTCGTTGGGCAGATCGGTGACGACCGCTGCACGGGTGAACTCGCGGTGCTCGGGCGCCGGCTGACCCGAGGTCAGCTGAATGACACCGATCACCGCGAACGGGCTGGCGACGGCCAGGGCGCCGACCGCGCTCATGGCTGTCGAGATCTTGCGACGACGACGGTTCGGCACGGAAGTCTCCTCAATCTGGACTACTCGGTTCGGGATTTCTCGAACCCTGTGACGATGTTAAGGCTGGGGTTGCTGTGACTGGAGTGACGATGCGCAATCGTGAGGGAATCGCGACATTGAGTCCGCCTGCCCGGTGGGCGCTGACAGCGCACTTTCTGCGGGTCGCCGCGGTCCGCCACGCGGTTGGCCGGGCCCGGGTCGGATAACCTAGGCGCCGATGACCGACACCGATTCCCGAGCCGCCGACGGCGACGACCGCTTCGATCTGTTCGTCGTCGGCTCCGGCTTTTTCGGGCTGACGATCGCTGAGCGGGCGGCCACCCAACTGGGCAAGCGGGTCCTGGTCGTGGACCGCCGCGGGCATATCGGCGGCAACGCCTACTCCGAGCCCGAACCGCAGACCGGTATCGAGATCCACCGCTACGGGGCCCATCTGTTCCACACCTCCAACAAGCGGGTCTGGGACTACGTCCGGCAGTTCACCGAATTCACCGGATATCAGCACCGGGTTTTCGCCATGCACGACGGGCAGGCCTACCAGTTCCCGATGGGCCTGGGTCTGGTCGCCCAATTCTTCGGCCGCTACTACAGCCCTGAGGAGGCCCGGGCGCTGATCGCCGAGCAGGCCGCCGAGATGGACACCGCCGCCGCGGCGAACCTCGAGGAGAAGGCCATCTCGCTGATCGGCCGGCCGTTGTACGAGGCGTTCGTCCGCGACTACACCGCCAAACAGTGGCAGACCGACCCCAGGGAACTGCCCGCCTCGACGATCAGTCGGTTGCCGGTCCGCTATACCTTCGACAACCGTTACTTCAACGATGCCTACGAGGGTCTGCCGGTCAACGGCTACACCGCGTGGCTGCAGAACATGGCCGCCGACGACCGTATCGAGGTTCGCCTGGACACCGACTGGTTCGATGTGCGCGACGAGTTGCGCAAGGCGTCCCCGCGGGCCCCTGTCGTTTATACCGGGCCGTTGGACCGCTACTTCGACTACGCCGAGGGCCGGTTGGGCTGGCGCACCCTGGACTTCGAGGTCGAGGTGCTCGGATGCGGGGACTTCCAGGGCACGCCGGTGATGAACTACAACGACGCCGACGTCCCGTACACCCGCATCCACGAGTTCCGGCACTTTCACCCTGAGCGGGACTACCCGACCGACAAGACCGTCATCATGCGCGAGTTCTCCCGGTTCGCCGAAAACGACGACGAGCCCTACTACCCGATCAATACCGAATCCGATCGGGCGGTACTGGCCGCCTACCGGATGCGGGCCAAGTCCGAGACCTGCTCGGCGGCAGTGCTTTTCGGTGGCCGCCTCGGCACCTACCAGTACCTGGACATGCATATGGCCATCGCGAGTGCGCTGAACATGTACGACAACGTCCTGGCTCCCCACCTGCGCGACGGTGTGCCGCTGACCGCCGACGGCACCGACGAAAGCAGCACCCGATGAGCGAAATACCCTCCGGCCCGGTCATGTCTGGGGAGTCCCGCGCGGTGGGCCTGCTCGCCCGGGTGATCCTGCCGCGTCCCGGCGAGCCACTGGACGTCCGTAAGCTCTATATCGAGGAATCCGACACCAACGACCGGCGCGCCCATGCGACCAGCCGCACCACCCTGCAGATCGGCGCAGAGTCAGAGGTTTCCTTCGCCACCTACTTCAACGCCTTCCCGGCCAGCTACTGGCGGCGCTGGTCGACACTGACCTCGGTGGTGCTGCGGGTGGAGTTGACCGGTGCGGCCCGGGTGGACGTCTACCGCACCAAGGCCACCGGCGCTCGGATCAGCGTAGGTGGTGCGCAGATCGTCAGCGAAGAAACCGCAACGGCCGCAGCGGAATTCGAGGTCGGACTGGAGCCCTTCGAGGACGGCGGCTGGATCTGGTTCGACATCACCACCGACAGCGACTGCACTATGCGCAGCGCCGCCTGGTATGCCCCGGTGCCGGCACCCGGGCGCGCCGATATCGCCGTCGGGATTCCCACTTTCAACCGGCCCGCCGACTGTGTCAACGCACTGCGCGCACTGACCTCGGATCCGCTCGTCGACGAGGTGATCGGTGCCGTCATCGTGGTGGACCAGGGTGCCGACAAGGCCGTCTCGCACCCGGGCTTCGCCGATGCCGCGGCTGCACTGGGCGACCGGCTGTCGATCCACAACCAGCCCAACCTGGGCGGCTCGGGCGGTTACAGCCGGGTGATGCTGGAGGCGCTGAAAAACACTACCTGCGAACAGATCCTGTTCATGGATGACGATATCCGCATCGAACCGGATTCGATTCTCCGGGCGTTGGCGCTCAACCGTTTCGCCAAGACGCCCACCCTGATCGGTGGCCAGATGCTCAACCTGCAGGAGCCCTCGCACCTGCACGTGATGGGCGAGGTGGTCGACCGCGCCAACTTCATGTGGACCAACGCCCCGCACACCGAATACGACCACGACTTCGCCAAGTATCCGCTCAGCGGCGAGGGCGACGACGATGACGCTAAGGACGGCCGCGGCAAGTTGCTGCACCGGCGCATCGACGTCGACTACAACGGCTGGTGGATGTGCATGATCCCACGGCAAGTGGCCGAGGAGTTGGGCCAACCGCTTCCGCTGTTCATCAAGTGGGACGACGCCGACTACGGGCTGCGGGCCGGCGAGCACGGCTACCCCACGGTGACCATGCCCGGCACCGCGATCTGGCATATGGCCTGGAGTGACAAGGACGACGCCATCGACTGGCAGGCCTACTTCCATCTGCGCAACCGGCTCGTTGTCTCGGCACTGCACTGGGACGCCCCGGTGAGCGGCCTGATCAAGAGCTCGATCAAGGCGACCATGAAACACCTTCTGTGCCTTGAATATTCAACCGTCGCGATCCAGAACAAGGCGATCGAGGATTTTCTGGCCGGCCCCGAGCACATCTTCTCGATCCTGGAGTCGGCACTGCCGGAGGTGCGGGCGCTGCGCCAGCAGTACCCCGACGCGGTGGTGCTGCCCGGCGCGACCGCACTGCCCGCGCCCAGCGGCCGGACCAGGGTGCACAAACCGCCGGTGTCGCCGCCCGCCATCGGTCTGCGGCTGGCCCGGGGCCTGATCCACCAGTTACGGACCGCCGATCCAGAGGCGCACACCCGGCCGCAACTCAACGTTCCCACCCAGGACGCCCGGTGGTTCCTGCTGTGCAATGTCGACGGCGTGACGGTCACCACGGCCGATGGTCGCGGGGTGGTCTACCGGCAGCGTGACCGGGCCAAGATGACCGGGCTGCTCAAAGCATCGGTGCGCCAGCACATCCGACTGGCCCGCAGGTACGACCATATGCGCAAGGTTTACCGACAGGCGCTGCCGGAACTGTCGAGTCGGGGCAAGTGGGAGACGGTGCTGCTGGACGAATCGACCGTCGATGCCTGATCCCATCGGGCCCGATCAAACCCACCCCGCACCGACCGGCGAAGTCGCCGTGTTGGTCGGCGTCCAGTCCACGCTGGCCACACCGGCGGTTCTCACCGTCGCCCGGGCCATGTCGCACTTCGGCGAGCATGCCGCCGGGTGGGTGGCGCTGTCCGGGGCCGGCGCCCTGCTGGCGCCGCGACGGCGACGGGACTGGCTGCTGGTCGGGGTGGGCGCCGTCGCCGCGCATGCCGCGGCGATCGCGATCAAGCTCGCGGTGCGGCGCCGCCGTCCGCACCACCCGGATATCGACGTCAACGTGGGTACACCCAGTTCGCTGAGCTTCCCCTCCGCGCATGCGACCTCCAGCACGGCCGCGGCTATGCTGCTGTGCCGGGCCACCCGGTCGCCGCTGCCGCTGGTCGTCGTGCCGTTGATGGCACTGTCGCGCCTGGTCCTCGGGGTGCACTACCCCACCGATGTAATTGCCGGCATCGGCGTCGGAGCCGCTGTCGCGCGGGTGACGACCCACCTCGGTCGGAGAAGGAGATTGGACGACAGTGACCATGAGTGAGGCTGAGGTCGCCGGCCCGCCGAGGAACCTGTTCTCCGCGATCATCAAGGCGATCCGGCCCCGGCAGTGGGTGAAGAACCTGCTGGTGTTCGCCGCCCCCCTGGCCGCGCTCGGTGGAGAGGTGCACTACGACTACCGCGACGTGCTGTTCAACGTCGGAATAGCGTTCGCAGTGTTCTGTATGGCGGCCTCGGCGATCTACCTGGTCAATGACGCCCGCGATGTGGAGGCCGACCGTGCTCACCCCACCAAGCGGTACCGGCCGATCGCGGCCGGTGTGCTCCCGGTCGGGCTGGCCTACGGCATCGCCACCACCCTCGGGGTCGGTTGCCTGGCGATCTCGTGGTGGTTGACGCCGCAACTGGCCGTGGTGATGGCCGTCTACCTGGTCATCCAATTGGCGTACTGCTTCGGGCTCAAACACCAACCGGTGCTGGACATCTGCATCGTGTCCTCCGGGTTCCTCATCCGCGCCATCGCCGGCGGCGTGGCGGCCGGTATCCCGCTGTCGCAGTGGTTCCTGCTGGTGATGGCGTTCGGGTCGCTGTTCATGGCAGCCGGTAAGCGCTACGCGGAACTGCAACTCGCCGAACGCACCGGCGCCAAGATCCGGAAATCGCTGGAGAGCTACACCAGCACCTACCTGACCTTCGTTTGGACGTTGTCGGCCACTGCCGTCGTGCTGTGCTACGGACTGTGGGCATTCGAGCAGGACGGCGGTCACGGGTTCTGGTACGTCATCTCGATGATCCCGTTCACCGTCGCGATCCTGCGCTACGCAGTCGACGTCGACGGCGGACTGGCCGGTGAGCCTGAGGAGATCGCGCTGCGCGACCGCGTTCTGCAACTGCTGGCCCTGGCCTGGATTGGAACCGTCATTGCCGCCGTCGTCCTCGGTTAGCGCCCCGGCGCTCAGCCCCGGCGAGCCGCAAACCGGCCGTCCCGCAGTGGCCGCCGGCCACCGGACCTGGCCGGCATTCCCCTACTCTGCGCTGACCCGGATCAGCCTCTGGGTCACCGTGACGGTGGTCTCGGTGCTGTGGGCGTGGGGGGCGTGGCAGCGCCGGTGGATCGCCGATGACGGCCTGATCGTGCTGCGCACCATCCGGAATCTGTTGGCCGGCAACGGCCCGGTGTTCAATGCGGGGGAGCGGGTCGAGTCAAACACCTCCACCGCGTGGACCTATCTGGTCTACCTGGGAAGCCTGATCGGTGGACCGCTGCGGTTGGAGTATGTGGCGCTGGCGCTGGCGCTGATCTTCAGCGTTGCCGGGGTGGCGATGGTCATGCTGGGAACGGCGCGACTGTATGCGCCGGGTCTGCGCGGCCGCAGTGTGCTGATTCTGCCAGCCGGCGTCCTGGTTTATATCGCCGTCCCACCGGCTCGGGATTTCGCCACCTCCGGGCTGGAGAACGGTCTGGTGATCGGGTGGCTGGGCCTGCTGTGGTGGATGCTGGTCTGCTGGGCCCAGTCCGGGGACCGGCCGGCCGGGGCGTGGTTCGTCGGCGCGCTGGC
Source organism: uncultured Actinomycetota bacterium (assembly GCA_963787055.1). Classification (GTDB taxonomy): domain Bacteria; phylum Actinomycetota; class Actinomycetes; order Mycobacteriales; family Mycobacteriaceae; genus Mycobacterium. The sequence goes on from CAWBBP010000006.1 coordinate 123,941, forward strand.
CCTTGTGGCGGGCCTGAGCGTGCTGGTGCGCCCGGAACTGGCTCTGGTCGGCGGACTCGCGCTGGTGATGATGCTGATCGCCGAGCGGGACTGGCGCCGTCGCGCGCTGATCGTGCTGGCCGGTGGGTTGTTGCCGGTGGGCTACCAGATCTTCCGGATGGGTTATTACGCGCTGCTGGTGCCGCAGACGGCGATCGCCAAGGACGCCTCCGGCAGCAAGTGGGGACAGGGCTTCGTTTATCTGGACAATTTCGCCACGCCGTATGCGCTGTGGGTGCCCGCGGTGCTGTTGATCGCTCTGGCCCTGGTGCTGCCGGTCGGCCGAACTGGCCTGCGCCGGGATCCACTCCAGGTCGGTCAGCGCCCGCCTGCCCGCCGTGTCCAGAGTCCGACGGCGGTGGTGGTCTTCATGCTGTTCAGCGGACTGGTGCAGGCTGTGTACTGGATTCGCCAGGGTGGCGACTTCATGCACGGCCGGGTTTTGCTGACCCCACTGTTCTGCCTGCTGGCTCCGATCTCGGTGATCCCGGTGGAAGTGCCGCAGGGTGGCTGGTCGGCCGGGGGCCGGCTGCCGGGCGCGGTGGCGGCGTTGTGGCTGGCCCTGGTCGGCTGGGCGCTGTGGGCGGCGAACTCGGCCGGTATGGGTGCCGACGCCACCCGGGTCACGTACTCCGGGATTGTCGATGAACGCAAGTTCTACTCCCAGGCCACCGGCCATGCCCATCCCGTGACGGCGGCGGATTATCTGGACTACCCGCGGATGCGGGCGGTCCTGGTGGCGATCAACAACACTCCCGACGGGGCGCTGCTGCTGCCGTCCGGTAACTACGACGTGTGGGACGTCGTCCCCGCCAAGCCGCCCCCGCCGCCCCCGCCCGGTGTCCCGATGGACAGTTGGCGTCGTGAAATTGCTCCGCACACCGTGTTTTTCACCAACCTCGGGATGCTCGGTATGAATGTCGGGCTGAACACCCGGGTGATCGATCAGATCGGTCTGGCCAACCCCATCGCCGCTCACACCGCCAGGCTGGAGGACGGCCGGATCGGCCACGACAAGAACCTCTTCCCGGACTGGGTGGTCGCCGAGGGGCCCTGGCTCAAGGAACGCCCGTGGATTCCGCAGTACCTCGACGAAGGCTGGATCGAGCAGGCCGGGGTCGCGCTGACCTGCCCGCAGACCGAGGAGATGCTGAAGTCCATCCGGGATCCGATGACCCGGCCGCGTTTCATTGGCAATATCAATCGGGCGCTGGAGTTCACCCGATATCGGATCGACCGGGTACCCGAATATGACTTGCTGCGTTGTGGACTGGACAAGCCGCCGTCTGACGCACCGCCGTATACCGGGCTCCCGGCGACTGGGCCCTAGGGTCGGCTGAGATCGCCTGCGACAGCGCAACCATCCGCCCCGGCCAATTGACGGCCGACGCTCCGGCCACGGCGTGTATCGGGACCAATCCCGGAGTCACCCCACCATCGGTGTGATTCACTACGTGGCGACGAGTCTTCGGGATAACTCCTGAGATAAGCGCGGTGAGGCGGGTAGAGATGAATGTGGGCGGTATGAAACTGTTCCGTGCCCTTGGCGCGGTGGTCCTGGCACTCGGTGTCTGGGGCGGGACCATCCCGAACTCCCCGACTGCCTCGGCCGCCGGTGTCGAGTACCTGATGGTGCCGTCGGCCGCGATGGGTCGGGACATCCCAGTGGCGTTCCAGGGCGGCGGTCCGCGCGCCGTGGTGCTGCTGGACGCCTTCAACGCCGCGCCGGAAGTCAGCAACTGGGTGACGGCGGGCAACGCGATGAACACCCTGGCCGGCAGCGGCTTCTCGGTGGCGGCCCCGGCCGGCGGCGCCTACAGCATGTACACCAACTGGGAGTTGGACGGCAGCAAACAATGGCAGACCTTCCTCGCTGACGAGTTGCCGAACTGGTTGGCCGCCAACAAGGGTCTGGCCCCGAGCCGACATGCGATCGTGGGAGCCGCACAGGGCGGCACCGCCGCGCTGACGCTGGCAGCCTTCCGCCCGGACCGATACAGCTACGCCGGTTCGCTGTCGGGCTTCCTGACCCCCTCCAACACCCAGATGACCGGCTTCATCTCCAACGGCATCAACGCCAGCGGTGCCAATATCGACGCGATGTGGGGCGCACCCCAGCTGGGCCGCTGGAAGACCCATGACCCCAACGTCCACGTCGCCCTGCTGGTACGCAACAACACCCGGATGTGGGTGTTCAGCCCGCAAACGCTGACCTGTAGCGATCCCGCCGCGATGATCGGCGCCTGCGCCGAAGCCCAGGGCAGCAACCGCACCTTCTACGCGCACTACCGTTCCACCGGCGGCCGCAACGGACACTTCGACTTCCCGGTCGGTGGCAACCACGACTGGGGTAACTGGGCAGGTCAGTTGGGTGCGATGGTTGGCGACATCTCGGCTGCGATCGGCTGAGTCCGACCCGGTGCGCTGATCTGTTAGCCATCTGAAATCTCGCGATGCCTCGAGCACGTCGGTCTAAGCGGTAGTGTGGTGGCGTGCAATGTCCGGACCGCGGAGCCTCCAGCAAATCCGCTAGGGGGATTCGCAGGCCGCTAAAGGCTCCGGCCCACAGAGTGTTGCTGGCCGGTGTCATGGCCCCGGCGGCCTGGTTGCTGACGGGGTGCGGTTCCGGCGGGGATCTGATCAGCTCAGTGGCGCTGCCCTCGCAGCAGGCCACCGGTTACGTCGAAGGTGCCGACAGTGTCGACATTGCGGCCTCGCCGACCGACGACCGGCATTCCGGGACGCTGGAGTTGACCCCGGCGCAGCGCGAGTACCTCGACGCCCTGGCCGCCACCGGTGTGCGGATCTCCAACGAGTTGCGGGCGCTGAGCATCGGTTCGTACGTCTGCCAGGCCCGGGCCGCGGGGCAGAGTGACCAGGCGGTGTGGGATTCGGTGGCGCCGATGGTGCGCAGCGATGTGGCCGCGGCCCGCGCCGCATCCCCGCAGGCGCCGCCCGCCCTCGATACGGACGCGGCCGTGGGGCAGTACATCCAAACCGCCAGCCAACGGCTCTGCTGACACATGCCCCCGAAACCGCGGACGAACAAGGCGAACAACAGGCGCAGGCGCCATCGGATCCTGGCGCTGATCGCCGCCGGTGCCGTCGCGGTGGTCGTCGCACTGGTCGTCGCGATCATCGTGATCCTGGTGCGCCGCCCGGAACCCTCGACCACCGCCATCCCGCCAACGGCGCTGCCGCCCACCAGCGCGCCGGCGATCAAGCCACGGCCGGCCTTCCAGGACGCCAGCTGTCCGGATGTCAGCATGATCGCCATCCCGGGCACCTGGGAGTCCTCGCCGACCGACGACCCGCTCAACCCGGGCCAGTTCCCGATCGCGTTGTTGCTCAGCGTGACACGCCCGATCCAGGAGCAGTTCAGTCCGGAGCGGGTGCAGGTCTACACCGTTCCCTACACTGCCCAGTTCCACAATCCGCTGTCGGCGGACAAACAGATGTCCTACAACGACAGCCGGGCCGAAGGCACCGCCGCCACCGTGCGAGCCATGACCGAGATGAACAACCGTTGTCCGCTGACCAGTTTCGTGATGGTCGGGTTCTCCCAGGGCGCGGTGATCGCCGGCGATCTGGCCAGCGATATCGGCAATGGGCGCGGCCCGGTCGACGAGGATCTGGTGCTCGGTGTGACCCTGATCGCCGATGGCCGCCGCCAGCCCGGGGTCGGCCAGGACATCGGACCGATCGTTCCGGGGCAGGGGGCTGAGGTCACCCTCAAGGAGATACCGGCGCTATCGGCCCTCGGGCTGACCATGAGCGGGGAGCGACCGGGTGGTTTCGGGGCGCTGAACAACCGCACCAACCAGATCTGCGCGCCGGGAGACCTGATCTGTTCGGCTCCGCAGTCCGCGTTCAACATCGCCAACCTGCCCAAGACTCTCGACGTGCTCGCCAGCGGTGCCGGCCAGCCGGTGCACGCCATGTACGCCACCCCGGAGTTCTGGACCCTCGACGGGCAGACGGCCACCGTGTGGACGCTGAATTGGGCCCGCGGCCTCATCGAGAACGCCCCACGCCCGCCGCACGGCTGACCCGGCGAGCGTCCGGCGCGGCGGATTTGGAAATACCCGCTAGAGCGCCTAACATTAAGAAAAAAATAAGACTAAGAAGCTGGCCGGATCGCCCGTGCCGCGAAATCCTGTCGGCCTGACTGTGACAGCCCGGTTCTCTGTACGATCTGTGAGGCTCGGGTCGGGTACGGCGGACCGGCGGCGCCCAGCGAGGCTGCCGCACCCCAACGAAACGGGGGCCGATGTGACTGCGTTCTGACAGGAGAGTGGTATGCCGTTCCATAACCCGTTCATCAAGGACGGACGGATCACCTTCCCCGAAGGCGCCAGCCTGGTGAAGCACGTCGAACGCTGGGCCAAGGTCCGCGGCGACAAACTGGCCTACCGATTTCTTGATTTCTCCACCGAGCGCGACGGCATCGCGCGCGAACTGCGTTGGAATGAATTCGGTGCCCGCAACCGGGCCATCGGCGCCCGCCTGCAGCAGGTGACCGAACCCGGTGACCGGGTCGCCATCCTGTGCCCGCAGAACCTGGACTATCTCGTTGCCTTCTTCGGCACCCTCTACTCCGGCCGGATCGCGGTGCCGCTCTTCGACCCCGCCGAGCCGGGCCACGTCGGCCGCCTGCACGCCGTGCTGGATGACTGCCAGCCGTCGGCGATCCTGACCACCACCGAATCTGCTGAGGGGGTCCGCAAGTTCTTCCGGACCCGGCCAGCCAAGGAACGCCCGCGCGTCATCGCCGTCGACGCGGTGCCCGAGGAAGTGGGCGCGACGTGGCAACACGTCGACACCGTCCTCGAGGACACCATCGCCTACCTCCAGTACACCTCTGGGTCCACCCGCATCCCGACCGGCGTGCAGATCACCCACATCAACCTGGCCACCAACGTCGTCCAGGTCATCGAGGCACTCGAGGGCGAGGAAGCCGACCGGGGGGTGTCGTGGCTGCCGTTCTTCCACGACATGGGCCTGGTCACGGCTCTCCTGCCGTCCCTGATCGGCCACTACTTCACCTTCATGACCCCGGCCGCGTTCGTCCGGCGCCCGATCCGCTGGATGCGCGAGATCGCCCGCCAACCCGGTGATGCCGGCGGCACCATCTCGGTGGCCCCGAACTTCGCCTTCGACCACGCCGCCGCCCGCGGCCTGCCGAAGGAGGGCGAGGAGCCGCTGGACCTGTCCAACGTCAAGGCAATCCTCAATGGCAGCGAACCGATCTCGGCGGCCACCGTCAACCGGTTCAATGACGCGTTCGGACCATTCGGTTTCCCGGCCAAGGCGATCAAGCCGTCCTACGGTCTGGCCGAGGCAACGCTGTTCGTCTCGACGACACCATCATCGGAGGAGCCGACGATCCTCTCGGTGGATCGCGACGAACTCAACGCCGGCCGATTCGTGCCGGTGCCCGACGACTCGCCCAAGGCCGTCGCCCAGGCCGGGGCGGGCAAGGTCGGCGTCGGCGAATGGGCGGCGATCGTCGACCTCGAATCCGCCGGTGAGGTGCCCGACGGTCAGATCGGTGAGATCTGGATCAGCGGGCAGAACATGGGAACCGGCTACTGGAACAAGCCCGAGAAATCCATCGAGACGTTCCATAACATCCTCAAGTCGCGCACCACCCCGTCGCACGCCGAGGGCGCCGAGGGCGACGCCACCTGGGTCCGCACCGGGGACCTGGGTGCCTACTACGACGGCGAGCTCTTCATCACCGGCCGGACCAAGGATCTGGTGATCATCGACGGGCGCAACCACTACCCGCAGGATCTTGAGTTCTCTGCGCAGGAGGCCAGCAAGGCGGTGCGGACCGGTTTCGCCGCCGCGTTCTCGGTGCCGGCCAACCAGCTGCCCGACGAGGTCTTCGCCGACGCCCACGCCGGTCTCAAGCGCGATCCCAGCGACACCTCTGAGCAACTGGTGATCGTCGCCGAGCGTGCCGCCGGCTCGAACAAAATGGAGATCGGCCAGGTCGCCGACGCCATCCGCGCCGCGATTGCGGTGCGCCACGGCGTCACGGTTCGCGATGTGCTGCTCACCCCGGCCGGTGCGATACCCCGCACCTCCAGCGGCAAGATCGGCCGCCGGGCATGCCGATCGGCCTACCTGGACGGCAGCCTGCGTTCCGGGAAGGTGGCAAACGCCTTCCCTGACGAGGCGCACTGACCCACAGGAGGCCCCATGTCTGAGTCAGCCATCCCCGAGAGCACGCCGGACGAGATCACCATCGCGCCCGAGCAGGAACTGGTCGCGCCCCGCACCGACGTGACGGTGCCCGAGATGAGGGCATGGCTGCGCAACTGGGTGGCCGGCGCCACCGGGCAGGCGCCGGACGCGATCAACGAGTCGGTCCCGATGGTGGAACTGGGGCTCTCCTCGCGCGACGCCGTGGCGATGGCCACCGACATCGAGGATCTCACCGGCGTCACGCTGACCGCGACGGTGGCCTTCCGGCATCCGACCATCGAGGCGCTGGCGACGGTGATCATCGAAGGCGAGCCGGAGCCCGAGGACGCCGCTGGCGATGACGACTGGACCCGCCCGCACGACGAACCGGAGATCGCGATCGTCGGCCTGGCGACGCGGTTCCCGGGCGATATGAACACCCCCGACGAGATGTGGCGCGCGCTGTTGGAGGGCCGTGACGCCATCACCGATCTGCCCGAGGGGCGCTGGTCTGAATTCATGGACGAGCCGCGGCTGGCCGACCGCATCCGTAAGGCCCGCACCCGCGGCGGCTACCTGAAGGACATCAAGGAATTCGACGCCGAGTTCTTCGCGCTGTCGAAGATGGAAGCCGACAATATCGACCCGCAACAGCGGATGGCACTCGAGCTCACCTGGGAGGCGCTGGAGAACGCGCGCATCCCGGCGTCCGCCCTGCGCGGCGAGAGCGTCGGTGTCTTCGTCGGCAGCTCCACCAACGACTACAGCTACCTGGCCATGATGGATCCGCGCACTGCGCACCCGTACGCCATCACCGGCACCGCGAGTTCGATCATCGCCAACCGGGTGTCCTACTTCTACGACTTCCGGGGACCCTCGGTTGCCGTCGACACGGCCTGCTCGTCCTCACTGGTCGCGGTGCACCAGGGGGTGAAGGCACTGCGCAACGGCGAGGCCGACGTGGTGCTGGCCGGCGGGGTCAATGCCCTTGTCACACCGGCGGTCACGATCGGTTTCGATGAGGTCGGCGGGGTGCTCGCGCCGGACGGCCGGATCAAGTCGTTCTCCGCCGACGCCGACGGCTACGCCCGCTCCGAAGGCGGCGGCATGCTGGTGCTCAAACGCCTCGACGACGCCCGCCGCGACGGCGATGAGGTCATCGCCGTCATCGCCGGTAGCGCGATCAACCACGACGGCCGGTCCAACGGCATGCTGGCGCCCAACCCGGATGCCCAGGCCGATGTGCTGCGCCGTGCCTACCACGACGCCGGTATCAACCCGCGCACCGTCGACTACATCGAGGCGCACGGCACCGGGACCATCCTCGGCGACCCGATCGAGGCCGACGCGCTGGGCCGCGTCATCGGCCGGGGCCGGTCGGCTGATCAGCCGGCGCTGCTGGGTGCGGTCAAGTCCAACGTCGGTCACCTGGAGTCGGCGGCCGGTGCGGCCAGCCTGGCTAAGGTCGCTCTGTCGCTGCGGAACAACAAGATTCCGCCGTCGATCAATTATGCCGGGCCCAACCCGTACATCGACTTCGACGGAGTGCACCTCAAGGTCGCCGACACCACCACCGATTGGCCCCGATACAGCGGCCACGCCATCGCAGGGGTGTCCGGCTTCGGATTCGGCGGCGCCAACGCGCACCTGGTGCTGCGCGAGGTGCTGCCGGAGGATCTGCTCGAGCCCGAACCGCAGGCCGAACCCGAGGCCGCACAGTCGGATACCTCCGAGGCCAACGCGGTCTATGTCGGCGGCGTGCGGATCGACGAGTACGGCGAGATCCTCCCCGATGAGGAACCGGTCGAGTTCGACGCGTACGGAGAGGTCACCGGATACGACTCCGATGCCGAGCCGGAGCTTCCCGGCCTCACCGACGAGGCGCTGCGCCTGCTGGCCGTCGCACGCGAGGAAATGGCTGCAACGCAGTGTGACGATCCGCCCAAATCGGTTGTTCCGCTTGCGGTTTCCGGGTTCCTGACCTCGCGTAAGAGGGCTACCGCCGCCGAACTGGCCGACTGGGTCGACAGCCCGGAGGGCCGGTCCTGCTCTCTGGAGTCGATCGGCCGGTCGCTGTCGCGGCGCAACCACGGCCGGTCCCGTGCGGTGGTGATGGCCCACGATCACGATGAGGCGGTCAAGGGCCTGCGGGCGATCGCCGACGGCAAGGGCAGCCCGCTGGTGTTCAGCGCCGATGGGCCGGTGAGCAACGGCCCGGTGTGGGTGCTGGCCGGCTTCGGCGCGCAGCACCGCAAGATGGGCAAGACCCTCTACCTGCGCGACGACGTGTTCGCCGAGTGGATCAACAAGGTCGACAGTCTGATCCAGGACGAGCGCGGTTACTCGATCGTCGAACTGATCCTCGACGACGCGATCGACTACACCGACGAGACCTGCGAGTACCCGATCGAAGTGGTGCAGCTGGTCATCTTCGCCATCCAGGTGGCCCTCGGGGAGATGCTCAAGCACCACGGCGCGAAACCCGCCGTTCTGGTGGGGCAGTCACTCGGCGAGGCCGCCGCCGCCTACTTCGCCGGTGGTCTGTCGCTGGCCGACGCCACCCGAACCATCTGCGCCCGTTCGCATCTGATGGGCGAGGGTGAGGCGATGCTGTTCGGCGAGTACATCAGGCTGATGGCACTGGTCGAGTACTCGGCCGACGAGATCACAGGAGTTTTCACGGATTTCCCCGGGCTGGAGGTGTGCGTCTACGCCGCACCCACCCAGACCGTCATCGGCGGGCCGCCGGCCCAGGTGGACGCGATCATCGAGCGCTGCGAAGCCGAGGGCAAGTTCGCCCGGAAGTTCCAGACCAAGGGTGCCAGCCACACCACCCAGATGGATCCGCTGATCGGCGAACTGGCCGCCGAACTGCAGGGTATCGACCCGCAGCCGCTGAGGACCGGCTACTTCTCCACCGTGCACGAGGGGTCTTACATCCGCCCCGGTGAGGTGATCCACGGCGTCGACTACTGGAAGAAGGGTCTGCGGCACAGCGTCTATTTCACCCAGGGCATCCGCAATGCCGTGGACAACGGGCACACCACTTTCCTGGAGTTGGCACCGAATCCGGTTGCGTTGATGCAGGTCGGATTGACCACGGCGGCAGCCGGTTTGCATGACGGGCAGCTCATCGCGACCCTTGCGCGCAAGCAGGACGAGGTCGAATCCATGATCGCGGCGATGGCGCAGCTCTACGTCTACGGCCACGATCTGGACTTCCGCACGCTGTTCCCGCCGGCCTCCGGCCCGGAGGATTACGCGGGCATCCCGCCGACCCGGTTCAAGCGCAAGGAGCACTGGCTCAATGCGCACTTCTCCGCGGACGGTTCCTCGCTCATCCCCGGCACCCACGTGGCGATGCCGGACGGCCGGCATGTGTGGGAGTACGCCGCCGGAGGCCCGACCGATCTGGCCGCGCTGGTCAACGCCGCTGCGGTGCAGGTGCTTCCGGATGCCACCCTGACCGCCGCCGAGCAGCGCGCCGTGCCCGGCGAGGGTGCCCGGCTGGTCACCACCCTGACCAGGCATCCCGGCGGCGCCTCGGTTCAGGTGCACGCCCGTATCGACGAGTCCTTCACGCTGGTCTACGACGCCATCGTCAGCCGGGGTGGAGCCGCCGGGGGAACCGGATTCCCGCTCGCCGCCGGAGGAGCACTACCGACGGCGGTGGCCACCGGCGTTGCCGTGACGGCGGAACCCGTTGCCGCCCGGGCGGTGCCGGAACCGGTCGAGGATGCGGCATCATATGTCGCCGCCGGAGCGGCTCCGTCGATTCTCACCGACAATCTCGCCGCGGGAGCCGGAGTCGCGGCGAGCCTGGGCAAGTGGTCACCGGAGTCCGGGGAGACCGTGCACGACCGGTTGTCGACGATCGTCGGCAGTGCGATGGGCTACGAGCCCGAGGACCTGCCGTGGGAGGTGCCGCTGATCGAGCTGGGTCTGGACTCGCTGATGGCGGTGCGGATCAAGAACCGGGTCGAGTACGACTTCGACCTGCCGCCGATCCAGCTGACCGCGGTCCGCGACGCCAACCTCTATGCGGTGGAGAAGCTGATCGAGTATGCGATCGAGAACCGCGAGGCGGTCACCGAACTGGCTGAACACCAGAAGGGGATGACCCCGGAGGAGATCGCGGCCGAGCAGGCCAGGATCGCGGCGGGCGAGATCCCGCCGGAGCTCGCCGAGAAGCTCGCCGCCAAGCACCCGGAGGCGCACGCCGACATCCCGGCGCCGCCGACCGACCCGACCGGCCCCGGCATTCCGCCGCCACCCACCGATCCCTCGGGCCCAGCGGCCGGGGCCGCTGCTCCTGCCAATTCCGCGGCCGGAGCCGCTGCTCCTGCCAATTCCGCGGCCGGAGCCGCTGCTCCTGCCAATTCCGCGGCCGGGGCCGCTGCTCCTGCCAATTCCGCGGCCGGAGCCGCTGCTAAGGCCCTGACCCAGCAGGCCGTCGTCGATGCCCTCGGTACCGACGTCCCGCCGCGCGAGGCTGCCGAACGGGTGACCTTCGCGACCTGGGCGATCGTCACCGGCAAGTCCCCGGGCGGCATATTCAACGACCTGCCGGCCATTGGCGGCGACACCGCGGCCAAGATCGCCCAGCGGCTCACTGAACGCTGCGAGGGCACCATCACCGCCGAACAGGTGAGCTCCGCTGCGACCATCGAGCAACTCGCGACGATCGTGCGCGAGCACCTCGAGTCCGGTGAGCTCGACGGGTTCGTCCGCACCATCCGGGCGCCCAAGGAAGGGTCCCACCGGATTCCGGTGTTCGTCTTCCACCCGGCGGGGGGATCTACGGTGGTCTACGAGCCCTTGCTCAAGCGGCTGCCGGCCGACACCCCCATGTACGGGCTGGAACGGGTGGACGGCTCGATTGAGGAGCGCGCCGCCGAGTACGTGCCGAAGCTGCTCGAGATCGGCGGCAAGGGTCCGTTCATCCTGGTCGGCTGGTCGCTCGGCGGCGTGCTGGCCTACGCCTGCGCGATCGGGCTCACCCAGGCAGGAGCCGAGGTGCCGTTTGTCGGACTCATCGACACCGTGCGCGCGGGTGAGGACATCCCGCAGACCTCCGAGGAGGTGCGGGCCCGCTGGGACCGGTACGCCCTGTTCGCCCAACGCACCTTCAACGTGGAGATCCCGGAGATTCCCTACGAACAACTCGAGGTTCTCGACGACGCGGGACAGGTGCAGTTCGTCCTCAACGCGGTCAAGGAGGCCGGGGTCGACATTCCTGGCGGGATCATCGAGCACCAGCGCACGTCCTATTTGGACAACCGCGCCATCGACACCGCCCACATCGAGCCATACGACGGGCACGTCACGCTGTATATGGCCGACCGCTACCACGACGACGCCATCATGTTCGAGCCGCGCTACGCCACCCGAAAGCCCGACGGCGGGTGGGGCGAATTCGTCGCCGACCTCGAGGTGGTGCCGATCGGGGGCGAACACATCCAGGCCATCGACGAGCCGTACATTGCCAAGGTGGGCGCTCACCTCAGCGAGGCCATCAACCGGATCCGGAGCGAAGCGACAAAGACTGACCATCAGAACCAGGCCCAGGAGAACCAGGACACGTGACCAACAAGTCCACCGCCGAGTTACTGGCCGAACTGCGCGAGAAACTCGAACTGGCCAAAGAACCCGGCGGTGAGGCCGCCGCCGCCAAACGCGATAAGCGGGGTATCCCCAGCGCCCGGGCCCGCATCCAGGAACTGGTCGATCCGGGCAGCTTCCTGGAGATCGGTGCGCTGGCCCGCACCCCGGGGGACCCGAACGCGCTCTACGGCGACGGGGTGGTCTGCGGCCACGGCACCATCAACGGCCGCCCGGTCGGTGTCTTCTCCCACGACCAGACCGTCTTCGGCGGATCGGTCGGCGAGATGTTCGGCCGCAAAGTGGCCAAGCTGATGGAATGGGTGGCCATGATCGGCTGTCCGATCATCGGTATCAACGACTCCGGCGGAGCCCGCATCCAGGACGCCGTCACCTCGCTGGCCTGGTACGCCGAACTCGGGCGACGGCACGAACTGCTCTCCGGCATCGTGCCGCAGATTTCGATCATCCTCGGCAAGTGCGCCGGCGGCGCGGTCTACTCGCCCATCCAGACCGACCTGGTGGTCGCCGTCCGCGATCAGGGCTACATGTTCGTCACCGGGCCCGACGTCATCAAGGACGTCACCGGCGAGGAGGTCAGCCTCGACGAACTTGGCGGCGCGGACTACCAGGCCCGCTACGGCAACATCCACCAGGTGGTCGACTCCGAGAAGGCGGCTTTCGCTTACGTCCGTGACTTCCTGGACTTCCTGCCGCCCAACACCTTTGACGACGCACCGGTGGTCAACCCCGGCCTGGAACCGGAGGTGACCCCGCACGATCTGGAACTCGACAGCATCGTGCCGGATGCCGACAACATGGCCTACGACATGCACGAGATCCTGATCCGGATCTTCGACGACGGCGACTTTCTCGACGTGGCCGCCCAGGCGGGTCAGGCCATCATCACGGGCTTCGCCAGGGTCGACGGCCGGCCGGTCGGCGTGGTGGCGAACCAGCCGATGCACATGTCCGGTGCGATCGACAACGAGGCCTCCGACAAGGCCGCCCGTTTCGTTCGGTTCTGCGACTCCTTCAACACCCCGTTGGTGTTCGTCGTCGACACCCCCGGCTTCCTGCCGGGCGTGGAGCAGGAGAAGAACGGAATCATCAAGCGCGGCGGGCGCTTCCTCTACGCCGTCGTGGAAGCCGACGTCCCGAAGGTGACGCTGACCATCCGCAAGTCCTACGGCGGGGCCTATGCGGTGATGGGCTCCAAGCAGCTCACCGCCGACCTCAACTTCGCCTGGCCCACCGCGCGCATCGCGGTCATCGGGGCCGACGGCGCGGCGCAACTACTGGTCAAGCGGTTCCCGGATCCCACCGCACCGGAGGTGCAGAAGATCCGGGCAGATTTCATCGAGGGCTACAACCTCAACATGGCGATCCCCTACATCGCCGCCGAGCGCGGTTTCATCGACGCCGTCATCGAGCCGCACCAGACCCGGCTTCTGCTACGTAAGTCGATGAGATTGTTGCGGGACAAGCAGATTCAGCGCGCCCAGCGCAAGCACGGCCTGATCCCGATCTGATGGCCGCCGACCCGGAGCCCACCGTCGCACCCAGGCTCTACATCTTCCCGCACACCGGCGGCTCGGCCGACTTCTATGTGCCGTTCGCCAGGGCGTTCACCGGCGGCACCAGATGTGTGGCCGTCCAGTACCCCGGAAAGCGTGCCGGCAAGGATCTGTCGCAATACACCAGCATCCCGGATCTGGCCGATCGGTTGTGCTCGATGCTCAAACCCGAGGAGGCGGTGCCGGGCCCGGTGGCGTTCTTCGGACACAGCATGGGGGCATTGCTGGCCTTCGAGGTGGCGCTGCGTTTCGAGCAGGCCGGCAACCCGATCGCCGCGCTGTTCGTTTCGGCGAGTGCCGCCCCGGGTCTGTGGCCCCGCCGTGCTGAGCTGGTGGGCTCGGATCAACAACTGCTGAGCCTGATCAGCGATGTCACCGGAGTCAACCCGGAGTTCCTCAACAACGACCAGTTCGCCGCAACCCTGCTGCCGACACTGCGTGGTCTCAAGGCCGTGGCGGCCTATGACCGCGAGCCCGAGGCGGTGGTCTCGTGCCCGATCCACGCGCTGATAGCCGAGGACGATGAATTGGCCACCGCCGAGTCGGTGACCCCGTGGGAGCAGCGCACCACTGCGCAGTTCGACCTCACGGTGTTCACCGGGGACCACTTCTACATCAACACCAACCTGCCTCAGTTGTCCCATTGGGTGGAGGAGCGCATCCCCCGGGGATGAGCAGGGTGGGTAAGGGTCCGTTTGCTGGCCAATCTCACAGTTAGACGCACCAGCAAACATTGAATGTCGAGGGCCCGCACCATCGCCGAAACGGTTTTCGGCAGCACACGGACTCACCGCGAGCCGGGTGTGACCGATCGGTCCCCCCATGGCGGGTGTGAGCAAAGTCACAAACGCGGAGTGAGGTCCAGGTTGGGACCCCGGCAGCCGTTTGCTGTCAGGGGGATCTCCGGGTCTGCCTGGTACATTTACACCTAAATACGCGGTCGGGGGGACAGTGACGTCCATCCGGCCAGCCGGGTTTGATCAGACCGCCACGCGTGACGCCTCGCCTAACTACCCGTGACTCGGGGGCGAGTCCTGTCGTAGTTGTCGTAGGTGTCCTCGTCGGGACCCTCGACTCAGCCCTGAGCAGAATGAGGAAAAGTGCACAGATCGCGCACTTCGCGGATAGCGAGCACAAGCGCGACGTGTGCTTTTCCGGGCCGTAGCTTCATGTTCATTGCTAATCACCTCAGCGTCAGGAGATTGGGACATGGTCACCATCCGGTGCCATTCAATGCTTGACGGCCGTGTGAGTCACCAGAGAAACCGAAGAGGTCTTACCCCATGCTGAACACCGCGATGACACTTCCCGCCCTGCTGCGCCACCAGGCCACCACCCAGGGTGACACCACGGCTTTCACCTTCATGGACGGCGCTGTGCTGGGCACGGGCCACCCCGAGAGCCTGACCTGGAATCAGCTGTACCGGCGGGTGTTGTCACTGGCCGAGGAACTGCGCCGGACCGCCCGCAAGGGTGACCGGGTGGCGATCCTGGCACCGCAGGGGCTCGACTATGTCGTGGCCTTCTACGCATCACTGCAGGCCGGGCTGATCGCGGTTCCGCTGTCGGTGCCGATGTTCGGTGTGCACGACCAGCGAGCGGAGTCCGCGCTGGTCGACAGCGCACCGTCGGTCCTGCTGACCACGTCGGCTGCGGTGGCCGATGTCAACAAGTACGCCGTCCCGCACGGCGGCCGGCCCGCTCCCACCGTCATCGAGGTCGACATCATCGACGTCGACGCCACCCGGGCACTCGACGAGACCGACGACTCGCGCCACGGCCCCGCCTACCTGCAGTACACCTCGGGTTCGACTCGTTCGGCGGCCGGTGTGATCGTCTCGCACCGGAACGTGACCAGCAATATCGAGCAGGTCGTCGGCGACTACTTCAGCGAGTTCGGTGGCACGGTGCCCGAAGAGACCGCGGTCGTTTCGTGGCTGCCCTTCTTCCACGACCTGGGCCTCATCATGGGTGTTTGCTCACCGCTGGTGACCGGCTGCGACGCGGTGCTCACCAGCCCGCTGGCGTTCCTGGCCAAGCCCGCAAGCTGGATGCAACTGATGGCCCAGAACCCGCTGTGCTTCTCCGGAGCGCCGAACTTCGCCTTCGAACTCGCCGCGCGCCGGACCTCCGACGCCGATATGGAGGGCTTGGACCTCAGTCAGGTGCACGGCATCCTCAGCGGGGCCGAGCGAGTGCACCACGGCACCGTCAAACGGTTCATCGATCGTTTCGCCAAGTTCGGTCTCACCGAGAAGGTGATCCGGCCGTCCTACGGTCTGGCCGAGGCCACGCTGTACGTCGCCTCGCCGCCGATCTCGCCGACCGTGCGCACCGCCCGCTTCGACCTGAAGGAACTCGCCGCCGGCGTCGCCGAGCGCTGCGAGGCCGGGCAGGAGAGCGGAACCGAACTGGTCAGCTATGGCCCGCCCAAGGCCTATGAGGTCCGTATCGTCGACCCGGAGACCGGCATCGAGAAGCCGGCCGGCAGCATCGGCGAGATCTGGACCCGCGGCGATAACGTCGCGTTGGGCTACTGGCGCAAGCCGGAGCAGACCACCCGGGTGTTCCGGGCCCGGATCAACAACCCGTCTGAGGGAACCGTGGCAGGGCCGTGGCTGCGCACCGGCGACCTCGGCACGATCTCCGATGGCGAACTGTTCATCATGGGCCGGCTCAAGGATCTGCTGATTGTCGACGGGCGCAACCACTACCCGGAGGACATTGAGGCCACCATCCGCGAGATCACCGGTGGCCGGGTCGCCGCGATCGCGGTCGAGGACGATGCGTCCGAGAATCTGGTAGCCATCGTGGAGCTGAAGGCCGCACCACAACTGAGTGCCGTCAAACACGAGGTGGCCGACGCGGTCTGGAAGTTGCACAATCTTCGTGTGGATGACTTGGTGCTGGTGTCGCCGGGATCGATCCCCATCACCACGAGCGGCAAGATCCGCCGAGCGTCCTGCGGTGAGCTGTACCGGCAAGGTGAATTCCAGCGCATGGACGCCATGGACATCGCGGTATGACCTCAGCTGGCAACGATGAGGCAGACCTCCGGCACTGGCTGGTCGACTACCTCGTCACCAATGTCGGCTGCAGCCCGGACCGGATTGATGGCGATCTTCCCTTCAACGAACTCGGTGTCGGGTCACGCGACGGGGTGGTGCTGGCCGGCGAACTGACCGAGTTGTTGCGGCGCGCGGTATCGCCGGTCGACATCTGGCAGAACCCCACGGTCAACAGCCTGGCCCATGCGCTGACGCATCCGGAATTGGCGGCGGCGCGCGCCCAGGAAAGTGCTCCCGCCACCCTGACTGAGCCGATCGCCATCATCGGTGTCGGGTGCCGCCTGCCGGGCGAGGTGAACGGGCCCGACGCGCTATGGGAGCTGATGGCGGCGCGCAGTACGGCCGTCACGCCCGTGCCCGACGACCGGTGGGACGCGTTCGACGACGGCTCCCCGCAGACCGCGGCTGCGCTGGCGGGAACCACGCGGTGGGGCTCGTTCCTCGGTGACATCGCCGGGTTCGACGCCGACTTCTTCGGCATCGCACCCGGTGAGGCCGACTACATCGACCCGCAGCAGCGCCTGATGCTCGAGGTGACCGTCGAGGCACTCGAACATGCCGGCATCCCGGCCGAGTCGCTACAGCGTTCGCAGACCGGCGTGTTCGTCGGCGCCTGCGTCAGCGAGTACGGATTCCTGGCCTCGCGTGATCTCAGCCAGGTCGACGTGTGGACTGGAACCGGCGGCGCGTTGAGCATCATCGCCAACCGGCTGTCGTACTTCCTCGATCTGCGCGGGCCCTCACTAACCGTCGACACCGCCTGCTCGTCCTCGTTGGTGGCGGTGCACCTGGCCTGCCAGAGCCTGCGTACCGGTCAGTCCGAACTCGCCATCGCCGGCGGGGTCAACCTGCTGCTCTCGCCGGTGGTGACCCGCAGCTTCGACCAGGCCGGAGCCATGTCGCCGACCGGCGCCTGCCACGCATTCGACGCCTCAGCCGACGGATTCGTCCGCGGCGAGGGCTGCGGGGTCGCCGTGCTCAAACGGCTCTCCGATGCGCTGCGCGACGGCGACGAGGTACTTGCGGTCGTGCGGGGCTCGGCGGTCAATCAGGACGGCCGGTCCAATGGTCTGATGGCGCCGAACCCGGCCGCTCAGGCCGCTGTGCTGCGGGCCGCCTGCACCGACGCCGACGTCGAGCCCTGCGATGTCGACTATGTCGAGGCGCACGGCACCGGGACGCTGCTCGGCGACCCCATCGAGGCCCGGGCGCTGGGGGCGGTCTACGGACGGGGCCGTCAACCGGAGGCGCCACTGCTCGTCGGTGCCGTCAAGACGAACCTCGGCCACCTCGAGGCCGCCGCAGGCATCGTCGGCCTGATCAAGACCGCTTTGGCGTTGCAGCGCGGCGAGATTCCGCCGAATCAGAGTTTCGACGAGCCCAATCCGCACATCCCGTTCGACGAACTCCGGCTGAAGGTCGTCGACGAGACGACCCGCTGGCCGGCTACCGGACGCTCGCGCCGGGCTGGTGTCTCGGCCTTCGGTTTCGGCGGCACCAATGCGCACGTGGTTTTGGAGCAGGCGTATCCGGCGCCCGCGCGGCTGCCCGCCGCCGAGGCGCCGGTGACCACGGTTGTGGTGAGCGGAAAGAGTCCCGAACGCCTGGCGGCGACGGCCGCCATGCTCGCCGACTGGATGACCGGGCCTGGGGCCCAGGTCCCACTGGCCGACGTCGCACACACCCTCAATCATCACCGGACCCACCACCCGACGTTCGCCACGGTCTGCGCGGCGGACCGCGACGAGGCGGTGGCCGGGCTGCGGGCACTGGCCAACGGCGAGATCACGGCCGGCCAGATCGCGACCGGGGTGGTCGGTCCGCACCTGGGCGTGTGCGGTCCGGGAACCGTTTTCGTCTACTCGGGTCAGGGTTCCCAGTGGGCCGGGATGGGCCGGCAGTTACTCGCCGACGAGCTGGCATTCGCCGAAGCCGTCGCGGCTCTGGAACCGGACTTCGTCGCCGAGGTCGGCTTCTCGCTCTATGAGGTGCTGGCCGGCGGGCGGGAGCTGACCCGGATCGAGCAGATCCAGCCGGTGCTGGTCGGCGTTCAGTTGGCGCTGACCGCATTGTGGCGCTCCTACGGGGTGGAACCCGATGCGGTGATCGGCCATTCGATGGGCGAGGTCACCGCCGCGGTGGTGGCCGGTGCGCTGAGTCCCGCCGAGGGATTCCGGGTGATCGCCCGCCGATCGCAGTTGATGTCGCAGCATGCCGCGCAGGGCGCGATAGCCCTGCTGGAACTCGACGCGGCGGCCACCGAGGCGTTGATCGCCGACCTACCGGAGGTGACGGTGGCGGTGTACGCCTCCCCGCGCCAGACCGTCGTGGCCGGGCCCGCCGAGGCCGTCGACACCGTCATCGACCGAGCCACCGGGCAGAACACGTTCGCCCGCAGGGTTAACGTGGATGTGGCGTCGCATCACGCGATGATGGATCCGATCCTGCCGGATCTGAAGGATGCGCTGGCCGATCTGATGCCCGGCTTCCCGGTTGTCCCGCTCATCTCCACCGTTGAGAATGCCGGTGAGGCACCGTTGTTCGATGCCGACCACTGGGTGGCCAACCTGCGCAACCCGGTCCGGTTCAGTGATGCCATCGCCGCCGCCGGCGCAGAGCACTGCACCTTCATCGAGATCAGCCCGCACCCACTGCTGACCAAGGCGATCTCCGACACCCTCGACGATCCGGAGATCGGCAACCCCCACCACCACAGTTTGGGCACGTTACAACGCGACACCAACGACACCGTCGCATTCCACACCGCCCTCAACGCCACCCACACCGCCCGGCCGCCGGTCGGCCCGCACCCGCCGGAGCCGCATCCGGCGCTACCGACCACACCCTGGCGCCACACCCGGCACTGGATCGATTTCGCTCCCGCCGCTCGGATCGGTCTGCGGCGCAACGGATCCGGGCTACCGGCATCCGGGGACGGCCCCGTCCCGGCCGACTGGCTATACGAACCAGTCTGGCCGACCCGGCCGTTGCCCGAGGACCACAGCGGCAGCGCCGGATCGTGGCTGGTGCGGGGCGATGAAGAATTGGCCGAGGAACTCGGCCGCGGCCCTATCGGCTCGGTCGACAACGTGCTCTACGCCCCGAACGGCACCGGGTCTCCGATCGACGTCGCCGCGGCCTACCGGCTGTTCGGTGAAGCGCGACGGATCGCCACGGAGCTGACCGCGCTGGAATCACCACCAAAACTGTTCTTCCTGACCCGCAACGCCCAACCCGTCGCCGACGGCGACCGGGCCAATCCGGTGCATGCCGTGCTCTGGGGGCTGGGCCGCACGCTGGCCCTGGAGCACCCGGAGATCTGGGGCGGTTGCATCGACCTGGACCAGTCGATGCCGGCTGTGCTTGCCGCTCGGCACGTGCGCCGTGAGGCCGCCGCCGGCGACGGTGAGGATCAGGTGGTCTACCGGTCCGGTGCTCGGCATGTGCCGAGGCTGGAACCAACGGCCGCAGCGGCATCCCCTGGGACGGTCGCCGCGGACGGCAGCCAGTTGGTCATCGGAGCCACCGGCCACATCGGTCCGTATCTGATCCAGCAGCTCGCCGACATGGGTGCGGGAACGATCGTCGCGGTATCGCGCAACCCCGGTCAACGATTGGACGATCTGGGCCGTCGACTCGCCGCGACCGGCACCACCCTGGTCCAGGTGGCCGCGGACGTCACCGACTCCACCGCGATGGCCGCGCTGTTCGACCGGTTCGGTGCCGATCTGCCGGCGCTCGACGGCGTCTATCTGGCGGCGTTCGCCGGCGGCCCGGTGACTCTGGCGGAGATGACCGACGACGACGTCAGCACCATGTTCCGTCCCAAGCTGGACGCGCTGGGTGTCCTGCACGAGCTGTCCCTGAAAACGCAAGCCCGGAACTTCGTGCTGTTCTCGTCGATCTCCGGCCTGCTCGGCTCACGGTGGCTTGCGCACTACACGGCTACCAGCGCCTTCCTCGACACCTTCGCCTACGCCCGCCGCGCTATGGGGCTGCCGGCGACCGTGGTGAACTGGGGACTGTGGAAGTCGCTGGCCGACCAGCAGTCCGACGCCGGGGCTGTGATGGCTAATGCCGGGCTTGAGCCGATGCCCGACGAGGTGGCCATCCAGGCTCTGCCCCTGGTGATGGGTGCCGGTGCGCCAGTGCGCACCACCGTGGTCGACGCGGACTGGCCGCTGCTGGCCGCGGCCTACCGCACCCGCGGCGCGTTGCGCATCGTCGATGACGTGCTGGCCCGCGAGGCTGCCGCCGATGAGTCGGCGCCCGAGAGCGAGCTGCGCAAAGCGCTTCGTGAAAGTGCGCCCGAGGGGCGTCGAGAACTGCTGGCCGACCACATCGCAACATTGGCCTCGACGGTGATCGGACTGCCGGCCGGCGAGGCGCTGGACCCCGAGGCGGGATTCTTCCAACTCGGCATGGATTCGCTGATGAGCGTGAAGCTGCAGCGCAGTCTCGGCGCAAGCCTGGGAATCGCGCTGCCGGCCGCGCTGATCTACGAGTATCCGACCATCTCGTCGCTGACCGGTGCACTGTGTGAGCGGATGGGCTATCCACCGGCGGATGACGCCCCGGCCAGCCGGGGCGGCTTGGGCGCGCGCGCTCAGCAACGCGCCCGGGCCCGCCAGGGAGCCCAGGCCGGCAGACGGAAAGGACATGCGGTGTGACCACGGAGAACGCTAACGCAGGCGCGCCGAATGAGTTGCCCCCCAACGCGATTGCGGTCATCGGTATGGCCGGCCGATTCCCGGGGGCGGACTCGCTGACCCAGTTCTGGGACAACCTGCGTCGCGGCGAGGAATCGGTCACCACGCTGTCCGAGGAGGCGCTCACCGCCGCCGGGGTCAGCGCCAAGACGCTCGCCGATCCCGCCTATGTCCGCCGCGCGGCCATGCTCAACGGGATCGACGAGTTCGACGCCGAATACTTCGGGATCACCCCGTACACCGCGCGGATGATGGACCCGCAGCAGCGGCTGTTCCTGCAGACCTCCTGGCATGCCCTCGAAGACTCCGGATACGACCCTGCCAGCTACGACGGGGCGATCGGCGTCTTCGCCAGCAGCACCGCCAGCGGCTACCTGATGGACAATCTGATGTCGCACCGCGACACCAGAAAACTGGTGGGCGAAGGCATCACCGTCGAGATGTTCAACCTGGTCCTGCTCAACGACAAGGATTACCTGGCCACCCGGGTGTCCCACGAGTTGAACCTGCGCGGGCCGAGCCTGTCGGTGCAGACCGCCTGTTCGTCATCGCTGGTCGCCGTGCACCTGGCATGCCAGAGCCTGCTCGCCGGCGAATGCGATATGGCTCTGACGGGCGCCTCGGCGATCCGGGTGCCGCATCACGTCGGCTACACCTTCGAGCCCGGTGCGATGGTGTCGCCTTCTGGACACTGCCGGCCGTTCGACGTCCGGTCCGACGGCACCATCTTCGGCAGTGGCGTTGCCGCCTTGATCCTCAAACCGTTACAGGCCGCCCTCGATGACGGTGACCGGATCCACGCCGTCATCCGCGGTTCGGCGATAAACAACGACGGTTCGATGAAGATGACCTATGCCGCGCCGGCCGTCGCCGGCCAGGCCGAGGTCATCGCCGAGGCCCAGGCAGTCGCCGATGTCGACCCCTCGACCATCGGATTCGTCGAGACCCACGGTACCGGCACCCCGCTGGGTGACCCGATCGAAATCGAAGCCCTGCGACAGGCTTTCGAGCTTTCCGAGGTCAAACGTTCGGCTCCGTGCATCCTGGGTTCGGTAAAGTCGAACATCGGCCACCTGGATGCGGCCTCCGGGGTCACCGGGCTGGTCAAGACCATCCTGTGCCTGAAGAACAAGGCCATTCCCCCGACCGTGCACTACACCGCTCCCAATCCCGAACTGCACCTCGAAGACACGCCGTTCGTGGTGGCGAACGCCTACACGCCATGGGAATCCGACGCGCCGCGCCGGGCCGGAGTCAGCTCCTTCGGCGTCGGCGGTACCAATGTGCACGTCGTCGTCGAGGAAGCGCCGCAGCATTCCACTGCCGGCGGCCCGGACGGTCCGCAGGTGCTGCTGCTGTCCGCCCGCACCGCCGAGACACTCGCCGACGCCAGGGCGGCACTGGCCGCCGAACTCGCCCGCGACGAACACCTGGCCCTGCCCGACGTGGCCTACACCCTGGCGGGCCGACGCGAGCACGAGGTCAGGATGGCGGCCGTTGTCGCCGACCGTGCCGACGCATCCGCCGTGCTGGCCGCCGCCGAGCATGAGAACGTCTGGATCGGCCACTGCCCGGCGGGCGCCACGCTCGGTGCCGCGCAGGTGGCGTTCCTGTTTCCCGGGCAGGGCGCCCAGCACGTCGGTATGGCCCGCGGCCTGTACGACACCGAGTCCGTATTCCGCGACAACTTCGACCGGTGCGCCGCCGGATTCGCCACCGAACTTGGAATCGACCTTAAGTCCGAGGTGCTCGGCACCGGTGAGCAGGAGCCAACCGGGCTGGAGCCCACCAACCTGGCCCAGCCGGCGCTGTTCGCGGTGGAATACGCGCTGGCGCAACTGGTCATGTCCTTCGGGGTGGCCCCGACGGCGCTAGCCGGACACAGCATCGGCGAATTGGTGGCAGCCACCGTGGCGGGGGTCTTCGACCTGGAGACGGCCATCAGGGTCGTGTCGATGCGGGCCCGGCTGATGCATGAGGCACCTCCCGGTGCCATGGTTGCCGTGGCGGCAAGCCCCGACGATATCGCTGCTCATATGAGCGCCGATGTCGACCTGGCCGCCATCAACGAATTCGGCAGTTGCGTGGTTGCCGGACCCGCGCAGGCCATCCGCGATTTCACCAATCGCTGTGCCGCCGAGGGCATCGTGGCCCGGCGCGTCCGCACCTCGCACGGGTTCCACTCCCAGGCGATGGACACGGTCCTGGAACCCTTCGCCGAGTTCCTCTCCGGGCTGACCCTGCAGGCGCCCCGAATCCCGATGCTGTCCAACGTGACCGGCACCTGGATGACCGACGAGGAGGCCACCGATCCGAATCGCTGGGCCCAGCACATCCGATCGACGGTCCGGTTCGCCGACAACGTGCAGACACTGCTCGGTGACCCGCACCGGGTACTCGTCGAGGTGGGACCCGGCGGAAGTCTCACGGGTTCGGCGGTGCGGCTTCCCGGCTGGGCCGAGACCCACCGCGCGGTCCGCCTGATGCGCCACCCGGTGCAGACCCGCGATGACCGGGACGCTTTCCTGCTCGCGCTTGGCCAACTGTGGGCCGCCGGAGTCGAGGTGGACTGGTCGAGGCTTTACGGCGAGCACCCGCAGCGCGTCTCGCTGCCGGGCTATGCCTTTGCGCGCCAACGGCATTGGATCGAACCCGACACCGCCGCCGTGCGTGCGGCCGGTGCGGCCGGCGAGGGTGGCGTAGCGGCCGGGGCGGCCCGACCGGCCGACGGTCAGGGCGGTGCCCCGGTGGACGCCCGTTTGCAGATGCAGGCGACGCTGCAGCGAATCTGGTCGCAGTGCCTCGGGGTGGAATCGGTCGCGCCGAACGACAACTTCTTCGAGATTGGCGGTGACTCGCTGGTGGCGATCGGAGTTGCGATGACCGCATCCCACGAAGGTGTCGAACTCACTCCCCAGGACCTCTACGACAACTCCAGCCTCAGCGCACTGGCCGACACCCTGGTCGCACGCCACGCCGCGGGCGGATTGGCCAGCCAGGACACCGGTGATCTGGATCCGCAGGTGCCGCCGAACATCCTGCGCTTCCTCGACAGCGGACTCGCCGAGCGTGGCCGCTGGCGGGTGCCACTGGTGCTGAGCCTTGATTCCCGGGTGAGTGCGGCTGACGTCACGGCGGTCCTGACCGCGGTGGTCAACCAACATGACGCACTGCGGATGCGGGTGGCTGACCAAGCCGGGATCTGGGAGCAGCACATTGGTGAGCCCGGCGATTTCACCGCTCTGACCGAATGGGCACTGCCGGCCGGCGTCGGACCGGGTACCGGCGAGGAGCGCGAGGCACTACTCGGAATCGTCGCGGACGTCATCGCGGGACAGGATCTGAACAGCGGGCCGCTGACGGCCGCCTATGTCGTCGACTCGCAGGGGCAACCACGGTTCCTGGTGCTGACGGTGCATGCGATGATCGATGATCCCACCACACGGGAGGTCCTGGTCACCGACCTGTTGACGGCGTTCGGGCAGCGACTGGCCGGCAGCGATATCGCCCTGGAACCGGCGACCACGAGTTGGCGGGAGTGGTCGCAGCGGTGTGCGGCCCTGGCCTCCCATCCCGCGGTGCTCGAGCGGCGAAGCTATTGGATCGACACTGCGACGAAGGCGACGCTGCGGCTCGTCGGTACCGGCGCTGCCGCCGCCCCAGGGTCCGCTGACCTGATCAGAATGCCGACGGCACTGACCCCTGAGCAGACATCCCAAATCGACAACGCCCGCCGGCTGCTGCAGGCCTCGACCGAGGAGATCCTGCTGGCCGCGCTGGCGCGGCGGTTGGCGCTCACCCTCGGCGAGGGTGTCGCGGCCGTCGACCTGGCCGGCGCCGGACGCTCGGTGTTGCGCCCGGAGGTGGACTTCCGCCGGACGATCGGGGGGTTCTCCACGGTCTACCCGATCGCACTGCCGGTGATGGACGCGCCGAGTGCCAGCGCCGCCCAGCTTCTCGCCGAGGTCAGCCAGATCGTGAAATCCGTTCCCCACCATGGGATCGGGTATGGGCTGCTGCGGTATCTGCATGCCCCCACCGCCGCGGTGCTGGCGGCCGCCGGTGACGCGCAGATCTACCTGTCCTACCTGGGCATGATCCCGGAGTGGCAGCAGAACGAGGCACCGGTGCAGTTCGACAGCGATTCCGAACTGACGGTTCGGCAGACCCTGCCGGGACTGGGCCATCCCCTGGAGCTGCGGGCCTATCGGCATGGCGGCGTCCTGCACGTCGACTGGTGGTACGACAGCCGACTGGTTCCGGCCGAGACCGTGGCGGCGCTCTCGGAGCAGTTCCCGGCCACCCTGATGACGCTGATCGGCGAAGCGGTCGAGGGTGACGGGGACAACGACGACGATGACGGGGAACTCACCCTGGTTGATCTGTCGGCAGCCGTTTCCGACGACGACGAATAGGTAGTACAGCCATGGCAGAGTCCGGCAAGGGTGTTGATGTTGAGGGCATCGGCAAGTCGTTCGGTTCAGTGGATGCGTTGCGGGACATCTCTTTCGACGTCGGCCGTGGTGAAGTCGTCGCACTGCTCGGCCCCAACGGGGCGGGTAAGACGACCACCGTGGAGATCCTGTCGACGCTGACCAAGCCGGACCGGGGCCGTGCCCGGGTGGCCGGCCACGACGTCGTCACCGACCCGGCAATGGTGCGTCGCTCGATCATGCTGACCGGTCAGCACGTGGCGCTCGACGAAATGCTGACCGGCTACGAGAACCTGGTGATGTTCGGCCGGTTACAGGGACTCAAGAAGCCCGACGCCCGCGCCCGCGCCCGGGAACTGCTGGCGGAGTTCGACCTCGAACATGCTGCGGAACGGCGGGTCGGCACCTACTCGGGCGGTATGCGCCGACGCGTGGACATCGCCTGCGGGTTGGTGGTCCGCCCCGAGGTGGTGTTCCTCGACGAGCCGACCACCGGGCTGGATCCGCGGAGTCGGCAAGCGATCTGGGAGTTGGTTACCACCTTCAAGGACGCCGGTATCGCCACACTGTTGACCACCCAGTACCTCGAGGAGGCCGACGCCCTCAGCGACCGGATCATCGTGATCGACCACGGCACCATCGTCGCCCAGGGCACCGCCGACGAACTCAAGGAACGCACCGGCGGCACGTTCTGCGAGATCGTGCCGCGCGATCCCGCTGACGTTCAGGCACTGGCCGACGCGTTGGGTCCACTGCTGCCGGAGTTCAGTCGGGCCGCGCTGACCCCGGAGTCCGACCGCGTGAGTCTTCCCGCCCCCGAGGGGCCCGGCACGTTGAGCGCCGCCCTGTCGCGGTTGAGCGATGCGAACATCGAACTGGCCGATATCGCGCTGCGACGGCCCTCACTAGATGACGTGTTCCTGTCGCTGACGGGATCGCCGGCCGGTGACCGTGACGGACAGCGGATGGCCGGCGAGGTCCTGTCGTGACGGCACTGACCGCGGTTCGGCCGGTCCCGTCCAGCCTGCAGCAGTGGTGGGTGCTGACGGCGCGGCTCATCACACCCTCGCTGCGCAACGGCGAAGTGGCGGTGGGCGTGGTCGTGTCGGTGGCGGCGACGGCAAGCCTCTACATCCCGTTGAATCGGTTGATGGACGGCCCCGACCTGAAGATGAGCAGCTACGCGCAGTACCTGGTGCCGCTGATCGTGTTGCAGGCCATCGCCTTTGCCTCGATCTCCACCGCGTTCCGGGCCGCGACCGACTCGGTTCAGGGGATCAACCGCCGCTTCCAGTCGTTGCCGATCGCCTCGCTGACGCCGTTGGCGGCCCGGATCACGGCCAGCGTCTACCGCTGTGTGATCGGTCTGGTCGTGGCACTGGCGTGCGGATACGTCATTGGCTTCCGGTTTCATCGCGGGCCGGTGTTCGCCCTGGGCTTCTGTCTGCTGATCCTGCTCACCGGACTGGCGCTGGCTCTGCTGGGCGACACCCTGGGCACGAAGTCACGAGACCCCGCGGCGACGGCGCAGTGGCTGCTGTTGCCGCAGCTTATCTTCGGGTTCCTGTCGGTGGGAATCCAGCCACTGCAACGGTTTCCGGAGTGGATCCAGCCCGTCGTCGACAATCAGCCCATCTCCCGACTGGTCTACGCATTGCAGGCGCTCGCCGGCGATTCCGGTGACGGCGTCCCGCCGGTCACCTGGTCGGTGATCGGGCCCGCGCTGGGCTGGGTGTTCGGCATCATGGCCGTCACCTTGCCGTGGGCGGTCGTGGTGTACAGGCGGAGATCCTGATGGCGGTTCTGGACGGCGCCGCCGTCGGCACTGCCTCGGCCGGCCGGGGACATCTGCTGTCGCAGACCGCGGTGCTCACCCGGCGGCTGCTGGTCCGGTCGGCCCGCACCCCCATGACCCTGGTACACGCGGTGTTGCTGCCGGTGGCGTTTCTGCTCACCCTCAAGGTCGTCTTCGGTGACTCGATCACGGCGATCACCGGTGAGAACGCGCTCTACCGAAGCGTGCCACTGGTGGCACTGTTGGCGACGATGTCCGGGTCGACGACCGGGATGGTCGGGATCAATACCGAGCGGCTCGACGGGTTCCTGGCCAGGATGTGGTCGCTGCCCATCCATCGCGCCGCCGGACTGCTGGCACGCCTGGGTGCGGAGACCGCCCGGCTGGTCTTCACGACGCTGATCATCCTGGCGACCGGCTTCATCCTCGGATTCCGGTTCCACGCCGGGTGGGCGGCTGCGCTGTTGTGGGTGGCTATCCCAGTGCTGTTCGGCATCGCGTTCGCAGCGCTGGCCACCACGGTCGCGCTGTACTGGCGCAAGACCGTGATGGTGGAGGCGATGCAGCCGGTGATCATCCTCGGTGCCACGTTCTGCACGGGGTTCGTGCCGGTGGACCGCTACCCGGACTGGGTCCAGCCGGTGGTCCGGTACCAGCCGATGTCCCCGGCCGTCGATGCGATGCGCGGACTGTCGGTGGGCGGACCGGTGCTCGCGCCGATGATCAGCACACTGATCTGGTGTGCGGCGATCTTCGCAGTATGCCTGCTACCGCTGCTGGTGGGCTATCGCCGAGCCAGCACCAGCCGGTAGTGGTCGCGCAGTGACCATGCGTCGAAGGGAAGGTTAACCACAGTGTTTGGCTCAACGCCGATCCGCTACCTGTCGCCCAGCGAGGAGTTCTACGCGAAAGCAGAGAGCTTCATCAGTCTCACCGTCACTCTGCGCGGTCCCGTGGACGTGGGCGCGATGGCGGAGGCTTTCGAGACGCTGTTACGAGTACACCCCGCCCATGCCGGTCACCTCGAGCGGGGCGCCGACGGCCGCCACCAGATCATGGTCGATGAATACGAGCATGAAGGAATATGGCTCGAGAAGATCGGCGACACGTCCCCCGGACGGCTGCCGAAGCAGTCCGAGGCACTGGTCAACCTGCGACTCAGACAAGGCCAGGAGCGGTCCGAACTGACCCTCTTCACCAACCATGCGCTGGCTGACGCGCACCACTCGTTCGTTCTGCTGGAGAAGCTGTTCGGCTGGTACACCGACATCGTCACCGGCACCGGTGTCGGGTCGGTCAAGCCTGAGCCCGTGCCGGAGTCTTTGGAGGCGGTACTTGCCGATCGTGGCATCGTCAAACTTCAGCGGTTCGGCCTGGAGCGCTTCCTGCCGGCGATGTTCGCCTACGAGTTGCCTCCCTCCAAGCGAAACGTAGGACGTGTCGGCCTGCAGTCGGTTCTGGTGCCGTCGGCCACCTGTCGACTCTCCCGCCAGGAGACCCAAGCCCTGGCCGCTATCTGTGCCGATCGGCGGGTCAGTCTCAACTCCATGACCGCCGCTTCGATCCTGCTGGCCGAGTGGAAGATTCGGGAGACCCCACACCTTCCGATCCCCTACATCTATCCGGTCGATCTGCGCTTCCGCCTGGACCCGCCGGTCGGTTCCACCGAGGCAACCAACCCGGTGGGGATGGCGATGTATCTGGCCGAGATCCGTTCGGACACCGACATCTTGGACTTGGCCCGTGACATCGTCGACGCGTTCCGGTCCGACCTGGCCGACGGCGTGATCCAGCAGTCCTTCCTGCACTTCGGCGAGCAGTACCAGGGCAACCCGCCCGGACTGCCCGATGTCGTGATGGCCACCGACGGCGGGAAACTGCCCCCGCTGCGCACGCCGAGCGATCTGGTGGTCGAGCAGTATGACCTCGAATTGCTGTTCGCGTCGACGTCGGCGGGAGTCGACATGTATTCGGCCGGTACCTTCGACGGTCGTCTGATGGTCAGCTATCACAGCCACGGCCCCGATCCGGACCGGTATGTCGCTGAGATTCACCGAATCCTGGCCGGAGTCCCGGGCCGGTACCCGCAAGTGACCGACTAGCGGGATTGCGCTAGACCGCGGCGGAATCCGTTCCTGCGCCGCCGATCCCTGCGCCGTCGATTTCAGTGAGTAGTTCGGCCAAGCCAGCGTTGAGGCCGTCGGCCAGGTCCGACAGCGCCGGGATAACTTCGGGGTTCGAGATCAGCCCGATATGCAGCGTGCCGTTCACCGACCACAACGTGAAGTTGATGCCCGCGCCGAGCAGCACCGGCCCGAACGGGTACATCGCCGAGACGGCGGCGCCGAGAAAGTAGCGAGCCGGATCCGGGCCCGGCACGTTGGACAGGATGATGTTGTAGTTCGGGCGGAACTGGGTCAGCCGGGCGTAAACCCGCTTCGCGATGCCGAGCAGAACCGAACCGACAACCTCGCCGAAGTCCTGCAGCAACGTCGGACTGATCGCCGACACCTGTTCCTTTGCAGAGGCGTTCGCCTCCGCAACTGCCTTGAGCCGGTCCACCGGATCTGCGATCTGGGTGTGCAGCGCAACGAGCATGCCGGAGACCTGGTTGCGCGCGGTGCGATCGGATTGCCCGTGCACCGAAACCGGTTCCAATGCCACCAGTGAGGACGTGGGCAACTCGCCCCGGTCCAGCAGGAACTGGCGCATCACCCCGCCGACCAGGGTCCCCACCACGTCGTTGACCTTGACCCCGAAATGGTCCTTGACCCTCTTCACCTCATCGAGGTCGAGGCGGGCGAACGCCACATTGCGCTGAGCGCTGAACTTGGCGTTGAGCGCCGTCCGGGGGGCCGTGAACGGGGCCGCCATGGCGCGCCCGGCGCGTGCCCGGCGGATGGCGTCGAGGACTGCGCGCGCGGCCGCGGGCAGTACGCGGACGGCAAGGTAAAACGGTCGGGCCGCTAACCGGACCGCACCGTCGAGTGCCTCCCGCAACGGGCCGATCGGCGCCGGCGCCTCGATCAGATCCGGGGGTGTCGGTGCGGCTTCGGAACTGCACAGCCGGGACACCATGTCGGCGTAGGTCACGCCGTCCGCCGCGGCGTGGTGAACCTTGATCAAGACGGCCAGTCGATCCGTTCCTGAAGAACCATCAAGGCCCTCGATGACCCAGATCTCCCACAGTGGCCGGCGACGGTCCAGCGGCAGTCCGGCCAGTCGGCCGCAGATCTCGGTCAACTCCGTCCGGGTGCCGTTCGCGGGCAGGGTGATCCGGTGCAGATGCCGGTCGATATCGAATTCGTCGTCCTGGACCCACACCGGATGGCCGATGGTCAGCGGGGCGTCGGAGAGCTTCTCCCGGAACTCCGGGATCGCCCTGATCCGCGCCGCGAGGGCGTCGCGCAGGCCGTTGAAGCGGTAGCCGCCGGGAATCGTTGTCGAATCCAACTCCAGCACCGAAAACACTTGCATGGGTTGCGTTGCGGTTTCGATGGAGAGGAAGCTGGCGTCGAATCCGCTGACCCGCTGCGGATGCTGCACATCGTCGATGGTACCCGGCCCGCGACGGGCCTCTACGATGTCGCTCGTGGATGGACTCGCGGATGGGCGCACGGTCACCCTGATCACCGGGGCGTCGACCGGGATCGGCGCCGAGTTCGCCCGGCAGTTCGCCGCCCGCGGCCACGATCTCGTCGTGGTGGCCCGCAGTGCGGACCGGCTCGATGCGCTGGCCGCACGGCTGCGCGACGCCCATGGCGTGGCCGTCACCGTGATCGCGATGGACCTCTCGGAGCCGACCGCCGCCGCCGAGCTGTGGCGACGGACGAACGAGTTGGGCCTGGAGGTCGGCGTGCTGGTCAACAATGCCGGCTTCGGAACGCACGGTGACGTGGCCGATGCCGACCCGCAGCGACTCGAAGACGAGGTCGGACTCAACTGCCGGACGATGGTCGGCGCCACCGCCCGCTACCTGCCGCAGATGCGGTTCCGAGGTGCGGGGGCGGTCATCAACATCGCTTCCACCGCGGCGTTCCAACCGTTGCCGAAGATGGCCGTCTACGGTGCGACGAAGGCCTTCGTGCTGTCCTTCACCGAGGCGGTCTGGGCCGAGGAGCGCAACAACGGCATCCGGGTGCTGGCGGTGTGTCCCGGGCTGACCGACACTCCGTTCTTCGAACGTGCCGGCGAGGCCGCGGCCGGGGCGGCATCTGGCGCGGCGGCGAAGGCCTTCACCCGCACACCGGAGCAGGTCGTTGCCCACACGATCCGGGTGCTGGCGAGGCGCAAACCGAGCTTCGTCGACGGTGTGGCCAACGCCTTCGTTTCCAGGGTGGTCACCCGGGTGTTGCCCAGGCGGCTGGCCATCGCGGTGTCTGGACGGCTACTGGGCGGCTGACGAGCCGAGGGTTTCGCTCAGGTGCGCCCCTAGGATCGGTGGATGGCAACGTGCGAACCACTGGGTCCATCGGACGACCGCCCGGCGACTCGATCCGTGCCGGCCCCGGCGCTTCCCTGCCGTGTCCCCCCGGGGGGCCGCCGCGAGCTGGGATGGTTCGGCTGGCTGTTCTGTCGGTTCGCCGCACGAGTCTGGGGTGTTCCGGAGTTCCACCTGTTTACCGTGCTGGCCCAGCACCGTCGGTTGTTCTGGGCCTGGGCGCCCTTTGCCGGCGTCCTGCTGCGCCGGGGCCGGTTGCCTGGGGCCGACACCGAGCTGGCGATCCTGCGGGTGGGCCACCTGCGCGGGTGTGAGTACGAGCTTCAGCAGCACCGCCGAATTGCCCTCAGCCGCGGCCTGGATGCCGACGCCCAGGCCGATATCTTCAGCTGGCCGAACTCCGGTGCGCTGTCGTGGCGTCAGCAGGTGCTGCTCGCCGGTGTCGACGAGCTCGTCACCAGCCGCGCGCTGTCCGATGTGAGCTGGCGGCGGCTGAGCGGCTTTCTGGATCATCGTCAGCTGATTGAATTCGTGACGCTGGTCGGCCAATACGACGCCCTGGCGATGACGCTCACCACGCTGGGCGTGCCGCTGGATTACCCGGACTAAGCGGCAGCGCAGTCCGTAGGATCGTCCGAGTCGGCGGCATCGGGCGGCCGGCCAGACCCCAGGAGCCCGCAGGTGAGCGACGCACGAATGAGGGAAGCGGTCCGCGAGGCCGGGGCCGCGATGGGTGAGGCCATCGGTATCTTCATGCTGCACCCGGAGACCTTCGCCGGCAGTATCGCCGCCGGCTACCAGAACCCGTTCGCGGGCTACGTCGCCGGCCGCGGTGGTGTGCTGGGCGACGCGACCGGGACCACGGTCGCGTCGGTCTTCGCCATATTCGAACCCAACTTCGTCTGCGCCATGTGGGATGAGGGTGTCGCGGTACGCGGCGCTGCCGGTGCGGCGAAGGTCTACTGGGACCAGGTCGCCGACTTCGGCCGAACGTATCTGGCCGATGCCGAGGGAACGGCCCGGATCGCGCAGTTGGGCGAGAAGATCATCGCCGAGACGGCGGCCGTCGGCCTGCCGATGTACGCCGGCTGGCGGGCGATGCCGCTGGCCTCCGACGCCCCGGCCCGGGCTCTGCAGGTGATGTTCGTGCTGCGGGAGTTGCGCGGCGATGTGCACTTCAACGTGCTGGCCAACTCCGGCATCACTCCGGTCGAGGCGCATATGCTGCACGCGGGCCGCGACTACACGATGATGTTCGGCTGGCCGGAGCCGTTCGCCGACGGCTCCGACAAAAAGGACCGCTATGCCGAGGTCGAGCAGGCGACCAACCGGCGGATGACCGAGATCTTCGACGCCGCAATCGATTCCGATGAGGCAGAGGAACTCGCACGGCTCTGCACCGGGGTGCTGCAGCGGCTGAAGGCAGAAGCCCCGCCGGCCGGGTAACGGTGTCCTACCGATGCCTGTAGCCGACGGCGAGACCTTCGCCGGCTACACCGTCCTGCGCCTCCTCGGCGCCGGAGGTATGGGCGAGGTCTACCTGGCCCAGCATCCCCGGTTGCCGCGCCGCGACGCCTTGAAGGTGCTCGGCAACTCGGTCAGCCACGATGAGGAGTATCGGCTGCGCTTCGGCCAGGAGGCCGAGATGGTCGCAACGCTGCGGCACCCAAACATCGTCACCATCTACGACCGCGGCGAAAGCGACTGCAGGCTGTGGATCGCGATGGAGTTCGTTGACGGTATCGACGCCGGACGGCTGCTGGAGGACAAGTTTCCCAAAGGAATTCCCGCCGCGGAAGTGTCGCGCATCGTCACCGCCGTCGCCGATGCACTGGACTACGCACACAGTCGAAAGCTGATGCACCGCGATATCAAGCCGGCCAACATCCTGCTCGGTTTTCCCGCCTCCGGCGACAACCGGGTGATGCTCGCCGACTTCGGCGTTGCCCGGTGGATCGACCAGGCCAGCACGCTCACCGGGTCGGAGATGACGGTCGGCACGGTCACCTACGCAGCACCCGAGCAACTCAAGGGGGAGCAGATCGACGGTCGCGCCGACCAGTACGCGCTGGCCGCCACCGCCTTCCACTTGCTCACCGGCGCAGCGCCATTCACCGACAGCAACCCGGCCGTGGTGATCAGCAAGCATCTCAGCGCGGCACCGCCGCCCCTTGATAGGGAGGATCTGTCCGCGTTCGGCCCGGTCTTCGCCAGGGCCCTGGCCAAGAATCCGGGCGACCGGTTCGCCAACTGCCGCGACTTCGCCCGCGCCATGCAGGATGCCCTGAACCCGTCGGCCGCGGGATCCGCCCGGCACCGCAGGACCGCTCACCGGCCGTGGTTCCGGCGACGCTGGGTTGCCGCGATCCTGGGCAGCGCCCTGATCGGGGCAGCGGTCGGCGGTGCGGTCCTGCTGGAGTCGCACAATCGGCACGTGACCACCCGGTCCCAGACCGCCACCAAGCCCGCCCCGCCGCCGGCGGTGGCGGGACGGATGGACCTGCCGGTGGTGGTGATGGGCGCGGACTGCGCGGTGCTGGGCGCGGCGGCGGTCGATGCGGACGGTGCGGACGCCTACTGCTCCCGGGTGGATTCGCAGGGGGACGATACGGTGTGGTCCCGAATTCCCGAACGGCTGCGAACCGCGACCCCGCAGCCACCACCCGCACCCTGAATAAGCCACCACCCGCACCCTGAATCGGCTCCCGCGAGACCGCAACGTCGCTAGCATCCGCATGTATGTCTACGAACACGGCTGCCGAGATCGTCAACCGACTCGGTGGCGCGGCGAATATCGAAAGCCTCTCGCACTGCGCCACCCGGCTGCGGTTCCAGCTTCGGGACGCCTCGAGGGTCACCCAATCCGATCTGGAGTCGGTCTCCGGAGTCATGGGCGCGGTGCCGCAGGCCGGTGACCGCTATCAGGTGGTGATCGGCGGCGGCGTGCAGACGGTCTACAACCAGATCAAGGCGCTGCCGGAGATGGCAGGGGGAGACGGTGCTGAAGACGCCGCCGCCATCAAGGCCGCCGCGCGGGCGAAGGGGCCGCGTGGGAAGTTCAGCTGGCTCGACGGGTTCTTTGAGTTCCTGTCCGACTCGTTCCGGCCCATCCTGGGTGCGCTGCTCGGGGCGTCGCTGTTCATCACCTTCATGGCCTTGATGAGCACACTCGGCGTCATC
Organism: uncultured Actinomycetota bacterium; assembly: GCA_963787055.1. GTDB lineage: Bacteria > Actinomycetota > Actinomycetes > Mycobacteriales > Mycobacteriaceae > Mycobacterium. Next base: position 158,976 of record CAWBBP010000006.1, read on the forward strand.
CCCAACTGGGCTGATCCGCGTGAGGCCAGCCAGCTGTCGCCGACCTGGCAGTTCATCAATCTGTGCTGGCAGAGCGTGTTCGTCTTCCTGCCGCTGATGGTCGCCTACAACGCCGCGAAGAAACTCGGCGCCGACCCGTGGGTCGGGTTCGCGATCATGGCCGTGGTCATGCTGCCCGGCTTCGCGGCGATGAAGGATTTCACCGAATCCAAGAACGTGTTCGGCTCCCAGGTCGACGTCGTGCAGGTGTTAGGTCTCCCGCTGACGATCTTCAACTACAGCTCGCAGGTCTTCCCGCCGCTGCTGATGGCGGCGGTACTGGGTCCGCTGTACAAGTTGCTGAAACGGATCATCCCCGAGAACGTCCAGCTCATCTTCGTGCCGTTCCTGTCGATGCTGATCATGATCCCGCTGACCGCGTTCCTGATCGGTCCGCTCGGCGTCTACACCGGTGCGGCTCTCGGCGGCTTCCTGAAGTCGGTCAACGACTTCTCGCCGTTCATTTTCGCGATCCTCATTCCGCTGGCGTACCCGTTCATGGTGCCGCTGGGTCTGCACTGGCCGATCAACGCGATCATGCTGATCAACATTCAGACGCTGGGCTACGACTTCATCCAGGGACCGATGGGGGCGTGGAACTTCGCCTGCTTCGGCGCCACTGCCGGCGTGCTGTTCCTGGCTTGGCGGGAGCGGGACCGTCAGATGCGTCAGACGGCCATGGGCGGCTTGGCCGCGGGTTTGCTCGGCGGGATCTCCGAACCGTCGCTGTACGGAATCCACTTGCGGTTCAAGCGGATCTATCCGCGAATGCTGGTCGGCTGCCTGGTCGGCGGCATCATCATCGGCATCGGTGGCGGTGTGAAGACGAGCGCCTTCGTGTTCACCTCGATTCTGACCATCCCGGCGTTCGACAACATGGGGCTGTACGCACTGGCGGTGACCGCGGCGTTCTTCACCTCGATGGTCCTGGTGATCCTCTCCGGCTACCGGACACCCGAACAGGCCGCCGCCGCGGTCGCGGCAGGGGTGCCGGTGGCCGACCTGGAGGGCCCGATGGGCGAGGCCAGCGCCGACACCCTGGTCGCCGCGGCGGCCACCAAAGCGGCCGGCGACGCCGGTGTGACCACGCAGATCCTCTCGCCGCTGGCGGGTACCGTCGTCGCACTCAGCGACGTGCCGGATCCGGTGTTCGGTAAGGGGATCATGGGCCCGGGCATCGCTGTCGAACCCTCCGGTAACACGGTTTACGCGCCGGGGGCTGGCACGGTGATCGCCGCCCAGCCCACCGGGCACGCCTACGGAATCCTGCTCGACACCGGGGTGGAGGTCCTCATCCACGTCGGCCTGGACACGGTGAAACTCAAAGGCGACGGGTTCGACGTCCACGTCACCAAGGGCGATCGGGTGGACGCCGGAACGCCGCTGGTGACCTTCGATCGCGCGGTGATCGAGAAGGCCGGCTATCCCCTGATCACCCCGATCGTGGTGCTCAACGCCAAGAAGTTCGGTTCGGTCGAGATGGCGGGCGCCGGCGAGATTGCACCGGGGGAGCCGATCATCACCGTCCAGCCCGCGCCGCAGCCCGCCGAGGCCGGACTGTAGGCGGTATCGGCACAACCACACAGGCCGCCGTCGGCCCCTTCATGGATGTGGTGCACCTTCGGCGAAAGGCCTCGAGGCTAATCCCGGCGCATCGGGTGACGTGGGGGCCTCATCCTCCGTGTGGCGCCGGCGCCCCGGGGATCCGTGTAGTCAGCCGGATGATCGGCAACGTCCGGTCCGTCTGTTGCTGATACTTGGTGAATCGGGCCGACGCCGCGGTGATCGCCCGCCAGGCCGCCTCGCGCTCCGGGCCGTGAAGTTGCGCAGCGGTGACCGGGATGGTGCGACCCTCGATCTGGATCTGGACCTGGTCGGGGTGCGCGGCGATGTTGTAGTACCAGGACGGGTTTCGGCGCGCTCCGGCCGCCGAGGCGACGATCAGCCAACTGCCGTCGTCGCCGGGAAACCAGACCAGCGGGGTGCTGCGTCGCTCACCGCTCTTGGCTCCGATGGTGGTCAGCACGAGCCCCTCGGTGCCGCCGATCAGCCTCCCGCCCTTGCGGATTCGTCGGGCGATGACGCCGTTCATCAGCCTTAGCAGCGGGCCGCCGGGTTGGCGGGCCCCTCGCGTCCCGTTCTTCGCGGTGAAACTCACGGCGTCGTGACCCCCAGATCTTTGAGGACTGCCTGGGCGGCGCGGCGACCGCTGACCAACGCCCCCTGGATGGATGACGTATCACGGTGATCCCCGGCGACGTAGACGCCCCGCGCCGTGCGCACCGGGCGTTGCAGCTCGAAGGGCACCGGCATCGCCGGCAGCGCGTAGGGAATCGGATAGCTTGCGATGAGGTCCCACTTCCTCGTGGGTATCCCGTACAGCCAGGCAAGATGCTCGCGTACGTCATTGTCCTGCAACGGGTTGTCCCGCGCCCCGAGTGCTGAAGCGGCGACCAGTGCGCTGCCCGGCGGGGCATAGCCGGGTGCGGCGTGACTGAGCACCACGGTGTTGACCAGTGGTCCGCGACGGGCGCCGTCGAGGATCAGCACGGCCTCACCGTCGGCGAGTTCCTCTGGTGGGCAGTCGGGCCGGTAGTACCAGGTGGTGACGGACCGGGCGGCCGGTGCGTCAACGCCCGGGATCAGCCCGGCGGCGGTCGTCGGATCGGTGGCGACGATGACGGCCTCGGCGGGGTGAGTGTCACCGTCGACGATGTCGACGCGTCGGGCCGAGACCGCGGTGACCCGCTGGCCTAATCGCACGTCCAGCCCGGTGGCGAGTTGTTCGGGAATGCGTTGCATGCCCAGCGCCGGGACACTCGGGGTGCCGTGGATGAAGGATTTCAGCACCACATCGAGGAAGCGCCGTGATGTCGTGAGTTCGGAGTCCAGGAAGACTCCGGAGAGAAACGGGCGCAGTACCGTCTCCATCAACGCGTCATCCGAACCGGCCCGGCGCAGTGCCGCCTCGGCGGTGACGTCGGGATCGCGTTGCAGGGAGGGCACCGACCGGACGGCGCGGGAGACGGCATAGGCGCCGAATCGGGCAATCGCCAACGGTGAGCCGATGTGTGCCCGCAGCGACGGTACCGCCCACGAGGGCTTGCGCCGGGGGTCGGCGACCCGCTCCACCCGGCGGCGCCCGCCCCGGTCGACGACGATCCGTGCGCCGGCGATGAACGGCTTCAGATCAAGGGCCTGATGGTCCAGGACGCGAGCGCCTTCGGGGTAGGCCGGGTTGTACAGCTGGAATCCACGATCGAGGCGGTAGCCGTCAACCAGATCGGTGCGGACCCGTCCGCCCACCGCATCGGAAGCCTCCAGAACCGTGACCTCAACACCCCGGCGGCTGAGATGCCGCGCGGCGGCAAGGCCGCTCAGTCCGGCTCCCACAATGACGACGGCCATGCTGGTCACGGTAGAGCACCTGAAGAAGGCTCAGGAGATCCGAGTCCCCCACTGGGCTCTAACTGAGTCCGTTGACACGTGCCCAGATGTCGGGGTTGGGGGAGAGCTGCCCGCGCGGATCAGCACGGCTCTGACTGCCGAGCGGCTCCGGGTCAGGGCCGTCGCAGATAAACCGTGCAGGCCGAGGACCGGCAGCCGAATATCGGGCTGAACTGTCCGGGATGGTTGCGCGCCGCCTGGCCGCCGGGCATGTCGTCCCCGACGACCAGTAACCGGACGTGGTCGGATTGGATCAGCGTGTCCGCCTCCTCGAGGCTGGCGCCGTCGGGAATACGTTCGGCCGAAGCGGATAGATCAGGCCGCCAGACCAGGTAGGGCAGTTCGAGGGAACGGTCGAACAGTGCGACTTCGCCGGGTCGAAGCTGCGCCACCGCGTCCAGGAAAGGTGCCGGTGAACCGTTTGCGCCCACTGCCCGCCGCCGCTCGCCGTCGGTCATGTCCCAATACTCGCCCAGCGGCGGTCCCTCGCCCCGAAACCCCGGGTAGGCGGCCGCAATGTTCTGGGCAGCGCCCGCCGCGATCAGCCCGAACGTCAACAGATACAGCTGCTTTCGATCCCGCAGTAGTTCCGTTGCCGGGATCGCCAGGGCTAAGACCAGACCGGCGAACGGCAGTACGAAGCGGGCCACGGCGGGCTCGGGGGTCGCCACTGTCGCCGCCACGACCAACCCCATCACCAGTGCGTCAGCGCCACGGCAGCGCTGCACCAACCTGACCAGGGCGACCGGCGCGGCGATCAGAACCAGGATGCCGAGTCCGCCGACACGCATGTCGAAGGCCGGCACTTCCGGCCAGATCACCGACCACGATGCCGCGATGCGTTCGAGGGGATTGCCGTGGGTCCGCGGTGCAGCGGCGCCCGCGGCCAGCAGATCCGAGACACTGCGGTCACCGGGCAGCCGAAACGGGCCGACGTCGATGCTCACCGGCCAGATCGGATTCCCATGGCGGACAGTGTTTCTCAGGTACGACTCACCGCCCAGAATCAGCACCAGCAGGCCGGCGACCGGGATCACCCGACCCAACCGGGCACGGACGGCGACCACAGCCAGCGCGACGAAAAGCAGACCCACACCGGCCGGAGCGCTCGGTTTGGATCCCAGGTACAGGCCGAGTGCGACGGCGGCGAACAACAGCCGAGAGCGGTCTATCGGCCCCAGCAGGAACGCAATGGCCGACAACGCCAGCGCGGCCGCTGCGACGTCAACGTAGTTTGTCGGCAGCTGCAGGAGCACCGCGGGCAGTGTCAGCCACACCGCTCCGGCGGCCACCGCCGCCGCAGGGCAGGCGCCTTGGCGGCGCGCGATCAGCGAGATCGCGAGTGCGCCGAGCACACCGTACGGCAGCTGCCCGAGGTCGACCATCGTGTCGTCGGGAAGCATTGCACGCCAGGCGATAAAAGTGTTCTCGACCACCTTCGGGTAGGTCGACAGGTAGGGAACGTCGGCGGGGACATCGGCCAGCGTTCCGCGCTGCAACGCGAAGTTGACGTACGGCAGGTGATAGCCCAGCGCGTCCCACTGCCAGACCGGCAACAGATAGGACGCCACCACGGTGATCGCGACGGCCACGGCGGCGACCATGAGCACCGGAATGGTGGCGATAGCAAGGGGCCACTGACGAGGCAGCGGCAGCGGGACCCCGCGGACGGCCACCGCCGTGGCGATGAGAGCCGTTGCTGCGGACGCCGACCCGGCAAGCACCGGGGTGGTGAGAGCACCGGCCCACCCCAACACTCGCACCCCGACGTCGACGATCACCACCCAGCCCAGCGCACCGGCCAGCAAGCGTTCACCGCCGGTCGCCCCGGAGCGGGGCATGGCCAAAGCGGCCAGCCCCAGAACCGCCGCGACCGATACGAGCACCATCACCGGTGCCAGTACCCAGCCGCCGAGCGCAGCCGGACTCACGGCGCTTCGGCCCGGGAGCCGTCGATGCCGAACCGTTCGCTGCGGCCCCAGTGCTGTGCGCCTGCGAGGAACGCGATCCATCCGAGCACTGCGCCCAGGTGGAGCAGCACCCGGAATGTAAAGGGCTCCAGAACGCTGGCGAAACAGGCGCCGGCCAGGTTCGCGCGCTTCGGGTCGCCCACCCAGCGGCGGTACTGGCGAACCGCCCATACCTGGAAAGCGGCGTTGATGACCAACGTGGCGCCGAGGATGACGGCCAGCGTGCCGCGGGTGCCGGCATCGGCGACGATCAGGAGGTAGACCGCCAGGACCAGGGCGGTGAGCCCGTAGAGCGGCTGGAAGGCGTCGATGGCCTTCACCGGGAGCATCAGCGTGCCCATTCGGCCCATTCTCGAGTTGCCCATCATCGCCCGGTACCACCACTGGGTCTGGAGGAAACCGCCGAACCACCGCCGGCGCTGACGCAGCAGGGCCGGAATGGAGCCGGGCGCCTCGGTGCGCGCCTGCGCGGCGCCGAGTACCCGGAAACGGCAGGGCGCGTTGTGGTCACCGGCGTAGCGGTAGAGCCGGTGGACGATTTCGTAGTCCTCCACCAAACAGGCGTCGTCGAAACCGCCGACCTGCACAACCGCGGTGCGCCGGAATCCCGCGAAGGCCCCGGAGATCAATTGCAGGCATTCCACCCGCATCCATGCGTACCTGCCGAGGAAGTTGCGGATGTATTCGTAGGTCTGGAAGAACTGCATCACCCGGCCGGCCATTGACCGCGGCGATTCCGGGGTGATGACGCCGGTGATACCGACGAGCTCGGTCTCGCGGGCGAACGCGGCCCGGACCACCGCAATCGCTTCGGTGTCCAGCAGCGTGTCGGCATCGACGGTGATCACGATGTCGGCGCCGGTCTGAAGGAGAGCGGTGTTGAGGGCTCGCGCCTTGCCGCCGTGGGGGAGCCGAAGCCATGTGATGGTCACCGTCCCGTCATGTGCCGGTGGGGCCGCCTGCCCGAGTTGTCGGGGGGTGAATCCGAACTCGGCGCACAGCACCGCGGCGGTCGAATCGGTCGATCCGTCGTCGGCGATCACGATCTCTTCGGGTGGATCGCTTTGCGCGGTGATCGCGCGCAGCGTGGCGGGCAAGACCTTGGCCTCGTTATGGGCGGCGATCAGAACCGCGACAGTCGGCCGGGGCCCTGCGACGGCGGGCCCAGGGGCGGTGACGAACCGCCTGATGTGCCACCCGGTGAAGATCAGCAGCGCCGCTTCGTAGGCCAGATACGCCAAACCCACCGACCATGCGAGGATGCCGCCCCGGCCGAATACGAGGAGGAACAGTGCCACCCACAAGACCAGCACGCCGAGGTGTATCACCGTACTGATCAGCGGGGTCGGCGGAGGCCTCAGCCGCGACGAGAATCGCCGGCGCGCATCGTCGAGCGCCGCGGCATCGCCGGATCCGATCACGCGGGCCCGACTCGGTGAAGGGTGCCGGCAACCACATCGTCAGGCTATTGGCTGACGATTAGGGGCTCATCTCGTGGTGGCTCCCGGAGCCACCGGGTACCACAGTGGGGGCCCGGTCTGCGGTCATGGTGGGGGCGAATGACCCGACGTTCTGCTTCTCGGTGGGCGTCAGCGAGTTCGGCGACTGCGGGGCGCTGCTGCCGGTGGGGGCCTTGGTGTCGGCCGGCTTCTCCGTGGTGTCGCTTCCGCAGGCGGTGATGGTTGCCATGCCGACGACGGCGGTAGCGCCGGCCAACAGGGCGAACTTGGACTTCAGACGAGTTTTCTTCACGTCCCTCTTCCCTCTTTCTTGCTTTCTTGTTGCTCGAGTCGGGGATTCCACGGTAACCGGGACCCTATGCCTTGATGCGGATCCGCCCCGGCGACCACAACCCGCCCCGGGTCGCGGTGCCCAGTTCCAGTTCGGCTGGTTCAGCGTCGACGATGGTGTCGAACCTACGCAGCGACCCCCAGTCCCGGCCCCAGTCATGGGACAGATAGGTCGCCATCACCGAGGCCCGCAGCAGCAGATCGCTGATCCCCAGTAGGCCGCCGTTGCGGCCGTCCTCCCAGGTGTCGGTGTCCTGCTTCTTGGCGGTGTAGTCCGGTGTGATCCGGAACTTGGGCACTTGGGTGACGCCGTTGGAGTGCAGCATCGGCTGCTGGCACGGGAAGGCCAACCCCACCGCCCAGTCCATCAGCACCGGCTGTGTCGATCCGACGTACTCCTGGATCGACTGGAGTTCCGGAACCCGCGGCGGCGTCACGGCGACCCAGTCGCCGATCGAGAGCGAACGGTCCTCGGCCACGATCCGGACCGCGGTCGCGTCGGCGGGGATCTGCGAGCGTGGGTAGCGCAGATTGCGCCAGGACGGCGCGGGGCCGAGGTCGTAGGGCTCCACTCGGCCGGCCGCCACCGGAGTGCCGTCGGGGCCCGGCCTGCCGAACTCCAACTCGACGGTCTGGCCGTCGGTGCGGTCGTTGAGCACACTGTTGCCGGCGATCGTCCCGGCCGCGGTGACGACGACCAGTGGATGGTTGCCGTCGTCGGGCGGCAGCTGGTACCAGGCCGAGGTCAGCAGGCTCTCCTGCTGGCCGGAGTCCACGTAGCTACCGGCAACCGGAACCCGGGCCGGGTCCAGCTGGTACGGCAGCGGGACAGTCGACCCGTTGACCCCCGGCTTGGCGAGTTCGAACGGGCCCTCCCAGTCGTGATCGACGCCCGGCATCGGGTTGTTGACCCGGATCGCCTCGGCCACAATCTTTTCCGGAACACCGCCGGGGCTGAAACCCACCGGTTTGGTGCCGCCCAATGGACCGAGTTTCCCGTACTCGCCGGCCAGTGGCGTCAGGAAGCCGTCGTTGGCATCCGGCTCGACGAGAACGTCATCGGCCAGACCGCAGCCACCGGACAGGGCCCGCACGTTGGCCAAACCGTTGGAGTAGGTCGGATACTGGCGCACCACCCCGGCCGTCATCGAGGCCAGGAACACCAGCACCATGAAACCGGCGGCAACCGGGATCGGGGCGGCGGTCAGCGCCCGAGCGACCCGCCCCTCGCCGCGGTTGCGGGACGTGAAGTGCAACCATGCCGTATAGAGCGCGGAGAGCACGAACAGACCCAAAAACACTGTGCTGATACTGATTCCGGCGATCTGCGGCATCGAGCTGTTGAACGGCACCCCGTAACTCGACACGTACCACCAGCCGTTGGTGGTGGCGAACGTCAACGCGAGCAGGAACAGCACAGCGGTCACGACCGTCATCCGGTTGCGCGACCAGCGCAGCACCGTCCGCGAGACCAGCACCGTGGCCAGGGCGGCCATCGCCGCGCCGACCGCGGCGAACAACCCGAAGTGGTGAACCCACTTGGTCGGGGTGAACATCAGGACGAAGATCGTCGCGAAGATGACGCCCATCAGCCGCCAGACCGGACCCCGCGCGACGCCCGGAACGCGTTTGCGGCGCAACATGATGAACACCGAGACGAACAGCGACAGAGCGGTGATCAGGAAGCCGAACCGGCGGGACAGCGAACCGTCGACCGTCGGCAGGATCAGGTAGTAGTAGCGCAGATTCTCGGTGTACCACTCCTGGCTCGGCCCGATGTCGGTGCGGATGCGGGTGGCCTCCAGCACGGTGGCCAGGGTCTGGTCGGCGAACACGACGGTCAGGATGATCGTGCCGGCGGCGAGCAGTGGGGCCACCAGCGGCCAGGTCCCCACGATCGCGCGCCGCCGCATCAGGATCCGCAGAATCGGCCGACCGCCGGCCAGCAGTGCGGCGACCGCGATGAGCCCGGTCGGCTGGATGCCGAGGGTGAAGGCCGCCGTGATGATCGCCAGCGCCGCCGGTGTCAGCCGTCCGGAGGTGATCGCCCGCTCGATCAGCACGTAGGTGATCAGCGCGCCGGTGGCGATCTGGCCTTCCGGGCGCAGCCCGTTGTTGAACGGCATCCAGGCCGCCAGCAGCACCAGGCCCGCCGCCCACAGCGCCGGTCGACTGCGGTGCACGGCCGGCCCCAGCCGGGGCAACACCTCCCGGGACAGCAGCAGCCAGCAGAGCAGGGCGCAGAGCAGATCCGGCAGCCGCATCCAGATACTGGCGGTGCTGACATGGGTCATCAGCGCCAGCACGTTGTAGTACCAGCCGAACGGATCTTCCGGTACGCCGAACCAGCGGAAGTAATTCGACATGTAACCGGCCTGGTCGGCGACCCGGGCCATACCGAGGATGTAGCCGTCGTCGGAGGAGTTGGCGCCGATGACGTACCAGACGAGGAAAGCGGTCACCACCGTGACGTCGACGGGGGTGACGGTGCGCCAGCGTTGCGGGATGAGCCGATGCATCCGGCGCCCGTCGAGCCGGTCCAGCCGCCACAGCGCGGCCAGTGCCACCACGGTGGCCGCGATGGCCAGCAGCATCGCGGCCAGTTTCACCGCCGTCGGTCTGGTCGAGAACCGGGTGTCGATGGTGGCCGAGACGCTCAGCCCGGGCGGTGCCGGACCGGTGAGGTCGGTGAACACCCCGACGATGTTCGGGCGAAGGTTGGGATCGGCGAATCCGGACCGCAGGTAGTCATATCCGGTCTGGGGGGACTCCTGCTTCTGCTCGGCGTCCAATTCGGCGTAATCGGGGCTCGGCGGCAGTCCGATAAAGCCGGCGAAGGTGCCGGATTCGGTGGAGCTGATCTCGATCCGCTGGCATCCGGCCGAAACCACCTGCGAGCGGGGCACGCTCGCGATCACCACGTTGCGGTCGGTGATGTCCACCCGTTGGGCGTTGACCGTGACGAGGAGCGAATTGAGGGTGGCGTCCTTGGCCTTCTGCGGGGCCAGGCCCAGCACCAGGCCGCCCTTGGGCGGCATCGACCGGATGACGTCGCATGGAACGGTTGCGGTGATCGATACCGGCGACAACGAGATCAGCGGTGAGGTGACGCTGTCGAGCCGCCCGTTCTGCGGCCAGTTCAGCGTTGCGGTGGTCTGCACGACGGGCAGCAGTGGGGTCAGCACCGCCAGCACGAAGCCGAGCAGACCGGCGATGGTGGCGACCCGCCGGGTGATCGTCACCTCACGGGCGGCGTCGCGTGCGCTGTCGACGAGGGTCTGTGTCATGACGGTGTCTGATTCATGGGAGCGCCCTGATCGGTCCGTTGCGGCTCCACCCGAACACCCGTTGGGAGCCCTCGTCGATGACGGCGTCGGGGGCCTGCGCGGCGGGTACCACCCGGATGTAGCGCTCGATGGCGCCCCAATCCCGGTACCAGTCGTCGCGCAGGTAGGTCGGCACCGTCGCGGTGCTCAGCAGTGCCTGGATGAACAGGAAGGGCCCGCCGGCCCGGGCCGATTGCCACAGGTTCGATGACACCACCACCTGCTTGAGATTGGGCAGGATCCGGTACCGGGGCACCTCGGCAATACCCAGGTGCTCGGAAAACGGCCGCTGGCAGGGGAACTGGGCGGCCGAGGCGATATCCATCAGCACCGGCGTCTCGGGGCCGAGGAACTCGTTCGCGGTCTGCAGTACCGGAACCCTGGGCGGGGTGAATCCGAACCACTGCTCGCTGCTGAGGTTCGGGTCGTCGGCGACGATCCGGGCCACGTTGGCCTCCGGCGGTGCAGAGGCCAGCGGGAAACGCAGGTTGCGCCAGGCCAACTGCTCCTGGATGTCGATGGGGTAGACCTTCTCGAGTGCGTCGAAGGTACCGTCCGGCTTACGCACACCCCACTGCAGTTTCAGCGACTGCCCGTAGTGGAATTCGCCCTCGTCGTCGTAGTACCAGATCGCGCCGGCGGCGGCCACGGCCACCAGTGGGCGGTCCGGGGAGCGGGGCGGCAGTTCGTACCAGGCCGAGGTGGCCTTGGCCGCGAGGGTGTTCTCCTTGTAGCTGCCCATCACCGGCGTGGTCTTGGGATCGAGGCCGAACGGCAGGAACACCTTCGAGCCGTTCACTCCGACGGGTCCGTAGCCGCCGCCGGTGCCGCCGGCGAATCCGATCCCCACATTGGGCTTGTTCGGCGACCCGTCGGAGTTGACCGTTCCCGGGTTGGCGACGAACGGGGCCACCGGATCGAGGGTGTCGCTGATTCCGTTCGGGGTGAAGCCGATCGGCTTCTCACCGCCCAGCGGGCCGTATCGGCCCCAGGTCTGGCCGGGGGCAGGTTTGAGCATCCCGGCGTTGGCGTCTGCCTCGACCAGGACGTCGTCGGCCATGGCGCAACTGGTGCCGGACAGGCCGGAGCGCAAGGCCGCCAGGTTGGCCTTGCCGTTGGTGTAGGCGGGATAGCGCTGCACGAATCCCTTGGCCATCGAGCCGACCGCCAGCAGCACGATGATCAGTGCGAAGACCAGCAGCGGGGTGGCGGCGAGCAGGCGATTGCGCCGCGTGTCGGCGACCTCGGTGTGACCGGCGTAGTCGATGCGGAAGTGCAGCCAGCCGGCCAGCAGCCCGGTCAGGATGGTCATCGCCAGGAATATCGTGGTGACCGGTTGGTGCAGCAGGACGGGTTCGCGGTCGTACCAGGGCACGCCGTAGTTGCCGACGTAGAACCAGCCGTTGATCCCCGAGGTCGCCCACGCCAGGACGAACAGCAGGGCGGTCACGTACAGCGCGAGGTTGCGGCGGCTGTGCAGTCCCACGGTGGCGAAGGCGAACGCCGTCACCGCGCCCAGCGCCGCGGTCAGACCGGCGAAGGCACCGAACTGCACCGCCCACTTGGTCGGGGTGAAGGTCAGCAGCAGCAGGCCCAGCGCGGTGCTGCCGATCAGCCGCCACACCGGACCGCGGGCCACCCCGGGCAGCCGGCCCTTGCGTAACAGCATCGTCAGCAGGGCGAACAGGCACAGCAACATGACCAGGACGGCGAAACGCCGGGTCAGCGAGGCCTCCACGTGCTCCTCGACGGTCAGGAAGTAGTAGCGCAGGAAGTCCTGGTACCACGAGATCGTCGGTCCGACAACGTATTTGATCCGGACCGACTCGGCCACGCTGGCCAGTGTCTGATCGCGGAACACCACCACGAAGAACAGCGACAACGCCGCGGCCAGGGAAGCCAGCGGGGCCGCCACGCCGTCGCGGATCCGGCGGGCGCCGATCAGGCGGGCCACCGCACGCGCACCCACCAGCAGCGGTGCCAGGGCCACCAGTCCCTGCGGTGCCAGCGTCACGCAGAACACCGCGACCACGATCGCGCCGGCCACCGGGGCCAGCCGGCGGGTGGCGATGGTGCGCTCGACCAGCATCCACACCAGCAGAACGCCGAAGGCGATGAGCGGCTCCGGCCGCAGACCGTTGTTGAACGGCAGCCAGGCGGCGAGGAAGACCGCTCCGGCGGTCGCCGTCGCCACCCGGTTGCGGGTCAGGCCGCCGCGGCCCGGCCCCAGTCGGGGCAGCACCCGATGGCTGATGATCAGCCAACTGCCGATGGCCGCGATGAGGGCGGGCAGTCGCATCCAGACCCCCGCGGTGCTGACCGAGGCCAACTGCGCCAGCAGTGACTGGTACCAGTCGAACGGCGCCTCGCTGGCGCCGAAGAACCGGTAGTAGTTCGCGTTGTAGCCGGCCTCGCTGGAGACCCGGGCGATGGTCAGGTTGTAGCCGTCGTCGGAGGAGATCGCGCCGATCACATGCCACACCAGCAGGGTGCCGAGGACACCGACGTCGACCGGCCAGTGCCGCCAGCGGTGGCGTGCGGCGGCCACCCGGCGGACGGTCCAGCCGCGGTCCAGCCACGCCAGTGCGGCGATCGAGGCGATGACGCACAGCACACCGGCCACCATGATCGCCAGCTTGAGCGGGGTCGGGCTGGTGATGAACCGGGTGTCGACGTCGATGCGGGCCGACAGCCCCGGCTGGGCCGGCACCTTCAGATCGGTGAACACCCCGGTCACCTGGGGCTTCTTATCGGGGGAGAGGGTCCCGGCTGCCCCGGGTATACCGACGAAGTCGCCGCCGACCGCACCGGGGTTGGCCCACACCCGGATTTCGCTGCAGGTGCCGGAGGCGACCGCGGTGCGGGGTGCGACCGCGGCGACGGTGTCGCGGAAGGCCACCACCACCGAGTCCGCGTTGGCCCGGACGAACAGTCCGTTGCGGGCTGCGTCGATACCGTCGGCCGGGTTGGTGGAGAGCACGACGCCGCCCGCCGGTGGCAGGGTGGAGATGGCCGAGCACGGGATGGACACCTCGAGGGCGGCGGGAGCTCCGGAGACCAGTGGCGCGGTGATGTCGCCGACGGTCCCGTCGGCTGAGGTGCCTTGTGGCCACACAATGGTTGCGGTGGTCTGGGTGACCGGCAGCAGCGGCGTCAGCCCGCACAGCACGATGCCGGCCAGCCCGGCCAGGACTGCGACCAGTCGCGCGATCCGGGTGGACTCGGCACTCTCGCTGGGCACGAGCGTCGATGGTAGGCGACGGCACCCCACTCCCCACCGCGAGCAGACGCAAAGTGTCACTCGGGACCGGCGTGTCGCGGGACTTTTGTGTCTGCTCGTGAGGGGTCGGCGACGGTCAGGTCGGCCGAAGTGGTGCCGGACTCCACAAGCCGCTGCGGGTCGCGGTGCCCAGATCCAGACGGGCCGGTTCGGCGTTCGGGTAGTAGAGCGTCAACCGCTGCAGCGCCCCCCAGTCTCGGAACCAGTCGTCCTTCAGATAGCTGGGAACGGTGGTGGCCTGGAACAGCAGTTCGCTGATGCCCAATGGTCCGCCGCCGATGTTGTCCATCACCGGGGAGTTGGCCTCGGCGCCGAAACGGTCGGGCAGGATTCGCCACTTAGGCACCTCAGTGACCCCGGCGCTATGTCCGAACGGCCGCTGACACGGGAAGGCCAGGCCCACCAGCCAGTCCAGCAGGACCGGGTCCTGGGAGCCGACCACCTGCTGCAGGGTGCTCAGTTTGGGGATCCGGGGCGGGGTGACGGCGATCCAGTGCTGCGGCGCCAGGTCGTCGTCCACCGCGACCACCCGGATCAGGGTCGCCTCGGCGGGGATCGCCGAGAGCGGCGCGCGCAGGTTGCGCCAGGCCGGTGCCGGGCCGATATCGGCGAATCCGAGCGAGCCGCCGGCCTTCCCCTCGGCTGCCTGCCGGTCGGTGGCCCACTGCACGGTGACCTCGTCCTGGTCGAAGCGACCTGCCGCGGATACCACCACCAGGGGGGCGGAGTCATCGCCGACGGTCTCCCGGGGCGGAAGCCGGAACCACGCCGACCGCAGTCGCGCCTGCTGCTGCACCCCGGCCCGCCAGCTGCCCAGCACCGGGGTGCGGGCCGGGTCCAGCCCGTAGGGCAGCCGGGCTTTGGATCCGTTGATACCGGGAACGACGGGCACCCCGTCCCCGGTCTCCGACGAGGCGGTGTCGATGTCCGCGTCGACGAAATTGCCGCCACCGGGTGGCTCCATCACCGGATCGGCGGAGATGTCGGCGGGAATGCCGTTGGGGGAGAAGCCTTGTGAGATTCCTGCGCTCAATGCGTCCTTGAGCGGGACGCGTACCGGGCTGAGCATGCCGGCATTGGGGTTCGGCTCGACCAGCACGTCGTCGGCCAGTCCGCAGGTCTTACCGGTCAGGGCCTGCAGATTCGACCGGCCGACCGACCAGGCCGGGTACTGGTTGATCATGCCGAGGGTCAGCGAAACCACCTCGAAGACGACCAGCAGCCAGGCTGCCACCGCCAGTGGTGAACTGGCGGCCCGCGACCACCGGGTGGGTGGCCCCTCGCCGGTGTCGTCGGATCCCCGGCGACCGTCGATATCGGCGAAGTGGAACCAGGTGGCGACGAGGAGAGCCACCACCGTCAGCCCCAGCAGCACCGTGGTGAAGCCGAACCGCCATTCGGGGAACTGGTTGGCCCACGGCACACCGAAGTTGGACACGTACCACCAGCCGTTGACGCTGGCGAAGGACAGCGCGGTGACGAACAGCGTCGCCGCGGCGAAGACCGCCCGGTTGCGCCGGGAGCCCAGCACGTGGGCGGTGACGGCGACGGCGGCGAGCGCACCCACCGAGCCGGCCAGGCCGGCGAAGACCCCGAAGTGGTGGGTCCATTTGGTCGGGGTGAACATCATTGCCAGGAAGGAGATGACGGTGATCCCGATGATCCGCCGGCTGGGGCCGGCCGCCGTACCGGTGATATGGCCGCGTCGCAGCATCATCGCCACCGACACCGCCAGCGCGATGATGAGCGCCAGCACCGCGAAACGGCGGGCGATCGACCCATCCGGGGTCGCCATCATCAGCCGCTCGTAGCGGGTGTGTTCGTCGAACCAGCTCAGGCTCGGCCCCACCGCACGCTTGAGCGCGTTGGCCTGTGCCACGGCGGCGAAGGTCTGGTCCCGGAACATCAGGATGATCGGCACGGTGGCCGCGGCCAGGATGGGTGCGAGCAGCGGCAGCAGGCCGAATTGCGCCGACCGACGGTGCAGGATCGTGCGCAGCGGACCGATGGCCACCAGCAGCGCGCCGATCGACGCGATACCGGTCGGCCCGGAGAACAGTGTCAGTGCCCCGATGATGCAGGCCAGTGCGACCGGCAGGAGCCGGCTGGTGGCCACCCCGCGCTCCACCGAGCACCACGTCGCCAGGATGCCCAGGGCGATGATCGGCTCGGGCCGCAGGCCGTTGTTCAGCGGCAGCCAGAACGCCAGGAACAGGCCCG
Organism: uncultured Actinomycetota bacterium; assembly: GCA_963787055.1. Classification (GTDB taxonomy): domain Bacteria; phylum Actinomycetota; class Actinomycetes; order Mycobacteriales; family Mycobacteriaceae; genus Mycobacterium. The sequence continues at coordinate 175,048 of CAWBBP010000006.1, forward strand.
CGGCGGTCCAGGCGGCCGCCCTGCTGGTCTTGACCGCGTGTCCGAGCCGGGGGATCACCTCGCGGCTGATCAGCCACCAGCAGGCCAGGGCCATGAACAGGGTGGGCAGCCGCATCCAGATGCTGGCGGTCGAGACGTGTGCCCACATCGCCAGCAGGTCGTAGTACCAGCCGAACGGTGCCTCCGGAGTGCCGAACCATCGGTAGTAGTTGGCCATGTAGCCGGAACTCTCCGACACCCGGGCCATGGTGAGGATGTAGCCGTCGTCGGAGGTGTTGGCACCGACGAAATGCCACCAGACCAGGATGGCGATGACCAGGCCGTCCAGTCCGCTCAGCGACCACCATCGGGCCGGCAGAAACCGGCGGTGGCGGGTCCCGTCAGCGGTGTCCAGGACGTGCAGGGCGATGAGCGCGATGACGGTGAGCAGCACCCCGAGCACCATCGTCGCCAGCTTCAGCGCGGTGGGGCCGGCGCTGTAGCGGGTGTCGATGGTGGCTGCGAAGCTCAGCCCCGGGGGCGCCGGCCCGGACAGGTCGGTGAACACCCCGACGATCTGTGGACGGAAGTCGTATCCGCCGCGCTCACCGCGCAGGGGCGCATCGGGGTCGTCGCCCTCGGGGGCCGAGCCAGACGTGGGTCCGGTCGCCTCCGAACCCTGGGTGAGGCCGACGAACTCGCCGGTGACCTTGTCGGCGTGGGCGGTGAAGCGCAACTCCCGGCAGGCGGGGCTGAGCACCTCACTCATCGGCGCCACCACCACCGGGGTGTTGCGGACCACGACGACGAGCTCATCGTTGGCCCGCTCGATCAGCAGGCCGCGGTCGACGGCCTTGGGTGCCTGTTTGGGCACCGTGGAGAGCAGGACCGTCCTGGTGGAGTCCAGTCCGGCCGCCGCGCTGCAGGGAACCGTGATGGTCAGATCGGTTGGCACGTAGCCGATCAGCGGGGCGGTGACGCTGTCCAGTACGCCGTTCTGCGGCCAGTTCAGTTCGGCGGTGGTCTGCTTGACCGGAAGGAACGGCGTCAGGATCGCGCAGGCCGTTCCGAGCAGGCCGGCGATGACGGCCACCAGGCGGGCGGTCCGGTAATTCGCCCGGGTCTGGTTCACGGGGCTAAATCGTAATTGCCCCGCCGGTCGTCCCGCGGTCAGGTCGAACCATGCGTATGCGCATGTTATGTTGCGGTTATGCCTAAAACGGTGCAGATCCGCGACATCGATGACGATGTGTACGCGGGTTTGGTCCGCCGAGCAGCGGAGGAAGGCATCACCGTTCCCGAACTGCTGCGCCGGGAGGCCGCCCGGCTTGCCGCCCGGCCGTCCATGGCTCAGTGGTTGTCGCGGATCGGTCGGCGTCCCTCGACCGTCTCCACCGCCGAAGTGCTGACGACCCTCGATGAGTGGCGCGGCGAGTGGCCAGATGATCGTCGTTGACGCGTCGTGTCTGTTTGAGGTCGTCGCCGATACGCCGCGGGCCAGGGAGATTGCAGACCGGTTGGCGGCCGACGCCGACCAGGCCGCTCCCCACGTCATCGATGTCGAGGTGTTGGGGGTGATCCGCGCACAGCATCTGCGGGGCCGGCTCGACACGACTGCCGCCGGCCAGGCGGTCGCGGACCTACGGGAGTGGCCGGGCGAACGCTTCGGCCATCGCTGGTTGACCGACCGGGCGTGGCAACTCCGCGATTCGGTGCGCGGCTGGGACGCGTTCTATGTCGCGCTGGCCGAGGCGTTCGACGCGACCCTGCTGACCCTCGACGCCCGGCTCGCCCGCGCGCACGGCCCGCTCTGCCGCGTCGAGGTCATCGGCCCGGGCTGAACCTCAGCCCGCCTGCGTGCGGATGGCCAGCACGAACGGACCGATGGTGGTGACAGTGAAGTGCGGCTCGGCGAACAGCCCCGCATCCAGGTCGACGGTGTAGCGCCGCACGTTGGGCTGGTTGGGGTAGACATCCTCGGCCAGTCGCAGGGTGTAGGTGTCGGCCGATCCGGCTGCGCCGCCGCGGCGCATCAGGAAGACCGTCGGCGGCTGCCAGGGCATCGCGTCGAGAGCCGCGGCGAACTCGTCGGGATCGGTCAATTCGCCCCACGACTCGATGGCCGCCGCGCGCTTGTCGAACTCCGCCAGCGGATTGGCGTAATGCGATGTCAGGCCTTGGAATCCGAAGTAGGGGTAAAAGGCCAGGAAGCTGTAGTCGGCGGTCATCACCACCGTCTCGTCGCGGCGCCGACCGGTTGCCGCGAGGATGGCCTCGTCGATGCGCGCGTAGTACTTCTCCGCACCCGGCGGGCGGCGGTCGCCGCGCTGGCCGTCGCCATCGGTATCGGTGTAGGCGACGGTGAGGTCGGGCCGCAGCACGTGGGGGATGTCCTGGCTGAAACCGATGGCGCCGATCAGGCCGATGGCCATCCCCACCGGGATGGCGCGGCGGCCCCAGCGTGCGGCTGCTGCGCGGGTGATATCGATGAATCCGAAGACGCCGGCCGCTGAGAGCAGCACGGTCAGGGTGGGCTGCAGCCGGAAGGACAGCAGTGTGGTGCCGGCCAGGGTGGTCAACATGGACAGCAGCGACCAGGCGTAGAGCGCCAGCACCCCGATGCCGAGCGCACCGGCCCGGACTGATGAGGGGCTTCGCGCCCGCCAGGCCAGCCATAGCGTGCCGAGCATGCACAGCGCACCCAGCAGGGAGAACTGCAGCATCGGAAAGCTCAGCACGGCACCGTCGGCGGGCAGGTAGTGCTGGGCGCTGCCGGTGTCGTTGAGCGGACCCCGCACCGCCCGCAGCAGGAAGGGCAGCCAGGTGATGGCCGCAATGGCCACCGCGATCGCGGCGATCACCGCCAACCGGAGCAGCGGGGCGATGCTGCGCCGGGCGATGGCTGCCAGCCCGGCCATGATGGTGACCGTGAAGGCGGTGTAGGCCAGCAGCAGTGTGTAGAAGGTGGCGGCGAACCCGAGGAACACCCCGACCCCGACGACGGCCGCCCAGCCGGAGTACCGCGCAGCCGATTCCCGGGTCGGTCCGCTCCCGCCCTCCGAGCCGCCGCCCCGCAGGCCCGACCATGCCAGCACCAGAACCGGCGGAATCAGCACCGCGATGATCGCGCTGTAGGGCTCCGGCGAGCTGTAGGCCAGCGTGACCGCGGCGGTGGCGATCGTCACCGCGCAGGCGTACTCGAACCGGATCAGCGCCGACCACAGCGCCATGGCCACCGTGACGGCGACGGCGATGGAGATGATGGCCCAGGGTTTGTACATCTCCCAGCCCGGAGTGCCGGTCAGCGCGGCGGCCCGGCCGCCGAGCCAGAACCAGCCCGGCGGATAGAACGGCGGCAAACCGGCATAGGTCATATCGCGCAGCGCCGCGCTATCGGTGAGCCGGGTGAGGTACTCGGTGCGGAACTGCTGGTCGACGGAGATGCCGAACAGGTACAGCTTGGTGGCCCCCAGCGGCATCCCGAGGGTGACGACGGTGAACGCGGCGAGGAACACCGACGCCCCGATCCGCGCCACCTGGGGCCAGATACCGCGCTGAAGACGCCACAGCAACGCCATGATGACCAGTCCGACCAGGCAGCTGACCTGTCCGACGGTCGTCAGTGCCTGCAGCTGGTTCGACGACGGGAATGCCGGCCACTCGACACGCGAGATCGCCTCCAGTGCGACGACCGAGACGATGACCGCCATGAGGCCGGCCAGCGCCATCTGGCCGGCGGCCGACAGGCCGTTGCGGACCGACTGCACGCCCGGCTCAGATCGGCAGTTTGCGGAAGATGGGCCGCGGGATGTGTCGCAACACCATCATGACGTAGCGGAAAGTCCCTGGCGCCCAGACCAATTCCTTGCCCTTGGCCGAGGCGGTGACGGCAAGGTCGGCGACGTATTCCTTGTCGACGGTGAGCGGGGCTTCCTTCACGTGCGCGCTCATCCTGGTCCGCACCTGGCCCGGCCGGATGACCAGGACGTTGACGCCGAGGGGCCGCAGGGCCTCCCCGAGGCCGAGGTAGAAACCGTCCAGCCCGGCTTTGGTGGAGCCGTACACGAAATTCGACCGCCTAACCCGTTCGCCGGCGGCCGAACTCATCGCGATGATCCGACCGAAGCCTTGCCGGCGCATCTGCTCGCCGAGCAGCACGCCCACCGAAACGGCTGCGGTGTAGTTGATCTCGGCGATCTGGACCGCCTTGCGCTGGTCCTGCCACAGCTCTTCGGCATCGCCGAGCAATCCGAATGCGACGATCGCCACGTCCACATCGCCGGCACTGAAGCATGTCTCGATCACGGCCGGGTGGCTCGCGGTTTCGATGGCGTCGAAGTCGACCACCTCGACCGACTTCGCGCCGGCGCGGGTCAACTGGGCGACGGCGTCGTCGCGGCCGGGATCGCCGGGAAGCGTGGCCAGGATGATCCGCGCCGGGGCGTCCCGCAGATAGCGCTCGCAGATCGCCAGCCCGATCTCGGAGGTACCGCCGAGCAGCAGAATGGTCTGGGGGTTACCCATCGCGTCGAGCACCATCTAGAGCAACTCCAAACGTCGGGCCATGTCCGAGGCGAACACCGCATGCGGGTCGACGCTGCGGCGCACCGCAATCCACTCGTCGATGCGCGGATACATGGCGTGGAAGGTCTCCGCGCTGGTGCGCGAGTCCTTGGCGGTGTAAAGCCTGCCGCCGAATTGCAGAACCCGGCGGTCCAGTTCGTTGACGAAGTCGTTGAGCCCGGACTTGATCGGGAAGTCCACGCAGACATTCCATCCCGGGATGGGGAAGCTCAGCGGCGCGGAGTTGCCCGGCCCGAACAGCTTGAAAACATTGAGGAACGAGTAGTGGCCGGAGGCCTGGATGTCGACGATGATCGCCTTGAACTCATCGACCGCCTCGGTGGGAACCACGAACTGGTACTGCAGGAAGCCGGCTGGGCCGTAGGCGCGGTTCCACTCTCCGAACATGTCCAGTGGGTGGTAGAACTGCGTCAGGTTTTGCACCTTGCCGCGATAGGTCCCCGACTTGCGGTACCACAGTTCACCGATGGGCCCGAAGGTGTACTTGTTGGCCAGCCCGTTGGGAAAGATGTCCGGGAACGTCAGCAGTTGCGGCGCATCGAATTTCAGCGGATTGCGCTGCAGCTTCTCGGGAAGCTGATCCAGCCGGGCCAGTGATCCCCGCGAGATCGCCGCACGCCCCAGTTTCGGGGGCGGGCTGATCGCGTCGAACCACGCGCTGGAATAGGTGTAGTTGGCCTCGCTGCCGTCGCTGTGGAAGGCAATGGTCTCGTCCAGGCCTGCGGTCACGTCGCCGTCAGCGATGAAGTAGGCCGTCTCGGTCGGGGTCATCTCGATCGTGGCCCGCATGATGATTCCGGTCAGTCCGTTGCCGCCGACGGTGGCCCAGAACAGTGCGGCGTCCTTCCCGTCGGGGGTGATGGTGCGCACCCGGCCGTCGGCGGTCAGCAGGTCGATCGAGCGGACGTGGTTGCCGAAGCTGCCGGCACTGTGGTGGTTCTTGCCGTGGATATCGCAGCCGATCGCGCCGCCGATGGTGACCTGTCGGGTGCCGGGCAGCACCGGCACCCACAGTCCGCACGGCAGCGCCGCCTTCATCAGCTGGTCGAGGCTGACCCCGCCGTCCACGTCGACCATCCGGCTCGCGGCGTCGATGGAGTGGATCCGGCGCAGCGCGGGCATGTCGATGACCAGACCGCCGCCGTTCTGGGCGTTGTCACCGTAGGAGCGGCCGAGGCCCCGGGCGATGACGCCGCGGTGGCGGCCCTCGGCCGCCTGCTCGGCAGCGCGCACGACAGCTTTGACGATCTCCTCGGGATCGGGGGTCGACAAGACCTCGGCGACGCTGGGCGCGGTGCGGCCCCAGCCGGTCAGCCGCTGCGGGGCGGTCGTTGCGGACATCGTGACGAGGGTACCGTCACCGGGATTCGGCCCTGAAGATCCACACCCGCTGCACGATGAAGTTGATCACCGTCGCCGTGCCCTGCGCGATGACGAACGCCACCGGCACCGCCCAGTCCTGGTAATCCAGGAGCCGCAGGCAGAGATGGTTGAGCCCGACCTGGACGCTGAAGGTCAGCGCGTAGAGCGTCATCACCTGAACGAAACGGGACCGGCTCGGCGGGGCGCCGAACGTCCATCGCCGGTTGATCAAGTAGGCGGTGAGGGTGCCGGCCACGAAGCCGATGGCCTTGGCCAGGTCAACCTGCACCCCGGCCGCCATGTACAGCAGGAAGTACAGGCCGAAGTCGACGACCGCGGAGAAGCCGCCCGTCAGCACGAACCGCAGCAGCTGAGTCCGCAGGCTCAGCGGAGTCGGGTGGGCGATCTCAGCCATCGCCGGAAGCTTACGTCCACCTGCGGGCACCATGGTGGTGTGCGGGATTTACTCGAGTCGTGGGCCGGACTGATCGCCCGCGACACCGCGGAACTGGTCGATGAGGTGGCCCGGCTGGTGCGGTCGACCGTCCACCACGATCCGGCAGCCGGGGATCGCAACGGAGAGGTGCTCTCCGATGCCGACCCGTCCACGTTGGCGCTGCCACCGGAGCGCTACCGGCACAACACCGCGGCCATCCGGACGGAGTACGCGCACGTCCCCGACGAGGCGTTCCGAAAGGGCCGGCGACAGGTTCTGCTCGCACCGCTGGCCGGCCCCGGGGTTTTTCGCACCGAGGCCGGGCGACGGCGCTGGGAATCGGCGGCCCGGGAGAACATGCGTGCCGAGTGGCACTCAGAGGCTGAGGACTGGGGCCTTTCAGCACTTGCGCTGCGGCGCCCGCGCAGCCACTATGTGGCACATGGCGATCGAACAGGGTCCGATAACCGTTCTCGACGACCGGGAGGCATGGAACCTGCTGTCCAGCGTCTCACTGGGTCGACTGGTGACCTCCTTCGGCGGTCAGTTGGAGATCTTCCCGGTCAACTTCGTCACCCAGGATGAGACGGTGTTGTTCCGCACCGCCGAAGGAACCAAGTTGTTCACCACGGTGATGAACGAAAAGGTGCTGTTCGAGGCCGACGACCACACCGTCGCCGAGGGCTGGAGTGTGATCGTCCGCGGCACCGCCCGGATGCTCACCAGTGCCGAGGAGATCCGCCAGGCCGACCAGGCCGTCCTGATGCCCTGGGTTCCGACCGAGAAGCTGCGCTATGTTCGGGTGACCCCCTCCGAGATCAGCGCCCGGCGGTTCCAGTTCGGCCCGGAACCGCAGCACGGCCACGTGCCGGGCTAGACCCGCGGCGAATGTGGGCCTCCTGCAGGTGAAACCCGCGAAAGTTCTGCCTAGGGTCCACGTTCGAGTTCGCGATCAGACCCAGTAGGGCACCCGGGCCCGGAACTGGCGCAGCGCCAGGGCCGCGGCGCACCAGCCCAGCACCGTCAGCACGATCACCACGTACCAGTGCCGCGGTTCCTGCTGCGCGCCCAGCAGCGGTGCCCGCAGGATGTCGAGATAGTGCAGCAGCGGATTGAGTTCGATGATCTTCGCCCAGTGTCCGGCACCCTGCTGCTGCAGGGTGTTGGCGTTCCAGATGATCGGGGTCATGAAGAACAGCAACTGCACCAGCGAGGACAGCAGCGGCCCGATATCCCGGTAGCGGGTTGCCAGGATCCCGAAGCAGAACGAGACCCAGACGCAGTTCAGCATGATCAGCAGCAGCGCCGGTATCACCGTCAGGTCCGCCCACGACCACGGTTTGGGATAGATGATCGCGATGACCACGAAGATGACGATGTTGTGGCCGAACAGGATCATCTGCCGCCAGACCAGCCGGTAGACGTGCACGCTCAACGGGGTCGGCAACTGTTTGATCAGTCCCTCGTTGGCGATGAAGACCTCTGAGCCCTCCAGGATCGAGGCGTTGATCATGTTCCAGATGATCAGCCCCAGCGTCACATAGGGCAGATGCTCGGAGATCTCGAGCTTGAACAGTTTGGAATAGAGAAGTCCCATCGCGACGGCGGTGGTGCCGGTGGCGATGGTGATCCAGAACGGGCCGAGCACCGATCGGCGGTACTTCTGTTTGATGTCCTGCCAGCCGAGGTGGAACCACAACTCCCGCTTGCGGAACCCGCCGATCAGGTCACCCCAGGCCCGGTTGAACGTCTTGGACTGGTTGGCCGCGTCGATGATCGTCATGACCCATTCCCGTCCGGCCGGCCGAAACGTTCCCGGCGGCCCAGGCGGCGCAACCGGATCCACTCCCGCAGTCCGGCCGGGTCACGCCGGGTCACCAGGAAGTACCACCCGAAGCGCAGCCACTCCTGGGGAAGGAGTTTGCGAAGGCCGGGCTGGGACAGCACATAGCCGCGGTTGCGGTAGGTGAAGAACCGCTTTACCGGATCGTCCGGGTACTGGGTGTGCATGCGCCCGCCGAGGATCGGCTTGAATTCATCGCTGCCGTAGGGGTGCAGGTAGACGGTGTCCAGGCAGGTGCCGAACGGCAGTCCGCTACGCACCAGGCGGCGGTGCACGTCGTACTCGTCACCGCGTACGAACAACCGGATGTCCGGAACACCTACCGCCTCAATGGTTTCCGCCCGGAATAGCGCCCCGTTGAACAGCGACGCGTAACCGGGCAGCAGGTCGCTGTTGGGGGAGTCCTTGGCGCGCAGTTCGTCAACCCGGCGTCGCCACACCAATCCGCGGCGCAGGGGAAAGGCCAACTCCTCGGGCCGGTCCAGGGCGCACACCATCGGCGACACCTCGGCCAGTCGGTGCTTCTCCGCACAGGCCAGCAGGGTGGCCAGTACCTCGCCGTCGCGCGGGCGGCCGTCATCGTCGGCCAGCCAGACCCAGTCCGCGCCGAGGGCGAGTGCGTGCAGCATGCCCAGAGCGAATCCGCCTGCGCCGCCGAGGTTTCGGCGGGAGCCGAGATAGGTGGTGGGGACGGGTTGGCCGGCCACCAGATCGCGAACCCGGTCGTCGTTGTCGTTATCGACGACGATGAGGTGATCGATCATTCTGGTTTGGGTGCTCACCACGTCCAGCGACTTGGCCAGTTCGTCGGGCCGGCGATGGGTGACGACGATCGCGCACACCATGTCGGTCATGGGGCGGAGTCCGACCAGTCGGAGCGGTGCTCGGCCAGCACCTCCCGGACGTGGCGGGCGGCGTCCTCGCCCTCGTAGGCGCCCACCACCTCCTCGATCCCGCCATGCATTCTCACGGTGCCGTGGTCGATCCACATCGCGGTCTTGCACAGTCGTGCCAGAAATTCGTTGGAGTGGCTGGCGAACACCAGGATTCCGGACCGCTCGACGAGGGCCTGCAGACGTACCTGGGCCTTCTTGAGGAACTCCGCGTCGACCGCGCCGATCCCCTCGTCGAGGAGCAGGATCTCCGGGTCGATGCTGGTGACCACGCCCATCGCCAGTCGCACCCGCATGCCGGTGGAGTAGGTCCGCAACGGCATGGACAGGTATTCGCCCAGTTCGGTGAACTCGGCGATCTCGTCGACCTTGGCCAGCATCTGCTTTCGGGTCTGGCCGAGGAACAACCCACGGATGATGATGTTCTCGTAGCCGGTGATCTCTGGATCCATCCCGACGCCGAGGTCGAAAACCGGTGCGACCCGGCCCCGGATGGCGGTCCGTCCGCGGGTGGGTTCGTAGATCCCGGACAGCAGGCGCAGCAGGGTGGACTTGCCGGCGCCGTTGTGTCCGACCAGGCCGACCCGGTCGCCCATCCGCAACGTCATGGTGATGTCGCGCAGCGCCTCGATGACGACCACATTGTCGGTGTTACGCCCGATCGCCCCGCCGGCCTTGCCCAGGAAGGCTTTCTTCAACGAGCGAGTCTTCGCATCGAAGATCGGGAATTCGACCCAGGCTTCGCGGGTCTCGATATAGGGGTCGGCTGTCAAGATGACCGTCTGCCTACAGGTACTGCCCGGTGCCGTGACCGGTGGCCCCACCGGGCTGGACCATCCCGGGCGGTAAAGCGCCCTGACGCATGTGCTCGAGCTGGGCCCGTGCCGCCATCTGCTGAGCGAACAGGGCCGTCTGGATTCCGTGGAACAGACCCTCGAGCCAGCCGACCAGCTGCGCCTGGGCGATCCGCAGTTCGGCGTCCGAGGGAACCGAATCCTCCGAGAACGGCAGCGCCAGCCGGTGCAGTTCGTCGCGCAGTTCCGGGGCGAGGCCGTCCTCGAGTTCGCGGATGCTGGTCGCGTGCACCTCCCGCAGTCTGCTCCGGGAGGCGTCATCCAGCGGGGCCGCCTTTACCTCTTCGAGCAACTGCTTGATCATCGTGCCGATCCGCATCACCTTGGCCGGCTGCTCGACGAGGTCGGTGATCGAGCGCTGCTCGTCGCCGTCCATCGTCTCCCCGTTTTCCGGACTGCCGCCCTGGCCGGTGATGATCTCGATGTTGTCGTCGTCGGTGTTCGGTTCCATGCGCTTGAGAATTCCCTCGTATCCCTCAGTGGGCACCTTGCGGCGCCGGCCCGCGCCATTGATAGATGCGGGCAACGCCGTTGTCGTAGATCTTGGCCCACGCCGTGGACTTGTCTAGTGACACTAGACCGTCCGGCACCACGAACCCGCGGACCACCGGGGTACTGGTGATGATGTATTCGATGTTGAGCGCATGCACCGCCTCGGCGACCCGCGGGTCACGGTCGGCATCGTCGGCATAGGCCCAGAAGATGAACCGGTTTCGGCCCGGGCCCTGTTGCACCGGGTAGTCGTAATGGGTCCACAACGGGTGCAGCCCGGCCACCGCGTACATCCAGGCGGTGCCGTCGGTGTTGGAGTTGCCGATCACGGTGTCGTGCGCCCCGGGCAGCGTCGCGAGGTACGCGAACGCCTCCAGATCCTTCTCACCGACGATCGCCTGATCGTATTTCTCACCCATCAGGAACCTATGCCGGGGCGCATAGTGCCAGGCCAGGGTGACACAGATGAGAACGAGCAGCGCTGCGGTGGCGGTGATCCAGAACCGGCGGCCCCGATCGTGATTCATCCGCCGCGCCACCGAGCGCATACCGGCAACCACCAGCAGCACGGCCGAGAACAGTGCCACCCCGGCCATCGGGGCCAGCAGCAGAGTGACCACCCCCGACAGCCGGCGCGGGTCGCTGTAGAACAGATCGGAGTAGGTGCCGACCACGGCGCCCAACGGTCCGCCGAAAGGGGCCGAGGACCACACGATCGCGATGACGAGCAGGAGCCACACCGCTGCCGGCCACCAGATCCGCTTGAACAGCAGCAGGACGAAGCCCGCCCCTGCCAGGGCGATGAGGATGTTCTGGATCGGGAAGTCGTTGAGGTGGCGGCTGTGCTGGAACACCGCGTCGAACAGTGCCCGCAGCCGCCCCGCGTGGGTGGGGAAGGCATGGCCGGTGATGATCTCGGTCTGCCGCAGCACGGCCAGGAACTGCGGCAGCAGCAGCACCAGGGTGGGGACCGCGATGACCGCCAGGGTGCCGACATCTCGGGCTCGGCCCTGCACCGGATGGCGCAGCGCGTCCAGTAGCCACCAGGCCAGCAGGAAGGTCACCACCACCGCACCCCCGGTGAGGTGCACGGAGAACACCCCGACCATCGCGATCACCGCCAACGGGATGCGATTGCGGTGGGCCAGCGAGGTGGTGACCAGAACGAAAGCGGGTACGGCGATCCCGTAGGCGACCATGTTGGGCATCGAGGCGGTGTTGAACTCCACGTAGGGAACTGCCGTGAAGGACGCTGCCAGGGCGGCCGCGGTAGCCGCGGCGCCGGCCGCGCGCCACCGGGTGCTTCGGCCGATCAGAAGCTGCCAGGTCAACAGTCCCGCGCTGAGGGGGAAGAGCCAGACCGCCGCGGCTAGGGAACTCAGCGTGTACGCGGTGGTCGGCGCGGCCCCGGCCAGCTGGGCCAGCACGGCGGCCAGCGCGTGGAAGGCCGACGGGTAATACAGCGCGGCCTGAGTCTCCACGTTGCGCAATTCGCCCAAATGAGTGGGCGAGGCCTGCCCGGTGTCCAGAATCCACCGGATGGTGTTGGCGTGCCAGACGGCATCCCAGTTGCTCGGGATCGACTGCCAGTGCGGCATCCCGCGCCAGGCGGCGTAGCCGATCGCGGCGGCTCCGAGGAGGACCCCGGCGCCGGCGGCGAGAGCGGGCCAGTCCGGCCGGCGAGGGCGGTCCGCCGACCGGGCATCGCGATGCCGTTCTCGCATCGCGCGATAACCCACCAGCAACGCGGTCACCCCCGCCACTGCCGCCAGCGCGGACAGCGCGTCCCACCGGATTCCGGTGGCGCCGAACCCGACGGTGGCCAGGCCCACCACCCCGTAGGTCAACGCAGGCCCGACCGCCAGTGCCAACGGCCACCGCAGGCCGCCGGCCCGGCCGACGACGGTACCGGGTACGGCCAGCACCAGGACCGCGATTAGCACCCCGGAGCCGAAGTTCACTGGCTTAGTATGGTGACGAAGTCGCGATGACCGTCGCGGGGGTGCGCGGCATTTTCCGGGGTCGTCGCCGTTCGCGGACGTGTCGAAGGTGGTGCGATGGCATACGACGTCGCCCGCGTGCGTGGACTGCACCCGGCGTTGGGCGATGGCTGGACCCGGTTCGATGCCCCGGGCGGCATGGTGGTGCCGGAGTCGGTCGCGACCACCGTTTCGACGGCTTTCCGCGGATCGGCAGCTAACACCGTCGGTCCCCATCCCGCGGCCCAGCGCAGCGCAGCACTGCTCGACGCCGCCCGCCGGGCCGTCGCCGATCTGCTTCATGCAGATCCCGCCGGGGTGGTGCTCGGCGCTGATCGCGCGATCCTGCTGGGATCTCTGGCGGACGCGTCGTCGACTCGGACTGGCCTGGGCCATGAGGTGGTGGTCACCCGACTTGATGACGAAGCCAATATCGCACCGTGGCTGCGCGCCGCCGACCGTTTCGGGGCCACCGTCAAATGGGCGGAGATCGACATCGAGACCGGGGAGTTGCCGATCTGGCAGTGGGAGGATCTGCTGACCTCCGACACCCGTGTGGCGGCGATCCCCTCGGCGTCGTCGACACTGGGCACCCTCGTCGACGTGAGGGCAGTTGCCAAGCTGGTGCACAACGTCGGCGGCCTGGTCGTCGTCGACCACACGGCTGCGGCACCTTTCCGTCTACTCGACATTGTCGATACTGAGGCCGATGTGGTCGCGATCAACGCCGCCGCGTGGGGCGGACCCCCCATCGGCGCGCTGGTGTTCCGCAACCCGGGGTTGATCGACACTCTGGGCTCGGTGTCGACCAACCCGCACGCGAGCGGACCGGCCCGGCTGGAACTGGGCCTGCACCAGTACGGTCTGCTGGCCGGTGTGGTTGCCAGCGTGGAGTACCTTGCCGGACTTGATGACGAGGCCGAAGGTGATCGGCGCCAAAGACTTTCGTGCTCAATGGAATCCGTGCGAACTTATCTGGACGGCTTGTTCGACTACCTGCTTGCGTCGCTACGTTCCATGCCGATGGTCGCGGTGATCGGCGATCCGGAGGCCCGGATTCCGGTGGTCAGTATCGTCGTCAGCGGTGTACCTGCCGAGCGGGTGGTGCAGAGGCTGGCCGATAACGGGGTGCTGGCCGTCGCCAACGCCACCTCCCGGGCTCTGGACGTGCTCGGCGTCGATGAGATCGGCGGTGCGGTCACTCTGGGGCTGGCCCATTATTCCACACCGTCCGAAATCGACCATCTGGTAAGGACTCTCGCGTCGCTGGGCTGAGATCCGCGATCAGCCCGGGACGATCAGCAGCACCTTCCCTGACACCCGGCCGGCTGCCAGCGCCCGGTGCGCCTCAGCGGCCTGGGCGATCGGCAGGCGGGCGCCGATGACCGGCCGGACCTGCCCGCGGGAGATCATCGGCCACACCGACTCGACCACGGCGTCGACGATCGCGCCCTTACCGTGGGGTCCCTCGACCGGTCGGCTGCGCAGTGCGCTGCCGATCACCGTCAGTCGCTTGCTGATCAGGGTTCCGATATTCAACTCGGCCCGCACCCCGCCCTGCATGCCGATGATCACCAACCGGCCGTCACGGGCGAGGGCGGCGAGGTTGCGCTCCAGATAGGCCGCACCCATCAGGTCGAGGATGAGGTCGGCGCCACGGCAATCGGTGGCGGCGCGGACCCGTTCGACGAAATCCTCGTCCCGGTGCGAGATGACGATATCGGCGCCGAGGGCCCGGCACAGGTCGAGTTTGTCCGCCGATCCGGCCGTCGCCGCGACGCAGGCTCCCAGTGCTTTGGCCACCTGGATGGCGTGGCTGCCGATACCGCCGGCTCCGCCGTGCACGAGAAGGAACTCACCCGGTGACATCCGGCCGGTCATGACCAGGTTGGACCACACCGTGCAGGCCACCTCGGGCAGTCCGGCGGCGTCCTCGAGGGAGACCTCGTCGGGGATGGACATCACCTGCCGGGCCGGAACCGCGACATACTCGGCGTAACCTCCACCGGCCAGCAGTGCACAAACCGGCTGTCCGACAGTGAGATTGGTGACCCCATCGCCTAGCTCTGCTATCACCCCGGACACCTCGAGGCCGATGATCTCGCTGGCCCCGGGCGGAGGCGGGTACTTCCCGTCGACCTGCAGCAGGTCCGCCCGGTTGACCCCGGCCGCCCGAACCTCGATCAGCACTTCGCCGGGGCCGGCGTCGACATCGGGGACCTGCTGCCAACTGAGCCCGCCGGGGGCCGTGACGATGGCGTGCATTCGCGTCAGGCTACTCTGGCGGAACCGCTCGGAATCGACGTATGGTCGCTTACCATCAAGCGTTATGGGCGGGATAATCGGGGGGCGAACGGCAAGTGAGATGCCCGGACTTGACATTGCCGAGCAACGGGCATGGGAGAACTTCCTCGATGCGGCACTACGACTATCGGGAACGTTGAACCGGACGCTGTCCGAACAGCACAAGCTGACACTCGTCGATGTGCGCCTGCTGGAAATCCTGGACAAGTCCGCAACCGGGTCAGCCCGGATGGGCGACCTCGCCGAGCAGTTGCTGTCCCTGCCGAGTCGGGTGACCCGGCAGATCCGTCGGCTCGAGCAGGCCGGCCTCGTGCAGCGCGAAGCGGCCCCGGAGGACGGCCGGGGCGTGTTGGCCGGCATCACCGACCAGGGCCGCGCCGTCGCTGCCGCGGCGATGGTGACCTATGCCGAAGGGGTCCGCCAGCATTTTCTGCGGCCGTTGACCCGGCCGCAGATGTCGGCGATGGGCGAGAACTGCCGTCGGGTCACCACTGCGCTGAAGGCGGTCGGCAACAACGGCAAGGCCGTCCGGTCCTGACCGGTTCGCTTGCCGGTTCTGTCTGATTCGCGGCGCGCTACTCTTTTCAACGGTGGCGTGGCAGAGCGGCCTAATGCACTCGCCTTGAAAGCGAGAGTCGGCTAACACCGACCGGGGGTTCAAATCCCTCCGCCACCGCAGCTCAGGGGTGGTTTTGGTAATTTGCGGGTGCGCCCGAAAAGGGCCGAAGACCCCGACAGTGACACATTGGCTCGCTTATCTGAGCGGGCGTACCCCTTCAAGCGGCTAGGTCTCACCGACGAATGTTCTGTCACGGTGCGCGAGCAGTCTGGCCGCCGCCGAGTCACCCGGGCCTAGACAGTGCGGAGTAACATGTGCGACATGAGTACACACAACTTGAAGGAGTTGCGGAGTCGGCTCGGTGCGATCGTCCGTGAGGTCGCCGCGACGGGCGAGGAGGTGATCGTCACCGACAGCGGCACCGAAGTAGCGGTGATCGTCAGCATGGCCGACTACGAGCGGCTGCATGAACACGCCGACGTCGCCGACGCTTTGCGGCTGCGAGGAATGCGGGAGCGGCCGTTCGCATCGATGTCGATGGCGGAGATGCTCGACGCTCTTGGTGTCGATCCCGCAGCCGTGCTCGTCTCGTGAATGTTGCCTTCCACCCCGAAACACTGAAGCAGCTACAGCGATTACCGCGAGCTGTGTCCGAGGCCGCACTGCTAGCCATCATCGCCCTGAGTGAGCACCCACGCCCCAGTGGCGCTAAGAAGCTGGTCGGTAGTCGCGATGACTGGCGCATCCGAATCGGCCAGTACCGCATCATTTACGAGATCAACCACGCGGAGAATCTGGTCACCATCTACACCGTTGCCAAACGATCCGACGCCTACCGCTAAGCGGTTGCTGCGCCGAGCAGCGCGCCCGACTCGTCGTCGATGCCGACAACCGCGCCGCGGTCGATCACCGCTTCCTGCGGCGCAGGAGGGGAGCCGCGCGAATGGTTTCCAGGGCGAGCCGAGGGGAGTCACTGGTCCGCATGACCGTCAGATCATCTGCGAGCGTGCCGGTATCGGAAAGAAAGCGAGCCAGCACCGCGGGAGGAACCCGCTCGAACAACCGGTAAAACGTGGCCGGCGCACGTTCGGGATGGCTGCGCAGATAAGACAAGAAAATGGTGTCCAGCGCTATCGTGCGTGAACTCCGGGCGGCGGGCGGCTCGGCGTATCCGCCCGCCCTGAGCGCGGAGACCACCCGCGGCGCGAACTCGTGGACGAAGCGCTGCACGGCCAGAAAGGCATACCCGGTAGACGGTTTCGCATGTCCGCCCGCGGTTCCGATGCGCACGACCCGCGGGCTCGGCCACCCGTCGAAGGGCGCCGTCGTCATCGGGATCACCCCGGCCTCCTGCGAGACCGTCTCGAACACCGCATGGGGCAGTCGCTCGGCGAGCCAGGTCTCGATGGCCTTTTCATACACCGCGTCGGGCAGTCGTCGCTCGGTGAAGAACGTGCTCTCGACCAGCGCGGTGTGTGCGTCAAAAGGCAACACGTAGACGAAGTGGATTCCGTGGGCCTGTGTGACGTCGAAGTCCATCAGTGTCGCGGTGTCGACCTCGAAGACCGGTTCGGGACTGCGCACTACGCGGCCGCGGAAGTGCTGCAACAGGTGGACGTCTTTGCCGCCATCGGTTGCCCGCGGCAGCGATGGTGGCCGCGAGTCCATCGTCAGGCGCGCGCGCAGCACGCCTGCGCTGGTGTGCACCTCGACATGGTCGCCGCGATCGTCGAGGCGCTCGACCGTCACGCCGAGCGCGAACTCGACGCGGTTGCCCGCGGCGGCGAGACGCTCGAGGGCGATCTCGTAGAAGCGCTCGCCGGGGATGCAGCAGTACGTGAGGCCCGACGCGGAGCGCAGAGCCTCGGCGCCGTCGTTGCGGACGCGCCAGTGGTTCCAGCGATGTGCGATGGCCGACTCGAACGCGTGGGGCACCAGATCGAAGAAACTCCACGTCCGGTCTGCGCCGCTCAGGGTTGCGCGTGGATCGACGAGCAGGATCCGCGCATCATCGGGTAGGCCCGCGTCGAGCAGCGCCACCGCGAGAGAGAGGCCCGACAGGCCCGCGCCGGCGATGATCACATCGGCGTCGAGCGCCGGGCCGGCGCCAGGCTCACTCACCTGCGGTCCCTATCCTGCGCAGCGGCTTTCACTCTCCGGTGAAGTGCGGGGCGCGCTTCTCGAACATCGCCGCGATGCCCTCTTTGAGGTCCTTGGACGGAAGGAAAGCGGAGTTCCACGCCGCGACATAGCGAAGGCTGGCGGCGACGTCGTCGGTGCGTTGCTCGTCGAGGACGTCCTTGATGCCGCGGGTCACCAGTGGTGAGTTCGCGGCGATCTCGGCGGCGGTGGCGTGCGCGGCGGCCAGGGCCGCCTCGGCGTCCGGCAGCACCTCGTTGACCAGTCCGATCCGTTCGGCGCGGGCGGCGTCGATGTCCTTGCCGGTCAGCGCCAGTTCGCGCAGGTGGCCGTCGGACAGGATGTAGGGCAGCCGGGCCAGGCTGCCGACGTCGGCGACGATGGACAGCTTGACCTCGCGCACCGAGAACTTCGCGTCGGCGCTGGCGTAGCGGATGTCCACCGCGCTGATCAGGTCTACCCCGCCGCCGATACACCAGCCCTGGATGGCGGCGATCGTCGGCGTCCGGCAGTCGGCGACCGCGGTGATGGACTGCTGCATGCGCTTGACGGTGTGGTGGAAGTCGCTGCGCGGCCGCGCCGACACCTCGCCGGACATGGTGTCTCCCAGCGTGTTGCCCATCGCGAGAAGATCCAGGCCGTAGCTGAAGTTCCTGCCCGATCCGGTCAGCACGATCGCACGCACCTCCGGGTCGGCGTCGAGTTCGCCGAACACCGTCGGCATCTCGGCCCAGAACGCCGGGCCCATGGCGTTGCCCTTGCCGGGGCCGAGCAGGGTGACCCGGGCGACGTTGTCCATGATCTCGACGGCGAGGGATTCAAACGGCGTGCTCATAGCCATGAAGGCTACGACCCGGGTGGGGGGCGACCCGGATCAGGGTCAGATGTACATCGCCGGATCGATATAGCTCGTCGGGTCGACCAGTGGCTCCCGCTGTGCCGCCGCCCGCGGCCGTACCACCGCCGGGATCCCGGTGGCAATCGATTCCGGCGGAACGTCCTGGGTGACGACGGCGTTGGCGCCGATCGCACTGTCGGTCCCGATATGCACCGGCCCCAGGACTTTCGCGCCGGCGCCGACGGTGACCCGGTCGCTGAGGGTGGGGTGGCGCTTGCCCCGCTCCAGGGAGCGCCCGCCGAGTGTCACCCCGTGGTAGAGCATCACGTCGTCGCCGATCTCGGTGGTCTCCCCGATCACCACACCCATCCCGTGGTCGATGAAGAACCGCCGGCCGATTCTCGCCCCCGGGTGGATCTCGATGCCGGTCAGGAAGCGGGTCAACTGGCTGACGACGCGGGCGAGGCCACGCAGGCTCGGCACCGCCCATAGCCGGTGGGCGAGTCGGTGCGCCCAGATCGCATGCAAACCTGAGTAGACCAGTGCGTTCTCGAAATCACCGCGTGATGCCGGGTCATGAAGGCGGGCGTTGTGCAGGTCCTCGCGCAACCGCGACAGCAGTGTCACCCGATCAGTCCCGGATATCGTCGAACAGCACCGTCGAGATGTACCGCTCGCCGTAGTCGCAGACGATCGCGACGATGAGCTTGCCCGCGTTCTCCGGTCGCCTGGCCAGTTCCAGTGCCGCCCAGATGATCGCCCCGGAGGAGATGCCGCCGAGGATCCCCTCCTCGGTACCGAGGTCCCGGGCCACCCGCACAGCGTCGTCGAGTTCGACGTCGATGATCTCGTCGTAGGCCTGACGGTCGAGCACCTCGGGCACGAAGTTGGCGCCGATGCCCTGGATCTTGTGCGGCCCGGCCTGACCCTCGGTCAACAGCGGGGAGTCCTTGGGTTCGACGCCGACGATCTGGACACCCGGCTTGCGGGCCTTGAGGACATGGCCGACCCCGCTGACGGTACCGCCGGTTCCGATGCCCGCCACGAAGATGTCGACCCGGCCGTCGGTGTCGGCCCAGACCTCCTCGGCGGTGGTCGCCGCGTGGATCGCCGGGTTGGCCGGGTTGGCGAACTGGTTGGCCGAGATCGCGTTGGGCGTTTCGGCGATGATCTGCTTGGCCCGGGCCACCGCGCCGGCCATCCCCTCCGAACCCGGGGTGAGCACGATTTCGGCGCCGTAGGCGCGCAGCATGACCCGCCGCTCGGTCGACATGGTCTCCGGCATGGTCAGGATGACCTTGTAACCGCGGGCCGCGCCAACCATCGCCAGCGCGATGCCGGTGTTGCCGCTGGTGGCCTCGACGATGGTGCCGCCGGGGTGGAGTTCACCGGCCTGCTCGGCGGCGTCGATGATGGCCACGCCGATACGGTCCTTGACGCTGTTGGCCGGGTTGTAGAACTCCAGTTTGGCGACCACCTGGGCACCCAGACCCTCAGTCAGCCGGTTCAGCCGGACCAGCGGGGTCCGGCCGACCAGTTCGCTGACGTTGTCATAGATCCTGCCCACGGCCGATCCCTCCCTATGGAGTGTTGCTGCTTGTCCCACGCTAACCGGCCGGGTCGCCGGGGCCGGCGCCGAGTGGCCGGTCAGCTGACCGCCCACTGTTGGGCGAAACGCAGAAATGCGTCGTTTTCTTCCGGAGCGCCGATGCTCACCCGGGCACCTTCGTCGATGTACGGACGCACAAGGACCCGCGCCTCGGCGGCCTGCCGGGCGAAATCGCCGGTGCGCTCGCCTAGCGGCAGCCAGACGAAGTTGGCCTGTGACGCCGGGACGTCGTACCCGAGTCCGGCCAATGCGGCGCTGACCCGTTCCCGCTCGGCCACCACCGCGTCGGTGCGGGTGAGCAGTTCGCCGGCCGCTTTCAGCGATGCGATCGCGGCGGCCTGCGAGATACTGCTGGAAGTGAACGGCACGTACACCTTGCCCAGGGCGGTGATGACCTCTGGGTCGCCGACGGCGTAGCCGACCCGCAGCCCGGCCAGGCCGTAGGCCTTGGAAAAGGTGCGCAGCACGACGACATTGGGATGGCTGCGGGCCAGCCCCAGGCTGTCCGGCAGCAGGCCGTCGCGGATGTATTCGACGTAGGCCTCGTCGATCACCACCAGAATCTCCGGCGGCACCGCCGCCACGAACCGGGCCAGCTCGTCGGGGTCAACGACTGTGGAGGTGGGGTTGTTCGGGTTGCACACGAAGATCAGCCGGGTGCGTTCGGTGATCGCGGCCAGCATCGCGTCCAGGTCGAAGGTGTGATCGCGCAGCGGCACCTGAACCGGTGTCGCGCCGGCCACCCGCACCTGCAGCGGGTACACCTCGAAACTGCGCCAGCCGAAGAGCACCTCGTCGCCGACGGTGGCGGTGATCTGGATCAACTGCTGACACAGGCTCACCGAACCGCAGCCGACGGCGATCCGTTCCGGCGGGAAGTCGCCGTCGGCGCTGAGGTGGCGGGCCAGGTGCTCCCGCAGTTCGACGTTGCCGTTGTCTGGATAACGGTTGATGGTCTCGGTGGCGGCCGCGATGGCCTCCCGGACACTCGGCAGCGGGCCGTGGACGGTTTCGTTGCTGGCCAGCTTGATTGCGCCGGGTACGGTTTTGCCGGGGGTGTAGGCCGGGATCGCGGACAGTTCGGGGCGCAGGCGCGCGGTCATTCGGCCAAGTCTAAGGGCGTCACGGTCGACTCTGCGGCCATGAGCCATGGTCGCCTTGTTCCGGGGCCCGGGCTCACGTCCGCCACGCCACTTCGCGCCGAACCGATGATGAGCCCGGTAAGTGTCCCCGCACACGCTGTTGTTGGCGATCTCCCGTGAGATCGTCGACGGTGCCCCCTCGTCGCAATTCAGACGCAGGTAAGGGTGTTTCCGCCGGCCGCTTTGGCGGCGTTCACCGCCGCTTCCACCCGCGCCCTAAGCGTCGACACCGACTCACCGGGGACGGCCAGGGTGGCGCCGATGCTCAATGTCGCGTTGATCGACACGGCCGCATGGTGGATCGGTTCTTCAGCAAGGCAGCGAATCTTCTCCGCGACCTGGGCGACATTGTCCAGGCCGTGAACCCCCGGAAGAAGTACCAAAGCCTGGTCCCAGCCGAAGCGTCCAACGGTGTCGCCTTGGCGTACGCATTGCCGGAGCCTCACAGCCAGGTTGGCGAGCACGACGTCTCCGACGGCCTCCCCCCAGGTGTCGACGATTGTCCACAAATCGTCGATCTGGCACAGTACGACGCCCAGGTGCGGGCCGTGGCGTCGAGGGCTGTTCAGCGCAAACTCGAGACGTGACAGCGTTTCAGGGACGGTCGTCAGTCCGCTGAGGCCTTCGCGGGAACGCGTCCGGAGCAGGTCGACCTCGAATTCGGCGATGGAATCGAGGATGTCGAAGAACATCTTGCCCATCGGTTGGTTCCGGTCGTACAGCTGTTCGCCAATCAACAAGTTGACGCCACGCTGGGCGAGGTCTTCGCCTATGGCGCAAGCATCGGGTACCGATCGGGCGAGCCGGTCCAGCTTCGGCGCCACCAGCGTGTCGCCTTCGTGCAATGCGCGGAGCGCCTGCTCCAGACCCGGACGTTCTGTGTCCGTGCCGGTCAGTCCCTGGTCGAAATAGATTTGGTCGTCGGTGACGCCGAGCTCGCGAAGGCGTTGCTGCTGCGCGGCGAGGTCCTTCGGCTCCAGAGAGCAGCGCGCGTATCCAACTAACTTGGCAGTATTGGCCATTGCTCAAATGTAGTGGAAGCCGCGCGGGACCGATGCCATCGCCGCATGGTGTTTGAGCGCCAGGGTTGGTGCTCCTCGCTCGACGAGGGACTACCTGGCGCCAACTCACCGTTCCTAATCACTGAGCAGAAGTGAGTTCTGTTCAGTTGCGGCCCGAACGGTCTTGGCCGCGGGAGATCGACGCTGCCCGGTGGACCGACATGCCTCATGGGCGCGGCGGTGGACCGGGGCTTTCCGGACTCCCTGCGATCTCGGAATCCTCACAGGTCTGGCCGGTGGAGTGCCCACACCCATCCTCTGTTGGGTACGGGGTCCTGCCGGCCGACGCCTGATCGGCTTACCGAGACCACGTCTACCGATAGCGGCCGCCGCGCCGTGATGGCGGGTGACCTCTCCGGAAGTCTGTTGCTGCAACGGCTTACGCCAATGCTCATCGCCCCACTTACTCGTGTAAGCGGGATCGACACCGATGATCGGAATACCGCGGCGGGTTGCCATCGCGGTCAAACGATCACGGAACTTGGCGGTGGGAATACCAGCCACGATGCGCCGAAACTGCTTACCCCGACCACCACGACCCAGCGTTTCGCGATCCGTGGCACGGGAATCGGCGAAGTTGAGGTTCTCCACCGCGACCGCCACACAATGATTGCGCTCCGCTACGTTCAGCAGCTCCGTGATCGCCGTGCGCAGGTGCCCGTCACGGTGGGAGGCACGCAACTTCTTGACCTCGAGGGCGATCGTGACCGGTTCACCGACAGGGTTGCCCGAAGGATCCAGCACACACGCGGCGAGATGATCCGCGTTGAGGTCGACACCGAGAACCCGCCCGGCGCGGAGCTCCTCAAGTTCGAGGGACGGTTTCGGGGTGATCGCCCAGGACGCATCCAGATACCAGCGGCCGCGCTGCGGATCGAAAACGATGTCGTAGCGCACCGCCTTGCGCTGCTCGACCCGCGCAGCCCACTCAGACCCACCGTGAGCGAACCCGACCCGAGCGGCGAACTGGAGGTGCCCGCCGAACTTACCGACCAGCGCGGCGGGAACTTTTGCCTGCAACCGACCCTGCATATCGACACGAATGGTCTCGTTACCGCCAGGCTTTCCAGTCTCTCCGTCAGCGGTCAGGAACATGCGCGCAGCGTCCCACCGATCCCGCCACTGCTGCTCGTCCATCTCCGCCGCGGTCAGGTTGGCGCGGTGGCGCCACAACCGTTTTCCCCCCATCGTGATCGACGGGCGACCCGCGGCGAGTTCCTGCTCTGCGACGACGAGTCGCTGCTGCAGGATCGCCAGCCGGCGGGTCTTGGCGAACCTCTCAGACGCCGTGGCGTATCCGCGTTTACGTTTCCCGCGACGGGAGTCTCCGGCATCGTCAGCGAGTTCACCCGGGCGCAGGGAGCAACGCTTCTCAAGGACATCGACCGCAGAATGGAGATCGGCGACGCGAGCCGCCAAGCCGCGCATTCCCAACTGGTACTGGTCTTCCACCGCGCGTGTGATCGCGCCCGCCCACCGTGACGACGACACCGACGTCAACGCCTGCTTGCGCGTCGCACGCCATTGCTTATGTCCGTCACGGTCTATCCGACCCAAACGGACACGCCCGGCCAGCTCGCGGCGATAACAACCACCGAGGAACTCACCGATCTCCACCAACGCGGCGGCTTCGGTGTCGGACAGATGCAGCCGGGTCCGGAACCGACACCCGGACGGTCCCGCGGCGACCAGCGGATCGGAGATCTTCCGCAACGGCTTACCCGTACTCACCAGTGCCTCATCAGTTCTTTGACCGTGAATGGTGGCTCCAGGGATCGCTCTTTCAGCAGTGCGCTGACGTCAGCCTCGGTGAAAGTTTCGCCATCTTTCATGGCGTAGAGCATGGCCTGCTCGATGTCGCCCATGAAGTCGGAATGCTTGACGCACCAACGGCGGACACTCTTCCTGATGCCTTCGCGCTGGCGTTTCTTCGCCGGTGACACGGACTTATAGGCGTGCGCTCGGTGGGCGTTCTGCGAGGTCTTGTACCCGTAGCCTGGGGCGTCGTCGATGATCGCGCCGGTGGTGGCGTCGACGACAACGTAACGGCGGTCGTGGTCCTCTGACAGTGTGGGACTAACAACCACGCGCACAGCTGATTCCGCCATGTCAGTCACTCTCCCGGCGGGCTACGACAGATTCCGCGGCGATAACCGCCTGCGGTCCGATGTCTCGCTGCGCGCAGCCGACTGCTTTCAAGGCACGGTTTCGGGCACTTCTAGGCCCATACAGTCGTGCGCAGAATGACGTGAGAACCTCCACCATGTCGCGCACCAGATCGTCGTCGACCTCACCGTGGTCAAGCACCACCAGCCGCCGGCCGTGCGCCGACAACGCAGCTTCCACCAGCTCGGTGTTCATCCTCCCCAGCCGGTCGCGGTGCTCGACCACCACGGTGGTGACTGCCGGGTCGGCGAGCAACCGACGGACTTTCGAACGTGAGCCGTTCATCCCGGAACCGATCTCGGCTTCAACACGCACCACCTGGCCGCCGGCTTGCGCCGCCCAAGTGGACAGCCGGGCGACCTGGCGATCGAGGTCGGACTTCTGGTCATGTGACGAGACCCGCGCGTACAACCCGAACGCAGTGGTCGGGGTGGCCATCACGGACTCAGGAGAGACCAACACCGACCGCGAATTCACCCGCACCGCGGGAACCGGCAAGGTCCCCTCACGGAACCAGCGATACGCCGTCTGCGGGTGTACTCCCTGCAGCCGTGCCCACTGGGTCAGATTCACTCCATAAGTCTACTTGTTAGAACGTATGTACGCTAGCTATTGCTCAGTAAACGATGAACAGTTGCCAACCCTCACCCGAGGCGTCGCCGACGTATCCGATAATCGGCCCAGGCTTGAGAAAACGCCATCCGTGGGACGGATTTCGCGCGCAGTGCGTCGAGGTACGCAGTGCGTCGAGGTACTCAGTGAGCAGATCGTGCTCGATGGCGCGGCGCACGTCGGGCTCTAACGATGTGACGGCGAAGTAGGCGAGGTCCGTCAGGCCTGGTCCCTGCGCGGCGACCTGCCAGGTCCGGCTTTGCCATGGGTTATCTGGCCTGTGTACGCTCTCGGTGGTTCAGGAGGCGTGCCAGAGCGGCCGAATGGGACTCACTGCTAATGAGTTGTCCCTCTTAAAGGGGACCGGAGGTTCAAATCCTCTCGCCTCCGCCGCGGCTGACTCGCTCAGCCACGACAATTGAAGATCGGCGCCCGTAGCTCAACGGATAGAGCATCTGACTACGGATCAGAAGGTTAGGGGTTCGAATCCCTTCGGGCGCACTCATCTACCAGCG